>NZ_PAQR01000039.1 GCF_002709775.1 Thalassospira sp.
AAGACTGCCGGTGGCATCATTATTCCGGATACCGCCAAAGAAAAACCGCAGGAAGGCGAAGTCGTCGCTGTTGGTTCTGGCGTTCGCAAAGACGATGGCTCGGTTGCAGCCCTCGACGTCAAAGCAGGTGACAAAGTCCTGTTTGGCAAATGGTCGGGCACCGAAGTCAAGGTTGACGGCGAAGAGCTGTTGATCATGAAAGAATCCGACATCATGGGCATCATGGAATAAGTCAGCCCTTTGGGTGACTTAAGTCCACGTTCATCCGTCTCATAGAGAGGAAAGAATATTATGGCTGCTAAAGAAGTAAAATTCTCCACCGACGCACGCGCCAAAATGCTGCGCGGTGTCGACATCCTGGCAGACGCTGTCAAGGTAACGCTTGGCCCGAAAGGCCGTAACGTTGTTATCGAAAAGTCCTTCGGCGCACCGCGCGTGACCAAGGACGGTGTTTCGGTCGCCAAAGAAATCGAGCTGACCGACAAGTTCGAAAACATGGGCGCACAGATGGTTCGCGAAGTCGCGTCGAAAACCGCCGATCTGGCTGGTGACGGCACCACGACCGCAACCGTTCTGGCACAGGCAATCGTTCGTGAAGGCAACAAGTCCGTTGCTGCCGGCATGAACCCGATGGACCTGAAGCGCGGTATTGACCTCGCAACTTCCAAAGTGATCGAATCCATCCAGAGCCGCGCACGTAAAGTTGCCGGTCGCGACGAGATCGCACAGGTTGGTAACATCTCTGCTAACGGTGACCGTGAAGTCGGCGACATGATCGCTGAAGCCATGGAAAAAGTTGGCAACGAAGGTGTTATCACCGTTGAGGAAGCAAAAGGCCTGCACACCGAACTCGACGTTGTCGAAGGCATGCAGTTCGACCGTGGTTACCTGTCCCCGTACTTCGTAACCAACCCGGAGAAAATGGTCGCAGAAATGGATGCTCCGTACATCCTGCTGTTCGACAAGAAAATCTCCTCGCTTCAGCCGATCCTTCCGCTGCTTGAGTCGGTCGTTCAGTCCGGCAAGCCGCTTCTGATTATTGCTGAAGACATCGAAGGCGAAGCACTGGCAACGCTCGTTGTCAACAAGCTGCGCGGTGGTCTGAAAATCGCTGCTGTTAAAGCACCGGGCTTCGGCGACCGTCGTAAAGCGATGCTCGAAGACATCGCCATCCTTACCGGTGGTCAGGTTGTCTCCGAAGATCTCGGCATCAAGCTGGAAAGCGTTACGCTTGACATGCTCGGTACCGCGAAATCGGTTACCATCACCAAAGAAGAAACCACCATCGTTGATGGTGCTGGTGAGAAAGCACAGATCGAAGCACGCGTCGGCCAGATCCGTGCCCAGATCGAAGAAACCACCTCTGACTACGATCGTGAAAAACTGCAGGAACGTCTCGCGAAACTCGCAGGCGGCGTTGCAGTGATCAAAATCGGTGGCGCTTCGGAAATCGAAGTGAAAGAACGCAAAGACCGCGTTGACGATGCCCTGCACGCGACCCGCGCTGCTGTTGAAGAAGGCATTGTTGCTGGTGGTGGTACTGCTCTGCTGTACTCCGTCAAGGCACTCGAAGGTCTCGAAGGTGAAAACCACGACCAGACCATCGGTGTTGACATCGTTCGCCGTGCCCTGCAGGCACCGGTTCGTCAGATCGCAACCAACGCTGGCGTAGACGGCGCGGTTGTTGCTGGCAAACTGCTTGAGCAGGACGACGTAGAGTTCGGTTATGACGCTCAGAAGGGCGAATACACCAACCTGATCAAAGCTGGCATCATCGACCCGGCCAAAGTTGTTCGTACTGCCCTGCAGGACGCAGCATCGGTCGCAGGTCTGCTGATCACCACCGAATGCATGATCGCCGAAAAGCCGGAAGAGAAGTCGGCTGGCGGCGCGCCTGACATGGGCGGCATGGGTGGTATGGGCGGCATGGGTGGCATGGGCTTCTAAGCCTTACCCCAACCGACCTTCACGCTACAGGAAAGGCCCCGCAATCGCGGGGCCTTTTTTGTTTGGTCAGAGTTGAATAAAGCCCTGTTACCTATTTTACGGGTAGGTTCAACCGAACAGCTTTTTCAACGCGCGCGGTTGGCACCGAAGGTATTGGGGGGCTGCCTTGACCTCTGCGCCAAGGGTTGCAGCAGCATGCCATGGCCAGCGCGGGTCATAGAGGATCCCGCGTGCAAGGGCGATGGCATCGGCCTGCCCGGTAAAGGTGATGGCTTCGGCCTGTTCTGCTTCGGTGATCAGGCCAACCGCAATCGTTGGCATTGAGACTTCCGACTTGATGCGCGCGGCGAACGGCACCTGATAGCTCGGGCCGAGCGGGATTTTCTGTTCGATATGCAGGCCACCCGACGAGATATGGATAAAGTCGCATCCGCGCGCATCAAGCAGCTTGGCAAGGGCGACGCTTTGTTCGATATCCCAGCCATCCTCGACCCAGTCGGTGGCGGAAATACGAATGCCGACCGGATAGTCCTTACCAACGGCCGCACGGATGGCGTCAAAGACTTCTAGAACGATACGGGTGCGGTTTTCAAACGATCCGCCATATTCATCGTCACGCTTGTTGGCATGTGGTGACATGAATTGATGCAGCAGGTAACCATGCGCGCCATGAATTTCGATGGCGTCGAAGCCAAGCCGGACGGAGCGTTTGGCGCTTTCGGCAAAGGCCGCAACGATTTCGGTAATCCGTGCCTTGGACAGGCTTTCGGGAACCGGATCGCCTTCCTTGAACGGGATGGCGGACGGGGCGACAACCTGCCAGCCATTTTCATCATCCGGGGACAGCGCATGCGCACCAAGCCACGGCTTTTCGCAGGATGCCTTGCGCCCGGCATGGGCAAGCTGGACGGCAATTGGCATGTCGGAATGGCTGCGCACGGCTGCCAGTGTTCCGGCAAGGGCGGCTTCGGTTTCATCATTCCAAAGGCCGACATCGCCATAGGTAATCCGGCCTGCGGGTTCGACAGCGGTGGCTTCAATGATCAGAAGCCCGGCACCCGATTGTGCCAGATTGCCCAGATGCATGTCATGCCAGGGCGCTGTTTTGCCATCGGTGGCGGAATACTGGCACATCGGCGCAATGATGATGCGGTTGTCGAGTTCAAGCGACCCCAGCTTCAGGGGCGTGAAAAGCGTACTCATGGAAAACTTCCTTGGTTCTGGAAACGGGCAGGGCCCGATCAACAATGAAAAGAAGCTATCGTGCGCGCGCCCTGTTCGCCAGTCCGAAGCCAAATTATTTCAGGAAATGGAACGGCTTGGATGCGGCAGCGGTAAAAAACGCGAAAAAATTTCAAAAAAATGCATGGCAAGACTTGCGGAAATTTTCACCCGATCTATCTCAAGATCGGAAAGGGGCATGGTGCCCCGATACGCGTCAAGGTTGCAGCCTGGTCTGGACTGATGGCGCAAGATTACTCGTCTGTAATGGAGGGTACTATAATGACTGGTCTTCAGACTCTTAATGGATCTCGTCGTCTGTCTTCGGCACCGACTTATGGTGATCCTTTCACCCTACTTTCCCGTGATGTCGACCGCATGATCGGTTCGATCTTTGGCAACCGTGCTGTTGCTTCGGCACAGGCACCGGCCGAAGACGGCGAAGCCGCCAAAACGTGGCTCAGCCCGCAGATCGACATCTATGACGGCGAAGATCACTATGAACTTTCTGCCGAACTCCCGGGCGTTGAACAGGATGACGTCGATGTCGAAGTACTTGACGGCGTTCTGACCATCACCGGCGAGAAAAAATTCAGCCGTGAAAGCAAGGACGGTGCCCATGTCGTCGAACGCAGCTATGGCAGCTTCAAGCGGTCCTTCCGCCTGAATGACACCATTGATGCCGACAACATTACCGCATCCTTCAAGAACGGCGTTCTGGTGCTTACTCTTCCGAAGGTAGCAGAACAGAAGCCTGAACCGCGCAAGATTGCGGTTAACGGCTAAGGACTGTCTCTCCTCCCTCGTGAAGTTCTCCCCTGATAGCCTGACGGGCGGTTTTACCGCCCGTCTTTTTTGTGTTTGCAGGGGACTTGGGATCAGATCGCCGAACGGCGGACATAGCCGCTGCACTGATCAAGGGGCATGTCAAACAGACCTGTTTCATCGAAGCGTGCAAGAGCCTCTGTCCAGGGTGTCAGATCGATGTTCTGTGCCTTGAGCCAGTCGGGATTGTAATAGGTGTCGCAATAGCGATCCCCGCCATCGCACAACAGGGTGACAACCGATCCCGATTGCCCGGCGGTTTTCATTTCAGAAATCAACGACAGGGTGGCAATCAGGTTGGTGCCGGTTGACCCGCCGCAGCGCCGGCCAAGATGCTTTTCAAGGTAATAAAGGGCGGCAAAGCTCGCCGCATCGGGAATGCGATACATCCGGTCCACGACAGTCGGGTTGAAGCTGGGCTCGACCCTTGGGCGGCCGATGCCCTCGACACGTGATCCCTTGTTGTTGGTGACCGAACAATCGCCGGTTTCATAGCTATCATAGAAAACCGAGTTTTCCGGATCGGCAACACATAGCTCGCAGCCCTGACCAAGGCTTCGGCCATAACGGATATAGCGTCCGACCGTCGATGACGTGCCGCCGGTTCCGGCGCCAACCACGACCCAGCGCGGGACCGGATGGGTTTCACGTTTGAGCTGATCAAAGATGCTTTCGGCGATGTTGTTATTGCCGCGCCAGTCGGTCGCGCGTTCGGCATAGGTGAACTGGTCCATGTAATGACCGCCCAGTTCACGTGCCAGACGTTGCGATTCCTCATAAATCTGGCCGCTATGGTCAACCAGATGGCTTTCGCCGCCATAAAAGGCGATCTGATCGATTTTCTGCTGCGATGTCGATTTCGGCATCACCGCAATGAACCGCAGCCCCAGTAGCTTGGCAAAGTAGGCCTCCGACACCGCGGTTGAGCCACTTGATGCCTCGATAATCGGGGTGTCCTTGGTGATCCAGCCATTACACAGCCCATACAAAAACAGCGAGCGCGCCAGACGGTGTTTCAGGCTGCCCGACGGGTGGGTCGACTCATCTTTCAAATACAACCCGATATCGCCAAGCTTTGGCAGATCAAGGCGGATCAGATGGGTGTCGGCAGACCGGTTGAAATCGGCTTCAATCGTGCTGATGGCATCTGCCACCCATTGGCGGTCATAGGGCATGAAACATCCTGACTCTGGTTGGATCATTGTGTGGGCATGGTCATGGCGTGGCCCGGAATTGCGATCTGTTTAGGTCAAAATAATACAAAAAACGACAGTAAAATTGTGTCGATACATTCGGGGCAGAGTAGGGGCCTTCGGCCCGCTCATATCGATTTTCAACAGATTGGGCTTGCTAACACTTTTTTCAAAGCTAACCTTTACTGTAGTTAGTTCTCGATTCTTTCGATTTGACTGGATGGCTCGCAAATCATGGCTGACGACGATAAGGATCCGTTTAGCGTACGCATGGGTGCCTCGGACATCGGGGCGGCTTATGATGTGCCTGTGCGCGTATCAACGGTGATTGGCAAAAGCCAGATTCAGGTCGCGCAATTGATGCGCCTGACGCGCGGGGCCGTGCTTGAACTGGACCGCCGTGTTGGTGAGCCTGTCGATATCTATGTCAATAACCGGCTGGTGGCGCGTGGCGAACTGGTCGTGGTTGATGAAAACCTTGGGGTGACCATTACCGAAGTCGTCAAAAGCGGCATGGTCATCGAGACCCACCACTAATCTCTTCAAATCTGAAATGGACTGGTTGTTGTCGGCCTAAAGCAGGCTTTCGGCGGCAAGGCGTTTGTCTACGCGCGCGATTTCTTCCGGGCGCAGGCGCGGTTCAAGGGCTGCAATGGCCGCGTGCGGATCAAGTGGTTCTTCCTCGCCCGCCCCGGTCGGGAAGGTGATCGTGCCGCGTGCCGAACGTCTGAGCCAGTAATAGGCATCGGCGTAGTTCTGTTTGACACCCCAGCCACGTTCAAGCAGGGCGCCATACATGAATTGCCCGGCATGCATGTTTTCGTTTGCGGCGATTTCAAAATAGTGGGCGGCCTCGACAAAGTTCTGGCGCACGCCCCGACCATGGAAATACTGCACGCCGATCATATAGGCGGCATTGCCGTTATGCGGGTCGATCTCAAGCGCGCGTTTGAAATATTTGGTTGCCCGAAAATGGTCATAAGATAGGCCATAGCCATTGAAGTGCAGCAGCCCCAGATAATAGGTCGCGCCACCATGGTTGGCCTTTGCCGCCTGAATGAACCGCCCGGCCGCCATGGCATATTCCGGTTTGCCGAGATCACCACGAAAATACATCAGGCCAAGCGCATATTGGGCGTAAGGGTCGTCTTCCTCTGCCGCCAGTTTCCAGAAGGATTGTGCGCGCCGATAATCACCCGCCTGATAGGCGTAATAGCCGGTCTGGTATTCCTTGCTCATGCCAGCTGTCTGGCCGCTTGTGGGCAGCAGCACACAGGCAAACAGGATCAAGGCGAGGGCGATAAGGGGATGTCGGCCGGAATGGCAGGCCGATGGGCGGCGAGTCACGTTATGGAACCATCAGGAATTTGTTTTAAAGAGCGGGACGACCTTGCGGGCGCGTTTTTCGATGGCTTCAAGCACATTGACGATATCGGAACTTTGTTTGATGCGCTCACCACTATGCAGGGCGACAAACTGTCCGGCGTTTTTGTGTTCGCTGCCCAATTTTATGATCGTGAAAAGTGGGGTTTCGTGGGTGGAGCGGAAAATGGAAAACATCGCCACCCCGTCCAGATGGTCGATGGCATAATCCTTCCAGGCACCGCTGGCAACCTGTCTTGAATAGGTGTTCATGAGTTTCATCAGTTCAGTCCGGTCAAAATGCACAAAGCTCTTGGCTTTGCGGTACTTTGCCAAATCGAACAATGTTCCCATGGGTTACTCCGCCAGCGTGTGTCCGTGATTATCCTTTGGCCCGGGGGCTTGATGACAACCATGTGACACGGTAGCGCGGATTGACCGATGTCTCAAGTTTCAATGGATGAAAAGCACACCAAATGGTGCGCGTGTTTACAGGCTGCGCGAACGGGTCGGCGGCCAATCGACAGTCTGCGATCCGGTGTTATACGGGTCCGGCGTGCGATAGCAGCTGACAGCCGCCAATGAGCGATAGCAATAAAGCGGGGTTTCCGGCACCGGTTCCTTTTTGCAATAGGATTTGCCGTCAATCTTGCGGATGGTCGAGCAATCCTGACCGGTCGAAAGCGAAACCGCATGGTCGATCAGGGTCTTGTCGGAGTTCACGATGCTGATCACGTCAAAGGCCAGATACCATTCACCGCCGGTGAAGATGCTGGTGCCGACGATATCGGACATCGTCGTGCTGCAACCCGAAACGGTCGATCCCATGACAGCGGCAAACAGTCCGGCAAGGATACGCTGTCGGATAATGCGCCGTTTTGAGGCCTTGGTATGTGCAATCTCGCGACGTTTCATTGTGGTCTCCGTCCGCGCACCGGGCAATTATGACCGATGACAAGTTCAAATCTGTTCCCTTGCCAGATATATAAGCAAGCCCTGTGCCGAACCGCAGGGGCGCCGCCCATAAAAGGCGATATGGCGTTCCATCGCCATGTTTCCAGCCGGTTTTGGCAATGTCACGGCCCGCGAGGGTGATTGTGATGCTGCCCGGCAAAGCTTTCAAAGCGGTTTAAAACGGTCGATCTTGCGGGTGATTTCTTTAGCTAGCAGGCAATTCTTTCCCGTCGGGATGAGACTGCCCGAATTGGGCCATATCGGGCTGATAGCACCTGCATTTGTGATGTTGCGCGCCCGCTTATTTCCGGGGTGGGTGAAAATAATCATAGGAATGACGGGATTGGTGTCGAGCAGACTTGACCCTGTACCCGCTGGCGCGTTAAATCCTTGCCAGAATTTTTTCAGATAAGCGGGCAGGTTGCCCGCTTTATTGTGACCGGATTGGAGCCGTTTTCGTGGTTGATATTTTCCAGGAAGTCGAAGAAGACCTGAAGCGTGAACGCAGCGAAGAGCTGTGGCGCAAATACGGGAAATACGTGATCGGCGTTGCAGCGGCCATCGTTCTGGGTGTTGCCGGTCGTGAAGGCTGGAAAACCTATGAGAGCAGCACCAGCATCGAAAACGGCACCCGTCTTGCCAATGCTGTCGAGCTGGCACAGGACAGCGCAACCGATCAGGACGCCGCACTGGCCGCCCTTGATGCGATCATTGCAGATGGCAATGCCGACTTTGTCGCCCTTGGCCATTTCCAGAAGGCGGCTGTTTATTTGCGCGCTGATGCGGTTCCGTCTGCGATTACCGAACTCGAAGCCATTGCCGGTAATTCCGACATTGAGCAGGTTTATCGTGACCTTGCCGTGGTGCAGATCGCAATGAACAGCGCGAGTGCCGGCAATGCATCGGACCTGATTGCCCGTCTGGAGCCGATCGCAGTGCCGGAAAACGCATGGTATTACTCGGCACGTGAAATGATCGCACTTCTGCACATCGCCGGTGGCGAGGTTGAGGCCGCGAAGCCGCTTCTGACCGAGATTGCCGACGATAACAGTGCGCCGCAGGGCATGCGCGCACGCGCAAGTGAAATTCTCAAGGCTGTTGGTGCCTAACGTCACCCAGGCACCAACGGGTCGCGATCCGCGATCCACATGACGTGAGCTTTTTCAGGGGATAGGGTTTTGACCACACGCGGTATTAAGTCACTTCTGTGCGTAATGGGCCTAACGGGCCTTTTGGCAGGGTGTTCTGGTTGGCTTGGCGAGGCGGAAGATCCGCCACTTCCGGGCGAGCGTATTTCTGTCCTTGCCCTGCAAAGCACGGTTCAGCCTGATGTGGCACTCAGCGATCAGCGCGTGATCCTGCCCGAACCGGAACCGATGGTCGACTGGCCGCAGAATGGTGGCTATCCGAGCCACGCGTTGCATCACGTTGCCCTTGATAACGAAGTCCTTGAGCAGGACTGGTCGATTGATATCGGCGAAGGGTCGATGGATGACAACCTTCTACTCAATCAGGCGATTATTGCGCGTGGTGTGATCTTTACCATTGATGCGTCTGCCGAAGTGCGTGCCTATGCCGCGACGTCGGGCAAACGCATCTGGTCGCTTGAACTGGCACCCGAGGACGAAGAAGACAGCACCCTTTTGGGTGGTGGTCTGGCTTATGAAGCCGGTGTCATCTATGCCACGACGGGCTTTGCTGAGATCATCGCCATTGATGCGCCAAGTGCCACGGTTCTCTGGCGTCAGCAGGTCAGTGCACCAATGCGCTCCGCACCGACCGTGCGCGGTGGTCGCGTCTTTGCCATTACCATTGATAACCAGACCGTTGCTTTGAATGCGCGGACCGGTGAAACGCTTTGGAGCCACCGTGGTGCGGCCGAAGGCGCATCCTTTATCGGTGGTGCCAGCCCCGCAGTTGATCAGGGCGTTGTGATTTCGGCCTATTCCACGGGGGAGCTTAATGCCCTTCGCGTGGAAAATGGTCAGGTGATCTGGTCGGATGCGCTCGCCGCTGCCGGTCGTACCGATGCGGTGTCGGCGATTGCCGATATTCGTGGCCTGCCGGTGATTGATAATGATCTGGTGATTGCCACAAGCAACTCCGGCCTGACGACGGCGATTGACCTGCGTACAGGCTATCGCGTCTGGGAACTGGAGGCCGGTGGCATCCAGTCACCGTGGGTGGCCGGCGAATATGTATACCTGCTAACCAATACAAATGACTTGATTGCCTTGCGTCGGAAGACCGGACAGGTTAAATGGGTCACCGTTCTGCCCCGTTATACCGATCCCGAGGATCAGGAAGGCCCGATTGTCTGGACAGGGCCGGTTCTGGCCGGTGACAGGTTGATCGTTGGTAACGAGCAGGGCGAAGTAATGACTGTTTCCCCTTATAGCGGTGACATTCTGGGAATGGATGAAGTATCCGGCCCGATCACCTTGCCGCCATCTGTTGCCGGTGACAGCCTTTACTTCCTGACTGCGGATGCCGATCTAATCGCATATCGCTGATCGGTCAGGAACGAACACAGTTTTCGCAAGGTTTCCTTGCAGGTTTTTGCGATGCGCCGTGGGCCCGAATGCCCGCGGCGCATAACGCCTTTTATAACGAGAGTCTGAAAATCAGATGTCGCTGAAAGTTGCCATTATCGGTCGCCCCAATGTCGGTAAGTCGACCCTGTTTAACCGTCTGGTCGGCAAAAAGCTGGCACTTGTGGACGATCAGCCCGGCGTGACCCGTGACCGTCGTTACGGCAAGGGCCGCCTTGGCCATATGTCCTTTGACGTCATCGATACCGCTGGTCTTGAAGAGGCGTTTGATGATTCCGTCGAAGGCATGATGCGCCAGCAAAGTGAAAAGGCGTTCGAGGAATGCGATGTTGCGCTGTTCCTGATTGATGCCCGTGCCGGTCTGACGCCGCTTGATAACCACTTTGCCGACTGGCTGCGCAAGCGCAAAAAGCCGGTCTATGTCATTGCCAACAAGCACGAAGGCAAGGATCAGGATCCGGGCCTTTATGAGGCCTATGGCCTTGGTCTTGGCGATGTTGCGCCGATCTCGGCCGAGCATGGCCTTGGCATCGAGTTGCTCTATGACATTCTTGAACCGCACTGGAAAGAATGGAAAGACCGCGAACGCGTCGCCAAGCAGCATGCCCGTGAAGAGGCAGAAGCCGCCAGTGACGACGAAGACGATGATATCGACGATCTGATCGATCCGGATGGCTTTGCCGATGACGAGGGCGAGGTTTTCCCGTCCTATGAAATCGAATTCAGCGAAGATGATGAAGACGAAGACGGCGAATTGATCGTCGATGGTCCGCGGGACAATTCGAAAATCCAGCTCGCCATTGTTGGTCGTCCGAATGCCGGTAAATCAACCCTTCTGAACCAGCTGCTGGGCGAGGAGCGCGTCATGACGGGCCCGCAGGCCGGCCTTACCCGTGACTCGATTGCCGTCGACTGGTCTTATGAAGGTCGTCCGATCCGTCTGGTCGATACCGCAGGTATGCGCCGCAAGAAGAAGATCGACGACCGTGTCGAGAAGCTTTCGGTTGCCGATACGCTGCGCGTGATCCGTTATGCGCAGGTCGTGGTTCTGATGATCGATGCGACCAATACGCTTGATAAGCAGGACCTGACGATTGCACGCATGGTGCTGGAAGAAGGTCGTGCACTGATCATTGCGGTCAACAAGTGGGATGCGATCAAGGACAAGGCTGGCGTCATGCAGGAACTGCGTGACAAGCTTGATGTTTCCTTTGCGCAGGCCAAGGGTATTCCGGTCCTGACCTTCTCGGCCCTTACCGGCCGGGGCACGGACCGCCTGATGCCGACCGTGCTTGATATCCACGATATCTGGAGCCGCCGCATCCCGACCTCGCAGCTTAACCGCTGGCTTGAAGCCACGACCGAGCGCCATCTGCCGCCGGTCATTTCCGGGCGTCGTATTCGCCTGCGCTATATGACCCAGGCGAAATCGCGTCCGCCAAGCTTCTTTATCAACTGCTCCAAGGCGGCTGAACTGCCCGAAAGCTATACGCGCTACCTGATCAATGGCCTGCGTGAAGATTTCGACATGCCGGGCGTTCCGATCCGTATTTACCTTCGCAGCAGCGACAACCCATATGCCAACAAGAAAAAGAAACGCTAGTTTCGTACTCTTGCCAAACAGAACAAAGCCGCCCTCGGAAACGATGGGCGGCTTTTTCGTGCGGTAATGTCGACGGGATTATTCGAAGGCCGCAGACGGACCGTTATCAATGATTTCCTTGATATGGTCTGGCAGGTCTTCTTCGGTGAAGCCTTCCTGAATTTCACCGTTCTGTACAAAGGCGAAAATGTCGGCGATGTCCTGCCCGGAAAAATCGATCTGATAGCCTAGGTCAGCCTGCTGGAGAGCCAGCATCTGATGCGCGCCGCGCCACATGCGCGCAAAGAATTCAAACGGCTCACGCGCGACATTCATGTTCGACGCGTCAAGGCTGGTCGCAACATCACTGCCGACATTATTCACCGAATGACAGATCACACATCCGCGCTCGGCAAAGAGCGTCTTGCCGCGTTCTGCGTCCATCTCGGCCTGTGCCGGGGTGTTCAGAAGGGCGACGGTGCCAAGGACGGCTGCCGTGGTCAGTGCGACGGATTTGATGTTTCGGAAAGTCGGTCGCATCTTGGATCCCTCTGCGCATTGCGATGTTTTTGGCGGCTTGTTGCGGGCATCGTAACGGGGCAGTGGGCGGTTTGGCAATCAATTGATTGCACAGGCAAAACCGCGAACTTTCGTGCGTTCTATTCCATGATGTCGAGTTCTTCGACAATGGCATCAAGTGTATCAGCGCGTTGTTTGACCGACTCCGGATTTTTCCCGGCATAGGCAATGCCCATAAGGCGCAACGTGGAAAGCAGCGTGGCATGGGTTGGCAATAGGCCATAGCTTGTAACATGGCAGGGCAGAACCACATCGGAAAACCGCGCGGCCTGTTTTTCATAGCTGTGATCGGTAAGTGTTATGACGCGCATGCGCGATGTGCGGGCGTAATTGATGATCGGGCGCATGACCTTGGGGCGGGTGTCGATCGTCAGAAGGATCAGGGCATCGCGCGGGCCGACCATGGCCAGATCACTCGACCAGTCCTGGCCTATTCCCGAGATGTAATGAACCCCGTGACGCAGGCGCGAAAACATCGCACGCCCGGTGCGGGCAACGCCGTCCTCGGCTCCGAAACCGAGAAACCAGACGCTGGGGGCGGATGCAATAATATCGATTGTTTCCATCAGTTTGTAGGAACTGAGTTCCTCGAAACTGCGGGTCAGGTTCTGCAATTCCAGTTCCAGGTGATCGCCAATGGAACGCCCCAGTGAAACGGCACTGTCTGAAACAACGGTCTGGCGATAGGGCTGTTTCTGATTGCGTTCTTCGCGGGCCTGAAGGCGAACTTCCTCGAAATCGGCATATCCAAGAGAGCGAAAAAATCGCGCCGCTGTTGCCTTTGAAACGCCGGACAGATTGGCAATCTCGGTGGCGGTATGCGTTTCAATAATATCCTGATTTTCAAGGATAGTTTGCGCAATTTTCTTTTCGCCGCTTGTCAGGCGGGCCTGCTTTTCATGGATGCGTAAGATCAGTCGAGAAGCCATTTTCGACCCTTGTAGCCGGAGGTGAGCCAAGAAACATCTTGACGAATGAAACAGGTGTTTCTTATTTTTGAAACAGTGAAACGCATAATTATGAAACGACGCAGGATTGCATTATGTCAACCTCCAAGGTGGTTCGGGAACGAATTTGGTCAAAGCTTCACGATGTGGCGAAGCCCGATACTCGTTTTCATTTGAACTTTGCCGAAGTCATTCCCGACTTTGAAGGCTCCGAACAGGCTGTCGACAAAATCGTCGAAACCGAAGCCTATCAGAAATCCGAATTTGCCTTCATCACTCCGGATAACTGCCTTGCCGATCTGCGCCGCCGGATGATCGAGGATGGCAAAACCTTTGTCATGTCGACCTATGGCATCTATCGCGGCTTCCTGCTTCTGGAACCGTCAATGGTGCCCGATGGGGCGTCCCTTTATGCATCCTGGCTTGACGGGATGGAGCATTTTGCACGTCCGATCACGCTTGAAGAAATCGCCAAGCGCGGCCGCTTTGACTACATGGTGACCGGTGCGTCGGCGGTGTCGATGAACGGGGTCCGGTTTGGCAAGGGGCACGGCTTCTTTGACCTTGAATGGGGCATGTTCACCGACCTTGGTCTGGTTGATGAAACCACCCCGGTCGTTGCCGTTGTTCATGACGTTCAGGTGGTCGAGGAAATGCTTCAGCCATCGGAAACCGACATTCTTGTTGATCAGATCATGACACCCACCCGCGTGCTTGATGTCGGGCGCCGGGCAAAACGTCCGAGTGGCGTGAAATGGCCGCTTCTGGACCCAAAACAAATCGAGGAAACGCCTCCGCTTCAGGAACTTCAACGTATTCAGGGGCTGGCATAAGCGAAACAACTCGCAGGCCAGACTGCCGACAATCATGCAGGGAGATTAAGTTATGGATATGAAACTGAGCCGTCGCCGTTTTCTTGGCGCAGCCGCCGCAGGCGCCGCTGCATCCGCAATGCCGTTCGGATCATTCCGCGCAATGGCCGCATCGCCGTTTGCCATGCAGGCATCCTGGATCAATGATGCGGAATTCGCCGGGTATTTTCTGGGGATCGACAAGGGCTACTACGCTGAAGAAGGCCTTGATCTGAGCTATGCTTCGGGTGGACCGGATGTCATTCCTGAAAGCACGATCATCACCGGCCGTGCAGATTTAACCCTGACCACCCCGGATACCACCATCAAGGCAATTTCCGAGCAGGGCGCGCCGTTCAAAATCATCGGCACCCAGTATCAGAAAAACCCGATCGGGATTGTTTCGCTGAAATCCAACCCGATCAACAAACCCGAAGACCTTGTCGGCAAGACCCTTGCCGTGCCGCCGGTCAACGTCATTTCAGTTGAAGCAATGCTGAAACTGAACGGCATCGACAAGGCTGATGTCAACATCGTGCCTTATGCCTATGACCCGACCCCGCTGATCAAGGGCGAGATCGATGCCAGCCTTGATTTCACGACCAACGTGCCGTTTACCATTTCCCAGCAAGGGGCAGAGGCCACTTCGTTCCTGCTTTATGATTTCGGCTTTACCATCTTTAACGATACAGTCGTCGTGACCGAAGAAACGCTTAAAACCAAGCGCAAGGAACTGGTTGGCTGGCTGCGTGCATCCCGCCGTGGCTGGGAAGAGAACTTTGTTGATCCGACTGTCTGGCCGCCGAAATGGGCCGATAGCTGGTTCAACGGAACGGGCCGGACCATCGAAAACGAAATCTATTTCAACAAGGCGCAGCAGCCACTTGTTGAAAGCCCGAATGGCATCTTCTCGTTGGCTGAAGACGATATCGAAGCCTGCCTGAGTGCCCTTGGTCAGATCGGCATCAATGGCAACCGCGACATGTTCGATACCACGCTGCTTGAGGAGATCTAGTATGCCCGCCGGCGGGATCACATTCCACGGCGTCTGCAAGACATTCAGCGGGCGCGGTAAAACCATCGAGGCGCTCAGGGATTTCACCCTGAGCTGCCCTTCAGGGTCTTTTACCGCGATCATCGGTCCGTCTGGCTGTGGCAAATCCACGGCCATGCGGGTTGCGCTGGGTCTTGAGGGAGCTGACAAGGGCGCGGTCCTGATCGAGGATCGCGAACCGCTGGATGCGACGCGCGCCGGTCTGACCGGTGTTGCCTTTCAGGATGCGGCACTTTTGCCCTGGCGGTCTGTGCGCGAGAATGTCGAAGTGCCCCTGGAAGTCCTTAAAAAGAAGGTCCGGGATTTTGCCCCGGATGTTCAACATCTGATCGAACTGGTTGGCCTGAAGGGCTATGAAAACGCCCTGCCGGGCGAGCTTTCTGGCGGGATGCGCCAGCGTGTGGCAATTGCCCGTGCGCTGGTGACCCGCCCGCGCGTGCTGTTCATGGATGAACCCTTTGGGGCGCTGGATCAGATTTTGCGTCGTCAGATGAACTTTGAACTGCAACGCATCTGGCAGGAAAGCCAGGCCACGGCCTTTCTGGTGACCCACGGCATTGACGAGGCCGTCTTCCTTGCTGACCGCATCGCGGTGATGTCGGCCAACCCGGGGCGTCTTGCCGTCGTCATTGATGTGCCGTTCGAACGCCCGCGCAAGCCCGAACTGTTTTCCGATCCGGCCTTCCATGCCCTTTGCGACAAGGTTGCCGAGGTGCTTCATGGCGGGCAGTAAACAGTGGGCTGTTCCACTGCGCAATATTGCGATCCTGCTTCTGATCTGGGAGGTCGTCGGCAGACTTGATCTGATTGCTGATGGTGCCTTGCCCGGGATCAGTGAAATCCTGATCGGACTTTGGAATGACCGATCCGATTATCCGCTCCATGTCTGGGAAACGCTCAAGGCATCCGGACTGGGGTTTGTGATCGGCAATCTGCTTGGTGTGGTGGCCGGTGTATTCTTTGTACTCATACCGATGTCGCTGCGCGTCTTTCGCGGCTTGAACATTGCGATCTTTGCCCTGCCGCCGATTGCCATTGCGCCGATCCTGTCCCTGACCCTGTCGGGGTTGACGCCGCGCGTGGTTCTGGCGGCCCTTGGCTGTTATTTTGTGACCATGACGGCGACTGTGATCGGTTTGTCCCAATCTGATAGCCGGGCGGCCGACCTTATCCGCGTTTATGGCGGTGGGAACTGGCTGATCATGCGCATGGTGCAATTTAGAAGCGCCTTGCCATCCATCTTGTCAGGCTTGCGCGTTGCCGCCCCCAATGCGGTTCTTGGCGCCATCCTTGCCGAATTTGGCGGTGGCGGTCGCTGGGGCCTTGGTGCGTATCTTCTCGGATCGCTTGGTCGGGCGGAACCCGAACGCCTGTGGGGAATTGGTGTCGTCGCCACCCTGATTGCCGGTCTGGCTTATGGGGTGTTTGCCCTGATGTCACATCGCTTTGTCGGCGCAAGCCGCGCGGTCACCATGAACATGTCGGTGCCTGAAAAGGCCGGTGATGGATCAAGTTCGCCTGTTTCGTCTCTTTTGGCGGGGGCAATGGCTGTGCTTTTGCCTTTCCTGTTCTGGTGGGCATTTATCCGGCTTCTTGAAGTGCCGGCGATGATTTCGAAAACCCCGATTGGAGTGGTCGAGTATCTATTCTTTTCGCCGGCCGCGCAAAGTGCTCAGGAACGTCTGATTGCCGCCCTTTGGGAAACGCTACCGATTACAGGTGTCGGATTGGTTTGCGGTCTAAGCTTTGCCTTCGCACTGGCGATTTCATCACGGCTATTCCCGGGCTTCTTAAGGGCCTTCATGCCGGTTGCGCTGGTAACCCAGACCATGCCGTTGGTCGCACTGACCCCTTTGTTGGTTTTGCTGCTGGGGCGGGGTACGTCGCTGACACTTTGGGTGACGATCTCGGTTACCTTTTTTCCGGCATTCGTGATTTTGGCACAGGGAATATCGATGGTGCCGCGCGCGACCCGTGAACTGGCCATGGCTTATGGTGCTTCTGCCTGGCAGGAGCTGCGCATCATCACTGTTCCGGCATCCATGCCCTATCTGTTTGCTGCAACGCGCTTGACGGTGCCGCGTGCGCTTCTTGGGGTGATGATTGCCGAATGGCTGGCGACGGGTAAGGGGCTTGGCAATTTGTTGAACCAATCGCGCGGGTATATGGATTACGGCATGATCTGGACCGTGGCGGCCCTGTCCGTCATCCTTGCCGTTGTCTTCTACCAACTGGTCGTCGTCGTCGAACGGCGCGTCTTGCAGCGTATGGGCATGAGCACGGCCGAGTAGGGGCATTACCCAATTGCACACAAAACAAAAGACCTTGCTGTATGAGCAAGGCCTTTCTCAATTCTGAGTGCTGCGCGTGTGGCAAACTCAGGAAGCGTTGACCACTTCACCATGTTTGGTGCAGGACGTTTCTGCCAGATCGACGAAGACATCGGTGATGCTTTCAGGCGTCGGCAGGGTTTGGGGATCTTCGCCCGGATAGGCTTCGGCGCGCATTTTGGTGCGGATGCGGCCCGGATTGACGAGGTTGACCCGAACCTTGGTGTCTTCGAGTTCCTGCGCATAGGACAGAACAAGGCTTTCAAGTGCTGCCTTGGTCGAGGCATAAAGGCCCCAGAATGCGCGGCCCTTGCCTGATGCGTTCGAGGTCACGAAGATTGCACGACCAGCGTCTGAAAGCTGCAGGAGCTTGTCTGTCGTGCGGATCAGGTGGAAGTTCGCTGTGACGTTGGTGGCATAGGTGTTCTGGAACACCTGCGCATCAATATGACCAACCGGGGCGATTTCACCCAGAAGGCCGGCATTGCCCACCACGATATCGAGCTTGCCGAACCGTTCATAGATCGTCGGACCCAGCATGTCGATCTTGTCAAACATGGTCAGGTCCAGCGGCAGCAGGGTGATCTTGCCACCGGCTTCGGTGACATCGTCGCTGAGTTCTTCAAGCGCGCCGACATTACGGCCGACCGCAATCACATGCGCGCCTTCGGCAGCAAAGCGTTTGGCAACCGCACACCCGATCCCGTGCGAGGCCCCGGTGATCAGGGCAACGCGACCTTCAAGACGTTTGGTGTCGGTCATGCAGACTGCCTTTCAACCAGCTGGCTGAGCTTGCGGTCCTTGTTTTCGGCATTGTGATCGGTGAGCTTGATCGGGTAATCGCCGGTGAAGCACGCATCACAGAAGGCCGGGTTTTCGTTGTCACGGCCCTCAAGGCCAGTCGCACGGTAAAGACCGTCGATGGTGACGAAGGCCAGGCTATCAACGCCGATGATCTTGGCCATGCTTTCGATGTCGTGATTGGCCGCCATCAGTTTGTCTTTGGATGGGGTATCAACACCATAGAAGCACGGGTTCATGGTCGGCGGGCTGGTGATGCGCATATGCACCTCTGCCGCACCGGCCTGACGGACCAGATCAACGATCTTGGTCGAGGTGGTGCCACGCACGATCGAGTCATCCACCAGAATAACGCGCTTGCCCTTGAGCTTGCCAGGGTTCGCGTTGTGTTTCAGCTTCACGCCAAGGTGGCGGATCTGATCGGTCGGCTCAATAAAGGTACGCCCGACATAATGGTTACGAATGATGCCCAGTTCGAACGGAATACCGCTTTCCTCGGCATAGCCAAGCGCGGATGGCACGCCGGAATCCGGGATCGGCACGACAACGTCGGCCTCAACAGCAGATTCACGGGCCAGTTCACGACCGATATGTTTGCGCACGTCATAAACGCTTGTGCCTTCGACGATGCTGTCGGGGCGGGCGAAATAGACATGCTCGAAAATGCAGAAGCGCGATTTTTGCGGTTTGAACGGCTTGATCGAACGCAGGCCATCATCGGTGATTTCAACGATCTCGCCCGGTTCGACGTCGCGGATGAATTCCGCGCCAACGATATCAAGGCCGACCGTTTCCGATGACAGGATATAGGCGTCATTAAGCTTGCCCAGAACCAGCGGGCGGACACCAAGCGGGTCACGCACACCAATCAGTTTCTTCTGGGTCATGACGACCAGCGAATAAGCCCCTTCGACCTGACGGACCGCATCGATCAGGCGATCGACGATCTTTTCATAAAGGCTGGTCGCGATCAGGTGAATGAAGGTTTCAGTATCCGAGGTCGATTGAAAAATCGAGCCACGCTTGACCAGACGTTCACGCACTGCAAGCGAGTTGGTCAGGTTGCCGTTATGGGCAATCGCCAGACCACCGAATTCGAAATCGGCAAAAAGCGGCTGCACGTTGCGAAGGCCCTTGCCACCCGCAGTGGAGTAGCGCACATGGCCAACCGCACGGTGACCGGGCAGGCTTTTGATAACATCTTCGGATCCGAAGATATCGCCAACCTGGCCGGATGCCCTGTGTGCTGGAAAATCTTCGCCGTCATAGGACACAATGCCCGCGGCTTCCTGTCCGCGATGCTGCAGGGCATGCAGGCCAAGGGCCGTCAGTGCCGTCGCATCGGGGGAGCCAAATACGCCAAAGACGCCACATTCTTCACGTAGCTT
>NZ_PAQR01000040.1 GCF_002709775.1 Thalassospira sp.
GCCGTTTGGCCCGATTGGTGTTGATATCTCTCAGGCCATCACAAAAGAAGATCACGACAAAGAGGAAATGTTCCGACTTAACTTCGGAACCAGATTCTAATGAAAATGATCAAATCACTACGTAACCTGCTGGTTCTTTCTGCCCTGATCGGTTTTGCAGCTAATGTGTCTGTGGCACAGGCGCAGGAACCGAACCCGGACAATTTTGCATCCGTGATGATTGTCGATGTTGCCGGGATCATGCGCGAAGCATCTGCCATGCAGGACGCCCGCAAACAGATCCGCGAACGTCAGGTCGCCTATCAGCAGGAAATCGAAACCCGCGAACAGGGCCTGCGCGACGAGGAAAAACAGCTCGCACAGCAGCGCACGTTGCTTGCCGCAGACGTGTTTCAGGAAAAACAGCGCGCTTTCCAGCAGAAAGTGGCGGACTTCCAGAAATTCGCCCAGGCCCGCAGCCGCGTTCTTGATCAGGCACTGGCAGAAGCCCAGTCCAAGTTCACCCAAGCCCTGAACGAGATTGTCGGTCGTGTTGCCGAAGAACGCGGTGCTAACCTTGTCCTGCATCGCGGGCAGGCCGTGCTGTTTGCAACCTCGATGGATGCGACCAAGGCGGTCTTTGATCGGGTAAATGCCGAAGTGCCGACCATTACGGTTGAATTCAAGGAAGGCTCCTGATGGCGGATGCGCGTTTCTTTAGCCGCAAGGGACCACTCAGTGTCGCCGAAATCGCGGCCCTGACGGAAACAACCCCGGTCAATGCACCCGATGAAACGCGGGTCTTTCAGGATGTCTCGCCACTGCAGAATGCCGATGGCGATATCCTGAGCTTCTTTGATAACCGCAAATACCTTGATGCCTTCACCAGCAGCAAGGCAGGCGCCTGCTTCGTGCGCCCTGAATTTGTTGAGCGCGCGCCTGACGGCATGGTGTTGTTCACTACCAAGGACCCGTACCGTGCCTATGCCAAGGCCGCGACTGCGTTCTATCCATTTGAAACTGGCAATGGCGTTGTCTCCGATCACGCCGTGATCGATCCAACCGCCAAGTTGGGTAAGGGTGTTCAGATCGATGCCGGTGCTGTCATTGGCGCCAATTGCGAAATCGGCGATGGCACCATTATCGCGTCCAACGCCGTCATCGGCGAGGGCGTTGTTATTGGTGCAGGCTGCAAGGTCGGCGCAAATGCCTCGATCAGCCACAGCCTGATTGGCAATCTTTGCCTGATCTATCCCGGTGCCCGCATCGGGCAGGACGGGTTTGGCTTTGCCATGGGCCCGCAAGGCCACGTCAAGGTCCCGCAGCTGGGCCGCGTCGTCATTGGCAACGATGTCGAAGTCGGCTCAAACAGCACGATTGATCGTGGGGCTGGGCCCGATACCGTGATCGGCAATGGCTGTCGTATCGACAATCTGGTGCAAATCGGCCATAACGTTGAACTTGGCATGGGTTGTGTCATTGTCTCGCAAGTCGGGATTTCCGGCTCGACCAAGCTTGGTAATTTTGTTGTGCTTGCCGGTCAGGCAGGTATTACAGGACATCTTGAAATCGGCGATGGCGCGAAAGTCGCAGCCCAAGCCGGCGTCATGAAAAATATCGGACCGGGCGAAACCGTGGGCGGCAGCCCCGCCGTTCCGGTCATGGAATATCATAAACAGACGGTCGCCTTGTCGCGTCTGATACGAAAAAAGAAATAAGGGCTACACACATGACCGAACTGGTAAGTGTCGATATCCAGCGCATTCTGGAAATGATTCCGCATCGCTATCCGTTCCTTCTGATCGACAAGGTCATCGACATCGAAACCGATGTCTGTGCGACCGGCATCAAGAACGTCACGATGAACGAGCCGCAATTTACCGGCCACTTCCCTCAGCAGCCGATCATGCCCGGGGTCCTGATCATCGAAAGCATGGCGCAGACCGCAGCAATTCTGGTTGTCCAGACGCTGGGCGCAGACGCAGAAGGCAAGCTCGTTTACTTCATGAGCATCGATAACGCCCGCTTCCGTAAACCGGTCACTCCGGGTGATGTCATGCACATCCATGTCACCAAGAAACAAAGCCGTGGCCCGGTCTGGAAATTCGAAAGCCAGGTCAAGGTCGATGGTCAGGTCGTTGCCGAGGCCACCATCGCCGCGATGATCCGGGATAACTGATAATGTCAAAAGTGCATCCAACCGCCGTTGTCGAAGATGGCGCGCAGATTGGTCAGGATGTCGAAATCGGGCCCTATAGCGTGGTCGGCCCGAATGTTGTCTTGGGTGATGGTGTCAAACTGCACAGCCACGTCGCTGTCGCAGGTCACACCACCCTTGGCGATCAGTGCGAAGTCTATCCGTTTGCCTCTGTCGGTCATGCGCCGCAGGACCTGAAGTTCAAGGGCGAACAAAGCCGTCTGGTCGTTGGCAAGCGCACCAAAATCCGCGAGGGCGCAACCCTTAATCCAGGCACCGAAGGTGGTGGTATGGAAACCACCATTGGTGATGATTGCCTGCTGATGACGGGTGCGCATGTCGGTCACGATTGCCATGTCGGCAATCACTGCATTCTGGTCAATAACGGCACGCTTGCTGGCCACGTCTTGGTCGAAGACTTCGCCATTGTTGGCGGCCTGTCGGCGGTGCACCAGTTTGTCCGTATCGGCAAGCACGCGATGATCGGTGGCATGACCGGTGTTGAAAGCGACGTCATTCCTTATGGCTCCGTGATTGGCAACCGTGCCTATCTGTCGGGCCTGAACATTGTTGGCCTCAAGCGCCGTGGCTTTGATCGTGAAACCATCCATTCGCTACGCAAGGCCTATCGCCTGCTGTTTGCACAGGAAGGCACACTGGCAGAGCGCGTCGAAGAAGTCGCCAAGGATTTTGAGGGCGTCGGTCCGGTGATGGAAATCATCAATTTCCTCAAAGCGGAAAGCATGCGTTCCGTATGCACGCCGAAATATGACAGCTCCGCAGGATAATCCGCAGCCAAAATTGGGGATTATCGCCGGGGGCGGGGCACTTCCCGCCCGTCTGGCAGGGGCTGCGATTTCCGCTGGCCGCGATGTTTGTATCGTCAAACTCGATGGCTATGCCGATGATCCCGACCTTGATCAATATCCGACTGTAACCACGCGCCTTGGCGCTGCGGCCAAAATCCTTGATGCGATGCGCGATGCAAACTGTCAGGACGTCGTTCTGGCAGGCAAGGTCGCACGTCCAAGCTTTTCATCCATTCGTCCTGATTGGCGCGCGGCCAAACTTCTGATGAAGGTCGGTTCCAAGGCGCTTGGCGATGATGGTTTGCTTCGGCTTGTTGGTAAGGAGCTCGAACGCGAAGGTTTCCGACTGCTCGGTGCCCATGAAATTCTCGGCGATCTCGCTGTCGAGGAAGGGGTGCTTGGCAAATTAAAACCGGACGAGCAGGCAATTTCTGATGCCCGCCATGGCCTAGCCGTTGCCCGTACACTGGGACAAGCCGATGTCGGGCAGGGCTGCGTCGTCCAGCAGGGGCTGGTGCTGGCACTCGAAGCCATCGAGGGCACCGATGAAATGGTCCGCCGGTCGGCGACTTATAAGCGCGACGGCGTTGGTGGCGTGCTGGTAAAGTCCGCCAAGCCGCAGCAAGACAAACGTCTTGATCTGCCGGCCATCGGCATGACAACGATCGAAGAGGCCCACAAGGCCGGGTTACGCGGCGTTGCGTTGCTTGCGGGTGGAACCATGATCATTGACCGGGCAGCTGTAATTGCCCGTGCCGATGCGCTGGGCCTGTTTGTGATCGGTCTGGCTCTCCCGGATGAGGAAGCCCCCCATGGCGGATGAAACCGCGCCACTTGGCCCGAAAATCATGCTGGTTGCCGGTGAAGCATCCGGGGATCAACTGGGCGGTCGCCTGATGGCAGCGCTAAAGGCCAAGCAGGACCATATCCGTTTTATTGGTGTCGGTGGCCCGCGTATGGAACGTGAAGGCCTCAAAAGCTTGTTTCCAATGAATGAAATGTCGGTCATGGGCCTGACAGAGGTCGTGCCTCATATCCCGCATTTGCTTAAACGCATTTCCCAGACGGCCGATTTCGCCAAATCCGAAAAACCCGACGTCGTCATTACCATCGACGCCCCGGATTTCAGCTTTCGCGTTGGCAAGAAGCTAAAAGGCAAGGGCATTCCGCTGGTGCATTACGTCGCACCATCAGTCTGGGCATGGCGCGAAGGTCGGGCAAAGAAAATAGCCGGCTTTCTTGATCACTTGCTCGCACTGCTGCCGTTTGAGCCGCCTTACTTCGAGAAAGAAGGCCTGCCAACCACCTTTATCGGCCACTCAGCGGTCGAAGAGCGTCATGATGGGAATGGTGACAGGTTCCGCACCCAACATGGCCTGAGCCCCGATCAAAAGCTTCTGGCTGTCCTGCCCGGAAGCCGCAATTCCGAGGTTAAACGCCTGCTGCCTGTGTTTAAGCAGGTCATTGATGACATCGCGACCAAATATCCCGATGCCCGCATCGTCGTCCCGACTGTCAGCAAGGTCGCCGACACGGTTACCGCAGAAATGCAATCATGGCCGCTTGATCCGATCATCGTTACCACCGATCAGGACCGCCATGATACGTTTGCTGCCGCCAATTCGGCCTTGGCCGCATCGGGAACGGTGTCGCTTGAACTGGCCATTGCCGGTGTACCGCATGTCATTGCCTATCAGGTCAACGCGATTACCGGCTGGATCGCAAAGCGCCTGATCAAGATCGATACCGTCACCATCGTCAATCTGGTTCTGGGGCAAAAACTGATCCCCGAATTCCTTCAGGATAAATGCAAGGCAAAACGCATTACCCCGCGCCTTGAAGCCCTGATGGCAGATGGGCCGGAAAGAGCCATCCAGATCGAGGGCTTTGACAAAGCCTGTACCTTGCTCGGATTTGGCGACAGGCCGCCCAGCGAAAAGGCCGCCGAACAGATTTTGAAAATCATTGCTAAAAAATAACCTGTTACGGGTGGCGTCAAATCCGCATTGCAATTAGGTTCTTCGCAGTGATCAATTCATAACGGAGACAGTGTTATGCGCTACCTGCACACGATGGTACGTGTCGAAAATGTCGATGAGTCGATGAAGTTCTATTGCGACCTTCTGGGCATGCAAGAGACCCGCCGCATCGAAAGCGAGCAGGGCCGTTTCACCCTGATCTATCTTGCACCGCCGGCAGATGTCGAAAGTGCCAAGACCACCAAGGCGCCTGAGCTTGAACTGACCTATAACTGGGATCCGGAAAGCTATTCGGGTGGCCGCAACTTCGGGCATCTGGCCTATGAAGTCGATGATATCTATGAGACCTGCCAGAAACTGATGGATGCCGGTGTCACCATCAACCGTCCGCCGCGTGATGGCCGTATGGCGTTTGTCCGTTCCCCGGACGGCATTTCCATCGAATTCCTGCAAAAGGGTGGCAACCTTGCCCCGGCAGAACCGTGGGCCAGCATGGAAAATATTGGTAGCTGGTAAGCTTAAGATTATGCTGGGCAGGCGACCTTTGGCCCTTGCCCCGAAATACAAAAAGGCCCGGAAAATCCGGGCCTTTTCTTTTTCAGATCGTTGTCTTCGCGATTTAGCGCTTGTTGACCGGAACGAACGGACGTTCTGCAACACCGGTGAACATCTGACGCGGACGACCGATTTTCTGCGACGGATCTTCGATCATCTCTTTCCACTGGGAAATCCAGCCGACGGTACGAGCAACGGCGAACAGCACGGTGAACATGCTGACCGGGATGCCCATCGCCTTGAAGATGATGCCCGAATAGAAGTCGACGTTCGGATAGAGTTTCTTCTCGATGAAGTACTCGTCTTCACGTGCGATGCGTTCCAGTTCCTGGGCAACGTCAAGCAGCGGATCGCTGATGTTGAGTTCCTTGAGAACTTCGTGGCAGGTTTCCTGCATGACTTTGGCGCGCGGATCGTAGTTTTTGTAAACGCGGTGACCAAAGCCCATCAGACGGAACGGATCGTTCTTGTCTTTTGCTTTTGCAACGAATTCCGGGATGTTTTTCACATCGCCGATTTCGTTCAGCATGACCAGAACGGCTTCGTTTGCGCCACCATGTGCCGGACCCCAAAGGGATGCGATACCAGCCGCAATACATGCGAACGGGTTGGCGCCCGAAGAACCGGCCAGACGAACGGTCGAGGTCGATGCGTTCTGTTCGTGGTCGGCATGCAGGATCAGGATACGATCCATTGCCTTGGCCAGAACCGGATTGACTTCATAGTCTTCGCACGGGTTGCCGAACATCATCTGCAGGAAGTTTTCTGCATAGCCGAGTTTGTTGTTCGGGTAACGGAACGGCTGACCGATCGAATATTTGTATGCCATCGCAGCAATGGTCGGCATTTTCGCAATAAGGCGATAAGCCGAAATCAAGCGCTGCTGCGGGTCATTGATGTCGGTGCTGTCATGATAGAAAGCAGACATTGCACCAACAACGCCGCACATGATGGCCATCGGATGCGCGTCACGGCGGAAGCCGTTATAGAAATTGCGCATCTGTTCGTGGACCATGGTGTGCATGGTGATATCGTTTTCGAACTGGCTTTTCTCGGTGGCATTCGGCAGCTCACCATAAAGCAGCAGATGGCAGACTTCGAGGAAGTCGGCATTTTCTGCGAGTTCATCAATTGCATAACCGCGGTGACGGAGGATACCAACGTCGCCATCAATGTAGGTCAGTTCGGACTGGCAGGAGCCGGTCGAAGTGAAGCCCGGGTCATAGGTGAAATATCCGGTTTCAGCATAGAGCTTGCGAATGTCGATGACAGACGGGCCTACGCTACCCTCAAGCACCGGCATCTCGAACGACTTGCCAGTGGCATTGTCGGTCAGGGTCACGGTGTGGGAAGTCTTGGAATTAGATGCCATGACTATTTTTCCTTCCCTGTTTGAACGAACACGGTTTCAAGTTGGGTGCAGCATAATGCTGCGGCGCACCAAGCGCAAACGGGTTATTAGTTTTTCTTAATTCGCTGTTGTTATGCATCGAAATGGCGAATGCGTTTCAGCGTTTGTGTCTTTCCAAGCACAATCATTACTTCGAAGATGCCTGGTGAAGAGTTGGAGCCTGTAAGCACCGCCCGCAAGGGCTGCGCAACTTTGCCAAGCTTTAACTCGAATTTCTCGGCGATAGCGCGAACACTTGCGTCAACGTCCTCTTCAGTCCAGCTATCAAGCGCTTCAAGACTGTTGGCCAGTTCCTTGAACAGACCTTCAGGTGCACCATCAATCAGGGACTGGGCTTTCTCGTTAACGGAATTGACGCCGTCAGTAACGTAAAAGGCCGAAGAGTCGGCGAGCTCAATAAGAGTCTTGGCCCTTTCTTTAAGGCCTGCCATGCCGTTGATCAAGATTTCTTTTTGCGATGCATCAAGACCGTCCACGCCAATTTGCTTGGCAATCAGCGGTGCGATCTCGTCTACAAGGCGCTTGTCATCGGCCTGACGCAGGTAGATACCATTCAGGTTGGTCAGCTTCGCAAAGTCAAAGCGTGCTGCCCCTTTGCCGACATCGGTGATGTCAAACCACTCAATGGCCTGTTCGGCCGAAATGACTTCATCATCACCATGGCCCCAGCCAAGACGCAGCAGATAGTTGTTCAGCGCCTCGGGCAGGAAACCCATTTCATCGCGATAGGCATCAACACCCAGCGCACCATGGCGTTTCGACAGTTTCGCACCGTCCGGACCATGAATAAGCGGGATATGGGCAAAGGTCGGTACTTCCCAACCCATGGCGTCATAAATTACTTTCTGACGGAACGCGTTGGTCAGGTGATCATCACCACGGATAACGTTGGTCACACCCATGTCATGGTCATCAACCACAACAGACAGCATATAGGTCGGCGTGCCATCACCGCGCAGGATCACGTAATCATCCAGCTGCTCGTTACCGACACGAACTTCGCCCTGAACCTGATCATTGATCACCCCGTCGCCTTCCAGCGGCGCTTTGACGCGCACAACCGGCTTGACGCCTTCGGGGGCCTCTGATGCATCACGATCACGCCAGGTGCCGTCATATTTCATCGGGCGGCCTTCTGCCCGGGCTTTCTCGCGCATGGCGGTCAGCTCTTCGGGCGAGCAATAGCAATAATACGCCTTGCCGGCGTCCAGCAGCTGTTGGGCGACTTCTGCATGGCGGTCGCGACGAGCAAACTGGAAAGTCGGCTCTTCGTCTGCGGTCAGGCCAAGCCAGTTCAAACCGTCAAAAATGGCATCGACAGCCTCGGGCGTTGAACGTTCACGGTCGGTATCTTCAATCCGGAGCAGGAACTTGCCACCGGTATGTTTGGCATACAGCCAGTTATAAAGTGCGGTGCGTGCGCCGCCGATATGTAGAAACCCGGTCGGAGACGGGGCAAAACGGGTAACAACCGTCATTCACTCTATCCGTTATTTGGATGTTGTCGCTTGTCCTGGGGACTTTTGGCGTGCAGGCTATAGCACAAATGACACGCTGTTGCACCACAGCGGATGTTAGATAGAAACAATGCGGCAGGCGGGCTATTGGACATTCGTCGTAGGGCGGCAGGTAAAATTCAATTAATTCAAATATTTGCGAATGTTCTCTCGCAAATTAATTTTGTTGTTACAAGCCAAAGAAATAAGTGGTTTCTGACTTCCGTTATATTCTTTGGGTTGGTCTGTGCCGGGTATTTCTTGCTCCCTGCGCGTATTGATCCTGCCGAGATCGGTCTTGCTGTGATTCTTTTGGCCTGCGCATTCTGGGTGTCGCGGCGCATTGCTTTTCTCGCCTTTGTGTTTCAACTGCTTGCCAGCATGGCTTTCGGGGCTTTGACGAGTGCGGTTCATACCGAACTGGGCCCAACTGATATTCCGACAAAAACGCTTTATGCGACTGAAGTCACCGGCACCATCATCGGGCTGGAACCCCGTAACGGGCGGATCCGGGCAACGGTTCAACCCAGCAAAATTGATGGTATCCCCGAAGACCAACTGAACTGGAATGTCAGGCTCAGTTTTTTGGGCGACAGTCGGCTTTCGATCGGTGATCAGGTCCGCGCAAACGCGCGCCTCTTTCCGCTGCGGCCGCCATCCGTACCCGGTGATCCCGATTTTTCACGCAATCTCTATTTCAGCAATATTGGCGCATCCGGATTTGTTTTTGGACGACAGTTCGAAGTTTCTGGATTGGAAAAAACACACGATAACAATGCATTGATGGTTTATGTTGAAAGTGCGCGTCAGCATATCTCGGCTGCTATCAGCAATGAAATGACCGGACCTGAAACCGGAATTGCCAAGGCGCTGATCATTGGCGAGCGGGGCGAAGTCACTCCCGAAATTGCTGATAATCTCCGCAAGTCGGGCTTGGCCCACCTGTTGGCGATTTCGGGACTGCATATGGGTTTGCTCTGCGGGACGGTGTTTTTCCTGATCCGCTTCGGACTGGCCGCCATTCCGGCAATTGCCTTGCGCTATCCGATCAAGAAATGGGCCGCAATGGCCGCGATGCTGGCCGGACTTGTGTATCTAGGCTTGTCGGGGGCCACCATCCCGACCCAGCGTGCCTTTGTCATGTTACTGGTTGTCTGGTTGGCATTGCTGTTGGATCGACGGGCCATATCGCTGCGGTTGGTGGGTGTGGCCGCCATTGTTGTTCTGGTCCTGCGGCCTGATGCCGTGCTGGGGGCAAGCTTCCAGTTATCCTTTGCCGCCGTTGGCGCACTTGTCGCCTTTTATGATGGGCCGGGGCGTCGTTGGCTGGACCGGCAAGGCATGCTGTCCTGGTATGAGCGCGGCGGTCTTTATCTTGCCGGTTTGCTATTGACCAGCCTGATTGTCACTGCCGTGACTGCCCCGATCATTGGCTATCATTTTGGGCGCATTTCGATGCTCGGCGTGTTTGCCAATCTGATCGCCATTCCGGTCATGGCCTTCTGGGTAATGCCGTGGATTGTCGTGACACTGGCACTTGTCCCGTTCGGGCTTGCCGGGCTTTCCTTGGCGGCAGTGAAGCCCGGGCTGACTGCTTTGCTGGAAACCGCCGATCTGGTCGCCGCCCAAAACTGGGGGCTTTGGTATGTCTCGGGCCTTGATATGTGGGCGGTCGCTTTGGGTTTGCTGGCCCTGGCATGGATCGTCATCTGGCGGGACAAGGTAATGATCATCCCGGTGATCCCTGTGATCATCGCAGCCTTCATTTTTCAGCTAACCCATCAAGAACCGGAAATCCTGATCTCCGGCGACCGCGAAAGCTGGGCGATCTATGACCCCGATGCCGGCACCCTGCATACATCATCCCGACTGAATGACTTCCAGAAAGACATCTGGATGAACCGCTTTGGCATTCGCCCGGAACAGGAAAAAAGCCGCGTAAAACCCTGCCAAAACGACCCGTGTTATGTAGCTGTTAGCGCTAACAACGTACCATCACGCATCATTGTCGCAAGCCACATCACCAACCCCTTTTACGCCTGTCGCAACGCCGATATTATCGTTAGCCAACAAACAGATCTGCCAACCACCTGTCAGGCATCCGGCGCACGTACGATCATTGATGATGATGTTCTGTGGTGGCAGGGCGGTGTGGCCATCAAGCTGCCCGAAACTTCAACGGCATCACCCATCATCAACACTGTCCGCGCAGAAACCGGTAACTGGCCGTGGATCATCATCGGCGGCAGAGCAGGGCGATAGGATGCGAGCCTGCGCGACACCTCACAAAACAAAACGCCCGGGCAATAGCACCGGGCGTTTGATGTTCAGAATGCAGGCGAACGATCAGTATTGGCGCAGGAGCCCGACCAGGCGGCCCTGAATGCGCACGCGATCCGGCGACAGGGCGCGGGTTTCATAGCGCGCATTGGCAGGCTCCAAAAGGACCTCGCCACGGCCACGCTTGAGGCGTTTGAGGGTGGCTTCGCTGTCATCGACAAGGGCCACAACGATGGTGCCGTCATGGGCCTGTTCGCAGCGCTGTATCAGGACGGTGTCGCCGTCAAGAATGCCGGCCTCAACCATCGAATCACCCGATACTTCCAGAGCGTAGTGATCACCGGTGCCAAGGAGGGCGGCCGGGACCTGCACCATGGTGCTCTGATCACGAAGGGCCTCGATCGGGGTACCCGCAGCAATCCGGCCATACAGCGGCAAACCAATGGATTCCCCGGCTTCGGAGAACGCGGTTGGCACGGTCGCGGGCCGGTGCGGCGCCTTTCGCGCACTGGCGATGGATGTGACGTTGTTTGGCTTTTCGGGCGCGTCATCGTCGCTGTTTTCGGGCAGGCGCACCACTTCAAGCGCGCGTGCACGATGGGCGAGGCGGCGGATGAAACCGCGTTCCTCAAGCCCTGTGATCAGGCGATGAATGCCGGATTTGGATTTAAGGTTCAGGGCCTCTTTCATTTCGTCGAAAGAGGGCGAAATCCCGTGATCGCGAAGGTAATTGTCTATATAGACCAGCAACTCATATTGCTTGCGCGTCAGCATGATATTTCCCGAACCTGTAAAAAGAACAAAAAGGATACATAAATGTTCTACTTTAGTTCTTTTCGTGGGTCAAGCGCGTCTGTGCGATTAAACGGAAAAACCGAATAATCGCGGCAATTTTTCAAAAAATGTGAATATTGAGCCGTTTTTCAGCACAGGATGCTAGTCCGCAGTAAAGGTCCCCGACTTGCCACCTTCTTTTCGGGTGACCCGCAGATCGGTAATCCTCATACTTTTATCAACCGCCTTGCACATGTCAAAAACCGTCAGGGCCGAAACCGACGCCGCGGTGAGGGCCTCCATCTCGACACCGGTCTTGCCGGTTGTCTTGCAGGTGGCGGTGATATCGACGGCATCAGCGTCGCTGGCAAGCTCCAGATCGACCGTGACGGAGGTTAGGGGCAGGGGATGACAGAGCGGGATCAGATCGGGGGTCTTTTTCGCGCCCATGATCCCGGCAAGCTGCGCGATGCCAAGAACATCCCCCTTTTTATGGCCGCGTTCCGCAATCAGCTTGGCCGTTTCGGAAGACATCAGAACCCGTGCCTTGGCAATTGCAATGCGCGCGGTTTCCGCCTTGGCCGAGATATCGACCATCACCGCATTGCCACCGGCATCAATATGGGAAAGCTTGTCTGCCATTTTGGGTCCAGTATGGGTCAGGCCGCAAGGCCGAGCAGGTTGCGGGTGGCGGTTGCGACGTCGTCCTGACGCATCAGGCTTTCACCGATCAGGAAGCATTGCGCGCCAACCTTTGCCATGCGGGCAAGGTCATCGGGGGTAAACAGGCCGCTTTCGGCGACCAGCAAACGGTCATCACCAACCATGCTTGCCAGTTCCTCGGTCGTGGTGAGGCTGGTTTCCATGGTCTTGAGGTTACGGTTATTGATGCCAAGCAGTCGCGATTTCAGCTTCAGCGCCCGTTCGAGTTCCGGGGCATTGTGCACCTCGATCAGCACATCCATGCCAAGGCTGTGCGCGGCATCTTCAAGTTCGGCCGCCAGGCTGTCTTCAAGGGCCGCCATGATCAGAAGAATGCAATCCGCACCAAGCGCGCGGGCCTCGGTGATCTGATAGGGATCGACCATGAAATCCTTGCGAAGGGCCGGAAGGTCGACGGCGGCACGGGCAGCGACCAGATAGCTGTCATCGCCCTGGAAATAGGGGATGTCGGTCAGAACCGACAGGCAGCTTGCCCCGCCAGCCTTATAGGCCTTGGCCAGTTCCGGCGGATTGAAGTCCGGGCGGATCAGGCCCTTGGACGGGGAGGCCTTCTTGATTTCGGCAATCAGGCCATAACGGCCATCGGCAACACTGGTTTCAAGCGCCTTGATAAAGCCACGCGGTGCGGATTGTTCTTTTGCCTCGGCCTCAAGCGTGCCAATAGACGTACGCGCCTTGCAGGCTGCGACATGTTCGCGCTTGTCGTTGCAGATTTTGGTCAGTACGTCGCTCACGCCGCGTTTCCTTCGTTGGTGATGTCTACAAGGCCCTGAAGGGTTTTGGCGGCCTTGCCGCTATCAATGGCCTCTGCGGCCTTTTTGATGCCATCGGCCAGATCGCTGGCAATGCCGGTCACCACGAGGGCCGCGCCGGCATTCATCAGAACGATATCACGGTACGGGCCTTTTTTGGCGGCGAGCAGATCTGTGATCGCCTTGGCATTGACATCGGCATCGCCGCCCTTGAGGTCGTCAAGCGTTGCGGTTTCAAGGCCGAAATCGCCCGGATTGATTTCAAAGGTGGTGACGGTGCCATCCTTGACCTCGGCGACAAAGGTCGGGCCGGTGGTCGAGATTTCATCAAGGCCACTATGACCATGGACAACCCAGGCATGGACGGAGCCCAGACGGTTCAGCACATGGGCAATCGGTTCGACCCACTGTTTGCCAAAGACGCCGAGAACCTGACGTTTGGTTTTGGCCGGGTTGGCGAGTGGCCCGAGCAGGTTAAAGATCGTGCGCGTGCCCATTTCAACACGGGTCGGCATGACATGGCGCATCGCCGAATGGTGACGGGTCGCCATCATGAAGCAGAGATTGATTTCACGAAGCGCCTTCTCAAGGAGCTTCATATCGGCATCAAGATTGACACCCAGCGCCATCAGAACATCAGCCGAACCCGATTTCGACGAAGCCGCACGGTTGCCGTGCTTGGCAACGGTTGCGCCAGCGGCAGCGGCAACGATGGCCGCCCCGGTCGAAATGTTATAGGTGCCGCTGCCATCACCGCCGGTGCCGCAGGTATCAACCGCGTTTTCCGGGGCAATGATGCCGGTGGCCTTTTCGCGCATGACACGGGCCGCACCGGTAATTTCATCGATGGTTTCACCGCGCAGGCGCAGCCCCATCAGGAAAGCCCCCATCTGCGATGGCGTCGCCTGACCGGACATCAGCACGTTAAAGGCGCCTTCGGCCATGCTTTCGGTCAGTTTTTCGCCATCTGCGACTTTGGCCAGAATTGGCTTCAGATCATGATCAGTCGACATCGGGTCTTCCTTGGTTTGCGGTCCAGTGCACGCAACGCACTATCGGTCAGGCACTGGTATAGTCGATAAAATTCTTCAATAGGGCGTGGCCATGTTCCGAAGCAATGCTTTCGGGATGGAACTGAACGCCGTGAATCTGATGGGTTTTGTGACGCACGCCCATAATCAGACCATCTCCGCTTTCTGCGGTGATTTCAAGGCTGTCGGGCAAAGTTTCGCGCTCAATCACCAATGAATGATAACGGGTGGCTTCAAACGGGCTGGGAAGGCCTGCAAAGACGCTTTGTCCGGAATGGGTCATCGCATCGGTTTTGCCATGCATGCATTCAGGCGCGCGGATAACCTTGCCGCCAAAGGCCTGACCAATCGATTGATGGCCAAGACATACGCCAAGCAGCTTGACCTTGCCCGCCGCCGCCTTGATCAGATCAAGGCAGATGCCGGCACGTTCCGGGTCGCAAGGACCCGGCGAGATCACAATGCCTTCGGGGTTAAGTGCGAGCGCTTCTTGCACGCTCACCTCATCATTGCGGCGCACTTCGACCTCGGGGCCGAGTTCGCGCAGATAGTGCCACAGATTGAATGTGAAACTGTCGTAATTATCAATGAGGAGATACATAAAAAAGCAGGCTCACGCACATTAAGGTCGGCAGAGAATAAACGCCATTGTCGCTACGTCAAGCAGAAGCAGAGCAAGGCTTTTTTGGTATCAGCTGCATCTCTGATCACACGAGGTGCGATCCTTTAACTGTGCGCTAACCAGAGCCGTTTTAAAAAGATCAAAAGAACCGCCGACAGGATCGGTGTATAATCACCATATGGGAAGGGGCTGTTCAATCAACGAAACAGCCGCTACGAGCATCCCAGCAAACGAATACTGGAGACCACAGCGTGGCACGCCGGGCAACCCGGGCAACAACCGCCAAACGTAAAAAGGCGGCACCCAAGAAATCCAATCGCAAGAAGACCGCCCCGAAAAAGAAATCGGGTGGCATTGGTCGCCTGATGCTGGGCGGGGCCTTTGTTGCGGGTACACTGTCTGCGATCATCGCGGTCGGCAGCATGCTTGAACTTGATCGCGCGTCGGACGAATTTGGCCGTGCTGCGGATCAGAAGGCGCCGAATTACGCACTTGCCGATCCCGAACCGACCCCGATGTTGCGCAAGGATTACAAGCTTTCGGATAACGCATCGATTTCCGAGCGTGGACGTACCGGGTATCTCGTTGGCGAAAGTGACGGTTCCAGCGCCTCGACGGGACAAAACACGCAAGGTCAGCAGGGGCTGACGGACTATGTTCCGGCACCGGCATCGCGCAAGCCCACCCAAGGGGGCGATATCCTTCCGGGTGATAGCGGCAATGATGTGCCGAGTGCGTCGATTGCGGCCATGGATCAGCCATGGCGGAAATATGCCGCCCTGACGCAGGATACCGGCGACAAGCCGGTGATCGCGATTGTGATTGATGATGCTGGCCTTGATCAGCCGCGCACGGCGCGCACGGTGGAGCTTCCGGGGCCGATCACGATTTCCTATCTGCCCTATGCCCGCGATTTGCAGCCGCAGGTCAACGCGGCGCGCAAGGCCGGGCATGAGGTGATGTTGCATATGCCAATGGAGCCATCCTCGGCCGCTGTCGATCCGGGGCCGCATGCGTTGCTGGCAAGTTATGATCGCCAGACGATCCTGAACGAGATGGACTGGATGCTGGATCGCTTTGATGGCTATGTCGGTGTGAACAACCACATGGGCAGCAAGTTTACCGCCGATCCGGAACGCATGCGTGTCGTCATGGAAGTGATGAAGTCACGCGGTCTGATGTTCCTTGATAGCCGCACCAGCGCAGACTCGGTTGGCTATTCAACGGCCAACAATTTCGGCGTCCCGGCGATTACCCGCGATATCTTTATCGATGATGCCGATGATGCGGCCAAGATCGCCGATATGCTGGCGCGTACCGAAAATGTCGCCCGCAAGCAGGGCTTTGCCATCGCAATCGGCCATCCGCGCGATCTGACAATTGGCGCACTTAAAACATGGATCCCCGAAATTCAGGCCAAGGGCTTTGTGCTGGTGCCGATTACGGATGTTTTGCGCCGATCGATGCAAAGTGTGACTGGGTAGGTCTGACAGACGGACATGAAAAAGGGCTGCAGTTTCATTCTGCAGCCCTTTTTGTTTGCGTGATCGCCAATCAGGCGAAGCGATGGGCTTCGCGGGCGGCGGCCATGAGGGCGCCGGCCTTGTTCTGGCATTCCTTGTGTTCGAGTTCCGGTTTGCTGTCGACGACGACACCGGCACCGGCCTGAATGTGGATTTTCTCGTCCTTGATGACGGCGGTGCGCAGCGCGATGCAGGTATCCATCGAACCGTCGGCAGAGATATAGCCGATACAGCCGGCATAGATGCCGCGACGAACCGATTCCAGTTCATCGATGATTTCCATGGCGCGGACTTTGGGTGCGCCTGAAACGGTTCCGGCGGGAAAGCCGGCCTTGAGCGCATCCATGGCGTCATATTTGGTTTCGTCAATCTGACCGACGACGTTGGAAACGATATGCATGACGTGGGAATAGTATTCGATCTGTTCGCGGTCGGTGACACGCACGGTGCCCGGTTTGGAAACGCGGCCAACATCGTTGCGGCCAAGGTCGAGCAGCATCAGATGTTCCGAGCGTTCCTTGGGATCGTCAAGCAGGTCCTGGGCCATGATCTTGTCATCATCAGGCGTTTTGCCACGACGACGGGTGCCGGCAATCGGGCGAATGGTGACTTCGCCGTCGCGCAGACGGACAAGGATTTCCGGGCTGGCGCCGACGACCTGAAAGCCGCCGATATCAAGATAGAACATGAAGGGCGACGGATTGATCCGGCGAAGGGCGCGGTAAAAGGCGAAGGGGGGTAGCTGATAGGGCAGCGTGTAGCGCTGGGATAGGACCACCTGAAAGATATCGCCCGCGCGGATATAGTCCTTGGCCTTTTCGACCATGTCGTGGAAGCCGGCCTCGGTCACGCTGACCGCAGGCTCGGGCAGGGTATCGGGCACGGATTTGGAGCGACGGTCGATAAACAGGTTACGCTGGAACTGCTGGACCACGTCATTGAGACGCGCACAGGCCAGATCATAGGCCGCATCCGCCGAGATACCGTTTTCCGGGCGCACCGGGGTGACGACAGTGACGGTGTCTTCGATGGTATCGAAACTTGCCGTTACGGTCGGGCGGATGAAAATGCCATCGGGCACATCGAGTTCATCCTTGTTGCTGTCAGGCAGCTTTTCCATCAGGCGGACGGTGTCATAGCCCATATAGCCAACCAGACCGGCACTCATTGGCGGCAGGTTGTCAGGCAGTTCGATATAGCTTTCAGCAATCAGTTTCTTGAGGCTATCAAGCGGTGCGTCAGCCTCGGCCACGAAGGCGTCGGCATCGGCCATCGCGCGGCGATTGAGTTCGGCCTTGGTGCCAAAGCAGCGCCAGATCAGATCGGGCTTGAGGCCCAGAAAGGAATACCGTCCACGGACCGATCCGCCTTCAACAGATTCAAGCAAATAGGTGTTTGGCATGCCTTCGGCGATCTTGAGAAATGCCGAGACCGGCGTATCAAGATCAGCTGTCAGCGAGGTCCAGAGAACCTGCGAAATGCCGTTATCGTAGTTTTGCTTGAAACTGGTGAAATCCGGTTTGATTTCCATGATCTGTCCGATGTTTAGTCTATGGCGTTGTCGGGATAGAAAAAGGGCGACCGGATGTTTCCGGTCGCCCTTGTAAGCTTATCAGTTTGCAGCGGTCGGCTGATAGAGCTCGTTGATCACAGTATTGTTTACCGTGACCGAGATTTCCTCGTTCAGGTAGTTGAGATACTGCGCAAGGATGTCTTCGTTAAGGGCGTCCTTGAGCTCGTCATTTACCGGGGCGGCATCAGCGGTGTTGATGTCGGCGGCTTGAATGTCATCAAGCTTAACAACCACCACGTTTTCGCCGGTCTGAACAGCCTTGGCCTTGCCGTCTTCGAGGGTGAAGAGGGCTGCGGCAACGGCCGGGTTCACATCATCCGCAAGACCACGACCGGTACGGCGGGTCATGCCGGTTTCGCGAAGTTCAGCACCGTCTTCGGATGCCAGCGTTGCGATATCAGCACCGGTGTCGTTGATGTTGCCAGCCAGTTCTTCGGCCTTTGCCATCATCAGGCGCTGACGTTCTTCGGCGGTCCAGGCAGCGATAACGTCGTCAAGGACTTCGTCAAACGGACGGAGGGCCGACGGGGTTACGTTTTCGACGCGAACCACATAACGGGTGCCTGATGCGGTTTCTTCGAGGAAGCTTTCCTCGCCGTTTTCAAGCTCGAAAATCTTGGCGTTGATTTCGCCTGCGCCGTCAACGTTCTGACCAGCAAGACCTTCGCCCGCGACAACGCCGTCAAGCTTGTAGGTTTTTGCACCAACATCGCGTGCGGCGTCTTCGATCGGGGTGCCTGCGCCGAGTTCCTCGTCGAAGGTGGCGGCAAGATCATAGATCGCGTCTTCGGCTTTGAACTGCTTAAGACCATCGACAATGATGTCGCGAACTTCATCAAGGCTTTGCGTGCTGCCCGGGGTGACGGACGGGACGCGGATGATGTGCCAGCCAAGGGCGGTTTCAACCGGCTCGGAAATGCCGCCTTCTTCAAGGGAGAAGGTGGCTTCGCTCAGATCCGGAAGGATGTCATTTGCGGTGAATTCGCCAAGTTTGACCATGGCTTCGTCCATGCCGGCATCTGCGGCAACGGCCATGAAGTCAGCACCTTCCTGGAGACGGTTATAGGCGTCACGGGCGGTCTGCTCATCGTTCGGGGCAAACAGGATCTGTTCGACCGTACGTTTTTCCGGGGTCTGGAATTCCGGTTCACGCTGGGCATAGGACTCAGCGATTTCTTCCTCGGTCACGGTGATGGTCGGGATCAGGTCCGCGGCACTCAGGGTGGCCAAGGTAACATCGCGGCTTTCCGGTGCGGTGAACTGCGCGGCGTTATCTTCGTGATAGGTGCGAAGGGTCGCGTCATCAGCAGCCGGAATGTCAGCAAATTCGGCGGTGTTCAGGGTAAAGAACGAACCGCTGCGCTGTTCATTGCGATAAGCCACGATCTGCTGTGCCATGATTTCGGGCACAAGTGCTGCGCCCGTCAGGCTGCCGACAACCTGATGGCTCATCAGGTCACCACGGACACCGTTGATGAATTCGTTTTCGGTGTAACCAGCCTGATAGAGTGCCTGCATGAAGCGGTCGCGGCTGAACTGGCCGGTGGCCGGGTCCTTGAAGTTGTCAGATTCAAAAATCTGATCACGGACTTTTTCGTCGCTGATGCCGATACCGATATTCTTGGCATCTTCACGCAGGATCTTCTGGGAGACGAGCGACTGCACCGTATTGTTCAGAAGGCCCATCTGAACGGCCTGTTGCTGGTTGAAGGACGGTCCGAACATGCTCCGCATATTCTGAACGCTGCGCTGAAACGCGCGGTCCAGTTCGACGGGGGTGATTTTCTGGCTGCCGATTTCGGCAACTTCACGCGAGGTGCCCAGATTGAGCATCGATGCGTTCAGGCCCCAGATCACGAAGCTCAGTGCAATCACGCCGAAGATGATCTTGGCGAAGATTGATTTCGAAAATGTGCGAATGCCAGCAAGCATATGATAAGCCTAACAATCCGTGGTTTGACGCCAAAAACGTGCCTTGACGTCGTTTCATTATTGATCGCCCAAGCGACGCGCCAGATGACGCGAGCCGAGCAAATTTGCCGCGCATCTTAATGGCGAGTGTTATCAGCGGCAACAGGCGATTGTATAGAAGATGACTGCAATCACATCACAAATCCCGTCAGCGACGTTTTCGGGTACTTGGCCCCGGTGGCATGGCATGCTAAAACCCGCGTCGAAACAGGTCCTGTAACAAATCGTATCAGCCGCGAACTGGCTGTTATCGCCTTGATACACGGACAGAATGTGAACCAGATCAGCACGAGGTAGCTCCCATGACCCAACGCCGTCCCCTGATTGCCGGAAACTGGAAAATGAACTGTTTGCGTGCAGACGGTCTTGCGCTGGCGTCTAGCCTGGCGGCAAAGGCGAAAGAAAAAGGGGCGCTTGGCTGTGACGTTCTGGTCTGCCCGCCGGCGACACTTCTTTCCGACGTGGTTGGCGTTACCCATGGGAGTGCCGTTGCTGTTGGCGGACAGGATTGCCATGCTGCGGTATCGGGTGCGCATACCGGTGATGTTGCAGCCACGATGCTTGCCGATATTGGTACGCAATATGTTCTGGTCGGTCATTCCGAGCGCCGGGCGGATCATGGTGAAAGCTCTACCGATATTCGTAAAAAGGCGATTGCCGCCCATGATGCCGGTTTGATCGCCGTTGTCTGTGTCGGTGAAACCGAAGAAGAACGTGATCTGGGTGCGACGCTTTCGGTTGTGAACGGGCAGGTGGCAGTATCGCTTCCGGAAGGGGCAACCGCGAAAAACACCGTTGTGGCCTATGAGCCGGTCTGGGCGATTGGTACGGGCCGTACGGCAAGTGTGGCCGAAGTTGCCGAGGTTCATGCAGCAATCCGTGCCGAACTGGTCAAACGGTTCGAGGATGGCAATGAGTTCCGCATTCTGTATGGTGGTTCGGTCAAGCCGTCCAATGCCAAGGAATTGCTGGGCGTTGAAGATGTCGACGGTGCGCTTGTCGGCGGGGCGAGCCTGAAGGTTGAAGATTTCTGGCAGATTATTGAATCCTGCGCCTAACGGATAGTGCTGCAGATTTTGTTCAATATGGTCTAGCCAACAGCCATAAAACGCGTTAAATACGCATCAAATTTATGCCCGATCCGGGCCGAATTGCGTTTGGATCGGTAGATTAGGACAAGAGTTTCGACACCATGCAAACAGTCATTCTGGTAATCCACCTTCTTCTTGCGCTCGGCTTGATCGCCGTGATTCTCGTGCAGCGCAGCGAGGGCGGTGGGCTTGGTATCGGTGGTAATAGCGGCGGCGGAGGCGGCGGTGGCTTCGGTGTGATGAGCTCACGCGGCGCTGCGAACCTGCTGACCCGTACTACTGCGATTCTGGCAGGCGCATTCATGATCACCAGCATCATCCTTGCCCTTCAGTCGAATACCCATACCCAGCCGGCTTCGATCCTTGATCAGGCTCCGGAACCGGCCCCTGCGGTCACCGAGCCCGCCGAGGACACCGGGCCCGCGGCTCCGACCCGATAAACAAATTAACCGACGACCTGAGGCGGCAAACTTGCCGCCTCAATTTTTGATTGTTGAATTCCCCGGTTCGTGGTGCACTGCACTGAACCGAGGCTTTGTGCTTTGAGATGAGGCCAAGATAATGACTCGTTTTATCTTTATTACCGGTGGCGTTGTTTCTTCGCTGGGCAAAGGCCTGGCTTCCGCTGCTTTGGGTGCGTCCCTGCAGGCACGCGGCTTTACAGTTCGTCTGCGTAAACTTGATCCGTATATTAACGTCGATCCGGGCACCATGAGCCCGTACCAGCATGGCGAATGCTATGTGACCGAAGACGGGGCCGAGACCGACCTTGACCTTGGCCACTATGAACGTTTCACCGGTGTTTCTTCGCGCCGTTCCGATAACGTCACCACCGGTCGTATCTATTCCAACGTGATCGCGCGCGAACGTCGCGGTGATTATCTTGGCGGGACTGTGCAGGTCATTCCGCACATCACCGATGCGATCAAGGAATTCGTCATGTCGGATGCGACCGAGGACTTTGTCCTAGTCGAAATCGGCGGCACGGTTGGTGACATCGAAAGCCTTCCGTTCCTTGAAGCGATCCGTCAGATGGGCAACGACCTTGGCGATGGCCGGGCTTTGTTCATGCACCTGACGCTGGTGCCGTATATTTCCTCGGCCGGTGAGCTTAAGACCAAGCCGACCCAGCACTCCGTCAAGGAACTGCAGAGCGTTGGTATTCAGCCTGACATTCTTCTGTGCCGTTGCGATCGTGAAATTCCGATCAATGAACGCCGCAAGATTGCGCGTTTCTGTAACGTCCGTGAAGCGGCTGTTATTCCGGCCTATGACGTTGACAATATCTATCAGGTGCCGATCAGCTATCACCAGTATGGTCTGGATAACGAAGTGCTCTATCACTTCGGTCTGCAGGCGCAGGAACCGGACCTTCAGCCGTGGGAAGATATCTGCAACACCATCCGTAATCCGGAAGGTGAAGTTACCATCGGTATCGTTGGCAAATACATCCAGCTTCCTGATGCCTACAAGTCGCTGACCGAAGCGCTCACCCATGGCGGGATCGCCAACAAGGTGCGTGTGAAGCTTGAATGGATTGCGTCTGACGAGCTGGAAAAAGACGGCAACGTCAGTGAAATCCTGTCCAAGCTTGATGCGATCATGGTTCCGGGCGGTTTTGGCGAACGTGGTACCGAAGGCAAGATTGCCGCAGCCCGTTATGCGCGCGAAAACAAGGTTCCGTATTTCGGGATTTGCTTTGGCATGCAGATGGCGGTTCTTGAAGCAGCACGCAACCTTGCTGGGCTTAAGGATGCGTCCTCGTCCGAGTTTGGCCCGACCAAGACACCGCTTGTTGGTCTGATGACCGAATGGGCGAAAGATGGTGGTTCGGTTGAACGTCGTTCCGATGATGATGACCTTGGCGGCACCATGCGCCTGGGTAACTATGAGTGCAAACTTGTTGATGGCACCCATGCGCGCGACATTTATGGCAGCGAAACCGTTTTGGAACGTCATCGCCATCGTTATGAAGTGAACGTCAACTTCATGTCGCAGCTTGAAGAGAAGGGCCTGAAGTTCTCGGGTCTGTCGCCGGATGGTCGTTTGCCGGAAATCGTCGAATATCCGGATCATCCGTGGTTCATCGGCGTTCAGTTCCACCCGGAACTGCGTTCGCGTCCGCTCGATCCGCATCCGCTGTTTGTTTCCTACATCAAGGCTGCAAAAGAACGCAGCCGTCTGGTGTAATCGCGCCTGTCGGACTATGTGACAGCAACAGACACGTGATCGACTGAAAGTCATAGCAATGACCGAAATTAAAACCGTCAAAGTCGGCAATATCGAAATCGCCAACGACAAGCCGTTTGCCGTTCTGGCAGGCCCCTGCGCGATCGAAAGCCGTCAGCACGCGCTTGAAATGGCAACCGCCCTTAAGGAACTGTCCGAAGGGCTTGGCATCGGGCTTGTGTATAAAAGCTCGTTTGATAAGGCCAACCGCACCAGCACGACGTCCAAACGTGGCGTTGGCCTGCAGGAAGGCTTGGATATTCTGGCCGAGGTCAAGGAAACCACCGGGCTTCCGATCGTGACCGATGTGCATCTGCCTGATCAGTGTGCGGCGGTGGCCGAGGTTGCCGATATCCTGCAGATCCCGGCATTCCTGTGCCGTCAGGCGGATCTGTTGCAGGCAGCTGGCAAGACTGGCCGCGTGGTCAATGTCAAAAAGGGCCAGTTCCTGGCACCTTGGGACATGGCCAATGTTGCCAATAACCTGGCTGCGACCGGCAATGACAATATTATGCTCTGTGACCGTGGGACCAGCTTTGGCTATAACACGCTTGTCACGGACTTCCGTGGACTTCCCACCATGGCCCGTCAGGGCTATCCGGTTGTCTTCGATGCCACCCATTCGGTTCAGCAGCCGGGCGGACAGGGCACCTCATCAGGTGGCCAGCGCGAATTCGCGCCTGTCCTGGCTCGTGCGGCCGTTGCTGTTGGTATCGCAGCACTGTTTATCGAAACCCACGATAACCCGGCGACGGCCATTTCCGATGGCCCGAACCAGATCCCGTTAAACAAGCTTCCCGAAGTGCTTTCGGTTCTGATGGAACTGGATAAAGTGACGAAAGCCAATCCGGTTCGCCTGGATATGTTTGACGCGTAAATACAAAATGCCGCCAGTCAGTGATTGGCGGCATTCTTTTTTGCTGTAACCTGCATGCCTGATAAACAGGTATGGTTCCTACCAGTGAGGAGAACGTTTCTGTCATGACCGCTATTATTGATATTCGCGGCCGCGAAATCCTTGACAGCCGTGGTAACCCGACGGTCGAAGTTGATGTCACCCTGGAAAATGGCGCCTTTGGTCGTGCTGCCGTTCCTTCGGGCGCATCCACCGGTGCACACGAAGCCGTCGAGCTGCGCGACAAGGAAGACCGCTATCTGGGCAAAGGTGTGACCAAGGCGGTTGCATCCGTCAACGGTGAAATCTTTGAAGCACTGGCCGGCATGGATGCCGAAGACCAGATTGCCATCGATAACGCCATGATCGAGCTTGATGGTACCGAAAACAAAGGTCGCCTGGGGGCGAACGCCATCCTTGGCGTGTCTCTGGCAACCGCAAAGGCAGCGGCCGAAGATGCGGGCCTGCCGCTTTATCGTTATGTCGGTGGGTCGTTTGCCCGTTCGCTTCCGGTGCCGATGATGAACATCATCAATGGCGGCGAGCATGCCGACAACCCGATCGATGTTCAGGAATTCATGATCATGCCGGTATCGGCCGAGACCTGTTCGGATGCGATCCGCATGGGGGCCGAGATCTTCCACAACCTGAAAAAGGCTTTGTCGGCAGATGGTCTGAACACCAACGTTGGTGACGAGGGCGGCTTTGCGCCGAACATCGCATCGACCGAAGCGGCCATCAGCTATGTCATGAAATCGATCGAAGCTGCCGGCTATCGCCCGGAAGAAGACGTTGTGCTGGCTCTTGACGCGGCATCGACCGAGTTCTTCAAAGGCGGCAAATACGTGCTGGCCGGTGAGGGCAAGTCCCTTGATCCGAGCGAGATGGTCAAATACTGGGCCGATCTTGTTGGCAAATACCCGATCTTCTCCATCGAAGACGGCATGGCCGAAGACGATTGGGATGGCTGGGCAGAACTGACCGCCGCCATTGGTGCGAAAACCCAGCTGGTCGGTGATGACCTGTTTGTCACCAACCCGAAACGTCTGGCTGATGGCATCAAGAAGGGCGTTGCCAACTCGATCCTGGTCAAGGTTAACCAGATCGGTACGCTGTCTGAAACCCTTGAAGCAGTCGAAATGGCACACCGTGCCGGTTACACTGCGGTGATGTCGCACCGTTCGGGCGAAACCGAAGATTCGACCATTGCCGATCTGGCAGTTGCCACCAACTGCGGTCAGATCAAAACCGGCTCGCTGTCGCGTTCTGACCGTATGGCAAAATACAACCAGCTGATCCGCATCGAGGAACTTCTGGATGCCGGTGCATACTTCCCGGGTCGTTCGATCCTGAAGTAAGGGATCTGGCGGCTATTTCAGCCAGATAGCCATATCCACAGAAATGAAGACGGGCCGTCTCGGAAAAATCCGGACGGCCCGTTTTCTGTATCTGAAGATCAAATATTCCCGGCTTTAATTCGCAGCGTTGCGTTCGTCGCGAATTTGTTTGTTTACAACGTTTGTTGCTTCTGCATTCAGGGCCTTGGAGAACGTTGGGTCGTTCGCCAGATGATTTTGATAGTAGTTGTTGCTAATCACCTGGTTGACTGATTCGAGCGTGTTCAGGAAGTTGCTTGCTGCAACTCTTTTATCGTAATCGTCTCCGTTTCCTGCCGCTTCCATTTCACCGGCTCTTTGTTGAATTAGATCTCTTTCCGCGGCCGGAATTTGATCAGCCCAGGGCGCGTCGTCGTCCAGGATGCTGTTTGCCAAGTTACCCAACTCATCAAGCATATACGGCGAGGGGGAGTCGGTATCGCTGCTATAGCGCGCGATCTGATCAATGAGATCAAGCTGCTCGCCACGCGGATGGTCAACGCCTGCTGCCAGTGCTGATCTTGCGGATGTCAGTTCGATATCTATGATCGCCGAATCGACTTCCGGGTAGCTTCGTCGGTCAGCAAGGTTCGCTCTGAGGTTTTGCTCAATCGGCGCGCGCTCTGCGGCGACCAGGGTGGCTTTGTCCGCGTCAACTTCCCTTGCTGCTTCGGCGCGGGCAAGGTCCGGCAAAGCCGAGTGGGCGGCCCGTGTAAAGGTTAGCAAGGTCTCGGAGGGGGCATTATCCAGTCGATCAAAATACATGTCGCTGGCATGGGCGAAGAAATCTTGCAAGTTTCCAGTAAGGAATTCCCGAATAGCTGCGACTTTTTCACTGTCGCTGCCATTCTGCGCGACGTTAGTCAGTTCGCCAAGCGAGCCGGCCATCGCTTCTTTCATCAGGCCATCGAGTTCCTGGTCGGGCAGCGTGACTTCTTGCATCGCATCGGGCACACAATGACGTTCAGCAATACCGATCATGTCCGTGATCATGTCAGGTGTGATGTCCCTGGTCGGATCAAGTTTCAAGTATGGCAGGGCATAGTTCATCATAAAGGAGATAGATGGATCCCCGATAACCTGATTTGCTGCGTTGCTGACTGTCTGCGTTCCCTGAATTGCCTCAAAACGCGAAACAGCCGGACCTTCAATCAGTGCGTCGATGAGTTCGTCGCTTCGGTTTTCGAGAAGGTAAGGTATTCTTGCTTCGATCTTTTCGTTGCGATCCAATTGTGCTGCGTTTGCCGCTAACTCCGGTTCGGCTCTTTTTGCCGCCATTTCGCGGTGAATATCCATCTTGAACGCAGCTAAACCTGCGCCATCTTTGGCATCTTTACGCAGGCTGTTTAGCTCTGATGTCGAAAACATCTTGGTGGAATTCGGGCTATCCCATTTTTTGGCAGAAAGTTTGTCATTGAGGACTTTCAATCCGCCTTCGCCGAACTCGCGTGAAACCTGTGCCTTCAGGTTGGTGAGCTGACGGCTATGCGTTGAGCTGGCTTGACCTGTTACCTGCAGCCAGGCTTTCTGAAGCATACCAACACCGCGTGCAACAATGCCGTCGTTTTGGTCGGGCGCAGCGTTGGCACCCGCGTCATGTGCCTGAAGGGCGTTGATGTTTGCGTTTGGATTGTTATGAACTGCGCCTACCATTTTATGCTTCCTGTGTTCGTATGCCGCCAAGCATTGACTGCTCATCAAAACGCTTTTCGCGAGGGGAGTGATTGTGAAGAGGGGCGCCTGTTAGCCCCGCAGCATATGGTTCATCTCTTGAGCACTGGATGTTTTGGTCGCCTCCTGGCTATCCTGTGCGGAGATGGTTTCGCCAATTCTCTCCTCCCAGGCGCGCGCCAATGCATCAAGCCCGGAAACATGATCTTGCAGAGAGCCCGGCGCGATTGCCTCGGGACGCATTTTGTGTTCGATGATGATGGCATCGGTTTCCGGGTGGATGGCGAGGGTCGCGCCATATGAATCCTGCCAGAGGTAATTGCCTTTCAGCAGCGTTTCGAAGATCTTTGCCCGATGTTTTTCTGCAGCTGGCGGAAGTGCGGTCACCATTAACAGCAGGTCTTCTGATTCAAGATATTCAAGATGAATGTCATTGCCGTCGTCGATATTGAGAATGCAATGATTGTTGTCATCCAAAGCCAATTCGGCCATGCCGAGTTGCTTACCGAGCTCTGCAAACAGTGCATTGATTGCTACAAGTGACATTTTCTAAGTGCTCTCTTGTTTCGTGTGAGCCACAGCACACACTGTGTGTTGATCTGTACTGTGAATTAAGTCACCAAACTCGCTGATCGGTTCCGCGAAAATGGCGCAGAATCAAAAAACGGATATTCCGTGAGGAATATCCGTTGCGATGGGATGAGTTTTTTGACGGGGGGGCGCTTTAATCCAATCCCAGTGCCTGCCTGTTCTCGACAAGAATTTCCCGTTCCACAATCGTTGTTGCGATTGCTCGCAGTTCTTGTCTGGCTGCCATATTCTGGAATTTATCCTGGATAACCATGTGCTGAATGCTTGCCCTCGGACCATGGAGGGTGTCGATGAGTTTTTGAGCCGCCTGTGTTTTTTCTTCGTCGCTTCCGTTTCGCACCGCTATTAATTCGTCATACGCTTCGTTCACCGCCGCTCTTTCCGGGGTGTCTAGGTTGATCAGTGACTTAGCGTCCTCGGCAAAAGGATCGTAATCGCGATCATCAATGAAGTTCTCGACGATTGACAGCAGGTTTTCAACCTCTTGCGGGCCGGCTTTAATAGCGCCGGTGCAATAAGGAATCACAGCGTTTAAGAAGTCGAAGCCCTCTGTGGTCGCGCCATTCTTCTTTATATTGTCTATGTGTTGGGTAACTTCCGGATACTGGCTTGGTTTGGTGACGTCATCGACTAGGTCATTCAGGATCTCGTTAAATTTGTCCAAGCAGCGCTGTTCTTTTTCAGAGGCCATTTCGCGAGCTACAGATTCTTTCACCGAAGTAGCGGCAAACGATTTGAATTCTTGGAGTTTCTGTGCGATTTCCGGGAATTCCTGCAATGCCTCAGAATGATCTCCTTCGGCACCGCCAACAAAAATCTTGTCGAAAAGCTCAGTGGTTTTAAGAGCTACGCGTTGATTCAGGATTGTTTCGGTATGTTCAAGTGCGAGGCGGTCGTTTTCATTGAGTGTCGTGTGGACTTCACTGCGCAGCGTGTTCAGTTCCTTGCCCGAGAACATTTTGTTTCTGGCGGTCCAGTTGTGGTCGTCGAGTTTCTTGTTCAGAATGGTCAGGCCCCGGTCCCCGCATTCATTGCGGACCTGCTGGCTTAGTTTGCCAAGCTGGCTGTCATGCTTTTTGCCTGCCCAGCCGGTCGCACGGTTCGACAACCACAAAAATGTTTTCTGGAATCTGCCAACCCCTTTGGCCTTGATACCATTGTTGGCGTTAGTGGGATTGTTTGTTGGGGCAGTATTTGTCGCTGTGACATTGCCGTTGAGGTTCGGTGTATTTGTTATGGCCATCTTGATCTCCTGAATGCTCGCTGCCAGTTCACTAACGCTTTTATGTCGGTCGGGGTTTGAACACCTTGCATCAGCTTTTGCAGCTATGTGATGCGACTTGAAGCTGTGGTGCTAACCCATCCGGTCCCATTTTTGCGGTGTTCTCATGGTTACTAAGTGACGCGTCATAGAAGTTTGGTTCCGAAATGGTATTTTGGTCGTTCTTGCGGGGCAGGTCCCAGTCACCAGGTGGCATGTATGAGGAGCGTCGAAGGGCTCCTGACAGGATTTGAACCGACTGCCTGTGTCCAAACGAGGTGCAGTTTTTTCTAATTCAGAGCTATCTGATTGATCGTGACTGCTATGATTTGGCGTTTGAGGTTAATTCTATTTTTACCCGCTTATGCGCAAGTTTAAGCGTAATGTTGCCGGGTTTGTCGCCTTGTTTGATGGTAAGTCACTGTCAGGCAAGTGAAATAACGCATGTTGTTTTTACGTTGTGAACCCGGAATGGTGTGTTTTGTTGCCAAGTCGCGCAAGCGTGCAAGGGGCATAGGGTAAATGGCGTCCAATTCGCCGGTCTTTCGTCGCCTGAAACAGGCTGTCGCGCCGGTAATCGCATTTACAGTGATGGCGTATTTCATCTTCCACAGCGTGGAAGGGGAGCGCGGTCTGCTGACCTATTGGTCGATGCAGGACCGGGTGAGCGAGATTGCCCGCGTGCTGGAAGAAACAACCGACCAGCGCAAGTCGCTTGAGCAGCATGTGGTGTCGCTGCGTGCCAAGCACCTTGATCCTGATCTGCTTGATGAGCGCGCGCGCGCGATGCTTAATGCCGCGCACCCGGATGATGTCATCATTTTCCATCACGACGGATATAGCGACGTCACTGCTGCCACGACACTTGCCGCCGAGACAAACTGAGCATCGGGCTGGGCGCAGCCCCGCCGCAATTCCGTCCAGAAAGAATCCGCCGAAGAGTGTGTTCCGGTTTTGGCCGTGAAATTGACCTCGAACGGCCTGATCTTGCGTGTTGATCAAGAAATTCCCGGTTGTGAAATGTGTTCAGCAATGATCGCATTCAGGTAAGTTGTTGTTTAAACTGAGTTCCGGTTTACGAACCGTTTTGCGCGAAACCAGTAGAGGGCATTGATAATCAATGCATTCTTGCGGTTGTTTTCCATTGTGCGCTGCTATGCGGAATTATCCTCACGAAAGCATAGCATTTGTGACGCAGGGGAATGAACGAGTTTTAAGGCATTCTTCCAAGTCGCTGAAAACCCTACAACTCTGCAAAAACGCGTAAATGCACAAATTAACCAAAAAAAGGTTTATTTGTGATTGTGCGTTGCAAAACAACAGTTTAATCGAGGTTAGATTGCTTGCCCTTGTGGTCTGTTTTCGGTAGTCATTTCGGTGGTCCAGTACCGAATTAAGCGCTCATACATGATGCTTAAGCGATAGCCATCCACCGGGAGGAAACATGGCGACCACACCAAAACGCAAACGCGGCACTACGCGCGCTGACAATCAGGCGAGCAGTGACGATCTCCTCAAATATTACCGTGAAATGCTTCTGATCCGCCGCTTTGAAGAAAAAGCCGGTCAGCTGTATGGCATGGGGCTCATTGGTGGTTTCTGCCACCTTTATATTGGGCAGGAAGCCGTTGTTGTTGGCATGCAGGCCGCAGCATCGGACGAAGACGGTGTTATCACCAGCTATCGTGATCACGGCCACATGCTGGCAACAGGCATGGATGCAGCCGGCGTCATGGCCGAACTGACGGGCCGCGAAGGCGGTTATTCCCGCGGTAAAGGCGGCTCGATGCACATGTTCTCCAAGGAAAAGAATTTCTATGGTGGTCACGGTATCGTGGGTGCGCAGGTTCCGCTCGGAACCGGTATTGCTTTCAGCTACAAATATCGCGGTGAGAACCGGGTCTGCATGACCTATCTTGGTGACGGTGCCGTCAACCAGGGTCAGGTCTATGAGGCCTTCAACATGGCAGCGCTTTGGCAGCTGCCGGTTATTTACTGCATCGAGAACAACCAGTATGCAATGGGCACCTCGACCCAGCGTCACTCGTCCAGCCCGGACCTGTATGAACGCGGCAAGGCCTATGGCATCCCCGGTGAACAGGTTGACGGTATGGACGTTCTGGCGGTGAAGGCTGCTGGTGAACGTGCTGTGGCACATTGCCGTGAAGGCAAGGGGCCTTACATCCTGGAACTTAAAACCTATCGTTATCGCGGGCATTCCATGTCCGACCCGGCGAAATACCGGACCAAGGACGAGCTCGACAAAATGCGTAAAGAGCACGATCCGATCGATATGGTCAAAAAGCTCCTGATCGACGGCAACATCGTTGATGAAGCCGGTCTGAAAGACATCGACAAGGAAGTTAAGGCCGAAGTCGCAAAAGCGGCCGAGTTCGCGCAAAACAGCCCGGAACCGGATGTTTCCGAACTGTTTACCGACATTCTGATCGACGCGTGATCGCAAAGACTGCGAACCGCTTTTGAACGATATTTCCCGGGAGAGAGGGAACAATGCCGATTGAAGTTTTGATGCCGGCCCTGTCGCCGACCATGACCGAAGGCACACTTGCCAAATGGAACGTCAAGGAAGGCGACATTGTCGCATCCGGTGACGTGATCGCAGAAATCGAAACCGACAAAGCCACGATGGAAGTCGAGGCCGTAGACGAGGGCACCATTGGTAAGCTCGTTATTGATGCCGGTACCGAGAATGTCGCGGTCAATCAGGTGATTGCCTATATCCTCGAAGAAGATGAAGACGCGTCCGCACTCGATAACGTGTCCGCATCGTCTGCACCGAAAGCAGATGCCGCACCGGCCAAGGAAGAAGAAGCATCTTCTGACGAAGCCCCGGCTGCTGCGTCGTCAAGTGCTGCACCGGTTTCGGCCAGTGGCGCGATTGAACGTTCTGAAGCTGAGCCGCGCGCTATGAGCGTGATGAACAGCACCCAGGACGAAAAGACCTATACCAGCTTTAAAACCCAGACCGTGCGTGAAGCCCTGCGTGATGCAATGGCCGAAGAAATGCGCACCGACGAGAACGTCTTTGTCATGGGTGAAGAAGTTGCGCAGTATCAGGGTGCCTACAAGGTTACCCAGGGTCTTCTGGACGAGTTCGGTGACAAGCGTGTGATCGATACCCCGATCACCGAGCATGGCTTCACCGGCCTTGCAACCGGTTCTGCCTTTATGGGCCTGAAGCCGGTTCTGGAATTCATGACCTTTAACTTCGCAATGCAGGCGATCGACCAGATCATCAACTCTGCTGCGAAAACCCTTTATATGTCCGGTGGCCAGCTTGGTTGCCCGATCGTGTTCCGTGGCCCGAACGGTGCTGCGTCGCGCGTCGGTGCCCAGCACTCGCAGTGCTATGCATCCTGGTATGCACATTGCCCGGGCCTGAAGGTTGTTGCACCGTGGTCGGCAGCAGATGCCAAAGGCCTGCTTAAGGCAGCCATCCGCGATCCGAACCCGATTGTCTTCCTTGAAAACGAAATCATGTACGGTCAGAGCTTCGAAGTGCCTGACGACGAAGATTTCGTCCTGCCGATTGGTCAGGCCAAGATCGAGCGCGAAGGGACCGATGTCACCATCGTTGCTTTCTCGATCATGGTTGGCAAGGCGCTGAAAGCTGCTGAACAGCTGGCAGAGCAGGGCATCTCGGCAGAGGTCATCAACCTGCGCACCATCCGTCCGCTGGACGTGAACACCATCGTGCGTTCGGTCATGAAGACCAACCGTCTGGTGACTGTCGAAGAAGGCTGGCACTTCTCGGGTATTGGTGCGGAAATCGCGTCTGTTGTGATGGAACATGCATTTGATTACCTCGATGCACCGGTTGCCCGTGTAACCGGCGAAGACGTTCCGATGCCGTATGCTGCCAACCTGGAGGCGCTTGCGCTTCCGCAGGACAGCCACATCGTCGCCGCGGCCAAGGCCGTTTGCTATCGCTAAGTAAGACGGACAGGGGCAGGTCGCGGGTCAAACCGCGCCGCCCCGTTACCGGGAGAATGCGTTCATGCCTGTAAAAGTATTGATGCCGGCCCTGTCGCCGACCATGACCGAAGGCACCTTGGCGAAATGGCACGTCAAGGAAGGCGACACCGTTGAGTCGGGTGACGTCATCGCCGAAATCGAAACCGATAAAGCCACCATGGAAGTCGAAGCTGTCGACGAAGGCAAAATCGGTAAAATCCTTGTTTCTGAAGGCAGCGAAAATGTTGCGGTGAACGAAGTCATCGCATTGCTTTTGGAAGAAGACGAAGACGAAAGCGCGCTTGAAGGTGCGGATACCTCGGCAGCAAGCACGGGTGGTGGCGACAGCGCCCCGGCCGCAAGCGATGCCAAAGAGGAAAAAGCCCCGGCAGCATCGGGTGGCGACAAGCCGGCCCCGGCTGCACCGGTTTCCGGTGGTGAGCGTATCAAGGCAAGCCCGCTTGCACGTCGTATTGCTGCGAATGAAGGTGTTGAGCTTTCCGGCGTTTCCGGTTCCGGCCCGCGTGGTCGTATCGTCAAACGAGACGTGGAAGCCGCAATGTCATCCAAACCGGCAGAGAAATCTGCAGGTGCCGAGGACAAGAAATCCGATGCCGCACCGGCAGCAGCTTCTGCACCGGCCGCATCTGGCTGGAACCCGGATCTTACCGGTCTTCCGGAATACGAAGAAATTCCGAACAGCGGCATGCGCAAAACGATCGCGCGTCGCCTGACCGAGTCCAAACAGCAGGTTCCGCATTTCTATCTGACGGTGGATTGCGAGCTCGACAATCTGTTGGCAACCCGCAAGCAGCTGAATGAAAAGGCGGGCGAGGGTGTCAAGATTTCGGTCAATGACTTCATCATCCGTGCGGTTTCGCTGGCGCTGAAAAAGGTTCCGGCTGCGAACTCCATCTGGACCGACAAAGCGACCCTTCAGTGCAAGAAGCAGGATATCTCGGTGGCAGTTGCCATCGAAGGTGGCCTGATCACGCCTGTGGTTCGTGATGCCGGATCCAAAGGCCTTGCGGAAATCTCGACCGAGATGAAGACGCTGGCTGGTAAGGCACGCGACGGCAAACTGATGCCGGAAGATTATCAGGGTGGGACGTTCTCCGTATCCAACCTTGGCATGTTCGGTATCAAGGAATTCTCCGCGATCATCAACCCGCCGCAGGGCTGCATCCTGGCCGTTGGTGCGGGTGAACAGCGTCCGGTTGTCAAGGACGGTGCGCTGGCAATCGCCACTGTCATGAGCTGCACCCTTTCTGTTGACCACCGTGCGGTCGACGGCGCGGTCGGTGCAGAGTTCATGGCCGAATTCAAAAAGCTTATTGAAGATCCGCTGAGCATGCTGCTCTGAGGGTCCAAAGTTGCGCGGGGACTTTAACAAGTCCCCGCAAGCATTTGAATTTAAAGACCTGTGACCATTAGTGGGCAGGCAAAGGAGATCCTACGATGGCGGATAGCAATTTCGACGTAATCGTGATTGGTGCAGGCCCGGGTGGTTATGTAACCGCAATCCGTGCGGCCCAGCTTGGCCTGAAAACGGCTGTTGTCGAGCGTGAACATGTTGGTGGTATTTGCCTGAACTGGGGCTGTATCCCGACCAAGGCGCTGCTGCGTTCGGCGGAAGTTTATCGCAACATGCATCATGCAAAGGATTATGGTCTTTCGTGCGAAAAGCCGGCCTTTGACCTTGATGCCGTGATCCAGCGTTCGCGTGGTGTGTCCAAGCAGCTGGCGGGTGGTGTTGGTCATTTGCTCAAAAAGAACAAGGTCACCGTGATCACTGGTGAAGCCAAGTTCGACGGCCCGAAAAAGATCCTGGTCGAAGGCAAGGACAAGGGCACCTATACCGCCAAGAATTATATCATTGCGACTGGCGCGCGTGCGCGCTCGCTTCCGGGCCTTGAGGCCGACGGCAAGGTGGTTTGGGATTACAAGAAGGCGATGACGCCGGATAAAATGCCCAAAAGCCTTGTTGTGGTTGGTTCCGGTGCCATCGGCATCGAATTTGCCAGCTTCTATCACACCATGGGTGCGGATGTGACCGTGGTCGAGATCATGCCGCAGATCATGCCGGTCGAAGACAAGGAAGTTGCAGCGCTGGCGCAGAAGATGATGACCAAGGACGGGATGAAGATCCTGACCGAAGCCAAGGTCGCCAACCTTAAGCGCAATGCCGACAACGTTGTTGTCACGGTTGAAACCAAGGACGGCAAGAAGCAGGAACTCACCGTTGATCGCGTGATTTCGGCCGTTGGCGTCATTGGCAATACCGAGGGTCTTGGTCTTGAAACCACCAAGGTCAAGGTTGATCGCAACGTCATTGGCACCGATGAATATTCGGCAACCGCAGAGCCGGGCATTTATGCCATTGGTGACGTTGCAGGCCCGCCGATGCTGGCCCACAAGGCAGAGCATGAAGGCGTGATCTGCATTGAAAAAATTGCCGGTGTCAAAGGCGTTCATCCGCTTGATCCGCGCAAGATCCCGGGTTGCACCTATTGCCATCCGCAGGTCGCAAGTGTTGGCCTGACCGAAGCGAAGGCGAAAGATGCCGGCTATGAAGTCAAGGTTGGCAAGTTCCCGTTCATCGGCAATGGCAAGGCGGTTGCCCTTGGCGAGGCAGAAGGTCTGGTGAAAACCGTGTTTGATGCCAAGACCGGTGAGTTGCTTGGTGCGCACATGGTTGGTGCGGAAGTGACCGAGCTGATCCAGGGCTTTGTGGTTGCGATGGGTCTCGAAACGACCGAGGAAGATCTGATGCATACGGTCTTCCCGCATCCGACGCTTTCGGAAATGATGCATGAGTCGGTCCTTGACGCCTATGGCCGTGCGATCCACTTCTAAAGCTTGAGACATTGTGTCGTGCCGGGCAGACATGCCCGGTATGATCACATTTGACGAATGTCGGTTTGACAAATGCGCGGCGTGGCGGCAAATTGCCGCCCGTCCAATCCTTCGGAGGTAACTCTATGTCGACGGCGCCCAGCGAACAGAAAACAGTTCGTCACCCGGAAAAACAGAAACGGCCAGATCGCCCATCGGGGCGCAAACCGTCCTGGATCAGGGTCAAGGCTCCGACCTCCAAGGGCTATCAGGAAACCCGCGACCTTGCGCGTGGCCTGAACCTTCATACCGTGTGTGAAGAAGCCGCATGCCCGAATATCGGCGAATGCTGGCAGAAAAAACACGCATCCTTCATGATCATGGGCGACACCTGCACGCGTGCCTGTTCGTTCTGCAACGTCAAAACCGGTATGCCGAACGCGCTTGATCCGTTCGAGCCGGAAAACCTGGCGATGGCAGTTGCCGACATGCAGCTCAAGCATGTTGTGATCACCTCGGTTGACCGTGATGATCTTGCCGATGGCGGGGCAGCGCATTTTGCCCGAGTGATTGAAGCGATCCGTCACAAATCGCCGGAAACAACGATTGAAATCCTGACCCCGGACTTCCGTGACAAGCCCGGTGCGGTCGAAATCGTTGCCAAGGCCCGTCCGGACGTGTTCAACCACAACCTTGAAACCGTTCCGCGGCTTTATACCAACATCCGTCCGGGCGCGCGTTATTACCAGTCGCTGCGCATTCTGGACCGGGTCAAACAGATTGATCCGACGATCTTCACCAAATCCGGCCTGATGGTTGGTCTGGGCGAAGAGCGCAAGGAACTGGCACAGGTGATGGATGATCTGCGTGTGGCAGATGTCGACTTCCTGACGATTGGCCAGTATCTGCAGCCGACCCTTAAGCACGAGCCGGTGCACAAGTTCGTCACGCCTGACGAATTTAACGATTATGCATCGATGGCACGTGGCAAGGGCTTCCTGATGGTATCGGCAACGCCGCTGACGCGGTCGAGCTATCACGCGGACCGCGACTTTGAACAGCTTCGTGAAGCCCGCGAGAAGAAGCTGGCAGCCGCCGAAGCCGCCAAAGCCAAGGCAGAGCAGGCCGTCACCGCGGCACAGTAATCCGCTTAGCAGTTTCACCGCAGACCACGACGATCAGGGGAGATATCGAGTGCCGACGCATGCAGAGCGCAGGAAACTGCCCTATACGCCGGAACAACTCTTTGATCTCGTCGCGGATATCGATTCCTACTCGGAATTTCTGCCGTGGTGTGTCGCATCACGCGTGCGCAAGCGTGATGGAAATGTGCTTCAGGCTGATCTGGTGATCGGCTTCAAGATGTTTCGCGAGAAATACACATCCAAGGTCACCCTGCAGCGCCCGGATCGGGTTGATGTCGAATATCTGCAGGGGCCGTTCAAGTACCTCAATAACCATTGGGTGTTTGAAGAGGATGAAGACGGCGGCACCTGGCTTGATTTCTTTGTCGATTTCGAGTTCCGCTCGGCCTTGCTGCAGAAGATGATCGGTGTTGTGTTTAACGAGGCCGTCAAGCTGATGGTGGGTGCGTTTGAAACCCGCGCACGCGAGGTTTACGGCACGCCGACATTGCCGGATCCGAAAAATCAGGGCTGATCAGCCGAGAATTTCCTCAATCAAAGCGAATGCTTTCAGGACGGTGGCCTTGCGCACAGCATGGCGATCACCGGGAAACACGACATGGGTCGTGATGGTGTCCCGTCCCTTGGCTGCACAGCCGAAATGAACAAGGCCAACCGGTTTGGTCTCAGATCCGCCGCCGGGGCCGGCGATACCGGTGACAGAGACGGCGATGGTGGCGTTGGGGGCACGATCGAGTGCACCTTCGCACATGGCGCGCGCCACCGGTTCCGAGACAGCGCCGAATTCGGCCAGCAGGTCATTGCCGACACCGATCAGGCTGTGCTTGGCCTCGTTCGAATAGGTGACAAAGCCGCAATCGACGACCGATGAACTGCCATCAACGCCGGTCAGCGTGCCGGTGATCAGGCCACCGGTGCAAGATTCGGCTGTTGCGATCATTTCGCCCTTGGCCTTGCATTTGGCGATCAGGGCGCTTGCAGCGTTTAGAAGGTCGGTATCATTCATCATCAGGCTCATCCCACGGTCAGGTGAACAATGATAACCAGCGAAATCATGGCAAAGACGCCGGCCAGCACATCATCAAACATGATGCCAAATCCGCCGCCAACCCGCCGGTCGACCCAGCGTATCGGCCAGGGCTTGATCACGTCAAATATCCGGAATGCGATAAAGGCGATCAGGAGCCATGCGACATCCATCCAGACACCGGCGAGCGGTACAACAAGCAGGCACATCCATTGACCGACGACCTCGTCAATGACGATTTCACCGGCGTCATGAATGCCGAGCATGTGACTATAAAGATGGGCGACCCAGATCCCGATGGCAAAAACCGCGATGCTGGCAAGAATCAGCGCAGTGTTGCCGCCATACGCCCAGATCAGCCAACCAAAGGGCAGGGCGGCAAATGATCCGGCTGTGCCGGGGGCTTTCGGGCTTTTGCCGCTATAGCACCAGGTGGCAGCGAATGTGATCAGAAATCGGGAAAAGGCCATTTGCAGCAAACGCATATGATGTGAAAGATGGTGATACCTATCACAGGGTCGGGCTGCTATGTGAAAATTTTGCAATTAAGGATGTGTTAACATGCTTGCTTGGAGGCCGAGTTAAAGGTAGCGTAAAGAAAAGACAAAAAAGTCTCTGGTGGGGTCAAAGAAACTCTTCACAACCGGGCAAACCGGACGTGCATACGGGCAACTAGGGGTTAGACACTGAATATGTCGGCGTTTGAACGCATTCGTCGGTTGGTGGATAAATGGTTTCCGGATCGGCAATTGCTTATCCGGTCAAATGATTCTGTTTACCAGCTTCGGCTTGGAAAATACGCGCAGGTCGCGTTGGCCTCTTTCGGGGCCGCAGTTATTACCTGGACGGTCGGCGTTACAGGTTATAGCTGGTACCTTGATCAGCGTCTTGCAATGCGTGAAGAGCAGCTTTTCAGAAGCGAGCTTTCCTATAACCGTCTGATTGCCCGTGTAACCGAAAGCCAGCGCCGGTTTGGCGAGATTACCGCCCAGATGGAAGATACCCATCGCAATCTGTTGTCGATGGCTGAGAAGAACCTGCAGCTTCAGGCGCGGGTCCAGGATTATACCTCCAAACTTGCGACCAGCGAGAAGGAAAAAGTCCAGATTTCAGCCATTCGCACATCGATGGATAACCAGATGAATGCGCTGCAGGGGCAGATTGACGGGATTACCAACCGCAATCTTGCACTGCGCGATGAGCTTGAAACTGTTGAGACCGTGATGTCGCGGGTCATGCGCGAGCGCGATCAGGCGTTGCAGCGTTCCAAAAAGCTTCAGGGTGAGCTAAGCGAAGCGCGCCAGCGTATTGCTGATCTGCATTCGATCCAGCAGCAGGCGATGCAGCGCGTTGCCCAGACGGCAGATAGCACCATTCTTGAACTTGAGAATGTGCTTGAGATGACCGGCCTGCAGCCGGAAGCTTTCATCCTGCCGCCGATGAAGCCGCAGCAGCCGGGCGTTGGTGGCCCGTTCGTGGCCTTTGAGCCCGAACACCCGCAGGACGAAGAATTTGTCAATACGGCAGTGGCGCTTAATGATCGCATGGATCACCTGGCCAATCTGCATGACAGGATAAAGAAGACGCCAATCGGGGAACCGGCGGCGAAATACTATCTATCGAGCTCGTTCGGTAAACGGAAAGACCCGATCAATGGTCGCTGGGCTTTTCATTCCGGTGTTGATCTTGCCGGGCCGATCAAGACACCAATTCTTGCAACAGCACCGGGCAAAGTGGTGCATGCGGGATGGAGTGGCAAATACGGGAAGATGGTCGAAATCGATCATGGAAACGGCGTTCGAACCCGTTATGGCCACCTATACAAGGTCCTCGTAAAGAAGGGCGACGAAGTGCAGTACCAGGATCACATAGCCTTGATGGGCAGCACGGGTCGCAGTACCGGCAGCCATGTGCACTATGAAGTTCTGGTCAATGATAAGCCGGTCAATCCTGTAAAATTTATTGAGGCGGGACGTTATGTTTTCAAAAGCGAGCAAGACGACACAACCAACGAATAAAAACAGCGGCAACACGACTGCTGAGAAAAAGGGTGGCCTGTCGGTCATCAATGCTGATCTCCGTGTTACCGGTGATCTGATTTCGGAATCCGATGTTCAGGTTGATGGTTCGGTCAATGGCGATATTCGCACCCGGACCCTGACGATCGGTCAAAGCGGCGAAGTCCGCGGCGAAATCGTTGCCGAGAAAATCCGCATTTGCGGTACCGTTATCGGTCAGGTCCGTGCAAAGGATGTATCTCTTTCCGATACCGCACGCATGATCGGTGACATTCTTCACGAAAGCCTGTCGATCGAGCCGGGCGCCCATATCGAAGGCCATTGCCGCCGCATCGAAGGTGTGGAAGAAGGCGGCCTGACGGTTATTCAGGCGGGTCAGGTGGTTGCCGCCAACGTGAAGAAAGAAAACAAATAATCGCTTAAGTGATTTCCTCCGGTTGTGAATGGCGGGTCCGGCCATTTCATCAATCGGATACAGAAACAAAAAAGGCAGGTTCCAGACCCGGAACCTGCCTTTTTCTTTGTGGGCTATGTGCCGACTAAGCCTTTTGTGGCTCGCCAACCAGTGGCAGCAATTCATCCAGGCCGTTCAGAACCACGTCGGCACTGTGTGACAGCCGTTCGGCCGGATTGTGCGCGCGGTTGATCCAGGCGGTGCGGAAACCGAAATGACCCGCGCCGGCAATGTCCCAGCCGTTTGAGGACTGGAAGGAAATCTCGGCCGGTTCGACTTCAAGCTTGTCGACAGCCAGCTGATAGACATCCGGATGCGGCTTGTAGGTTTTGAGATCATCAACACAGATGATGTGATCAAACAGCGTCAGAATACCTGATGTCTTCGCCGCCGAGATCAGCATGTGCTTGGCACCGTTGGACAGGATGGCAAGCTTGTGTCCCTGATCTTTCAGCGATTTCAGGGTTTCGACCACTTCCGGGAAGGTATCAAGCGACAGATAGGTTTCCATCAGCTTGGCGCGCAGGACCGGGTCCTTTTTGCCAATCTGATCGAGCGCGTAATCAAGCGCATCCCCGGTCACAGTCCAGAAATCGGCAAAATCGCCCATCAGGCTGCGCAGCCAGGTATATTCCAGCTGTTTTTGGCGCCAGAGTGATGACAGGCGGTCTGCCTCGTCACCGACACTGTCGCGCAGCTTGGCGACAGCCGATCCAACGTCAAACAGGGTGCCATAGGCATCGAAAACAAAAGCACGGCAGGAAGACAGTGCGTTATCGGACATATTGCTGACCTCTTCTGACAAGCAGTGTTGATCAAATATGGGGTGATTGCGCGCAAGCGCAAATCAGGGTGCCCGAAACAGAACACCCTGAAGCCACGTTATTCGGCGTCGCCTTGACCCATTGCGATCTCGTCCCGGGCAAAACGCCGGCGATAGACATAAGTTCCTTCCATTACGCGCTGAACGTAATTTCGGGTTTCGCTATAGGGGATCATTTCGATCCAGTCGACCAGATCAACCTCGGGATCACGCGGATCGCCATATTCGTTGATCCATTGGCGCACCCGGGTCGGACCGGCGTTGTAGCTGGCGATTGTCAGGACTTCCTGACCATCCCAGCGATCCAGCAACCGGCGGATATAGGCACGACCAACCGCGATGTTAAAGGACGGGTCCTCGGTCAAACGGTCGGTGTCGTAATCGAGTTTGAGTGACTGCGCCATGCGTTTGGCCGTGGCGGGCATCAACTGCATCAGGCCACGCGCGCCAGCCGATGAAATCGCCTGCGGGTTAAACAGACTTTCCTGACGCATGATGGCATGCACCAGTGCCGGATCTGGCGCACGGCCAAGCGGAACCTGTTCATGGATCGGGTAGGCGGCATCAAGATAGCCACTGCCAGTACGGATGCTGCGTTTGGCGGCAAGGATACCAAGGTCGGTGCGGCCATATTCACGCGCCAGATCTGTCGCCATGGCAAGGTATTCCGGTTCATCATGCTCATACACCAAAGCCATGATGAACGGACGGATGATGTTGCCAAGGCCCATTTCGCCAAGTTTACGCACGACCTGGGTCAGTTCCTGTGCCTCGAATTCAGCACGCTGTTCAGGTGTCGGAACCGGTTGTTCGACGGAATAGGATGGCTTGGTGCCAAGACGATCGATGGCAAGTTGGCCATAGAAGGTGTGGGCGTGGTCGGCGGCAATCGTGTACCATTCCTTGGCGCGTTTTTCATCGCCAAGCTTCTCATTGGCGCGTCCGGCCCAATAGGCGCCACGCGCCAGACTGATCGGGTATTGCACCACGTCATAGAGGTTCTGGAAGTGGGTCAGCGCGATGTCGGCGTCACCCAGAAATTCCAGCGCGATCCAGCCTGCATACCATTCGGCTTCGGCGATATCGCCAGCATCAACCTGACCATGGTTGGCAACAAGACGATAGGCGTCGGTGATGTGGCCCTTTTGCAGGGCGCGGCGTGCCAGAATGGCCTTTTCCAGCCACCAGTATTGCGGACGGATCGAGATATAGGCGAGATCATTGGCCTGCGAGAGCAGAAGATCGCGGGCATCCTGATCGCGGTCCTTTTTACGGCGCCAGCGCACGCGTTCATAAATCAGGCCGGGATCATCAACGTATTTTGCAGGCACGCGATTGATCGCACCGTCAACACCACCACGCATGGCGCGCAGGTCCGCGCGGGCCTCGGCGAGACGACGGTAATCGTCGCTGACATATTTCATCATGCGCGCAGCGGTCGTCAGGCGACCTTCCCACAACAGGCGATCAAGACGCTGTTCGTGGGTTTCTTCATCAATATATTCGCCGTACCGATCCAGGAAGCGACGTTCCTGACCGCGACCGAAATTCTCGTTAATCCAGCTGTGACGAACCAGCGCGATGGCCGCAGACTCCTGACCAGCACCGAGCAACGCCTTGATCTGGCGGGTTGCGCCATCGGCGGTGACGGGGGCGGAGCGTTTGAACCATGCGAGGATTTCTTCATCGGGCACGGCATCGGTCATGGCTTCTTCGGCGCGCTGACGGAGCAGCGCCTGACTGGGCCATTTCGGATGGGCGTCAATGAAGGCGGTGATTTCTTCGAAGCTGTGACCGGAATTGGGCGCGGTCAACAGCATCCATTCCGCTGCCTTTTGCAGCAGGGGATCATCAAAGTTGGTCAGGAGCTGCTTGAATGTATCGGTCTTGCCGTCTTCAACAGCGTCCAGAAACGCGTTCAGACGGGCACGACTGACAGCAGAGTAAAGCGGTGAGGGCGGCTGCGTCTGAAGAACGCTGTCTTCATTCGTTGCGGCCTGCACCTGATAACTACCTGGTATCAGTATCGATAAGCCCAGTGCCAATGCGCAGACCGAGATCTTGCGGAAAGACGCTTGCGCCATGTGATGTTCCCCTTGTGCCTTACGGCAACGAATGCTCTCTCGAGCCGGGCATTATGGCAGTGAAATCGATAAAAGCCAAACAGTCCTGACGGGAATTTTTGCCCATCGTCCCGGATCGCCCGGATTATCGTATACAGTGCTTGCGGGAAACCCCAACAGCGGCTATTTTCGCGACCGCTTTCAATATATCCCGAATTTGGAGATCTCTATGTTTAAGGGTTCAATCACAGCTTTGATCACGCCATTCACGAAAGATGGTGCGATTGATGAAAAGGCGTTCCAGTCTTTTGTGGATTGGCAGCTTAAACAGGGCACGACTGGTGTTGTGCCAGTCGGAACCACCGGTGAATCTCCGACCCTTAGCCATGCCGAGCATCATCGCGTTGTCGAACTGGCACTTGAAGTTGCCAAGGGCCGTGGTCCGGTGATTGCCGGTACCGGTTCGAATTCGACCGCAGAAGCCGTGTCGCTGACCCGTCATGCACAGAATGCCGGTGCGGATGCCGCACTTGTTGTGACACCGTATTACAACAAGCCGACCCAAAAAGGTCTGTATGCGCATTTCAAGGCGGTTCATGACGCGACCGATATCCCGATTGTGATTTACAACATCCCAGGTCGTTCGATCGTGGACATGAATGTCGACACCATGGCGGAACTGGCGAAATTGCCGCGCATTGTTGGTGTGAAAGATGCCACCAGTGATCTGGAACGTCCGGCATTGACCCGTTTGGCAGCAGGTGCAGATTTTTGCCAGCTGTCGGGTGAAGACGGCACGATCGTTCCGTTCCTGGCACAGGGTGGTCACGGCTGCATTTCGGTCACGTCGAACATTGCACCGAAACTTTGCGCTGATCTGCATGCGGCTTGGGCTGCGGGGAACATTTCCAAGGCTCAGGAGTTGAATTATCGACTGATGCCGGTTCACAAGGCGATGTTCTGTGAATCCAGCCCCGGACCGGTAAAATACGCCGCCGAGCTTCTTAGCCTGTGCGGCAGCCACATGCGTCTGCCGATGGTCGAGATTGCCGAAGAATCAAAACGCAAGGTCGAAACCGCGCTTAAAAATGCCGGTATTCTCGGCCATTAAGCGATAACAAGCGTCTTATGGCACCCAAGAAAGAAACAAGTACCAACAAGGTTGTCGCGCAGAACCGGCGGGCCCGCTTTGACTTTTTCCTGACGGAAACGTTTGAAGCGGGTATCGCCCTGCGCGGTACTGAAGTCAAATCGCTGCGCGACGGCAAGGGCAACATTCAGGAGTCCTACGCCGAAGCGAAGAACGGCGAAGTGTGGCTGATCAACGCCTATATCCCTGAATATCAAAGCAAAATGCCGTTCGGCCATGAAGAACGCCGTCCGCGCAAATTGCTTTTGCACAAGCGCGAAATCAGCAAGATGCACGATGCCCTGAACAAGAAGGGGTTCACCCTTGTTCCGGTCAAACTGTATTTCAATGAACGCGGTATTGCGAAACTTGAACTCGCCATTGCCGAGGGCAAGAAGAAGGCCGACAAGCGCGAAACCGTCAAGGAACGCGATTGGCAGCGCGACAAGGCACGCATCCTGCGCGATCATGGCTGATCAGGATATCGGTCGCAGCGATGTGATTTGCTGAGGCCTTGGGAAAAGAGATTAAATGGCGCGGACATGGTGAACATGTTGGCGCCATTTTTCGTATCAAGACTGGTAAAGCCAAGATTTGGCAATAAAGGATACCCCCGTGACAGAGAGCTTTTCAGGCAAGATCAAGGACAAGCTGATTGCAGCCAAGCGCAAATGGGCCGAAGACGGGCGCCTGATGACAGGTGTGCCGGACGTTGCGCGCGAAAACCGTTTGCCGCCGGGGCAGCGTCTTGTCACGGACTGGCCGGTGCTTGATCTGGGCATCACGCCGCATGTCACAGCCGATGACTATCAGCTTGAAATCAACGGGCAGGTCAAAAAGCCCATGACATTGAGCTTTTCCGATCTGCTTGATCTGCCGCATGTCACGGCGAAGAACGATATTCACTGTGTGACCAGCTGGTCGCGCTATGACAATCACTGGCAGGGCGTTTTGGCGACGACATTGGCAGAAATGGTCGGTCCGTTACCGGCTGCGCGCCATGTGTTGTTTACCGCCCATGATGGTTACACGACCAATGTGCGGATTGAGCAGTTTCTTGATGATGATGTGTTGTTGGCCCATCATTGGGAGGGTGAGCCGCTAAGTGAAGAGCATGGCGGGCCGCTGCGCGTTGTGATCCCGAAGCTTTATTTCTGGAAGAGTGCAAAGTGGGTGCGCAAAATCACTTTTGCGCGGGATGACCGCCCGGGTTTCTGGGAAGAGCGCGGATATCACAACAATGCCGACCCATGGACGGAGGAGCGATATGACACAGATTAATCGATGGAATGGAAAATGCCTTCAATTCGTTGTATTCTCTGTCTTTACTGTTCTTGTCGCGAGTTTGTCCTGGAGGGAGACAATGGCATCGGATGATGCACCATCGGCATATGATTTTTCTTTCCCGGCGATTGATGCCGGTGAAATCCATCTTTCAGAGTATAACGACAAGGTCGTTCTGCTGGTAAATACCGCCTCAATGTGCGGGTTTACGCCCCAATATACGGGCCTGCAAAAACTGTGGGAAGATTACCGCGACGAAGGGCTTGTCGTCCTTGGCGTGCCGTCGGCTGATTTTGGCGGGCAGGAATATAGCGAGGATGCCGATATCCTTGATTTCTGCGAGGTCAATTTTGATGTCGACTTCCCGCTGACATCGAAAACCACGGTCAAAGGCCCCGATGCGCATCCGTTTTACAAGTGGGCGGAGCAGGAACTGGGCGCGGACAATGCCCCGCAATGGAATTTCCACAAATATCTGATTGGCCGTGATGGCAAGCTTATTCAAAGTTTTGACAGCCGGACCAAGCCGGAAGACGAGGAAATCGTCAGCGCCATTCGCGCAAGCCTGTAAGCCAGGCAGAACTGCAGGAAAATTTGACGGGGCGGCGGTTTACCGCCGTCCGTCCATGACATCGAGAAATGCCAATCCGTACTGATCAAGCTTTTTGACGCCGACACCGTTGATGGACGCCATGTCTTCAAGGGTGCGGGGCTTGAAACGCACCATTTCCCAAAGTGTCCGGTCGCTAAAGATCACATAGGGTGGGACGTTCTGGCTGGTGGCCAGTTCGCGGCGCAAGGTGCGCAGGCGTTCCCAAAGATCGCGGTCTTCCTCGTTTTCGAATTCGGTATCGAAATCGCGCAGGCGCTTGGTCATCGCGCGCTTGCTTTCACCGGGGTCCTTGCGCATTTCGACGACTTTTTCACCGCGCAGAACCGGTCGGGATTCCTCGGTCAGGTAAACGCCGCCATGGCCTTCGACATCGACCTGAAGATAGCCCATGGCAAGCAGCTGGCGAAAGACCGATCGCCATTGTGGCTGGGCGATATCCTTGCCAATTGCATAGACCGACAGCTTGTCATGTCCGTTCTGGCGGATCTTTTCGGTTTTACGGCCCATCAGGACTTCGATCACATGTGCCGGGCCAAAGCGTTGACCGGTGCGATAGACCGCCGAGAGCGCCTTGCGCGATGCCTGTGTTGCATCCCAAGTGTCGACCGGCTCAAGACAGGTGTCGCAATTGCCGCAAGGTTGATGCTGATCTTCGCCAAAATAGGACAGGATCACCTGACGGCGGCATTTGGTGGTCTCGGCAAGGCCGACTAGGGCGTCAAGTTTACGCGATTCAATGCGTTTTTGGGCCTCTGGCGCCTCGGAGCTTGCGACCATGCTGCGGATGGAAACGATGTCAGACAGATCGTAATTCATCCAGGCATTGGCAGGCAGGCCGTCACGCCCGGCACGGCCGGTTTCCTGATAATAGGCTTCCATGCTTTTGGGCAGGTTGAGATGGGCGACAAAACGCACATTAGGTTTGTCGATCCCCATGCCAAAGGCGACGGTTGCGCAAATGATCAGGCCGTCTTCGCGCAGGAAGCGGTCCTGATGCAGTTGGCGCGTTTCCTGCGTTAACCCCGCGTGATAGGGGAGTGCTGGACGACCATTGTCGGAAAGCCATTGCGCGACATCTTCGGTTTTGCGTCGTGACAGGCAGTAAACGATACCGGCATCTTCGGCGTGTTCGCGGTTCAAGAACGACAGAAGGCGTTGCTTGGCGTTGCCCTTGGTCTCGATGCGATAGGTGATGTTCGGGCGATCAAAACCGGTAATGAAGCATTGCGCATCGGTCAGATGCAGGTTTTCTGCGATGTCCTTACGCGTCGGGGTATCGGCCGTTGCGGTCAGTGCGATACGCGGCACATGTGAAAAGCGCGTCGGCAGCAGATCAAGACGGCGATATTCCGGGCGGAAATCATGGCCCCATTGCGATACGCAGTGGGCTTCATCAATGGCAAACAGTGAAATGCTGATCCGATCCAACAAGTTCAGGAACCGGTCAGAGGCAAAGCGTTCCGGCGCGACATAAAGCAGATCAATATCGCCATCAACGGCACGCGTTTCGATTTCGCGCGCGGCATCGGGGGCGAGGGTCGAATTGATAAAGGCGGCCTTTACGCCCAGCTGGTTCAGTGCATCGACCTGATCCTTCATCAGGGCGATCAGTGGCGATACGACAACCGCCGTTCCCGGACGGCAAAGGGCAGGAACCTGATAGCATAGCGACTTGCCGCCTCCGGTCGGCATCAGGACAAGTGCGTCGTTGCCTGCAATGACATGATCAATGATTTCAGCCTGTTGGCCGCGAAAGCTGTCATAGCCAAAGACTTCTTGCAGGACGTCAATTGGCTGATGTTGTGCAGGTCGGTCGAGCAAGTCAGACATGGGCTCGGGCATAGGCGATGTATCAGGCAAATTAACCGTCCAGATGTGCGCGAATTCCGGCAAAGACGTTTTCAAACATCTCTGGCGTCAGGCGATAGGTCTGGGTGTTGTAGCGCGAACAGTGATAGCTATCAAACAAAGTGATGCCATTTTCCATCTTGTGTGATGCGCCGTGGCCAAATTTCAGCGATGACAGCTTAAGCCCGAAGGTGCGCAGCATGGCCTGATGGGCGACCTGCCCAAGGCACAGGATGGCCGACAGGTTCTTCATCGCATCAAATTCGCTGATCAGGAATGGGCGGCAGGTATTGGCTTCCGGCCCGGTTGGCTTGTTTTCCGGCGGCACGCATTTGACTGCGTTGGTGATGCGACAATCAACCAGTTCCAGCCCGTCATCGGGGCGTTTGGCATAGGTGCCGGTGGCAAAGCCGAACTTTTTCAGCGTGTCATAAAGAAGGTCGCCAGCATAGTCGCCGGTAAACGGGCGGCCGGTGGCGTTTGCCCCCTTAAGCCCCGGTGCCAGACCGACAATCAGAAGGCGCGCATCAAGCGGGCCAAACGGACGCACGGGGCCGTTATAGAAGTCGGGAAACTTTTCCTGATTTTTGCGCCGGAATTCGACAAGGCGCGGGCAAAGCTGGCAATCGATATCGGGTTGCTGATAGGCGGTCATGGCATGTCTGACTTTTTGCCGGTCACAGTGCGGGCTGTGACCGGTGGTGATCAGGGCAGGGTGATGGGCGACGCGGTCAGTCGATCAATCGTAATCGAATTCGTCGAGGTCCGGATGTTCCGGGTGATCGTCGAGTTCGGGATGATCGTCATCGCGGCGTTGCTGAACCTTGCGCGCGATGGTGCCTTCAAGTTCGGTCAGCTCGATAAAGTTATCGGCCTGACGGCGCAGTTCATCGGCCACCATCGGCGGGTTGGATTTTACCGTCGAGACGACCGTGACGCGGACGCCCTTGCGCTGGATGGCATCGACCAGACGGCGGAAATCGCCATCGCCCGAGAAAATAACAACATGATCAAGGTGTTGCGCCATTTCCATGACGTCAATTGCCAACTCGATATCCATGTTGCCCTTGATCTTGCGGCGACCGGCGGCATCGGTGAATTCCTTGGTCGGTTTGGTGACCATGGTGTAGCCGTTATAGTCCAGCCAGTCGACAAGCGGGCGGATGGGGGAATATTCCTGATCCTCGATGAGGGCCGTGTAATAGAAGGCGCGGATCAGCTGACCTTTTTGGGAAAACAGTTCCAGAAGGCGTTTGTAATCAATGTCAAAACCAAGGGCGCGGGCGGCGGCATAAAGGTTCGAGCCGTCAATAAACAACCCGATGCGTTCCTGCGGGTAAAAAATCATCGTTAAATTCCTCAAACATCAAATTTAATTATGCAGTTCCCAAAAAAACGGAACA
>NZ_PAQR01000041.1 GCF_002709775.1 Thalassospira sp.
ATATCGTCGCCATTGTCGCCAATCCGAGACTGAGGCATCCGCGATGAGATTACGTGAAATCCCGCTGACCGCCTGGATCGGAATTCTGGGCATTCTGTTCGCTTTTGGCTGTGCCGTTTTTGCCCCGCTTATCGCGCCCTATGGGGAACGCGAAATTGTTGCGGGTGTCTGGGAGCCGGCCAGTGATCTTTATCTTCTGGGCACTGACAACCTGGGTCGTGATCTTCTGTCACGCCTGATTTACGGTGCGCAGACAACCTTGTTCGTATCACTCGCGGCATCAATCCTGTCGTTTTCGATCGGCATTTTCCTGAGCTTCACGGCCGCTGTTTCCGGTGGTCCGATTGATCAGGGACTGTCGCGTTTGAACGATCTGATGATGTCGATCCCGACCCTGATTTTCGCCCTCGTCGTGCTGGCTGTTCTGCCACAGAACATCTTCATTCTGATTGCCGTAATGGCCATTCTCGATTCAACGCGCGTCTATCGACTGGGTCGTGCAGTTGCGCTAGATGTTGCAGTGATGGAATTCGTCGAGGCCGCCAAACTGCGCGGTGAAGGCAAGATGTGGATCATCTTCCGCGAAATTCTGCCCAATACGCTGTCGCCACTTTTGGCCGAGTTCGGGCTGCGTTTTGCCTTTTCGATCCTGTTCCTCTCCACCCTTTCCTTCCTCGGCCTTGGCATTCAGCCGCCGGCTGCCGACTGGGGTGGCATGGTCAAGGACAACAAGGATGGCATCATCTTTGGCATTCAGGCCGCTCTCATTCCGGGTGGCGCGATTGCGGCCCTTGCCGTCTGTGTGAACATGGTTGTCGACTGGTTGCTGAAACGTACTTCCAGCCTGAAAGGAGGCCGCGGCGATGTCTGATCTTTTATCGGTACGCGACTTGCGCATTGGCGCGACCATCTTCCCGCCGGGCGAAGCCCCGATGGATATCGAAATTGTCCATGGTGTTTCCTTCGATCTGCAAAAGGGCAAGGTGCTTGGCCTGATCGGGGAATCCGGTGCGGGCAAATCAACCATTGGCCTTGCGGCCCTGGCCTATGGCCGGGGTGGTGTGCGCATCACTGGCGGTGAAGTCCTGCTGGATGGCGAGGACATCCTGCCACTTGATAAAAAGGGGATCCGTAAAATCCGCGGGGCGCGTGTTTGTTACGTTGCCCAATCGGCTGCGGCATCTTTCAACCCGGCGCACAAACTGGGCGATCAGGTGATCGAGGCCACTGTCGAGCATGGCCTGATGACGCGGGCCGAAGCCCGTGAGCGAGCTGACTACCTGTTTGAAATTCTGGGTCTTCCCGACCCCAAGAATTTCGGCAACCGTTTCCCGCATCAGGTATCGGGCGGACAGTTGCAACGTGCCATGACCGCCATGGCGCTGTGTTCCAAACCGGAACTGATCGTCTTTGACGAACCGACCACCGCCCTTGACGTAACCACCCAGATTGACGTTCTGGCCGCGATCAAGAACGCGATTGAGAAGACCGGTACCGCAGCCCTTTACATCACCCATGATCTGGCCGTTGTTGCCCAGATTTCGGATGACATCATGGTCCTGCGTAACGGCGATACCGTCGAATACGGGCCGGTTCAGCAGATCATTGAAAACCCGCGTCAGGAATATACCAAGGCGCTGGTCAACGTGCGTCAGACCAAACAGACCGAAGCCCGCGATCAAACGGACGCGTTGCTAAGGGTCGAAAACATCTCGGCGGCCTATGGCAACGGTGTGCAGGTTCTGCATGACGTATCGCTGCACGTACCCCGTGGTCAGACACTGGCCGTGGTGGGCGAATCCGGGTCGGGTAAATCCACGCTCACACGTGTCATTACCGGTTTGCTGCCGCCCTTCAAGGGCAGCGTCAAATTCGGGGACGAGGAACTGTCCAACGCGCAAAAGGATCGCTCTCGCGATCATTTGCGCCGTATCCAGCTGATCTATCAAATGGCCGATACCGCGATGAACCCGCGCCAGACCGTAGGGCAAATCATCGGTCGCCCGTTGCAGTTCTATTTCGGCAAGCGCGGCGCGGAACGCAAAAAGGAAGTCATCAAACTTCTTGATGAAATCGAGATGGGCGAAGCTTTCTATGACCGTTATCCGGCAGAACTTTCCGGCGGGCAGAAACAGCGTGTGGCCATCGCACGTGCCTTGGCCGCGCAGCCGGAATTGATCCTGTGTGACGAGCCGACCTCGGCCCTTGATCCGCTGGTTGCTGAAGGCATCCTTGATCTTTTGCTGCGCCTGCAAAAGGAACGTCAGGTGTCCTATCTGTTCATCACCCATGACATCGCAATTGTGCGTGCAATTGCCGATTCTGTTGCGGTGATGCTGCAGGGCAAGCTGGTCGATTTCGGTCCGCGCTCCGAAGTTCTGAACCCGCCATTTGACGATTACACTGACCTTCTTTTGAAGTCGGTGCCGGAAATGGAACTGGGCTGGCTGGAAAAAGTTCTGGCCTCGCGCAAAATGGAAAGTGCCGGTCACTAAAAACCGTGCAACAGTCAAAAAGGCGGCCCGGATTGTGGGCCGCCTTTTTGAATAAGCCCCACATTACAAAACCTGCCACCAAAAGGACGACGCCCCGATATGTCCGAACGAAATTTCACCGTTATTGAAAACACCTTTATCACCATCGGTGATGGCACCCGACTTGCCGCGCGCATGTGGATGCCAGACAACGCTGAAAACGACCCGGTGCCTGCCGTTTTCGAATTCCTGCCCTATCGCAAGGGCGATGGCACCTGTGTTCGCGATGAGGCGACCTATCCCGAATTTGCCAAGGCCGGTATTGCCGGTGTGCGGATTGATATTCGCGGATCAGGTGAATCTGACGGTGTGATTGACGGCGAATATACCGAACTTGAACTGGCCAATGCCTGCGAACTGATTGCCTGGATTGCCGATCAACCGTGGTGCAACGGATCGGTCGGCATGATGGGGATTTCCTGGGGCGGGTTTAACTGCCTGCAGGTTGCCGCCCTTAATCCCCCGGCCCTTAAGGCAGTGATTTCCATCGCCTCCACCGTCGATCGCTATAACGACGACATTCACTACAAAAATGGCTGTCATTTGGGTGTGCAGCTTTCATGGGCGGCGACCATGCTGGCCTATCAGTCGCGCACGCCCGACCCGGCGCTGGTCGGGGATGACTGGCGGGCAATGTGGCTGCATCGCCTGAAGGAAGAGCCGTTCTTCCTTGAAGAATGGCTGCAACATCAGACGCGCGATGAATACTGGAAACACGCCTCGATTTGCGAGGATTTTGATGCGGTCAAAATCCCGTCGATGGTTCTGGCCGGTTGGGCTGATGGCTATCGCAACACACCGATCCGCGCGATTGACGGTATGCCTGATCGTGCAAAAGCCCTGATTGGACCCTGGGTGCACAAATATCCGCATTTCGCATGGCCAAAGCCCCGTGCTGACTTCACCGGCGAGGCCATCAAATGGTGGAACAAGTGGCTGCGCGGTGATGATAACGGCATTGATGAACTGCCCCAAATGCGCGCCTATATCCTTGATGGACCAAAACCAGCGATGCGCCGTGACTTTGATCCGGGCTTCTGGATCGGCAAGGACAGTTGGTCGCAACCCGAAACCCGAACCCTTTATGTCAATGACGACAAACTTGGGTTCGAGCCGGCAAGCGACGCGGCACCAGCCGCCGACATTTACCTGAAGTCACCGCTTGATACCGGGACAGCGTCGGGTGAGTACTTCACCCTTAAACCCGATGCCGAAATGGCGATTGACCAGCGTTCTGATGATGCCGGGTCACTGGTGTTTGAAACGGCCCCGCTGGAAGCCGAAATCGACCTTCTGGGCCGCCCGGTTGTAACACTTGATGTCGAATGCGATGCAGACTGGTCAAACCTGTGCGCGCGTCTGGTTGATGTTCATCCCGATGGCACAGCAACCCGCGTATCGTTTGGCGTGCTAAATCTGGCCCATCGTGATCTCGACGCAAACTATGCCGATCCCAAACCGATGCCGCGCGGCAAGAAAGTTACCATCACGCTGGTACTCGATGCCTGTGGCTATCGTTTCAATGCCGGGCATCGCATCCGTCTTGCGCTTTCGACATCCTATTGGCCAATGATCCTGCCGCCGCCCTTCGATGCCGGCCTGACCATTGCACCGTCTTCGATTGCCTTTGATCTGCCCTTGCTGGGCGCGCATGAGAAGATCGAGGTCAAGGAACCGGACAATCCCGATCCGCTACCCAAATATATCGAACACAAGCCCAGCCGGACGGAACGCAGCGTTCAGCGCAATCTGACCCAGAACGAAACGCGGTATCGCATCTATGAGGATACCGGCCTGTTTGAGCATCCGGACTCGCGCCTTGCGACGCGTGAAGTGCGCAGCGAAACCTGGACCATAAACCCGCTGGATCCGACATCTGTTTCGGGCGAGGCCGCTTGGACTTGTGATCTGGAACGTGATGGTTGGTCAGTACGCACCGACTGCCATGCCGAGCTTAAATGTGATCGGGACAACTGGTATGTCGCGGCCTGGGTCATTGGCTACGAAGGAACCGAACAGGTGTTTGAAAAGAAGTGGGAAAAAACAATCCCGCGCAACTTCATGTAAGAACACACTTAAAACAAAGGGCCGGTCTTCCGGCCCTTTTTCTATTCCGGACCGACCATCGCGGTGATCGCATCACAGAGATGTCCGAACGCTGTTTTGGCCCCCGGGCTCATATGCCGGGCGCGCAGCCAGCCATGGATCATTTGCGGTTCTTCGCGGTACTGCACGGAAATGCCCGCACGGGCAAGGCGGGCGGTATATTCGCGTCCGTCATCGCGCAGTGGATCAAAATAGGCCGCGGTAATAAAGGTCGGCGGCAACCCACGAAGGTCATCAACCGACAATGCATGGGCAAACGGATCATCCATCGGCGCCTTAAGCACATCGCGATAGTAAATAACGTCATCCGTACTCAGCCCCGGCGCACTGGCCATCTGCCCGTAGCTTGGCCAGTTCAAGTCGCCACCAAGAGCCGGATAAATCAGGGCTTGTCCCAGAACGCGATCACCAAAGCCCTCTTCACGGGCCCGAACGGCGATCCCGGCAGCAAGCATGCCACCGGCACTATCCCCGACCAATACAACCTTCTTGCCCGACGCCAACAAGCTTTGGGTCACCTTATGGCAATCCTCGTGCTGAGCAGGCCAGATATGTTCGGGGGCGAGGCGGTAATCAATGGCGATCAGTTCCGCCTTTGCTGCTTGGGAAATTTCGGCACAAATGGCATCATGGCTGTCGCGCGATCCGACGACAAAGCCCCCGCCATGCATATAGACGATCTTGTGGTTTGATACGCACTCGGCCGGGCGGTAATGGCGCACCGGTACATCGGCAATTACATCGTCTTCGACCTGCATACCCGCGGGATGGGGAAAGGCAAATTCGGCACAAAGTGCGTCGTACCAGCTGCGCTGCTGATCGATTGAAGCTGCCACCGCGTCAGGCGGATAGAACCCGTCACATTTGGCAATGAAGGCACGAATGCCTTCTTCCTCTGGCATCGGGTCATAGGTCACTTCGGAGGAAACCTGATCAGAATTGGCCATCAACGGATCCTTGGTCAAAGACGTGTTGTGTCAGCCTAACGCGGAAGCCCCCGCAGTTAAAGACTGCAGGGGCCTATCACAGTGTAATTGTGAACTGGTTCCGTGCGCCTCGGATCGAGGCGCTATCTAGCCAATCGCTCGGCCCAGCTGATCGGATTTGGGCAGGCCTGCATGGCGCTTGGCCATTTCTGCCAGATTGGTTGCCACCACGCCAGCAGGTTCGGACGTACGACGGGTTTTCAGATCCACGTGCAGCAACATGGTTTCCACCGTCGCAGCAACTGCACCCTCGTCATTGATCAGACGATGGAACAGATGCAACTTCTTGCCCGCCCCATTGATCAGTTGCGTCGTGACACGGATATGATCCCCGGCACTGATTTCCTGCAGATAACAGACATGGGTTTCGACCGTGAAATAGCTGCCGCCATTGGCGATATAATCGGCATCCGCACCGACCATTTCCATAAAGCGGTCGCTTGCCTGTGAGCTGACTTCAACATAGTGGGCTTCGTTCATATGCCCGTTATAATCCGTCCAGCTTTGCGGGATCTGACGATCCCCGGTGACAGGAAGATCATCAATCGGTGCCGGTTCGGGCAGCAAGCCCTCATGATCATTGATCGTGCCCCCTGCGCCACTACCCGATTTCTTGAGCGCGCGCATCATGCCAACAAGGTTGTCATCACGCAGCCGTTCAAGTTCACGAATGCTCATATGCCCTGATTGATCATCGGATTGCTGCGCAATACGTGCGGTCAGTTCCGGGGTCAGTTCCGGCACATCCATCAGCTTCGTCCACGGCCATTTAAGAGCCGGCCCGAACTGCCCGATGAAATGTTCCATTCCGGCTTCACCGCCAGCAATACGATAGGTCTCAAAAAGCCCCATCTGAGCCCAGCGCAGGCCAAAGCCAAAGCGGATGGCATCGTCAATTTCCTCGGTCGTGGCGATCTCGTCATGGACAAGCCACAGCCCCTCTCGCCAGACGGCTTCAAGCAGACGGTCGGCGATATGGGCATCAATTTCCTTGCGCACGACAAGCGGCTTTAATCCGACGGAGCGCAGCACATCACACCCGGCCTCGAGCACCGCTGCATCGGTTACCGCCGATGGCACCACTTCGATCAGCGGCAGCAGATAAACCGGGTTGAACGGATGGGCGACGACGATCTGACCGGGATTGTTTGAGCCCTGCTGCAGCTCGCTGGGTTTAAAGCCCGATGTTGATGAGCCAATCAGACAATCCGTCGGGGCATGCGCCTGAATTTGCGCAAGAATCTTGTGTTTGAGCGCAAGCTGTTCGGGAACGCTTTCCTGAATCCACTGCGCCCCGGCCACTGCCGCTGCCATATCATCATGGAAGGTCAGGGTGCCTTCAGCTGGCAAGGCGCGATCATAAAGGGCCGGCAGGCTGCGGCGCGCATTTGCCAGCACTTCATTGATTTTGCGTTGGGCCTGGGGATCGGGATCGAATACCGCAACGTCCCAACCGTTGAGCAGGAACCTTGCAGCCCAGCCACCACCGATCACACCACCGCCAATGATGGCGGCCTTTTTATTGGATGCTTTGGTCATCAGCGTGGCTCCCGCTTGGTCAGGCCAAGCTTCTTGCGCACCGCATCCGGGCCAATCACCGTGGCGCCCATGCCTTCAATTATGCCAACCGCACGCTCAACCAGTTGGGCATTAGTCGCAAGCACACCCTTCGACAGATAGATATTGTCTTCCAGACCAACACGCACATTGCCGCCTGCCAGAACCGATGCCGCAACATAGGGCATCTGATCACGCCCGATGGAAAAGGCCGACCATTCCCAATCGGATGGCACGTTATTGACCATCGCCATAAAGGTATTGAGATCATTTGGCGCGCCCCACGGAATACCCATGCAAAGCTGCACAAGGGCCGGGCTTTCAAGAATGCCCTCATTCACCAGTTGCTTGGCAAACCACAGGTGACCCGTATCGAATGCCTCGATCTCCGGCTTGACGCCAAGATCAGTCATCATCTGCCCCATGGCGCGCAGCATGCCCGGCGTATTGGTCATGACATAGTCGGCCTCGGCAAAGTTCATCGTGCCGCAATCAAGGGTGCAGATTTCCGGCAGGCAGTCGGCGATGTGGGCCATGCGTTCCGACGCGCCGATCATGTCGGTTGCGGCTTCATTGACCGGCAAGGGCGCCTCGGTCGATCCAAAGACGATATCGCCACCCATGCCTGCCGTCAGGTTAAGGACAACATCCACGTCGGCCGCCCGTACCCGTTCGGTCAGTTCGCGGTAATATTTAACGTCGCGTGATGGTGCGCCGGTTTCGGGGTCGCGCACATGGCAATGCACAACGGCGGCACCGGCCTTGGCCGCATCGATCGCACTGTTGGCGATCTGTTCGGGCGAACGCGGCACGTGCGGAGATTTATCCTGTGTACCGCCCGATCCTGTTACGGCGGCGGTAATGAAGACTTCCTTGTTCATCGAAAGCGGCATGCTGGCCTCTCTGGCTTTTGGGGTCATTTTGCTGCGGTCAGGATATCGCGATTGGCAATATTGATTTTACATATTCCGTCATTTACTTTTCTGATCATGCCAATACCGCATCACCGCTTTGTCTATGTCCTGTTTGACGGATTTTCCAATCTGGTTCTGGCCAGCGCGTTGGAACCGTTGCGCGCGGCCGCCGGCCTGCCCAATGGGCCAGATATCAGCTGGGATATTTGCACAATCGATGGATCCCCCGCGACAAGTTCTAGTGACCTTGTCATCACGCCAAAGGCCGCGCTGAATGCCATCAATGATCCGACGCGTATTGATTATCTGGTGGTGATATCGGGCTATGACATGCGCCATCATTTATCGTCGCGCACACGGGCCCGGCTGCAAAATGCTGCGCAACATGCGCGTACCGTGATCGGTGTTGATACCGCGGCCTGGTTGCTGGCGGCGTGCAATATGCTCGCCGGGAAATCGGCGACCATTCATTGGCAGGAACTTGATCAATTCCGCGAACAGTTCCCCGATGTCAGTGTCCTGACCGACCGCTTTGTTGAAGATGGCAAAATGATCACGTCGGGCGGGGCGGCAACCGTGATGGAGATGATGCTCCATCTTCTTGCCCGGGAATTTGGCCCGTCGGTCGCCTTTGATGTCAGCAACCTGTTTGTCTATGACGCCCGCCATCAGACGCTTGGCACGAACGATATGCCCGCGCGCGGGGCGGATCGTTTGCATGGTCCGGGCGCTGATCATGTCCGGCGTGCAGTTAGCGAAATGATTGCCCATATCGAAGCGCCGATTGCGCTCAAAGCCATTGCGACCCGCGCGGGCTGTTCGCTGCGCAGTCTTGATCGGGCCTTTCAGGACAATCTGCAAATGGCGCCAGGTAAATATTATCAGATGCTGCGTCTGGGCCGGGCACGCGATCTGGCCCGTTCAACGGATATGAAGCTGGCTGATATTGCGCTTCAAACCGGTTTTAAAAGCCACGCAGCCCTTAGTCGCGCCTATGCACAGGCCTTTGGCACAACCTTGCGCGCCATGCGCAGCAAACGGCGCACGGTACCAACCACGGGCGCTTCACAACCCAACCTATAAGCGGATCGATTCCACGCTGTCCTTAAGAAGCGTAGCACTTTTTTCAAGGCCGTCGCGCTCCGTGGTTACAAGATCGGGCATCAAATCGGTTTCGATCCCGTTGGCACCGACAACGCGTGGAATAGAAAGTGCGACATCCCTAATCCCGACGATTTCGGGGGTCACACAGGATACGGTTAGAACATCATGCTGATCACGCCCGATCGCCTTGACGATTCGCGCCAGTCCGGCCCCGATCCCGTAATAGGTCGCGCCCTTGCCCTTGATGATTTTATAGGCCGCATTACGCACCCCATCATCAATGGTTGCACGCACATGTTCGGTGATCGGCGCGCTGACCTGGGCTGCGATATCGGCAAGCGACAACGATCCCACCTTGGCATTCGACCAGGCAAGGACTTCGCTATCGCCGTGTTCGCCAAGGACATAGGCATGAACCGATTGCGGTGAAATACCAAGATGCCGACCCAGAAGGCTTCGGAAACGCGCGGTATCAAGAATGGTGCCCGATCCAATTACCCGGTTGGCCGGAAGGTCCGATATCCGCTGGGTGATCTGGGTCATGATGTCGACCGGGTTCGAGGCAATCAGAAGAATTGCGTCAGGCGCGACCGATAAAACATTGCCGACCACGTCCTTGAAAACGGCGGCGTTTCTTTCAAGCAAAGCCAGTCTGGTTTCACCAGGTTTTTGACTGACTCCGGCGGCGAGAATGATAACGGATGCTCCGGCCAACCCATCATAATTTGCCGCCTCGACAATCGTCGAAGACATGAAAGGCACAGCGTGCGCTATGTCTTCGGCCTGTGCCACAGCCAGATCGTGGTTTTGATCGACCAGAACGACCGAGCTTGCGAGTCCTATAACCGCCAGCGCGTATCCCGCCGAACTTCCGACCATTCCGGCCCCGACAATCCCGACTTTCATCACCCGACTCCCGATTTTCACACCATATTGATCCGATGATGCCATTGCCGGGGGATGAGGTCAAAAAAGGGCAGGAAAACTGCCGTTGCACATTGAAATTTGTCCAAAGAAAAGCCACCTAGCCTGTGTGGACTGCCAGACAATGATATCTCGTCGCAAAACTACTGCCTTTTTGACTTATGCTTTCTCCCTTAGCACACCAAAACCGAAATAGATTTTGAAATCGCTCACCCTCAGGTGTGGGCGCCCGAAAGAGCAGGTTACCTGCCGGCGGAGAAGAGGGAGACTTTGGGTGCAACTGACAGCCCGTAAACCGACACGTGCCCTGCACGTGACAGATCGTGTGTATTGCGGCATGGCCGTGAATACCAAACGATCCTGCAATCAAGGCATTGCGGGGCGTGGTCTGGTGCGTTTCGGTCAATCATCTGGCATACAGAAGTCATACCGTCAGTTACCTCGGCAATACCAACTGTCTCGCGTGCAGATTTCCACCGAAGACGTCCAGGAATAAGCCCGATGCTGGAAACAACCAGCATCACAAAGAATTAAGCACCCGAATTTCCCGTTCGGTGCTATGCTTACGCCCTGATGCAGACGGTTAGCCATGCACAGGATTCCGTTCCAGATACCATTGAGAGAAGCCGAGGTATCCGACCATGCATTCATCTGAAATTCAAAAACTCGTCGCCCGCCGCCAGACCTTCAAGAGCCTTGAGGCACCTTTCTACGGTGATCAGGACATTCTGGATCTGGATATGGATGTCATCTTTGGCCAGAACTGGATTTTCGTTGGCGTAGAGCCTGAACTTCCGGAACCGGGCGATTGCATCACCGTTGAAATCGGTGGCGCGTCGATCCTGATCCTGCGCGGCGATGATATGGGCCTGCGTGCATTCCATAACGTCTGCCGTCACCGCGGTGCGAAGCTTATCGATGAACGCCAGACCACGATCGGCAACATCGTCTGCCGTTATCATGGCTGGACCTATAACGAGGATGGCGACCTTATCCTCGCCGAACATATGGGTTCAGGCTTTGATAAAAGCTGCCATGGCCTGAAAACCGTTCATGTCCGTTCGATCGCTGGCCTGATCTTTATCTGCCTGGCGAAGGATGCCCCGGCCGATATCGAAGAAATGGCCAAGGTCATGGAACCGTATATCGCGCCGCACGACCTTTCCAACTGTAAGGTTGCCCACGTTTCCGAACTGATCGAGGAAGGAAACTGGAAGCTGACCATGGAAAACAACCGCGAGTGCTATCACTGCGAGGGTAACCACCCGCAGCTGACCGTACCGCTGTCGGAATTCGGTTTCGGCTTCTCGCCTGATGAACTTGATCAGCGCCGTTCAGAAGACGTTGCCAAATATTCTGAGACCATCGCCAAGGATCACGCGCGTTGGGAAGCATGCGGTCTGCCGTCTGCCGAGCAAGACCAGCTTTCAAACGTCACGGGCTTCCGCACCATGCGCCTGCCGCTGATGCGCGAAGGTGAGTCGCACACACTTGATACCAAGGCTGCCTCGAAGAAACTTCTGGGTAACTTTACCGATGCCAAACTTGGTGGTCTGAGCTTCTGGACACACCCGAACTCCTGGCACCACTTCATGGCCGACCATATCGTGACCTTCTGTGTTCTGCCGCTTTCGCCAAACAGAACGCTGGTACGCACGACCTGGCTGGTCCACAAGGACGCACGTGAAAACGAGGATTATACCCTTGATAACCTCACCCACGTATGGAACATGACCAACCAGCAGGACGCCGACCTTGTGCGCCTTGCCCAGATTGGTAGTGAACAACCTGCATACGAACCGGGCCCGTATTCCAAATTCACCGAACCGCATGTTGAGGCGTTCTGTGACTGGTACATCAAGCGCCTGGAAGACCACTTCGCAACGAACAAAGCCGGGATTGCCGCAGAATGAGTGAGAAGAAGCCAAACGAGGACACGAAGGGCAACGACGCGCCCGTCGAAGAAATCGTGACCGAAGTCAACCGGGTCCCCTTGTGGGATCCGGAGCATGACGATGTCCTTGTTTGCCGGCAAGTTCGTCAGGAAACGCACGATGTGAAAACCTTTGTGTTTTCTGCGCGTGAGCCGCGTGCGTTTCGTTTTTACCCCGGTCAGTTCATGACCTTCGAGCTGCCGGTCGAAGGCATGGTCACGCGCAGCTATACGATCTCGGCATCAGCCGCACGCCCATACCGTATTGAAATTACGGTCAAACGTGTTCCGGGTGGTCCAGGATCGAACTGGCTGCATGACAATATGCTGCCGGGCAAGGAAGTGAATGTCACCGGCCCCGCTGGTGACTTCACCACCGACGCAACCGCTGATCAGAAATTGCTGTTCATTTCGGCTGGCAGCGGTATCACGCCGATGATGTCGATGACCCGCACGGCCTGCGATCTGTCCGAACCAACCGATCTACATTTTGTCCATGCGGCCCGCACGCCATCAGATCTGATTTTCCGCGACGAGCTGAACCTTCTGATGTCGCAGAACCCGTCACTTAAGGTTTCGCTGACCGTTGATACGACGTCGGCCAGCCATCAGTGGTCGGGCTTCACCGGCCGGTTGAGCCTGCCGATGCTGTCGCTGATGTCGCCGGACTTCAAGGACCGCAAAGTCTTTTGCTGTGGTCCGGGCCGCTTCATGGAGGGCGTGCGCAACATGCTCCAGGAAGCCGGCTTTGACATGGACAAATACTACGAGGAAAGCTTCGATTTCGGTGCTGAAACCGCGGGCAACCTCGAAGAACATGAATCTGTCGCACCAGAAATCAGCGATCAAAAATTCCGCGTCAGTTTCGTCAAGACCGGCCACGTTGTGGAATGCAACCCGGGCATGACGATCCTGTCTGCCGCCAAGGAAGCCGGCCTGATGCCGATGTCTTCCTGTCAGCGCGGTATTTGCGGTACCTGCAAATCCAAACTGGTTACGGGTGAAGTCGACATGCAGCACGGCGGCGGCATTCGCCAGCGTGAAGTCGATCAGGGCAAGATCCTGATTTGCTGCTCCACCCCGCTTTCCGATGTCGAGGTCGAGATTTAAGACCCCCGACGAATACGGCACAATTTTAAACGCCCTGCTCACTTTTGATCGTGAACAGGGCGTTTTCTTTTATGCGCCGGCTTCAAGCTGCGGGGCTTCGGCCTCTGCCATGTTACTCGTTGCCAGCGAATCGGGGATCGGGCGCCGCAGGGCTTGCGGCGTGCAGCCATAGCGGCGGCGGAACATCCGGCTTAGATGTGACGAGTCGCAAAAGCCGCAATCAACCGCAATCTGGGCGACCGATTTGTCACTTTTTTCGATCAGATGCTGCGCCAGATCCAGCCGGATATTGAGGAACGCCACCTGTGGTGATGTATCAAGTGCAAGTCGGAAATGCCGTTCGATCTGGCGCTTACTGTTGCCCATGCGCCGCGCAATTTCCTGCACCGAAATCGGCATGTCGATATTTTGCTGCATGATCAAAAGCGCACGCTGAACAATCTGATCCTGAGTCTTAAGATCAAGTGGAATGCCCGGCTGTGGTTTTTCCGCCTGAAGCGCATCATCAATGATCATGATATGCAGGCTTTTGTTCGCCTGGGCGCGGCCAACATGCTTGTCGACCAGATAGGCCGCAAGATGCGCCGAACTGACCCCGCCCGAACAGGTCAGGCGATCGCGGTCGACCACGAAAATCTGCTCGGTAACCGGGTCAAGTCCTTCGAATTGTTCGACAACTTCAGAATGATGGAACCAGCTGACACAGCAGCGGTAGCCATTTAAAAGCCCGGCCTCATGCAGCATGAACACACCGGTACACACACCAACAAGCGGCACACCGGCCGCCGCCGCTTCATGCAGGAATTTCTGATAGGCGGGACTGAGCTTTTCGGCGTCATCCATCAACCCGCCGACAACCACGATATAGTTGAACCGCCTTGGGTCCCCCAACCGTTCCTTGGGCTGTACCGCGATCCCGCTACTCGATGTAATCGGGTCCATCGTGTCTGACAGAACCGTCCATTTACAAAGAATCGGACGACTGCGATCACCCTCGTCCGCAGCCAGTCGCAAGACATCAACAAAGTTCGCAAAAGCGCACAAGGTAAAGCGTTTTGCGAGGATAAAACCGACGTTCAAACGCGGTGCAGTCTGGGCACGGGATTCAGGCTTCTTGAGCATCGGTTCCTCCGATACAGGCAAGGTTGTCAGGTTTGTCGTAGCGGTAATCTCACTTTGACGCAAACATTCTATTTTTTGGCGCAAAAAGTCGCCAGATTAATTTTCATGATACCGACGGGTATATCGGGGAAGCAAGAGAAACACAGGGTCTCGGCAGAATCAACAATCGGATCGCGATGAAGATGCCAAAAATGGCAAACAGTACATTCGCGCCCCGGGAAGTTGGCCAAAAATGTGTAACAATTGTCCCGGTTCCGGAATATCGGCATCCCGAATTGCACCAAGATAAATGTCGCCTCCGGTAGTGTCACATCACGTAACGCTTCCAGTCTTTGAAACTTAAATCGGGTCGCGCTTGCCGCGACCATCCCGGACCAGGCAGCTTTGATCCGGATTTCGTCAGAGAGGGAAATGATGAAGGTTCTCGTACCTGTTAAACGGGTCGTCGACTACAACGTGAAGATCCGCGTCAAGGCGGATGGTTCCGGTGTCGACCTTGCCAATGTCAAAATGTCGATGAACCCCTTCGACGAAATCGCGGTCGAGGAAGCCATTCGCCTTAAGGAATCCGGTCAGGCTGACGAAATCGTCGCCGTCTCGATCGGCCCGGCACAGGCACAAGAAACCCTGCGCACGGCCCTGGCCATGGGTGCGGATCGCGCCATCCTGGTGACCGTTGATGGTCCGGTCGAGCCGCTTGATGTCGCAAAAATTCTTAAGGGCGTCGTTGATGCCGAGGAACCCGGCCTTGTCATTCTGGGTAAACAGGCGATTGATGATGACGCCAACCAGACCGGCCAGATGCTTTCGGCCCTGTTGGGTTGGTCGCAGGCGACCTTTGCCTCCAAACTGGAACTCTCGGCTGATCATGCAAAAGTCACCCGCGAGGTTGATGGCGGTCTTCAGGCCATCAGTGTCAGCCTGCCGGCAATCGTTACCGCCGACCTTCGCCTGAACGAGCCGCGCTATGCGTCACTGCCCAATATCATGAAGGCCAAGAAAAAGCCGCTTGATAGCAAAACCGCCGCCGACTTTGGCGTTACCGTTGCACCGCGTCTGCGCCTGATTCGGGTCGAAGAACCCGCAACGCGCAAGGCCGGCATCAAGGTCGCCAATGTTGCTGAACTCACCGACAAACTCAAGAATGAAGCTGGCGTCATCTGACCCAGGCGGAGATTGAAATCATGGCTATTCTTCTTTTTGCCGAACACGATAACGCCACGCTGTCCGAACAGACCGCAAAGGCCCTGAGTGCCGCAACCCAAATCGGTGGTGACATTGATATTCTGGTCGCAGGCAAGGCTGTTGGTGCCGTTGCCGAACAGGCATCCAAGCTTTCTGGTATTCGTAGCGTTCTGGTTGCCGATAGCGACGCACTGGCAAACCATCTTGCCGAAAATGCTGCCGACCTGATCGTCTCGCTTGCCGGTGACTATGACACCATCGTTGCCGCAGCAACTGCGAACGGCAAAAACATCCTGCCGCGCGTTGCTGCCCTGCTGGATGTCATGCAGGTGTCCGAGGTGATGGAAGTTGTCGATGCCGACACCTTCAAACGCCCGATCTATGCCGGCAACGCCATCGAAGTCGTTCAAAGCACCGATGCGAAAAAAGTCCTGACCATCCGCACCTCAAGCTTTGGCGCATTTGAGGCTGGCGACAGTGCTGCCGAAATCAAATCGGTTGATGCCGGAAGTGCCGATAGCGGGAAATCTTCCTTCCTTGAAAACATTCTGTCGGAAAATGATCGCCCGGAACTTGGTTCTGCCAAGATTATTGTTTCCGGTGGCCGTGCTCTTGGATCAGAAGAAAAGTTCAAGGCCGTCATTACGCCGCTTGCTGACAAGCTTGGTGCCGCAGTTGGCGCATCACGTGCCGCTGTTGATGCCGGATATGCCCCGAACGATCTTCAGGTCGGTCAGACGGGTAAAGTCGTCGCACCGGACCTATATATCGCATGTGGCATTTCCGGCGCGATCCAGCATCTGGCAGGCATGAAGGATTCCAAGATCATCGTTGCCATCAATACAGATGAAGAAGCACCGATCTTTCAGGTCGCAGATTACGGCATTGTCGGTGATCTGTTTGACATTCTGCCGCAGCTGGAAAACCAGCTTTAAGCTCACCAGAGAAATCGAAACGGAACCAAACCAGTGAACGATACCTCTTATATCCTGCGTATTGCCTGCGACGATCAGCCGGGCATCGTTGCGACCGTTACCTCTGCTCTGGCCACGCGCGGCGCCAATATCGCCGAGTCCAACCAGTTCTGGGACCGCCACACCAACAAATTCTTCCTGCGTGTTGCGGTCATCACACCATCAGATATCGACAAGGAATCCATTGCCCTGTCGCTGAACCCGGCGGTTGATCGCTTTAACCTGAAGCTCAAGATTGATGAAGTTGCACGCCGTCCGCGAATCATCATCATGGTTTCGAAATTCGACCATGCGATGCTGCACCTTCTTTACCAAATCAAGGTGGGCTGGCTGGACGCCGAAGTTGCGGCCATCGTCTCGAACCACGAAGATGCCCGCAAGGTCGCCGATCAGGAAGGCATCCCCTTCTATCACTGGCCGGTGAACAAGGAAAACAAGGCTGAACAGGAAGCCAAGCTTGCTGACCTGATCAAGGAAACCAAGTCTGAACTGGTGGTCCTTGCCCGCTACATGCAGGTCCTGACCAACGAGCTTTCCAGCCAGTTCTATGGCATGATCATCAACATTCACCACTCGTTCCTGCCAAGCTTCAAAGGGGCAAAGCCATATCATCAGGCTTATGAGCGCGGCGTGAAACTGATCGGGGCGACGGCACACTATGTCACGCCTGATCTTGATGAAGGCCCGATCATTGAACAGGAAACCGAACGCGTGAACCACGCGATGTCGGCCGACGATTTCGTCGCGGCGGGTCGTGATATCGAATCACGGGTTCTCGCCCGCGCAGTCAAATACCATCTTGAAGGCAGGGTGATGCTCAACGATCACCGAACAGTAGTCTTCACTTTGTAGTACACTCCTGCAACGGGGCCGGCTTCGACCGGTCCCTGACGCGTTTTTCGCCATGCCGAGCACTGACAAACATCTCGGAAAGAAGGATTGAGAGAAATGAGCGCATTTCCAAGCAAGGCCAAAGTTGTCATCGTCGGTCTCGGCGGTATTGTTGGCTCCTCGGTGGCACATCACCTGATCGAAAATGGCTGGGACGATATTGTCGGCATCGACAAGTCCGGTATCCCGACCGACATAGGCTCGACCGCGCACGCATCCGACTTCTGCTATGCGACCAGCCACGACCAGCTGACCACCTGGACCACCATGTATTCCATGGATTTCTACGAAAAGATGGGCCATTACGCGCGCATCGGCGGTCTGGAAGTCGCACGCGTCGGTGATGAAGAACGCATGGGCGAACTCAAACGCCGCGTTGACTCCGGCAAGGCATTTGGCACCAACGTCAAAATGATCACGGCCGCAGAAGCCAAGGAAAAATTCCCGCTTCTGGAAGAAGACCAGATCATGGGTGCGATGTGGGACCCGGATGCCGGTCTTGTCATTCCGCGCTCGCAAACAGTTGCCGGTAAACTGATCGATCAGGCCGAAGCATCGGGCAAGCTCAAGATCTTTGCCAACACCTCGGCTCTTGAACTGATCACCGAAAATGGTCGCATCAAGGGTGTCGTTACCGAACGCGGTACGATCCATGCCGACTATGTGGTTGTCTGTGCCGGTCTGTGGGGCCGTCTGATTGCCGAAATGGCGGGCGAAGACCTGCCGGTGATGCCGGTTGACCATCCGCTGACCTTCTTTGGGCCGTATAACGAATTCGAAGGCACCGGTGTTGAAATCGGTTACCCGCTGCTTCGCGACCAGGGCAACTCGGCCTATATGCGCGATACCGGCGATCCCAAAAGCACCGAGGGTGGCCAGATCGAATGGGGCTACTATTACGAGGAAAACCCGCGTCTGGTCCATCCGCGCGACATCCTCGAGAAGGATCAGGCACGCCTGTCCCCGTCGCAGCGCGACCTCGAACTCGAAGACGTGATCGAGCCGCTTGAACGCGCCATGGAACTGACCCCGATCCTGACCGAACTTGGCTTTAACGAAAGTCACTCGTTCAATGGTCTGCTGCAGTCCTCGGCTGATGGTGGCCCGTCGATGGGTGAAAGTCAGAACCTGCGCGGTCTTTGGTACGCAGTTGGTATCTGGATTAAAGACGGACCGGGCATGGGCAAACTGATTGCCGACTGGATGACCCATGGCCGCACCCATGTTGACCATGCATCCGTCGACTTCTCGCGCTTCAACAAGTTCCAGCTGAACGAACAGTACATCCACGACCGTTGCTATGAGACGGCGAAAAAGATCTACAACCCGCCGGTCCACCCGCGCGAGCCGTTCGCCAATGCCCGCGGCATTCGCCGCTCCCCGTTCTATGAGCGCGAAGTCGAACTCGGCGGTTACTTCATGGAACTCGGCGGTTGGGAACGTGCGCATGGCTATGCCGCCAACGAGCACCTTCTGGAAAAATATGCCGACCGCGTTCCGGTCCGTGAACATGAATGGGACAACCGCCACTTCTGGCGTGTGTCGAACGCCGAACAGCTCGCGATGAGTGACGATTGCGGCATCATCAACCTGTCGCACTTCCACATGACCGACATTTCCGGTCCGGATCATGTTGAACTGATGGAATGGCTTTGTGCTGCCAAGGTCGGTGGGGACGCCAATATCGGCAAGGGTATCTATACCCACATGCTCGATGACGAAGGCATGGTACGTGCCGACTTCACCGTCTTCCGCATGGAAGACCGCTGCCGTCTGGTTAACGGTGCCGATGCTGGCCCGCGTGACCTGACCTATATGCGCCGTACCGCTCAGGACAAGGGTTGGGATGTCACGATCACCGATGTGACCGAAGACTACACCACCATTGGCATCTGGGGCCCGAACGCGCGTGAGAATCTCAAGAAGGTTGTCGAAGATCCAGAAGCGCTCAATGTCGAAAACTTCCCGTTTGCCGCTATTCGTCAGATCAAGATTGCCGGCAAAACCGTTTCTGCTTTCCGTATTTCGTATGTTGGCGAGCAGGGCTGGGAGCTTCACATGCGTTATGAAGACGGCCTTGCTGTCTGGGATGCGCTGCGCGGGATCGGTGTTCTGGCTGTTGGTGTTGAAACCTATGCCAACTCGCGTCGTCTGGAAAAATCACTGCGTCTGCAGAACGCAGACCTGCACACCCAGTACAACCTGCTCGAAGCCGATCTGGCCCGCCCGAAGGTCAAGGAAGCCGACTTCCGCGGCAAGGCAAAGCATGTTGAATATCGCGAACGCGATCATCAGCCAGCCATGCTCTGCACCCTGATCATGACCGAAAACGTCGATGCCAATGGCGTTGCCCGTTATCCGGTCGGTCGTCTGCCGGTGATGGATCCGGAAACCGGCAAAACCCTGATCGATGAGCTGGGCCGTCGTTCCTACACCAGCTCGATCGCCTTTGGTCCAAGTGTTGGCAAGAACATCGCCCTTGCCTACCTGCCGTGGGATTACTGCCAGGAAGGTCGCAAGCTGACCGTGTCCTACATGGACGAGATCTATCCGGTCGAAGTCTATGGCATCGGTTACAAACCGATCTACGATCCGGAAAACCTCAAGCCGCGCAGCTAGGCTTTCCGATCTCAAAGACTGATCAAAAAAAACCCCGCCGAATATTCGGCGGGGTTTTTGCTTTGAGGATTCAAATCCCGGATCAAGTATCGTGCTGCTTAGGCAACATGCTCTTCAAAGAAGGCCTGCAGCTTGTCAAACGGAATGATGTCCACTTGGTCATACAGATCGACGTGATCCGCACCTTCGATGATCATCAGTTCCTTCGGCTCGGCAGCTCCCGCATAGGCATCCTCACTGAAATAACGCGAATGGGCTTCCGAACCTGCAATCAGCAGCATCGGCCGCGGCGAGATTTCATCGACATAGGTCAGAAGCGGCATGTTCATGAACGACAGCGGGTTGGTTACGGTCCAGCCACCGTTGGAGTTGACCGAACGTTTGTGATATCCGCGCTCGGTCTTGTAATAGCCGTAATACATCTGAATGACCGGGTTATCGATGCCTTCAAGCGTATCAGGCAGACCACCCGCCATTGCCGGCTTGCCGTTTTCCGCATCGGTCCAGCGCTGCTCGCTCATCTGGGTCAGGGCTGCGGTGCGCTCTTCCTGGGTCATCGCATCGTAATAGCCCTTCGCCATCACACGTGACATGTCGTACATGCTGGTAGTGGCAACCGCCTTGACGCGCTTGTCTGCGGCAACGGCATTCAGTGCCATGCCGCCAAAGCCGCAAATACCAATGATGCCGATCTGATCACGGTTGACCGACTCATGCAGGCCAAGGAAATCAATAGCGGCCATGAAGTCTTCGGTATTGATGTCCGGCGATGCAACATCACGGACAGCACCGCCACTTTCACCAACATAGGACGGATCAAATGCCACGGTGACAAAGCCACGCTCGGCCATTGTCTGGGCATAAAGCCCCGCCGCCTGCTCTTTCACTGCACCAAACGGACCGGCAACCGCAATCGCGGCCAGCTTGCCGGAACGGTTTTTCGGCAGATACAGATCGCCAACCAGGGCAACGCCATAACGGTTGGTGAAGGTCACCTTCTCATGATCAACCGCATCACTCTTGGCAAAGGTCTTGTCCCATTCTTCGGTCACAGCAAGTGCAGGCGAACCAACAAGGGAGCTCGCCCCGAATGCCGCAGCACCCGCACCAGCGATTTTCAGAAGGTTACGACGGCCCTCGTTCAGGGTCTCCGTCTTGTTTTCAACATTCACAGAATCAGTCATCTCATTCGCTCCTTATCAGTTCGCGATTTATGAGCCGACTGTAGCGAAAACCCTTCAGGCAGATTAGCCCACTAGTTTCGCTTGGAATGATGAATTTGATTCATTAGAGGAGGAGTGCTCTGGGGGCAAGTTGCGGGGGCAGGATTAGTCTCCGCCCTTCGGGCTTCGCCAGCTCCGGCCTCCGGCCTCCGCAAAGAACCCGCAAACAGGCTTTAGCCTGTTTGCGATGTTCCAATCCGCATGCACCCGACAAACAAACATTAAAAAAGCCCGCCACGAGGGCGAGCTTTAGTAATGTTGGTTGCGGGGGCAGGATTTGAACCTGCGACCTTCAGGTTATGAGCCTGACGAGCTACCGGGCTGCTCCACCCCGCGTCAGTGGGTGTTTCTGTTTTGGCGATGTGGGCCTTTAAACAGATAACGCCGCTCATGTTTGAAGCGGCGTTTGATGTTTGGTGTGTGTATTAGGGAATATGATGCTGTATTTGGAAGGCCCGGCGGTGACCTACTCTCCCGTGCCTTAAGACAAAGTACCATCGGCGCAGGCTGGTTTCACTTCTGAGTTCGGGATGGGAT
>NZ_PAQR01000042.1 GCF_002709775.1 Thalassospira sp.
GCGGTTGAGCTGATTGATGCCATTGCGAAGCTTTTCAATAGCAGCAATCAAATCATCGCGTTCCGACACCATGGTGTCTTTCTGTTCCTGCATCTCTGCCAGTTCGACTTCGGCACGCAGGTTGACCGCACCCAGGTTTTCACGCTCGCGGGTCTGGCGTTGCAGGCGGGCTTCAATGTCGCCTTCGGCCGGCAGGTCCTTGGTCAGATCAATCTGGCCCAGTTCGACCAATTGATCCGGGGTGGCATTTACACGTTCGCGGATACGTTCGATCAAATCACGGCGGTGTTGTTCGGCCTGTTCCAGCAATGCTTCACAGCGCACGCGACCTTCGCGGGCCTCGGCCAGTTTTTGTTCAGCTTCGCGCAGGTTCATGTCCGCTTCGCGCTGTGCATTCTCGGCGCGCTGCAACTCATCGGCGGCGTCCTTGCGGGTCTGGTCGGAAAGTTCGATCCGGTCAGAAAGGATCGCACGGCGTTCTTCGATCTCTTCGGGCTTTAGTTCAAGCTCCTCGATCTCCATGCGGGCTTCTTCCTGACGTTCGCGCAGCTCGGCAACGCGTTCGCCCGCCCCTGATGCACGTTCGTTCCAGGTGGAGATTTCATTTTCAACGAATTCAAGGCGCTTGCGCCGGCCCGACATGGTGCTTTGCATGCGTTCAAGCTGGCTGCGTGCTTCCATCTGATCAGCACGCGCATCGGCCAGATTGGCGCGTTTTTCAATCAGCTCCGCCTTGATTTCCATCAGGCCTTCGCTGCTTTCCTCTGGCAGGGCAGCGAGCTCTTCCTGCTCGGCAATCAGTTCATCAAGGTCCTGCTTGGCACGTTTTTCGGCCTCTTCGGCGTTCTGAAGGCGGCTTTCAATCGCGCTGGCATCGCGTTTGATATTGGCGATTTCCTCACGCGCGGAAGATGCAGCATTTTCCGCATCGCGTACTGCACGGTGCGATTCCTGCTCGGCCGTGCGGGCCGCCTCGATTTCTTCATCAAGGCGTTCGACATTTTCACTGGCGATCTCGGCCCGTTCGCTTGCGGCTTCGACCACCGCATCGGCTTCTTCAAGTTCGGCACGCAATTCTTCAAGGCGGTTGCGTTGACGCAGGCGCACGGCAGCCGGCAATTCAGCACCGGCAAGAATGCGATAGCCATCCCAACGCCAAAGTGCGCCTTCGCGTGAGACAAGGCGCTGTCCAACCTTCAGGTTCTTGGCGAGGAAGTTACCAGTGGCTTCGTCATCTACAATGCCGATCTGCCAAAGGCGACGGTTCAAAAGGGCGGGTGCCTCAACATATTTGGCAAGTGCTGTCACACCATCCGGCAGGGCCGGATCGTCGGTTGCCGGATCAATCGCCGACCAATGCATGGCGGCATCGGCCGCATCCGGCGCATCAAGGTCCTCGCCAAGGGCAGCGGCCATCGCCAATTCAAAGCCGCCCTGAACCGTGATGTTTTCGATCACGCCGGGATATTTGTCGTCATCACCGCCGCGAAGCAGGCTCTCAAGGGCTTCGATCTCCGCGGCCAGGCGCGCCTTGCGACTTTCAGCATCACGCAGCGCATCGCGGGCATCGCTTTCCGCGGTTTTCAGGCCGTCTTCGCGATCGCGCATTTCGGCCAGGCGCATCTCGGCCTCTTCGACCGCCATTTTGCGCTGTTCGACCAGTTCTTCGCACTCTTCAAGATGCATGCTGGCTTCTTCAAGGGCCTCGGAAAAGTCGGCTTCGATGCGTATGTCATCAAGCTTGGCAACCGCTTCGTCATGGCGCTCGGTCAGGCGTGCACGACGGGCATTCAGTTCACTCAGGCGCTGTTGTACTGATTTGAGGCGCGCCTCTTCCTCCGCGACCTTGTTGGTCATCGCATCGACATCGACTTCAAGTTCTTCGACCCGAAGGGCCTTTTCAGAGGCTACTTCGCGGGCCTCATCAAGGGCGTCGTCTTCGCCGCCTTGGGCTTCGCTCAGTTCTTCGCGCTCGTCTTTAAGTTTCTTAAGTGCGCCTTCGGCGTCACTTGCCAGTTCGGCCTCACGGGCAAGGTCAGCGTCAATCTGCTGGATGCGCCCACGTAGCTGGCCCATCTGGGTTTCGATCTGCGCCTTGTCCTTATCAAGACCTTCGCGTTCGATCAAAAGGCGCTGCAGGGCGGCTGCGGCCTCAGATTCTTTTTTGCGAAGATCGGGCAGGCTTGCGGCCACATGGGCCTGAACCGTTGTGGCCTCGGTCACTGACGAGGTCAGGTCACGCACGGCACTTTCGCCCGCGACCAGCAATTCACGCGCATCTTCCTGACGTTTCTGGGCATCGGTCCAACGGATATGGAACAGCAAAGCCTCGGTCTCGCGGACACTTTCGGAGAGCTTGCGATACCGTTCGGCCTGTCGTGCCTGCTTTTGCAGGGAGGCGATCTGCCCATCAAGCTGCAAGAGAACGTCTTCAAGGCGTTCCATATTCTGCTCGGCATTCTTAAGGCGCAGCTCCGCCTCGTGACGGCGGGAATGGAGGCCGGTAATACCGGCGGCTTCTTCAAGGATCAGGCGACGCTGGATCGGCTTGGCCCCGATCAGGGCGCCAATTTTGCCCTGGGACACCATGGCGTTTGATCGCGCACCGGTCGCGGCATCGGCAAACAGCAATTGCACGTCACGTGCACGGACATCCTTGCCATTGACGCGATAGTTCGACCCGCCACCGCGTTCGATGCGGCGTGTGACTTCAAGCAAATCAAAGTCGTTGAACATCGCGGGCGCCTTGCGCTCGCTGTTATCAAGGGTCACGGAAACTTCGGCGACGTTACGCGCAGGCCGGCTTGATGTGCCGCCAAAAATAACGTCGGACATGTCGGATCCACGCATCTGCTTGGCTGATGTTTCACCCATCACCCAGCGCAGTGCTTCAACAAGATTGGATTTGCCACAGCCGTTCGGGCCGACAACACCGGTCAGCCCGTCTTCAACGAGTAGATCTGTTGAATCGACGAAGGATTTGAACCCCGTCAGCTTTAGCGATTTAAACTGGACCAATCATGTCCCCCGGTCCGACCCTGTCCCCTGTTGCCGAACACCGCAGGCGCGGTGTCCGGCAGAATTGTTTTGATTAGTCGATAAGGTCTTCGACCTTGTCGATAAAGAATTCTGCGTCACGCGAACCGGCAATGGTGTCGCCATCCAGCACGAAGCTCGGCGTGGAATTGACGTTGAATTCCTGTTCACCGGTCATGCGCGAAGCAACGATCCCATCAATCAGTTCCTGATCAGCCATGCAGGCATCAACCGCATCGCCGCTCATGCCAGCAAAGCGGACAACTTCCTTGATGCTGCCGATCGGGTCCTGCGAACGTGCCCAGGTCATCTGCGATTTGAACAGCATGCCCAGAACACCGAAATAGCGATCTTCGCCCGCGCACTGCGCAATGGCAGCAGCACGCAGCGCAACACCATCCAGCGGATAGTCGCGGAAGATCAGCTTCAGCTTGCCGGTATCAATCAGCTTTTCCTTGATCTCAGGCAGAACCTCGGTGTGGAAGGACGCACAGTGCGGGCAGGTCAAAGATGCATATTCAATCATCGTGACCGGTGCATTCTCGTCACCCATCACATGTTCTTTCCACTCAACTGCTTGTGCCTGCTGGGCGCTTGCCAGCCCAACCATCATCAAAAAAGCACCAGCAAGAAACTTAACTGCCTTTAGCAAGGAAACCTCCGTTAAAACAAAGTTTTGTGATTACAAGCCTGTTGCAGCACGGGAGTCAACACACCCCCGAAAACGGCTATGCCACCAACGAGTCGCCAAGTTGGCGCGCAATTGCGGCAACTCCGTGATCGTTCATTTCAATAAACTGATTCGATTATTGCCGACGCGCAAGACAACAGGTCGTGACCGGATGGTACAGCCCAACGGGCGACAAGCGACTTAGCCACAGCCCTTATTTCTTGCCGGGTTTGGGCCGCAAACCACCGCTTGCACCGGCGATGTGACGGCCAAGACGTGTCAGAACTTCACGAAGGTGTGGATCTTCGATCTTTTCGAGGTCCGCCTGACGCGATGGGCTGATGTCGGCTTCGGGGACTTCGGTCGGTCGATGAACGGTGCGTTCGGGGCGTGAAATATCACCCTGAAGCATGGTGATCTTGTTGATCGCACGATAACCGAAATAGCTGTTTACCCGTTCGATGATCTGCGGCATGCGGTGCTGGAGTTCAAGGGCGACCGGCCCGACAACCCGGATCAACAGCGTACCGCCAGCAATGCTTTCCTTGGGTGGCGGGCTGTATTTCAGCGGCATGGTGTATTTTTCAAGATCACTTCCAACGATCTCGGCCCAATGCAGGATGATTTCGGTCTGGAAAAAGCCGCGCTTGCGCACGAGTGGCCGGGTCAAGTTGCCGACAAGCGGCGCAACATTGCGAAGCCCCATGCGGCGTTCAGAACTGCCGAGCGGAGCAAATGCCTGCTTCTTTTTGGGTGCCACGGTTTTGGATGCCTGATCCATCACCGAGCCACTTTTCGTACCAGTGTTATCTTTTTTCTTGCTCACGCCCGCTTCTTTCGTAGGGTCTGCATAACTTCGGACCAGATCCGTAAAACAACATAACACGGGATCGACGTGCATTTCACCCATCAGGACACCCAACGCCTCGCAGCAAGCATGCTGGAATGGTATGACCGCCATCACCGCACCCTGCCCTGGCGATCAGAACCCGGCGAGACGCCCGATCCTTATCACGTCTGGCTTAGCGAAATCATGCTGCAACAAACCACCGTGCAGACGGTGGGGCCATATTTTGCAGCCTTTTTGAAACGCTGGCCAACCGTGACCGATCTTGCCAATGCCGAACTTGATGATGTTCTGCATGCCTGGCAAGGACTGGGATACTATGCCCGTGCGCGCAACCTGCATAAGTGCGCCAAAGTCGTCGCATCTGAATATGACGGTGTCTTTCCCGATACCGAGGAAGGCTTACTCAAACTGCCCGGTATCGGCCCCTATACCGCCTGTGCGGTTGCCGCCATTGCCTTTAACCGCCATGCAAGCCCGGTGGATGGCAATATCGAACGGGTGATTTCACGCCTGTTTGCGTTGGAAACCCCACTTCCCGACGTTAAACCCGAAATCAAGGAAAAGTCAGCTGCCCTGACCCCATCTGATCGCCCCGGTGACTATGCCCAGGCATTGATGGATCTGGGGGCGACGGTTTGCACGCCGCGCAATCCGGCATGCGGCATTTGCCCGTGGCAGGCCGATTGCGAGGGCCGCAAATCAGGCATCGCCCCCGACCTTCCCAAAAAACGCAAGAAGGAGCCGAAACCAACTCGGGTCGGCTATGCCTTCTGGATCCGGCGCGAAGATGATGGCCGCATTCTGGTGCGCCGCCGCCCGGAAAAGGGATTGCTGGGGGGATTGTATGAAGTACCCGGCAGCGACTGGCGCGCGATCGAGGCACCTGATGATGTCATGCTGTCCGAAGCCCCGGTTTCGGCCAAATGGTCGGAACTTGATGGCACGGTGGGCCATACCTTCACGCATTTTCATCTTACTGTCAGCGTGCTTGCCACCACCCTGCCAGCACAAGAGGCCGACAAACTTGATGGCAGCTGGACGACCATTGATGGGCTGTCGGACTTTGCCCTGCCGACCGTGATGAAAAAGATCGTCCGTCATGCCCTGAAATACGGGCCCGTGTGATCGCATCGTGATCACACCAACTGTTCGGCATTAGACCAGCGCAATTAAAAAGGCCCGTGGTCAGAACCACGGGCCTTTTGTTTTTTAAACCTCGCGCGGCGCGATCAGGCGTAAATGTCGATTACCTGTCCACGGCCCTCTGTCGGGGTCGGGGCTGCCTGCTGCGACGTTTCGGTTTCTGCTGCTTGCTCGATCCGCTGTGTCGGCGGTGAATTCAGGTCGTTATTACCCGTTTCAGCAATCGGCGAGGTTGCCTGCTGAATCTGTACCGGGTTGGGTGCGTATGCGGCACCCCCTACTGCACCTGCTTGCATAACATTCTCCATCTATCCTTGCGGACAAGGTTTGATCGGAAAAATATAGCAAGAATTTTGCCCAAAAGCAAAACCGGCGGGTTTTGCAACCACGCCGGTTCTTTTCGGCATCAATGATTTAGCCGGATTTTTCCAGACTGGATCAGGCGGGGACCTGACCCATTTCCTTGCGCAGCTGGCTGCGCAGATTGTCGATTGAAACCAGTCGGCCATCACACTTGTAATGCCAATAAGTCCAACCATTACAAGCCTGTGCGCCCTGTACATGTGCACCGATCTGATGGATCGATCCTGCGTTGTCCTTATGACTGATCGAGCCATCAGCACGCACCATGGCGGCTACATTGCCCCGGTTGTCATAGATCTTGTCGCCCGGCGAAAGCAGGCCACGTTCGATCACCGCACCAAACGGAATACGCGGCAGGGAACGCTTCGACTCGGTCAGCTCAAGGCTGTCGCCATCAAGCATCTGGACCTTGGCAATGCGTTCACGCGCAGCTTCAGCGTAGTCTTCTTCACGTTCCAGACCGATGAAGTGACGGCCCAGGCGACGGGCAGCCGCACCGGTCGTGCCAGTGCCAAAGAACGGATCAAGCACCACGTCACCCTGTCGGGTGGTCGCCATCAGAACACGTTGCAGCAGTGCTTCGGGCTTCTGGGTCGGATGGACCTTCTTGCCCTTGTCATCCTTGAGACGTTCCGAGCCCGAGCAAATCGGCATCAACCAGTCAGAGCGCATCTGCAGGCCTTCATTAAGCTGCTTCATCGCTTCGTAGTTAAAGGTGATGGCTTTCTGTTCTTCGCTTTTCGAGCACCACAGAAGGGTCTCATGCGCGTTGCAGAAACGCTTGCCGCGGAAGTTCGGCATCGGGTTGGTTTTGCGCCAGACGATATCATTGAGGATCCAGAACCCGATATCCTGCAGCGTGTTACCAACACGATAGATGTTGTGATACGAACCGATCACCCAGATCGCACCGGTGTCCTTCAGAACACGGCGGGCCGCTGTCAGCCAGTCACGGGTGAACTCGTCGTAGTGACGGAAGCTGTCAAACTGATCCCAATGGTCATCGACCGCGTCGACCTTGGAATTGTTCGGGCGCAGCAGATCACCGCCAAGCTGAAGGTTATAGGGCGGATCGGCAAAAATCAGATCGACGGATTTTTCCGGCAGGCTGTTCATCAGTTCGATGCAATCGCCAACCATCACCTGATCAAGTGGTAAAGATGTCTTTTTTGTCATGATGCCTTCTAGGTTCCCCCTTGAAATCTTGATGAAAGCATCAACCGAAATAGTTAATGAAAGAGTTAACCGACTCCGAAATTTTTCAAGGATTCGCATTGTGTTAGAAAGTGCGTCACCTGTTTAGACAATCTTAACTGCTATGGTCGAAAAACCGGAAGATTTTGGCCCGTTTAACCAAACACTACACAGCCCGGCGATACAGCCCGGACTCGGCTGACCGAAACGGTGCCCGGCAGCACCGTTTGGTATCCTGTCACCCCTGCTTCACCCATTGGCTGCGCAGAAACCGGCCCTTTGCACGCAGGGATTTACCTCAAACCCTTTGCATTCCCAGATACTTACCCGAAAGAGCGGAAAACTGACCATTTGGACAGAAGGTGCTTTGCCTCTTTTGTGATCGCGTATACAATCTGCTCACAATCTATGCAAAAGGTTGAGTTTCGCATAACGGTAATAATCCGCAGGGGGACAGAAATGAAGTCTGGTACTTTCCGCCTTACGCGTCGTGCCATGCTGTCGGCCATCGCCGGCGCAGCCGCAGTCGTCTCGTTTGGTTTTGGTGCACCGGCAGAAGCCGCAGATCCGCTGAAGGTTTCGGCAATCTACACCGTTCCAGTCGAACAGCAGTGGGTTTCGCGTATTCACAAGGCGCTTAACGCTGCCGAAGCACGCGGCGATATTTCTTATGAATTTTCCGAAAACGTCGCCAACACCGACTATGAGCGCGTCATGCGCGAATATGCCGAAAACGGTTCCAACCTGATCGTTGGTGAAGTCTTTGGTGTTGAACGTGCGGCCCGCAAGGTTGCCGCCGACTATCCGGAAACCGCATTCCTGATGGGTTCGAGCTTCGCACCGGACGGGGAAAACTTCTCGGTCTTTGATAACTTCATCCATGAGCCGAGCTACCTTGTCGGCATGGCTGCCGGCAAGGCGACCAAAACCAACAAGATCGGTATGGTTGGCGGCTTTGCCATCCCGGAAGTGAACCGTCTGATGCACGCCTTCATGGCAGGTGCCAAATCGGTCAATCCGGATGTCGAATTCATGGTGACCTTCATCAACAGCTGGTACGATCCGCCCAAGGCCAAAGAAGCAGCCTTTGCGATGATCGATAGCGGTGCTGACATCATGTATGCCGAACGCTTTGGCGTTTCCGATGCCGCCAAGGAACGCGGTATCCTGGCTGTTGGCAACGTGATCGACACGGCGGCTGATTATCCGGGCACCATTCTGGGTTCTGCACTTTGGCACATGGAAGCCACCATTGACCACGCCATCGAGGCGGTCAAAGCTGGTGAATTCAAGGCCGAAGATTACGGCAAATTCAGCTACATGGAATTCGGCGGCGGTTCTGTCGTTCTGGATCCGGCCCTGCTGCCGGACGGTACGGTCGAAGAAGTCGAAGCCAAACAGGCTGAAATCCTTGATGGGTCCTTCACTGTCGAAGTAAACGACGAAGAACCGAAATCATCGATGTAAGATTTCGCTGAAATCATTGGGCAGTTCGGTTACATAATCGAACTGCCCTTTGTCGTTTACGACATCATGCCCGCCACGAAGACGCCCACCGCCCCACAGCGTGACGCATAAAAACAAAACGGATTACCCGAATGTCATCTGCTGCGCACACATCACCTGAAACGTCGCAAGACCTGCTGCTGTCGCTGGCAGGTGTCACCAAAAGATTTGGCGCACTGGTTGCCAATGACGCTATCGACCTGACCGTTCACAAGAGCGAAATCGTCGCCCTTCTTGGTGAAAACGGTGCGGGTAAAACCACCCTGATGAATATCCTGTTCGGTCACTATGTCGCAGACGAAGGCACCGTCACGGTTGCCAGTCGCGACGGGAACCTTGAACAGCTTGAACCGGGCGCCCCGCAGGCTGCCCTTGATGCCGGGATCGGCATGGTTCACCAGCACTTCACACTCGCCGAAAACCTGACCGGGCTTGATAATATCGTCCTTGGCACCGAACCTATTTTCAGGCTGCGTCGCGATCGCAGTACAGCACGCGCAAAGCTTGGCGAACTGATGGCCGGATCGGGCTTGAATGTCGATCTGGATCAGCCGGTTTACAAACTGACCGTTGGCGAAAAGCAGCGCGTGGAAATCCTCAAGGCGCTCTATCGCGACGCGCGGTTGCTTGTCCTTGACGAACCGACTGCGGTTCTGACGCCGCAAGAAGCCGACAGCCTGTTTGCCATCCTGCGCAAACTTGCCGCGAACGGCCTTGCCGTGATCATCATCGCTCACAAACTGGCCGAGGTTCTTGCCGTTTCGCACCGGATTGCCGTGCTGCGTGGGGGCGCAAAGGTTGGCGAAATGCTGACCAGTGATGCCAATCATAAATCCATTGCCGAGCTGATGGTCGGCCGCGAAGTCCCGGCCAGCCGCCGCACCGCGCGCGATCCCGGAAAACCGGTCATCCCCCTTCGTGATGTTACCATTGATCGCGGGGATTCCCGCCGGTCCCTGCATGGGGTGAATGTCACTGCCCGCGAAGGTGAAATCCTTGGCATCGCCGGTGTATCGGGCAACGGTCAGGCAGCACTGGCACAGCTCATCGCCGGGCTTGATAAACCTGATAGTGGCACGGTTGAGATTTTTGGCGAAACCGTCACCAAATTTGACGCCCACACATTCGCGCAGAACGGCATCGCCCGCATCCCCGAAGACCGCCATCATGACGGCATGGTCGGGTCGATGACGGTGGCCGAAAACATTGCGATCGAGGATGTCCGAAGCCCTGAATATCAGAAACTGGGTTTTCTTGATTTCGATGCGATCCGCAAACGTGCCGAGCATGCGATTAGCGATTATGACGTACGCTGCCCCGGCCCGGATGCGCCGGCGCGTCTTTTGTCGGGTGGCAATATCCAGAAACTGATCCTTGCGCGTGTACTGGAAAAATCACCCAAGCTGATCTTGGCCAATCAGCCATCGCGCGGCCTTGACGTTGGTGCGCAATCCGAAGTTCATCGTCGCTTGCTTGCAGCCCGCCAAGGCGGGGCGGCAGTCATTCTGATTTCCGAAGACCTGGATGAGCTTTTGACAATTTCCGATCAGATCGCGGTCATTCATGCCGGGCATATTACGCCCGCCATGCCGACCGACAGCATTGATCGATCCGAACTGGGTCTGATGATGGCCGGACAAAAAGCAGCAACCCACGCCGCCCATGCCGCGACGACCACCAATCCGGGAGAAACGGCATGATCCGCTTTGAACCCCGCAGCAATCCCGGCCCGTTTCTTGTCTATGGCGTGCCGGTTCTGGCCGCAGCCATCGCCATTCTTCTGGCCGCCATTCCGCTTGCCCTTGCCGGTGCTCCGATTATTGAGGCCTATGGCCTTATGATCAGTGGTGCCTTTGGATCGGTGTTCTCGACATCGGAAATGCTGACCCGCGCAACACCGCTGATCCTGACCGGACTTGCTGCCGCCATCGCATTCCGGGCCAAGCTCTGGAACATCGGTGCAGAAGGCCAGCTTTACATGGGGGCCATGGCGGCGGTTGCCGTTGGTGCCGGCGTGATTGACGGACCCAGCTGGGTAATGATCCCGGTTGTGATCCTTGCCGGTATGGCGGCTGGCGCGCTTATGCTGATTGGTCCGACGCTTTTGAAAACGCGTCTTGGCGTGGACGAGGTCGTCACCACCCTTCTTTTGAACTTCATCGTTCTGTTGTTCGTGCAGATGATGCTGGAAGGCGCGCTCAAAGACCCGATGTCGATGGGCTGGCCGCAGTCCGAACCGATCATTGACAGTGCAGCCTTCCCGGCGCTTCTCGAACGCATGCGCGTTCATATCGGTTTGATCATCGCGCTTGTGTCGGCTGTTGCGCTGGCGATTTTCGTTAAGCGCACGGTCTGGGGATTTGAAATTCGGGCGGTTGGGGAAAATGCCGCTGCTGCCAAATTCTCCGGCATTTCGGTGACCAAGACCATGATCCTTGTCGCTGCCCTTTCGGGTGGTCTGGCGGGTCTGGCCGGGGTATCGGAAGTGGCGGGAACGCGTGGCTATCTCGCGACTGATCTGTCGCCGGGCTATGGCTATGCCGGGATCGTGGTGGCGATGCTTGCCCGTTTGTCGCCCATCGGAGTGATCGCATCGGCCTTTTTTGTCGCATCTGTTTTCGTTGGTGCTGATTCCATGAGCCGCGCGATTGGCGTTTCAAGCTATCTGGCGGACCTGATCGTTGCCATGGCGTTGCTGTGCGTTTTGATCGGCGGGTTCCTGACCCGGTTCAAGGTTCACTTTGACCGCAAATCGGCGCACGGTTAGGGGCAAGGGAAAAGACCATGGAAATCATTGATATTCTTCTTGCCGCCAGCTTCTGGGAAGCCGCCATTCGCATCGCAACGCCTCTGATATTTGGCGTTTTGGGCGCTTTGATTTGCGAACGTGCCGGTGTGCTTAACCTAGGTATCGAGGGGATCTTCACCGCCGGTGCGATGGCTGGCTGGATGGCCGTGTGGCTCGGTGCCGGGCTTTGGGGTGGTGTATTGGTTGCCGCCCTTGCCGGGGCGTTCTTTGGCCTGATCCACGCGATCCTGACCGTGCCCTTGGGGCTAAGCCAGCATGTCTCAGGTATTGGCGTAACGTTGCTTGCAACCAGCTTGTCCTATTTCACCTATCGCACGGCATTGCCCGATGTGTCGTCCCCACCACGGATCGAGCCGTTCCGGCCGCTTGATATCCCGTTCCTCTCGGACCTGCCCTTCATCGGACAGGCACTGTTTTCGCAAACGGCGATGACGATGCTCGCCCTTGTGCTGGTATTTGTCACAGGCTGGGTTTTGTATCGCACCCCGCTTGGTCTTGCGATCCGGGCGGTCGGCGACAACCCGTCATCGGTCGAGGCACAAGGGCTTTCAGTTTATGGCCTTCGCATCGGGGCGGTCGTGGTTGGCTCATCGCTGATGGCATTGGGTGGGGCGTTCCTGACCATGTCGGCCTTTGATGCGTTCTTCTTTGGCATGATCAACGGCCGCGGCTGGGTCTGTATTGCGCTGACCGTATTTGCCAGCTGGCGACCGGGCAAGGCATTAATCGGGGCGTTGCTGTTTGGTGCCTTTGACGCGTTTCAGGTCCGCCTTCAGACCGAGGTCGGCGCATTCCTGCCGTCGCAGGTCTTCCTGATGATGCCCTATATCCTGTCGATCATTGCGCTTATTGTTCTTGCCCGCAAAGCCGATTACCCCAAGGCGCTTCTTGTGCCATGGTTCAAGGGCCAGCGTTAAGCACGACACCCCGTTTGTGACTGCCACCACCAGACCAAGGATGACATCATGCAACCCGATCTGATCCTGAAGAATGCCAATATCGCCAACGGCCAGACCAATGTCGATATTGCCTGTCAGAATGGCAGGATTGTCGAGATCGCAAGCCACATTGATGTGCCCTCGGTCGAGGTGCTCGATTGCGGCGGCATGCTCGTCAGCCCGCCTTTTGTCGACAGCCATTTCCATATGGATGCGACCCTGTCACTAGGTCTGCCGCGCATGAATGAGTCGGGTACATTGCTTGAAGGCATCGCCCTTTGGGGGGAGCTGAAACCGCTCCTGACCCCCGAAGCGGTGATTGAACGCGCGCTGAAATATTGCGATCTGGCAGTGTCCAAGGGCCTGCTTGCTATCCGCACCCATGTCGACGTTTGTGATGATCGCTTGCTGGCTGTGGATGCGTTGCTTGAAGTCAAAAAGCAGGTCGCGCCCTATATTGATCTGCAGCTGGTGGCCTTCCCGCAGGATGGCTATCTCCGCAGCCCGACCGCCAAGGAAAACACCATCCGCGCCCTTGATAAGGGTGTTGATGTTGTTGGCGGCATCCCGCATTTCGAACGCACCATGGCTGATGGTGCGCAAAGCATCAAAGAGCTTTGCGAAATGGCAGCCGACCGTGGGCTTCTGGTCGATATGCATTGCGATGAGTCGGATGATCCGCTGTCACGGCATATCGAAATGCTGACCTATGAAACTCAGCGCCTTGGGCTTCAGGGCCGTGTGGCCGGATCGCACCTGACATCGATGCATTCGATGGATAATTACTATGTCTCCAAGCTGATCGCCCTGATGGCCGAGGCAGAGGTTTCCGCCATCGCCAATCCGCTGATCAACATCACCCTGCAGGGCCGCCACGATACCTATCCCAAGCGCCGCGGCATGACCCGTGTCCCGGAATTGCGCAACGCCGGGCTCACCGTCGCGTTCGGTCATGATTGCGTCATGGACCCCTGGTATTCGATGGGATCGGGCGACATGCTTGAAGTGGCTTCCATGGGGATGCATGTGGCCCAGATGACCTCGCGCGACGATATCCGCGCTTGCTTTGACGCTGTCACCACCGAACCTGCAAAGATCCTGGGTCTTGAAGGCTACGGGATCGAGGTCGGCAACAAGGCCGACTTCGTCATCCTGCAGGCCCGCGACACCATCGAGGCCATCCGCATGCGCGCCAATCGCCTGTTTGTCATCAAAGCGGGCAAGATCATCGCCGAAACCCCGATGGCCCAGACGCGCCTGCATCTTGCGGAACGCCCGGACCATGTCCGCGAACATGAATATGCACCGGGTCAATAAGCAGCCCCATATGTTGCATATCTTGTGGTGATCCAACCGGGCCTTGACCTCGGATAAGGAACAGCACACAAACAGATCAGGACCGACCATGTTCTACGAACCGGGAAAAACCGCACACAACTTGCCGCATGATCCGTTCAAGGCCTGTGTGGCGCCGCGCCCGATTGGCTGGGTGTCGACGGTTGATGCCGATGGCCGGCCCAACCTTGCGCCCTATTCGTTTTTCAATGCGGTGCATGGCAATCCGCCGATGGTAATGTTTTCCTCAGGCGGATCGGTCGACAGTTTGCGCAATGCGCGTGATACCGGCGAATTCGTGGTTGGTGTTGCCCCTAAGGCGATGCTGAAAGAACTCAACTTTTCCTCGGCCCCGCTGCCGCCGGGCGAAGATGAATTTGAATATGCCGGTCTGGAAAAGCTGCCCGCCCAGTGCGTCAAACCCTACCTGATCAAGGGCGTACCGGTGCATATGGAATGCAAGGTTTTTCAGATCGTCGATCTGCCAAGTGCCAATCCCGGGCGCCCCTGTGCCATGGTGATTGGTACCGTGATTGGCCTGCATATTGATGATGCCATCATTCGCGATGGCATGGTGGATATCACCCTGTTTGAACCGCTCGCCCGTCTTGGCTATCAGGAATATGCCAGCGTTTCGGAAACCTTTACGGTGCGCCGTGAGGATTTCTGGAAGTAATCAGAAATTCCCATACCAAACGTCTGATTTGTTTCATCAAAGCGACGCGCAAGCGCAAACAAACTGTCACACAGACCCCGTAATGTGAACAGGAACACAGTTCGCCCGAACATTGCGGGCTTGAGCTGCATGTTTTTGTGAAAATTTTCGGGGAATTCCCAGTGATGAAACGGACGTTTGCAGCCGGTCTTTTCGGCGTCACCGCGATGTTGATGGCGGGTTCTGCCATGGCAGGCGGAGCCAAGGTTTTTGAAACCAAAAGTGCGATCAACAACCTGTCGACCGTTATGGTCGAAGGTGGCAAGGCACGTGATCTGACCGTCGGCCTTGGTTCCGGCGCATATCGCCGCCCAAGCGATCCGGCCAACATGTTCTATGCCGTTTCGGACCGTGGTCCGAACTTCGTTTGTGGCGATGTTGAAACTGTGCTGGGCGTTTCTGCCGATCAGGTCTGCAAAGGCCAGAAAGTCCGCGTTTATCCAACCCCGGATTACTCGCCGTCGATCTACACCATCTTCCTGAATAACGATGGCAGCTTCGATATCAAGGACGTCATCACGATCAAGGATCAGAATGGTGTACCGCTGACCGGACTGACCAACAAGCTGACCGTTGCCAAAACCGAAAAGCCGGTCGATGCCAATGGCAATATGCTTGAACAATCTGTCTCCTCAATCGATGCCGAAGGCATCATTCGTCTCTCTGACGGTTCCTATTGGATTGGCGAGGAAAACGGCCCGTCGGTCCTGCATGTTTCCGCAGACGGCACCGTCATCGAACGCATCGTTCCAGCCGGCTCGGAAAAGGATTTCGAAGGGTCTGCCTATAAGGTCACCGGCGGTCTTCCGGCCATTCTGGTCAAACGTCAGACCAACCGCGGCATTGAATCGATGGCTGTCTCGCCAGACGAGAGCAAGCTGTACTTCATGGTTCAGAACCCGCTGGCCAACCCGAATGCCGATGCCTACAAGGCCGCCAAGAACACCCGCCTTTATGTTTATGATCGCGCATCTTCCAAGCTGACCGGTGAATATATCTATCAGCTTGATGATCCACAGACCTTCCGCAACGATCCGTCCAAGAAACAGAACGCACCGCGCATTTCCGAAGTTCTGGCCCTTGGCAATGACCGCCTGCTGGTGCTTGAACGCACCGACAAGACCACCAAGCTGCATGAAGTCGAACTTGCAGGTGCGACCAACATCCTCGCCACCCGCTGGGATGACATGTCGACCAGCCCGACGTTGGAACAGCAAAACGATCTTGGCAGCATCAACCTGGTTGCCGTTTCCAAGACGCTGCGTTTTGACAGCGCCGATTACCCGGAAGCCCCGAACAAGCTTGAAGGCCTTGCCATCATGGGGGATGGCGCGCTTGCCATGATCAACGACAATGACTTTGGCATCAAGGGCGACCCGACCAAGGTTATTCTGATCGACGGTCTGGTGCAGGCCGACAAATTCTGAGTTGTCGCCTCACGGATCAGCAAACATCAGCGGGAAAGCTGTCATGCAGCTTTCCCGCTTTTTTATTGGGTCAAAACGGCGTAAAAGCAGGCCCATGATGGAAAACACAAACATATTCGACACCCCGGACGGCATCGATGCCGTGATCGAACCGATGGATGCCACCGGCTATCTCGCCCCTGTTGGCTTTGAGGATCAGCTGGAAGCCGAGCTTGGCGACGTGATTGAACGCCACGACCGCCTGATGTTTGCGCCCGGTCCGGAACGGCGTGTTTTCTGGGCACAGAATGTCTGGCGCAACCCGGTGCGCATTGCCATCCCGTCGATCAAGGGCGCTGCCAAGATCCTGAAATTCAATCAGCGCAACTGGGCCCTGTTCAAGTTTGACCATTTTTCGCGCGCCAAACTGATCGAAGGGCACCTGCCCCATGTGTCGGCCAAACGTCAGGTCTTTGGCGAACCGGCCCCGACCGCACCGCTGGGGTCATGGACGCTGATTGATCCCGATACCATCATTGCATCGGCCGATTGTTCCAGCCCATGGAAAAACGGCGAGGTCGAGTTCGAGGAAGACAAGGTCACCCCGCCGAACCGCGCATACTTGAAACTGTGGGAAGCCTTCACGCGTCTGGGGGCCTATCCGCAGGCCGGTGATCGCACCATGGATCTGGGCGGAAGCCCCGGCGGCTGGACCTGGGTTTTGCATGAATTTGGCACCGATGTCATTTCCATCGACAAGGCGCGCCTTGATAGCAAAATCGCCAATCTGCCGCGTGTTGATTTCCGACAGGAAAGTGCCTTTGGCCTCAACCCGGAAGAAATCGGCTATATCGATTGGCTGTGTTCGGACGTGATTTGCTATCCGGATCGACTGTTTACACTGGTCAATCAGTGGATGGATGCCGGGATGGCGACCAATTTCATCTGCACCATCAAGCTGCAGGGTGATACGGACTATTCCGCCATCACCCAGTTTGCCGATATCCCCGGATCAAAGGTCGTGCATTTGTATAACAACAAGCACGAACTGACCTGGATGAAGGTGCCCGGCGTCACCGATCAGGATTGATCGGCAACGGCAGCATTGTCGGCCTTGTCTGATTGATCATGTTGGGGAATTGCCGGATCGATTGGGTAATAATCGCCTTTGTCCGCACAGTAAATCTGGCCTGACATCGTCAATGAACTGGTATCGTCGAGCGTTCCGGGCATCACCGCCATGCTTTTTGATCGAACCGGTCGCCAGAAAAGCCCCGTACCACACAGCTTGCAAAAGCCACGATCTGTCTTGCCCGACATCCGGTACCACCGCAAACCGTCCTCATCAATCAGGTGCAAATCCTTACGGTCTAACCGGGCGTAGGAACTGACATGGCCGTGCAGTTTGCGACACAGATTGCAGTGACACATCACCGGATTATCGACTTGGCCCCGGATTTCAAAGCGCACCTTGCCGCAATGACAGCTTCCCCTGTGGTGATGCTGACTGGCCGTATCTGACGTCATCGGAATCTCCCTTGGTCAAGATGGACTGTGCGATGCAAAGCGGTCTGATGGTAACCTGATCGCTGGTACTTACGCGATGAACAATACCCTTGCCGCGATATTTCATCATACTTTTTCAGACAATTATGTTTGAGATTGGACAAAAGCAGTCCTATTCTGCGCCTCTGTTCGGAGCCTGATGTTGACGCCACCGCGCCAATTTCCGCCATCTGGCACCGCCCGAAAGTGATGGGAAAAATGTCCGAAAATTCTTTCCAGTATGATGTGCTCATCATCGGCAGTGGTGCTGCCGGTTTGTCGACTGCCCTTAAACTTGCCCCACATGTAAAGGTCGCCGTTCTTTCCAAGGGAAAGGTTGATGATGGCTCGACCAATTGGGCGCAGGGCGGGATTGCCGCCGTGCTTGATGCCGCTGACAGCATTGAAAACCATGTCCGCGACACGCTGGTTGCTGGCGCTGATCTCTGCAAACGCGAAACCGTCGAATTCGTCGCCACCAATGCGCCTAAGGCGATTGCCTGGCTTGATGAACTTGGCATTCAGCTGACCCGTGATCCGAATGGCGACAACAATCAGCCGTTCCACCTGACCCGCGAAGGCGGCCACAGCCACCGGCGCATTGTTCACGCGGCGGATGCCACCGGGCGTGCGGTGCAGACCACGCTTCAGGGGCAGGCGCTTAATCACCCCAACATCAAGATCTTTGAAAATTATCTGGCGATTGATCTGGTCACTGATCGCAAGTTCGGCGGCGAAGGCCGTCGCTGCATCGGGGCCTATGCCCTTGATCTTGAAAGCGGGCAGGTTAAATCATTCAATGCGCGTACCGTGATCCTTGCCACCGGCGGGGCGAGCAAGGTATACCGCTTCACCTCCAACCCGGACGGTTCCACCGGCGATGGTATTGCCATGGCATGGCGTGCAGGCTGCCGCGTGATGAACATGGAATTCAGCCAGTTCCATCCGACATGCCTGTATCACCCGCAAGCCAAATCCTTCCTGATCTCCGAAGCCGTGCGCGGCGAAGGTGGCAAGTTGTTGCTGCCTGATGGCACGCGCTTCATGGACCGGTTTGATGAACGGGGCGAGCTGGCTCCGCGCGATATTGTCGCCCGCGCAATTGACCATGAACTCAAGCGCCTTGGTGCGGATTGCGTTTACCTTGATATCACCCACAAGGGGGCAGACTTCATCAAGGAACACTTCCCGACAATCTATGAAAATTGCCTGAGCTACGGCATCGACATGACCAAACAACCGATCCCGGTTGTTCCGGCCGCCCATTATACCTGCGGCGGGGTTTTGACCGATCTGCGCGGGCGCACGGACCTGACCGGGCTTTACGCGATTGGTGAATGTGCCGGTACCGGTTTGCATGGTGCGAACCGGTTGGCCTCGAACTCGCTTCTGGAATGCCTTGTGTTTGGTGATGCGGCGGCAAAGGACATTATAGATGCCCTGCCGGTCGAGGATCACTTCAAACCGATCCCGGACTGGGATGAAACCGGCATTACTGATTCCGACGAGGAAGTCATTGTTGCCCATAACTGGGAACAGCTGCGCAACGTGATGTGGGACTTTGTCGGCATTGTCCGTACCACCAAACGCATGCAACGCGCTCAGCACCGCGTGGACTTGTTGCTTTCTGAAATTGACGAATATTACGGCAACTTCCGTGTCACCAATGACCTGCTTGAACTGCGTAACCTGTCGGTGGTGGCCAAGCTGATCATTCAGTCCGCCCTGTGGCGGCGCGAAAGCCGTGGTTTGCATTACACCATCGATTATCCGGAACTTGATGAAAGCGGCACCCCGCGCCAGACCATTCTGGTGCCGGAAAACTTCGCTGGTCGCTGGGTGATTTCCGGTCAGTGGAAAACCTGAATGGCCGGTAAAGCAGAACTCATTGGCATCGCCCGCAAGGCACGTTCGCGTGCGCCGATGGAAAGCCTTGATCGCGTAGACGTCACAACCGACCTTGGCGTTGATGGCGACTACCGCGGCAAGCTGCGCCGGCGTCAGGTCACCATTCTGGCAGAGGAAGACTGGCAGGCGGCATGCGCCGAGCTTGATCGCAATGACATTCCTTGGACCGAACGCCGGGCCAACCTGTTGGTCCGGGGCATTGCTTTGCCGCGCACCAAGGGCAGCAGGCTTTCGATCGGCAACGTTATTTTCGAGATTACCGGTGAAACCGATCCCTGCAATCGCATGGACGACGTTGCCATGGGGCTGCAAGACGCCCTGATGCCCGATTGGCGTGGCGGAGTGACATGCCGGGTGATCGAAGGCGGGACAATTGCCATCGGTGATCCGGTTGGCGGGAACACCTAGGTCGAAGGTCACCTTGATCCAAAGCCGGAACCTATCAGAATTCCGGCCATAAAAGACAAAACGGGGGAAATCGGATGCACAAGGCAGCACTGCCTAAGGACGAGCTTGATCGTCAGAAATCGCTTGAAAGCATGGGCATTCTGACCAGTGACGCCGACCCGGAACTTGATCGCATCACCCGTGTTGCCCAACGTATTTTCGGCTCTGAGATCGTGGCGATTTCCCTGCTTGATAACGACCGCCAATTTTTCAAATCCAACATCAATCAGCCGACATCCGAAACCCCGCGCGATATTTCGTTCTGCGGCCATGTCATCCACGACAATCAGGCCTTTGTCGTCGAAGACGCGACTAGTGATGACCGGTTTTGTGACAATCCGCTGGTAACCGACGCGCCGTTTGTTCGGTCCTATGCCGGTGTGCCATTGACCAACCCGGATGGCTTCAAGATTGGCACCCTGTGTGTGGTCGATACCACCACCCGTCAATTTAGCACCGAGGACCTTCAGATCCTTGAAGATCTGGGACTTTGGGCCGAAACCATCATCGCGCTGCGTTACGGGGCACGCACCCCGCAACAGGTTTATGACGACCTTGATCCGGCCAAACAGGAAATGCTGACCGATCCGAAAACACGGTCGTGGAATGCGACAGGGATGACGGAATTCCTGCATCGCGAACTGATCAACTCGCGGCTTAAACACACACCGATTGCCATCTATCGCTTCGAGATTGATGACCATGAAGACCTTGTCAAAACATATGGCAAGGAAACCATGGAGCGCGTCGTGCAGGCCATCGCATCTGCGGTGACGTCGTCGCTTCGTGATCGCGATGTTGTCGGGCGTGTCGATAAATATGGCTTTGCCTGCCTGATGCCCGGTGCGCGCGAGGAACAGACAAGTTTTCTGGGCTTCAAGCTTTGCGATACCGTGCGCGAACAATGCCGGTTTACCGACAGCAATGGCGACCCGGTACGAATCACGGTCAGCGTCGGCGCAACCTGGGCCGAACCCGAAGCCAAACGCCATAGCAGTGCGCGTGAAATCCTCGATATTGCGGCCAGCGCCCTTAAGGTCGCCCGTGAACAGGATATCGAGAACGTCGTGTATCACGCGCTGCCCATCCCGGCAGAGGCAGGCTAACTCTGCAGTACGTCCAATCGTTCACAAAGTTCGGATGGGGATAACTCCGCCAGTTCTCCCAATGCGATATAGGGATCACCGGGCAATCCCAGAAGTTTGGCAAAAGCCGGTTCGGTTTTAAGGCCGAATTGCTTCAACGTCCGCACGTCATTGGCAAACTCATCCTCCATCAAAGACAGAATACGGGCTTCGACCAGCATATGGATAAAGCCGTATTGCGTCCGTGTGGGACGATTGGTGGCAAAGATTTCGATGGGGAGACCTTCGCAGTCAAAACAGACGACAAGGGCCTCCGGCACGTGGCGGGTGGCATCCCGCAGACGACGACTATAGCCATCAAAACCGCCAAATCGCTGATCAGAAAAGGCTCCGAACGCTGCCAGATCAGAAGCATTGCACAGGATATCGATATCGGATTCCGGCGTATCAATCGCCAATGGCAAGGTTCCGACGACCTCCGGATCATAGGCAGCCAGGCTTTCAAGCACCCGATGACGGTCAAGGATATCGGCCGCCCGTGCGCCTTGCGGGGATGCGGCTTTAAGTAACGCCACCCCGGAAAAGCTTTGCGTATCGAGCTCCTCAGACCAATCCATTACCGTTTGGTTCATCTTGAAATTCATTCCGTTTCTTGACCTGCATACCAAAGCAGGGATAGCTCATATCTGCGCGCACTCACAATGAAAGCCTCTGGCACATATGCTTGATATCCTTGCTATTACAACGCCGATCTTCCTGCTTATTGCCATTGGCTATATCGCGGTCTATCGCAACATCGTGCCGCAGCCGGTCGTACGTGGCATGGGCGCGTTTGTCATCAACTTTGCCCTGCCGTGCCTGTTGATCCGGGCCCTGATCGTTCGTGACATCACAGAAGTGCTTAATATTGACTACCTTGCGGTTTACGGCGCCGGATCGCTGATCGTGTTTGCACTGGGCTATTTCTTTGCCCGCGTCATTGCCAAAAAAAGCCAGCAAAACGCTGCCCTTCAGGGCATGGGCATGTCGGCTTCAAACAGTGGTTTTGTCGGCTATCCAATTGTCGTGCAGTTGCTTGGCCCAACGGCAGCAGTCGCCCTTGCCCTTTGCTTTATCATTGAAAATCTGGTGATTACGCCACTCACCCTGATACTCGGCGACAGTGCCCAGACAGAGGGTGCAAATCGCTGGCACATTTGGCGCAAGACCTTTGTCCGGCTTGGCCGAAATCCGATCATTGTCGCGCTTCTGATCGGTCTTTCCATTTCGGTTTCCGGCATCACCTTGCCCGGCCCGATCTTTTCGGTGGTCGATATGCTGGCATCGGCATCGGGTCCGGTCGCGCTATTTGTCATTGGTGGTGGGCTGGTTGGACTTAAGCTGCGGGGGGTGCGCTTTGACATGGCGCGTATCGTTTTTGGCAAGCTCATCCTGCACCCGCTGATCATTTTCCTGCTGCTTGGTCTTGTGCCCGATCTTGATCCGCTGATGAAAATCGCAGCCGTCACCTTTGCTTGCGCCCCGATGTTTAGCGTCTACGCCATCTATGGTCAGCGATATGGCCACGAAGGCATGAGTGCCGCCGCCCTGATGGCCGCGACCTTGCTGTCCTTCATCACCATCAGCATATCGCTTTGGCTGCTTGATAGCTCCGCCGTCTTCGGACAGCTGCCCTGATTAACGCGGCGGCGGTCCGAATTTCGGACGCTGCCCGGGGAAGCCTCCACCCGGTGGCGGACCACGCCGATCACCACCCGGACCGGCACCCGGTCCACCATCTGGACCACCACCTGGACCGCCGGGTCCCATACCACCCTGCCCCTTGGCAAAACTGCGATCCGGCATGCCAGCCAAAAGGCGTGGAATAAACGGGAAGCTTTCCGTCACGAAATAGGCATAGGTGCCGTTGGGATATTCTGGCGTGACAGTCTCGCGGCCATTGGCCTCATCAAGATCACCAAGGCCCGGGACATATTCAAAATCCTCGCCATAGGTGCCATCATATGTGCCGCCCGGCCCGTTCGAACGTGTGCCGGATTTCACCCGCCACGAACTGCGCACCGCCACAACGGATGAGGCCGGATCATTGGGATTGGAATAACCAAACATCGCATAGATCGGGAAGCCGTCGGCTGCAAAGCCAATGCGAATGGAATGCTGATCGGGCGACCAGCTTTTGATCAGCCCCTTGGGCAGGCCATGATAATGATAGGTGCCGTCTGGCTGGACATGGGCATTGTTCTGATCAAGGCCGAGATCGACGGTTGGCGAGATCGCCTCGTAACGCCAGCCGGACTGACGATCGCGCTGCCAGAACTCCGCGGTATAGGGATCAAACGGCACGCCATTAACCGCGACCCCAAATGACATGTGATCAATTGATGAAAACCGTCCGGCTTTCGCCGGGTTCAGCGGCAAGCGAAATTCAAGCGATTGTGCCTTGATGGAATTTGGATTCTTGCTGTTTGGAAAACTGCCGGTCGCGTGATCCGGGATCGCGTTGGAATTGATATAGCGGTAACGACCGTCTTCGCGCATGCTGACTTCGTTTGAGACAGCCCATGCCGGCTTGGTCGGATTAAGAACCATACCGGCAAGCGGCAGCATCCCCATACCCACCAGAATATTGCGCCGCATGCGATCAACTTCTTCGCGCGTATCACCGGCATAATCACCTTCATCCATCGGTTCATGATGATGATCATGGTCATGGTCATGGCTATGAACGTGATGGTGTTCTGATGACGCTCCCTCAAGCGCATGCAGATCGCTTCGTGTTAATTTCGGCACCGGACTTCCCCCAAAACCAGTTGCGACGTCATCCCCATTGTTTGGCGATGACGTCGCAAGGTTCCAGTACAAACTTGCCCTACGGTGCAATTAGCCGGGAATTTCGCCCGCATGGGCAAGGATTTCCTGTGCCTCGCGGATTTCCTGTTGCTGCGCCCACATCTCGGCATAAAGCCCGTCACGATCAAGCAATTCCTGATGGCGACCGCGTTCGGCCACCTGTCCGTCGCGCAGGACAATGATTTCATCGGCATCAATCACCGTCGACAAACGGTGGGCAATGATCAGCGTGGTATGGCCACGCGACACATCGCGAAGCGCCTGCTGGATATCCTTTTCCGTGCGGGTATCAAGGGCCGAGGTCGCTTCGTCAAAGATCATGATTTTTGGACGTTTAAGCAGCATGCGCGCGATTGAGACGCGCTGCTTTTCACCGCCTGACAGCTTCAAGCCGCGCTCACCGACCATGGTTTTGAAGCCTTCGGGCAGGCCGGCGATAAAGCCATCAATACTGGCAAGCTTGGCCGCCTTTTCGATCTCGTCCTGCTCCGCACCCGGGCGGCCATAGGAAATGTTATAGGCAATGGTATCGTTAAACAGGACGGTATCCTGCGGCACGATCCCGATCTCACGCCGGAGCGAGTTTTGCGTCACATCGCGGATGTCCTGATCATCAATCGTGATCTTGCCGCCCGACACATCATAAAAACGGAACATCAATCGGGTCAGGGTCGATTTACCCGCCCCGCTCGGCCCAACCACCGCTACCGTCTTGCCCGCCGGGACCTCAAAACTGACACCCTTGAGGATCTTGCGATCCGGGTTATAGGAGAAATGCACATCTTCAAACCGGATCGCGGCATTCCCACACGCAAGGCCCTTGGCGTCAGACTTGTCTTCGACTTCCTTCTCAACATCCAGCAGCGAGAACATCCGCTCCATGTCGGTCAGCGACTGTTTGATCTGACGATAAACAAAACCAAGGAAGTTAAGCGGCATGTAAAGCTGCAGCAGATAGGTGTTCACCAGAACGAAGTCACCCACCGTCATGCTGCCGTCCTTCACCCCTTGGGCTGCGAGTAGCATGTTGAGAACCAGGCCGACCGCAATGATCGCGCCCTGCCCGACATTAAGCTTCGAGAGCGAGACTTGCGACTGCACAGCCGCGACCTCGTACCCCCGCAATGCCTTGTCATAGCGGGTCGATTCATGGGCTTCGTTGTTGAAGTATTTGACCGTCTCGTAATTGATCAGGCTGTCGATCGCCTTGGTGTTGGCCTCGTCATCGCGCTTGTTCATTTCGCGACGGAATTTCATGCGCCATTCGGTCACCACCAGCGTGAAAACGATATAGATCACGATGGTGGTAAAGGTAATCAGCGCAAACCAGACATCATAAAGCGCCCACAGAATGATCGAGACCATGACGATCTCAAGCAAGGTCGGCAGAATGTTAAACAGCATGAAGGACAGCAAAAATTCAATGCCCTTCACCCCGCGTTCAATGGCGCGCGAAAGCCCACCCATCTGCCGATCAAGATGGAAACGCAGCGACAAGCCATGCAGATGTTCAAAAACGCTCAACGCTGATCGGCGGATCGCACGTTGCGCCACCTTGGCAAAGACGGCATCACGCATCTCGCCAAAGGCAGAAACAAGAATGCGCACAAGGCCATAGCCAACAATCAGGGCAACCGGCACAACGATCAGGGATGTGGTGTCGGTCGATCCGGACTGGACTGCGTTTGCCGCTGCATCGCTGGCCTTGTCGCCACCGCCCAGCGCATCAACTGCGTATTTATACAGGACCGGGATATAAACATTGGCGACCTTGGCCCCGACCAGAAACAGCAGTGCCAGAACAACACGGCCTTTAAGCTCTGCCTCGCCGCGCGGCCACAAATAGGGCAGGAACGTCTTGATGACGCCGAACTCTGCGCGCGCAGTCGGTTGATCGGAACCCATATTTTTCAAAACCTTATCCCCAATCAGGCACCGAACGGCATTGCGGTATGCGCACGGCATGTCATGTCTTTGTGTCATCAACAGATGGACCGCCGCGCCCTGTTTGGCAAGCATTCAGCGCGCTTTATGCATTCAAGGACATTGCAGATAGCGGGTTTGACGTCTATTTTGCCAATTTGTTGATAAAATCTCAGAACAAACGGCCCAATGCGTTTTGCACAGGCCGAACACAAAGGAACGGAACCAGGACCATGACGGCGCTTGCCAGTATCGAAAGCCAGGATATCGCAGCATTGATGCGCGATATGGGAATCAAGGCCCGCAAGGCGGCACTCGAACTCGCACAGGTCCCGGCCGAACCAAAAGAAGCTGCCCTTAAGGCTGCAGCTGCCAAGCTGCGTGAAAATTCCGATGTTATCCTGAGCGCCAACGCCAAGGACATGGAAGCCGGCCGCGCCAAGGGCCTGACCGCTGCCCTGCTGGACCGTCTGGCACTCGATGCAGACCGTATCGAAGGCATTGCCAAGGGTGTCGAAGCCGTTGCCGAACTGCCCGATCCCGTCGGGCGCGAACTGGCGCGCTGGAGCCCGGAACATAATGGCCTTGATATCGCGCGCGTGTCCGTGCCGCTTGGCGTGATCGGCATCATTTATGAAAGCCGCCCGAACGTCACGGCCGATGCCGCTGCCATGTGCATCAAATCGGGCAATGCCGCCATTCTGCGTGGCGGCTCGGAAAGCTTCCATTCATCGCGTGCGATCTTTGATTGCATGGTGGCAGGCATCACCGAGGCGGGCTTGCCCGAAAACGCCATTCAGATGATCCCGGTAACGGATCGTGCGGCCGTTGGCGAGATGCTGAAACTATCAGATTACATTGATGTCATTGTCCCGCGTGGGGGCAAGTCGCTGATTTCGCGCATTACCGATGAAAGCCGCATCCCGCTGTTCAAACATCTTGAAGGCCTTTGCCACACCTATGTTCATGCCAGTGCTGATCCGCAAAAGGCCGTGGATATTGTCGTCAATGCCAAGATGCGCCGTGTCGGCATTTGTGGTGCGACCGAAACCGTTCTGATCGACAGTTCGGTTGCCGGGCGTCTTTTGCCGCGCATTGCCGAGGCATTGGTTGCCAAGGGCTGCGAACTGCGCGGTGATGAAACCGCGCAGGCGATTGATGGCCGCATCATGCCGGCCACGGCTGATGACTGGATCACCGAATATCTCGATGCGATTGTCTCGATCAAGGTTGTCTCAGGTGTCGACGAGGCCGTTGATCACATCAACACGTTCGGTTCGCACCACACGGACGCGATTGTTGCTGAAAACGCCACCGCGACGACCACCTTCCTGAACGGGGTGGATTCCGGGATCGTGATCGTTAACGCATCAACCCAGTTCGCCGATGGCGGTGAATTTGGCATGGGGGCGGAGATCGGCATTTCGACCGGCAAGCTGCATGCGCGTGGCCCGGTCGGAGTCGAGCAGCTGACGAGTTACAAATACATCGTTCGCGGTACGGGCCAAACCCGTCCATGATCTCATCGGCACCCAGATCACATGCGGCCCCACCCCGGGTCGGCCTGCTGGGCGGGTCGTTCAATCCCGCCCATGAAGGCCATCTGCATATCTCGCTCGAAGCGTTGAAACGCCTGCAGCTTGATGCGGTCTGGTGGCTGGTGTCGCCGCAAAATCCGCTCAAGTCATCAACCGGCATGGCCGACCTTGCGAACCGGTTTGATTCAGCACTGATGATGGCAAAGCATCCCCGCATTGTTGTTTCTGCAATTGAAACCGAGCTTGGAACCCGCTATACGGCCGACACTCTTGCAGCCTTGCAACGCCGTTTTACCCGAACAAAGTTCGTTTGGCTGATGGGAGCAGACAACCTGGCCCAGTTCCATAAATGGAAATGGTGGGAA
>NZ_PAQR01000043.1 GCF_002709775.1 Thalassospira sp.
CCGAAGCAGGAGATAAAAACTGATGGGTGACTGGATTGTTGTTCCCATAGTGCTGCCCGCCGTGATGGCCGCCCTGATTGTTCTGGCGGTACGTCACGACATTATCCTGCAGCGCGTATTTTCGATTACAGCGACGGTTGCCCTTGTGGCGGTCACGCTTTCGCTTCTGATCTTTGCCAGCGGCAATGGCCCGGAAATGTATGCGTTGTCGGACTGGCCGGCACCGTTTGGCATTGTGCTGGTGCTTGATCGACTGTCAGCGATGATGGTGTTCCTGACATCGCTCCTGGGTCTTGGTGTTGTCCTGTTCGCGTCAAGCGAATGGGATCAGCGCGGCAAGCATTTCCATGCCCTGTTCCAGTTCCAGCTTATGGGGGTTAATGGTGCGTTCCTGACCGGTGACGTCTTCAACCTGTTTGTCTTCTTCGAAGTTCTGCTGATCGCGTCCTATGGCTTGATGCTGCATGGCGCGGGTGCGGATCGACTGAAGGCGGGCATGCAATATGTCGTCATCAACCTGACGGGTTCGTCCCTGTTCCTGATTGGTGTCGGCATAATCTATTCCGTCACCGGAACGCTGAACATGGCCGATCTTGCCATTCAGGTGACCAAGGTGGCGTCCGGTGATGCGGCCCTGCTGCGTGCAGGTGCGCTGATCCTGCTTCTGGTCTTCTGTGTGAAGGCGGCTTTGGTTCCGGTTCACTTCTGGTTGCCGGGAACGTATGCCAATGCACCGGCACCGGTGGCAGCATTGTTTGCGATCATGACCAAGGTCGGGGCCTATTCGGTTCTGCGTGTTTACTCGCTGGCCTTTGGTGATACGGCCGGTGACATGGCGTGGCTGGCTCAGCCCTATATCCTGCCCGCCGCCCTGATTACGCTGGTGTTGGGCATGACCGGGGTTTTGGCGGCAAAACGCCTTAACAGCCTGATTGCCTTTTCCGTGATCGGATCGATGGGGACCTTGTTGATTGCCTTTGGGCTGTTCACGCCGGAAAGCATTTCGGCGGGTCTTTATTATTTGCTGCATTCGACCTTCTCGGCCGCTGCCCTGTTCCTGATTGCGGATCTTGTGGTGTCACGCCGCGGTCAGTATGGCGACAGCCTGAATACCGCGCCGAAGTTCCATCAGTTGGGCTTCCTTGCCGTTCTGTTCTTCGTCGGTGCCATCGGGATGGCCGGGATGCCGCCGCTTAGTGGCTTTATCGGTAAGTTGCAGATCCTTGATGCGGCACGCGACAGTGATGCCATGGTCTGGATCTGGTCGATCATTCTGGTGACGTCGCTCATGTGTATCGTCGGCTTTGGCCGGGCAGGCAGTGTTCTGTTCTGGAAGAGTGCCTCGGTCGATGGCGAGATCACGGTCGAAGGTGCGCAATGGCCGGTTCTGCCGATCGTGGCTGCTTGCAGCATGCTGGCGGCCTTGATCGCGCTTACGATCTTTGCCGGGCCGATCAGCGACTATCTGCAAGGTGTATCGGCACAGCTGTTTGATACGTCGCAATATATCGAAGCGGTGCTGGGCGAAAATGCCTTTGCACAGATTGGCCAGTAAGGGGAAGGACAGGATCATCATGATGAAACGTTATCTGCCTCATCCGCTTCTGACACTTTCGCTTCTGGTCGTCTGGGTCTTTCTGGTGAACGAGATTTCGGCTGGTGCCGTGATCTTTGGCCTTATCCTTGCGATCGTTATTCCGTTGATCACATCCAGTTTCTGGCCGGGTCGTCCGCGCATTCGCAATGTCTATGCGATTTGCGAGTATGTGCTGATCGTGATGTGGGACATTCTGGTTGCCAACGTTATCGTTGCCGGCCTGATCCTGTTCCGCAAAACCGAAAGCCTTGAGTCCAAGTGTGTTGTTGTCCCGCTTGATCTGACCTCGACCGAGGCGATCACGACCCTTGCCGGCACGATCACCATGACGCCCGGTACGGTGACGATTGACCTGAGTGCCGATGCCAAAAGTCTTTTGGTTCATTGCCTGCATGCGCCCGATGCTCAGGGCGTGGTCGATGACATCAAGGACCGTTACGAACGCCGTCTGAAGGAGATCTTCGAATGATCGAATATGCACTGAATTTCGGCTTCATTTGCGTCGGACTTGCGCTGTTGATGAACCTGTATCGCCTGACGGCGGGGCCGACTACGGCTGACCGGGTTCTGGCTGTCGACACGATGGCGATCAATGCCATTGCCCTTCTGGTGCTTTTCGGAATCGGGCAGGGAACAGCGATGTATTTTGAAGGTGCGCTCTTGTTTGCCATGTTCGGCTTTGTCTCAACTGTTGCCTATTGCAAGTTCGTCTTGCGTGGCGACATCATCGAATAAGGGAGCGATAAGATGCCGTTTGTTGTTGAACTCATCATCTCGCTTCTGATCGTGATCAGCGGGATATTCCTGTTGGTTGGATCGTTCGGGATGCTCAAGCTGCGTGATCTTCTGACGCGTTTGCATGCGCCGACCAAGGCAAGTACCGTCGGGCTTGGCGGGGCGCTGATTGCCTCGATGCTGTTTTTCTGGGTGGAACGCGGAAGCTTCACCATCCATGAATTGCTGATCACGCTGTTCATTTTCCTGACTGCGCCGATCACAGCCAACCTGATAGCCAAGGCCTATATGCTGCTGAATGTGGATCCGAATACGGAACTGCCGCCGAGCAACCAGGACGAAGGCTGGTCGACTTTCGATCCGATCGGGGCCGAAGGATATGATCCCAGCGAGGAATATCAGGAAAAGGAAACCTGAAAGGGGAACGACCTTTGAGGTCTCACCTTTGAAGTTTCAAACGGCACCGGGAAACCGGTGCCGTTTTTTGTTTGATGGTGGCGTGTTGCCTGCGACAGAAGCGCTTGCTATGACGAAAGGCAGAGAGACGGGACAGAGACCACCATGCCGGATTTTGCCATCGAAGATCAGTATCGCGGCCGGATTGCCGGGATCGACGAGGTCGGTCGCGGTCCGCTGGCAGGCCCAGTGGTCGCCGCCGCAGTTATCCTGCCGCGTGACGAACGTTTGCCCGTGGACCTGTTGGCAGAGCTCAATGATTCCAAAAAGCTGTCGGCAAAGAAACGCGACCGGCTCTATGAAATCATCATGAGCTGTGCCGAGGTCGGCATTGGTGCCGCATCCGTGCGCGAGATTGACCGGATCAATATCCTGCAGGCGACCTATGTCGCCATGCGCCGTGCGGTGGATCGTCTTGATAATGTGCCGGATCAGGCACTGGTCGATGGCAACCGTGATCCCGGTTTACCCTGTGCGGTCGAAACGGTGGTGAAGGGCGATAGCAAATCGCTATCGATTGCCGCGGCCTCCATCGTTGCCAAGGTGGTGCGTGACCGCGCTATGGCGCGCCTTGCGGTGCGCTATCCATTCTTTGGCTGGGAAGGCAATGCAGGTTATGGCGTTAAAAAACACATGGCCGGATTGGGAGAGGTTGGCCCCACGGCCCATCATCGCAAAAGCTTCAAGCCGATTGCTGATTTGTTTGAAGCGATGATGGCGGCTCGCTGAGCCTAAGCCACGGCCATCTGGTTAACCGGCACGATATGGGCCCGTACCAGATCGGTGCCGTCTTCCTCGCGGGTGATGGCGGCAAAGCCATCCTTATGGCGAATGGCGACCCGTTCATGGACACGGCATTCGGTGCGGAACTGAATATCAAGGTTTTCGGGATGAAAGTCCGGACGACCATCCGGACCGGCAACCCCCATGACCCACTGCATCAAGCGCACATTATTGACATGCCCATAGAGGTCCAGATCAGACGGACGCGCCTTGATGTTATCAACCGTTGGCAAAGGATCCTTGGTAAAGGCCGGGCGTAAAGCCGGTTCGATCAGTTTGGGGCCGGGGGGATCGGGCAGACGTTCCTCGATCCATTCGGGCCATTGGGCCGCACGACGGGTGGTCAGGTCAAACATCACCCAAAAACTTTGTGCGACACCAATTACCTCGCCTTTGCTGTTGGTCAGGCGAAAGTCACGGGTTGCGACCCGGCGCGAAACACCCGACGGCCAGGTTTCAACCAGAATATCCTCGCCATTACCGGGATAGTCGCGCATGTGAATGACCATGCGCGCCAGAACCCATGCAATCCCCTGATCAACCGTGTCGTCATAGGCCAGTTTCAGTATGCGTGCGCCCCAGCCGGCGGCATCCTGCATGTAATCTGCGAGTGCCGACATCATGACCCTGCCATTGTCACCGATCTCGGAATAGCGAACGCGATAGGTTCCTTTCCATCCGCAATTGGCGGGAAGTTCGGCTTCTGAAATGTGGTTCCAGTCGATGGTCATGGTGGGGCCTATATGTGGGGAAGACCGGCAGTGGTGGTTGGTGAGATCAGTATGACGGTTTCTGGCGCATCTTTTTGGTGTCGCCACGCTTCTTTTTGGAATCAACGCGTTTGCGTTTGGCTGACAGGCTGGGCCGGGTTTTTACACGGTATTTCTTGCGCTCGGCGGCCTTGCGCAGAAGGGCCAGAAACCGCTCAATAGCATCCTGCTTGTTGCGTTCCTGGGTGCGGTGGCGCTGGGCATCAAAGATGATTTCACCGTCATTGGTCAGTTTGCTACCGGCAAGTTCGCGCAGACGATTACGTACGCGGAGCGGCAATTCGGTCAGATCATCAATGCGCACACGCATCTGAACGGCACTGGAAACCTTGTTCACGTTCTGCCCGCCCGGGCCAGAGGCACGGACAAACTGAAAGGTCAGATGGCGTTCATCGAGATAGAGGCCATTTTCAATTTCAAGCATGGCAAACCGAACGGATTTTTGATGCGTTTCAAGGTGATAAATTAACTGAGTGCGATGGTCGGCTATTGATTGAATTTACGTATTTCTATGCCTACATTACGCAGAGCCTATTGCAATAGGCTCTCATCTAACCTGTCAGGGCTGAGACTGACTGTAAACAGGAAATCAATGCTGCGCGTCTCGCATATCTATCTGGCCCTTGGGTGGCTTTCTGTTGGTCTTGGTGTGATTGGCATTTTCCTGCCGCTTCTGCCAACGACGCCGTTCATGCTGTTGGCAGCCTGGCTGTTTGCCAAGGGATCGCCGCGCCTGCATGACTGGATATGCAATCATCCGCGTTTCGGAACATCAATCCGTCAGTGGAATGAATATGGCGTGATCAATCGCCGTGCCAAGGCGCTTGCGATGGTGGCTTTTCTGGTAGTGATTACAGCATCGCTGGTGCTAATCGAGAACCGTTGGGTCGTGATGATCCAGCTTCTGGTCGCGATCCCGGTCAGCTGCTTTATTCTGTCGCGGCCATCAGAAGCCCGGTTGGCGAAGGTGCAAAATCCCACCAATCCGGGGGCTTAGCCCGCCTTCTTGCGGGACAGTTCTTCCTGGCAGGTCTCTTCGAGCTTATCGAGTTCATCAAGCGTCGCATCAATGTCTTCGCGCTGCTTGCGCAGGGTGTCACGTCGTTCATTGACCTTGTCGACCAGTGTGGTCAGCTGGGTGATCTCGCTGCGGTCCCCGTCATAAAGATCGAGAAGATCGCGAATTTCCTTGAGTGAAAATCCAAGCCGCTTGCCACGCATGATCAGTCGCAGGCGCACACGGTCACGTTGGCTATAGATGCGGGTCTGACCTTGCCGCTCGGGCGAAATCAGTTCCTGATCCTCGTAAAACCGGATGGTTCGGGTGGTGACTTCAAATTCGCGGGCAAGGTCGGTGATGGTGTAGCTGTCGTTCATGGTGGCTCGATCATCTTTACGCTTACGTAAACTGCAGGCTACATGCTTTCGCCAGTCGCGACAATCGACAATTCTTTTGGCAGCTCAACACAGAAGGTGCTGCCTTCACCGGGTTTGCTGGTCACATCAATGCTTCCGCCATGGCGATCGACGATCTTTTTACAGATCGCAAGGCCGATGCCAGTCCCGGCATAATCGCCATATCCATGCAGACGTTTGAAAATCTCAAAGATCGTTTCGTGATATTGCGGGTCGATGCCAATCCCGTTATCGGCAACGAAAATCCGGTAACTGTCCGGTGTTTCCGAGGCAAAGATACGCACCTGCCCATTCTTGGGGTCGCTGTATTTAAGTCCGTTGGATACAAGATTCTGGAACAGCAGCAGTAACTGGCTGGCATCGCCCATCACGGTTGGGAAGACGCCATCGCGGATGATGTTGCCTTCCGGGGCCGATCCGGCACGGCGGAAGTTGGTGACGATGGCATCAAACAGGCTATCAAGTGGTACCGGATTGAACGGTTTGCCGTGGCGGCCAACGCGCGACAGGGTCAGCAGGTCATCAATCATGCGCTGCATGCGCTGGGTGCCATCAACTGCGTAATGGATGAACTCGTCAGCAGTTTCGTCCAACTGCCCCTGATAGCGCCGTGCAAGCAACTGTGTATAGCTTGAAACCATGCGCAGCGGTTCCTGCAAGTCATGCGAGGCAGCATAAGCGAACTGTTCAAGCTCCGCGTTAGAGCGTTCCAGTTCCTGCATCGTGCGCTGGATTTCGCGTTCGTGGCGTTTGCGTTGGGAAATATCGCGCAGCGTAATGATGTAGTGATATCGCTGATCCGCGGAAAAATGGCTGATCGCGACTTCAAGCGGTACGTTGCGGCCGCTAAGGGTTGATGCCAGCACCTCGATCACGCCGGTGCCAAGATCGGTCAGAAGCCGGTTGGGTGGTGGCGGGGTCAGCGGCGTATGTTCGCTATCGGGCAGCAGGAAACGAATGATATTGCGCAATTCCGGATCGCCGGTAGGACCACAGAGTTCCTGCGCGCGCGCATTCAGTGGTTCGATGCTGCCATCATCGGATGCGACAAGAATGGCATCAATGGTGTTTTGCAGGATGGCGCGGGTGCGCCCTTCGCTGCGTTTAGATTGGGTGACAAGATCGGCCAGTTCGGCCGCCTGTTGGCGCAGTAATCGGTCGCGCTGCACGGCAAGGGTCACATCGCGAATGATCAGCGAGCAGAGCGTGCCATTGCGTTTGGTCTTGATCGGGTGGACGCGGATCGATTGTTCCATGCGGTCAAAGCTTGCGGCAAATTGAGGCAGGGGACGCAACGGCAGGGCACCCTGATTAAGGGAGGGCGAAATAACCGCAGGCATCCCGAATTTCAGGCAATCTTCAATCGCCAAGCTGACACGGCCAAGCTTTGTGTCGGGAAATACATCATGCAGTGATTTGCCCAGAACCTGTTCGGGATCCTTGCCAGACCGGCTTTGCATCCACTGGTTCCAGTGACAAATCGTGCCGTCCGGGGCAAGCGCAATCAATCCCGTGTCTGCCGTATCAAGCAGGGCTGCGAAAAGATCGGCAGCATCGCTGTCACGGTTCAGATCAAAGGATTGCGGTTGTTTCGCGCTATCGGGTTGCGACTTTGTCATTCACCTCACCGGTTATCCAAGGGAGTTGGCCAGAAAACGGCGAACCAGTTCCCGCAACATCTGAATGGATTCAAGATCCATGACAAACAGGACATAGCCATCGATATCGTTCTGTCGCAGCATGAATTGTACATGCAAGATCATCAGAACGGGATGGGCGCCTGCGTTGCCTTGTGTGGCGTCTTCATCAAGCAGGGCACGGGTTTCACGTTTGCGAAACGTCGGCATGGAGCAATTGATTGGCTCGCCCAGCACATTTGAAATACTGCCAAGGCAGGCATTGAGGATGATGTTGCCGACCTCCATCAATGCTTCCTGTTCAAGGTCGGTCAGCGAATCAAGTGGTACATCGACCTTAAGCAGGCTTCGGACAAGTTCCAGACTGCGTACTTCGGGGAAGACCAGCATGGCTTCGCCTGTGAACGGACCGTGAAAGCTTTGGCTGACAGCAGAAACAACCTCGGTCGGGGCGTTGGCCAGTTCGCTGTCGGCAAAACGTTCAACAAACGAGATGGCCGGCACCGTAAGTTCGACCGGCTGTTCAACCATTTCCGAAAGCGATGACGCCGCACGTCCGACACCAATATTGATCAGTTCACTGATTGTATCATGTTCGAGTTCGGTGAGTTCGATCATTGGGCAGCTTCCCGCGACATGATGTAGTCGCGAATTTTCTCTTCGGTCGGGGGTTTCGGAATGAAATCAAGTCCAAGGCTTTCGGCCTTGTTCTGGATTTCCTGTTGAATATTGGCAGTTAGCAGCGCGATTACAGCCCCGGGGAAGCGTTCGCGTAATTTCCCACCCAGTTCTAGGCCATCCATGCCGGGCATATTGAAATCAACCAGCATGTAGTCATAGGTCTTGGTATCGACCATCTCAAGCGCCTTGGCGGCGTCTTCGGCCTCAGCGATTTCCCAATCAGTGAAATTGCTGGAAATGAAAGTCTTCACCAGCAGACGGGCAAACTTGCTGTCATCAACGAGCAAAACGGATTTGTTGTTTGGCATCTTCTTCTCGATTGTGCGGGGCTATGCCAAACCCGTTGTCAGGGCAACGGGCGTGGCGGGGCTAGAGTTCATTTTCAATCTCGACAGTTGGTCGTTGAATGAAGGCGACAATTTCTTCGGGCGGCAGCGGTGTTGCAAACAGGAAGCCCTGAACCTCGTCACAGTGACATTCACGCAGGAACTGCATCTGTTCATTGGTTTCGACCCCTTCGGCAACGACCTTGAGGCCAAGGTTATGGCCCATGGCGATGATAGTGCGTGTGATGGCCGCGTCGTCAGTATCAATCGTGACATCGCGTACGAAGGATCGATCAATCTTGATGCTGTTGATCGGCAGGCGTTTGAGATAGGCCAGCGACGAATAGCCGGTGCCAAAATCATCAACCGCGATCTTAAGGCCCAGATGGCGGAGCTCATCAAGAATGGTGGCGGACTTCTTGATGTCTTGCATCATCGCCGTTTCGGTGACTTCAAGGACAATGCGGGCAGCCGGAGTGCCGGTTTCGGTCAGGATGCGTGAAACGGTCTCGGTTATGTGGCCTTCGATCAACTGTCTGGGCGACAGATTGATCGCAATTGGCATGGCGGGAAGTGATTGCGCTTCCCAGTCGGAAATCTGCCGGCAGACTTCGCGGAGTACCCATTCACCTATCCTGCCGATCAGACCGGTTTCCTCAGCCACCGGGATGAATTGCATGGGGGAAATATAGCCCCGACCGGGCTGCTTCCAGCGGATCAGGGCTTCAAGACCACAGACCTGATTGGTGCGAAGATCGACCTTGGGCTGGTAATGCAGTTCGAACTGATCCTTTGCCAGTGCCTCGCGCAGGTCGTTTTCGATGACGAGGCGCGCCATCGCACTTTCATTCATGGTCTTGGTGAAGAAGTGATAGGTGCCGCCACCACTTGATTTCGCACTATACATCGCTGTGTCGGCATTGCGCATCAGAGCCGGGAAATCTTCACCATCGGATGGGTAAAGCGCGATGCCGATGGATGGTGTGACAAACAGAACGCGCCCCTTGATGTCAAAGGCTGGTGACAGGGCTTCAAGGACTGCTTGCGACAGGATGACGGCTTCCTGCGTTTCTTTTAGATCGGGGATAATGATCAGGAATTCGTCACCGCCCAGTCGCCCGACAATTTCCTGTCGCCCGATCACGCGTTGCAGACGGAGTGCAACGGCCTTGAGCAAAAGGTCACCGACATCGTGGCCAAGGCTGTCATTGATCACCTTGAACCGGTCAAGGTCGATAAACAGGATCGCGGTGGCGCCACTGCGTCCCTTTGTCTCGTCTTTATGGGCCAGCAAGGCATCCGACAGGCTGCGCTCCAACATGCTGCGGTTGGGCAGGTTGGTCAGCGTGTCATGGTTGGCCATATAGACCAGTTGTTCTTCATAACGTTTGCGGACCGTGATGTCGTTAAGCACAGCCGTCATCAGCGGAGTTGCGCTGTCGGGGATCAGGCGCAGGGCAATCGACACATCGATTTCCCTCTGATCGGCGCGCACGATGGGCAGGGTAAAGCGCTTCTCGACAGTCTGCGTGCCGGCGGGCTGGTTCGCGAGTTCTTCAAGGCTGTGCTCAAGAAGTGGTACGGCACGCGGCAGCAGGAATTCATGCAATGTCCGGCCTTTGGGCGTTTCATCGCGCATCAGGCCGAGGATTTCCTTGGTCGCCGCGTTGCATTCAACAATCCGGCCGATCGGCGTGATGGTCAGGATGCCGTCAGCCGCATTTTCCATGATCGCGCTCAGACGGCTTTCGCGTTCGCGAACTTTCTGCTGGCTTTCAAGCAAGCGGTCGAGTGTCGATGTCACCCGTTCCATCAAACCGCGCGTGGTGTGCAGGATCAGGCCCAGTTCGTTGCGCGCATGATGGGGCGGGATATCAATCGCCGTAGAGTCGGGTTTTTCCGGATCGATCTTGCGCAATTGGCTGGCAATGCCCAGAAGCGGCTTGGTCAGTGTGGTGTAGAAAAACGCCACCAGAACCAGCCCCAGCAAAAGGTTGCGCAGGATGCCGGACAATAAAATGCGTGATGCGCGGTTCAGAAAGCCATCCGCAATCAGGTCGGTATCGATCTTCACACTCAGATGACCGACTAATCCGTTTGGTCCGTCTGTGGTGAGGGCGATTTCATATTCCTGGTTCTCCCCAAACATGATCTGGGTCAGGAATGTGCGGTTCGAACTAATGGGTTGTTCGGCCTTGCTTGCCAGAACATTGTTGAAATTGTCGCGAAGCTCGGCCTCGTAGACCGGCTCATATTCAAACAATCCCGATACAACGCGGGCGGCCAAGGTTTCATCAAGACCGTATGCTGCCTGGGTGGCAGATTCGCGCAAAGTCGCCAGAACCTGGTTCACGGTGCGGTCTATCAGGTTCTGTTCTTCGCGCAGATCCCAGACAATCTGAATGCCGCTAAACATCAGGCCAATCAGCAAAGTAAGCCCGACCGCAATCCTTGCCTGTTTGACAGACAAGCGATCCCGCCATCTAAGCCGTTGTTGATCAAGGCCTTTTTCTGGCAATCCGATCCCCACAGATTCTTGTGTTCTATCCCTTGCGCAGCAGATTATGGGTTTGTGGGTTCAAAAGCAATTCTCAGCGGGATTTAGGAACTGGAAAAGCGGCAAGAAATCTGTATGGTCTGCGCTGCATTGCAGCGGGATCGGGCCGATCCGTTTTTGGCTTCGCGTATCGCAGCCGTGTCATGCAGATAGAATACTACGCAAAAAATTAGGGTTTTATTGGAGTTGCACACAACTGCTGTGCGTGATAACCCAATTCCCGAGAGAGAATGGCCGAAAGCGGGTGCAGCCGCAATCTGGCCCGCAACCTGTACGGAGTTACACCATGACCTATGTGGTGACGGAAAACTGCATCAAGTGTAAGTATCAGGACTGCGTCGAGGTTTGCCCCGTCGATTGCTTCTATGAAGGTGAAAACTTCCTGGTGATTCACCCTGACGAATGCATTGATTGCGGTGTTTGCGAACCGGAATGCCCCGCCGAAGCAATTATTCCCGATACCGAGCCGAATCTGGACAACTGGTTGGAAATCAACCGGAAATTTGCAGAAGTCTGGCCAAATATTACCCGCAAGGGCGATGCGCCTGCCGATGCGGACGAATGGAACGGCAAATCGGGTAAGACCGAAATGCTGTCCGAAGCCCCTGGTGCGGGCGACTGATTTTTCGGACTAACCCCCGGATATTTCATGCGATTTTCAACCCACTGGCCTTTGCCAGTGGGTTTTGCGCATGGCTGCCTTGAACAGCTTGTAGGGAAAATCCCTGTAAACTGATGACGTGTTGTGTTATTGTTCACAATTCGCGCTAAGGGCTCGACAGGCTCATTCCGAAATGTCGGATTTCCGTATTTGAAATTCCTGTCTGAACCGCGACTTTGCCAAAAAAGCTTGGTCGCGTGCAGCTCTTTGCGTCGCTGGTTCTGTAGTGTTGCAGTTGAATGACCAGGCCTGATTGGGCCGGAAGGATGCTTGATGTCGGATAAGTTGCCGTTTGCTGTTGGCGATTACGTTGTTTACCCCGCGCATGGCGTTGGCTGTGTCGATGGCCTGGAAACCCAGGAAATCGCGGGGCAGGAATTGCGCCTTTATGTAATTACCTTTGACTCCAGCCGCATGACCTTGCGCGTGCCGGTGAACAAGGTGGGCAACTCCGGTCTGCGCAAGCTGTCCTCGAAAAAGCAGATGGATTCTGCGCTCGTAACCCTCAAGGGCCGTGCGCGCGTCAAGCGCACCATGTGGTCGCGCCGCGCACAGGAATACGAAGCAAAGATCAATTCCGGTGATCCGGTATCGATTGCGGAAGTCGTTCGCGACCTTCACCGTAGTGCGACCCAGCCGGAACAGTCGTTCTCTGAACGCCAGATTTACGAAGCTGCGTTTGAGCGTCTTGTAGACGAGCTTGCCGCGATTGAAAAAATCGACAAGGACAAGGCGTCTGGCAAGCTTGAAAAGCTTTTGCATAAGGCCGCCTGATTGCGAAGGCGCCTTTAGACACCTATTTATAAAAACCGGCCCGCAAGGTACTCTTGGGCCGGTTTTATTTTTGTTTTTTGGCAGGTTACAGCGATGAGTACAGTTCTGGCGCCAATCAAGCCGGCTGAGCGAATCTGGGTCGTCGGCGCAATCAATGGCGACCGCGACGCACTGCGTTCTGTTCATCAGAAACTTGCGCAGCGCATCAAACCGGGCGACAGGCTTGTCTATCTTGGCAACTATTGGGGTGAAGGCACCGCTGAAAACGTGGTTGCGGCCATCAACGAGTTGCTGCTGTTCCGTCGTTTCTTCATTGCCATGGACGGTGTTGATATCACCGATATTGCCTTCCTGCGTGGGGCGGCTGAAGAAATGCTGTCGAAGTTGCAGCAGATCCAGTTTGCCCCGAACCCCGGTGAAGTCTTTGACTGGATGCTGACACGCGGCATTGCCGGAACAGTGCGTGCCTATGGTTTTGATCCGGCCAATGTACAAAGAACCATGCATCAGGGCGCGCATGCGATTTCACAATGGACATCGACATTTGGCGATGCTGTGCGACGCCATAGCGGCCATAACGCATTGCTGTCTGACCTGAAACACGCGGCCTATTCCACAGACGGGCGCTTGATCTTTGTCCACACGGGACTGGATGGCTCGCGGCCGCTAACCGGCCAGACCGATACATTCTGGTGGGGCGGGTCGATGTTTGAGGCCATCACCGAACGCTATTATGATTGCGCGCGCATTGTCCGCGGTGCGTCACAGGGGCAGGTCGGTCTGCAGGAACGCGAATTTACCCTGTCGCTTGATGGCGGGGCTGGCCGTGGCGGCCAGTTGATTGCGGTGGCCCTTGATGGTCAGGGAACCATCGTCGAGCAGATTACCAGCGACTGACCTGGTGTTGGCCAGCTTTGATCTGGCCCGGTGAAGTCCCAAAACAAAAGGCAGCATGAAACATGCTGCCTTTTGTTGTATCCGGAGATCGTCAGGTGATGGGTCTAATGACGCACCACCTTGACCAGCGATCCGACGGCAGGCGACTGACCACTGCCAAGACCATTGATCGTGGCAAAGACGTCTGCCGGTGCCTTGTCGACTTCCATGTCATCAATGAATGTCTGCAGGCTATATTCCGGGTTCACCGCGCGCACCTTGATGCGAAGCGGGGTATAGATCTGCTTTTCACGGTCGGTCAGGGGGCGGAAGCTATAGGTCGTGCGACGCAGCGGCAGGTTATAGCTGTCGGCCTGATCCAGCGGGGTGACAAACAGGAACTGATAGGCCGAGCTGCCATGGCGGATCACAACCACGCGCAGGCGCGCCGGGCCTGACCGCAGCGAGATATCGGCACTGCCGGTCGCGGCTTCCTGGCCTTCGATATCGAGCATCTCGATATTGCGAATGGCGATCTGTTTGGAAAAGCCGTTCTGCAGATAATGATCAAGGCGAATGTCCTTGGCGCCCGGTGCGCCTTCAAAAATGATCTGCGCCCCTTTGCCGTCCTGGGCGATCACCGCGGTTGGCTGATTGGTCATGTTAAAGCCATCAGGCACTTCAAAGCGGAAATCGAGCGGCACATGGACAAATTCCTGTCCGCGGACATAGCCCTGATCTGGCCCATCACCATAGAGAATGCCATCAATAGCCGTCATGTAGCGCACAGCACCGCGTTCCGGATTGGCAGCCGCGGTTACATTCGCACTTTGATGGGCCTGTTCGATACGATCGAGCGTACGCGGGTGGGTTGCCATGAAATCATACTGGTCGACATCATCCGGGGATCGACCGGCCAGTTTGGCCTGGAGGCGCGAATGGGCGCGCAGCTTCTCGAGGAACGTCGCCATGGCATCCGGGTCGTAACCGGCGCGCGTGATATAGCGAATGCCAAGCATATCGGCTTCGAATTCATGCTCGCGCGAGAAGGACTTGAGATAGGCGTTCGCCCCGGTCCCGATCAGATCGCCCGCACCGTTGCCGATGGCAACAGCAAGGCCGCCCGCCAGAATTTGCGTCAGGACGCCACGGCTATAGCGCTGGGCAGAGTGGCGGGCAACGACGTGGCCAATCTCATGCGCCAGAACACCAGCCAGCTCTGCCTCGTTGGTGGCAAGGGCGGCCAGACCACGGGTGATATAGACATAGCCGCCGGGCAAGGCAAAGGCGTTGACGACCGGCGAATCAAGAACTGTAAACGTGAATTTCTCGTTCGGGGTTTCCGAAACCGCAACAAGCTTTTCGCCGACTTCGGTCACATAGGTCTGTAGGTCCTTTTCGGTGTATTGACCACCGAATTCCTTGACCATTTTCGGATGTTCTTGCGAGCCGATCTGTTTTTCCTGCTCTGGCGACATGAAGGCCGTAAAGCTGTCCTCACCGGTGGCCCGGTTGGTCGAACAGCCGGCAACTGCTGTGCTGAGCGCAATCGCTGCAAGCACGCCGGCAAGATGTTTATGTGATCGGAAATTCAGCCAGCCCATTGATATCTTTCCTCGTGTCCTTTGGCCGCGTAAGCTGCCCGGTATTGTTCCAGCAAAGCCCACCGGGAATTGGTAGCGCGTGTTTTCGGATCATTCAATCTTTTCGCAAGCCCCGATAAAGCATCAAAAATGGGGAGATTTTTGGGCCGGATTGTCATCAGTGCGCCAGAAAGGTGCGGCAATGCTGCTTGGTGCCGTCCTTTGTGCCGCAAATTTGCCAGCAACAGCCGCCGAATGGCAGTGTGGAACAGACATTTTCGCAGCAAATAACGTGCAAGCGGACTTGGCAAACCACCCGGCACCGGTTTGGCGGGATGTGCAACTCAACATTGATGCGGTTGATGCGTTTTCGGTATCTGATCTTCCGGGTAAATCATTTCGGCTTGCGGATATCGCGTTTGTCCCGGGTGTTGATGATGCGGCAAGGGCGTGGTTAGGGCAGGCGCGTGAGAACGAGGTGTCGATCACGTCACTTGCCGAGCAACCCGATTTCCTCGGTCGCACACCGGTTCTTATTGACGATCCCGTTGTGGGCGACTGGCGGGAAGAGCTTCTGACTGCCGGTCTGGCAATGCTTGTTCCTGAAACCGGGCAAGACATCTCGCACCTGATCGGGATTGAGGACTCGGCAATCCAAAGCAAATCCGGCATGTGGTCCGATCAAGGGGTGGACACTGCGTATTACGTAGTTGCTGATGACACGGCGGCTGGAGATTTGCCGACGGCCAGCGATGCAATTGGTCGCTTTGCCGTGATTGATGGCTCGATCAGAAGCATCGAGCATCAGGAATGGCGCAGCTACCTTAATTTCGGAGCGAACTGGCGTGAGGATTTCACCATCGCACTTGATGCGACCCTGCGGGATGGCTTTGCGCAAGGCGGTGATTTTCAGGGAGTTCTCGATACTTGGGTCGGGCAAAAAGTTCGGGTGCGAGGCGTGATTGAAAATCGCGGTGGGCCATACATCACTCTCGATAACCCGTTCTGGTTATGCCTTTTCCAAGATGAAGGGGCGCAATAGGACTTGTTCTGAGGCCATTGTTCGTGAGACTTCTTGTCCGCGCCACCACCGGCCAAACAGACATATTGGCATTCAAACAAAGAGGTCCTTCGCGTGCTCTATCCCGAAATTTCGCCCCATCAGTCGGGTTGGCTATCTCGTGAAGATGGTCATGAGATTTACTGGGAAGAAGTTGGTAGTCCTGACGGGTTGCCGGTGATCTTCCTGCATGGCGGCCCGGGTGCGGGTATTTCACCCAACAGCCGTCGTTTCTTTGATCCCGCAAAGTATCGCGTAATCCTGCTTGATCAGCGCGGGGCGGGGAAATCACGCCCGTTCGGCAGTCTTGAAAACAACACCACCGATCATTTGATCGGCGATATCGAAGCCCTGCGCGAAGAGCGCGGCATTGAACGCTGGCTGGTGTTTGGCGGGTCCTGGGGATCGACACTTGCGCTGGCTTATGGGCAGGCGTGCCCAGAACGGGTTGCCGGCTTTGTCCTGCGCGGTATTTTCCTTGGCACGACGTCAGAAATCCAATGGTTCATGGAAGGCATGGGGCGTTTCTTCCCCGAGGCAGAGCGCCGCTTCCTTGATACAGCAGGCTTTGCCGACAATCCGGGCTATCAGAAACTGCTCGATCGCTATGCCGAGATTTTCGCAGGCAAGCACGGCGAGGACGCTGCGATTGACGCCGCGCGCGTCTGGTCAGCCTATGAAGCAACATGCTGCACGCTGTTGCCTGATGATGGTTTGGTCGAGGACTTCGAAGGTGATCAGATCGCACTGGCACTGGCCAAGCTTGAGCATCATTACTTTGTGCATCGCTGCTTCTTTGAAGAAGACCAGCTGATCAAAAACGTCAGTCGCATTTCGCATGCGCCGGTTGTTATTGTTCAGGGGCGCTATGACGTCGTGTGTCCGCCGGTTTCGGCCCTTGCGCTTCATAACGCGTGGGAAGGGTCGGAGCTGATGATTGTCGATGATGCCGGACATGCAGCCAGCGAACCGGGCATCATTCGCGAACTGGTTAGGGCAACAAACCGGTTCGATGGCAAAAAGTTCGTGTAAAATTAACAGACAAACAGCATTGTGTTGTTGAGTTTGAAAACCTATCGGCTAGTATAGCGCACCGATTGATCTAGTGGGGACTTGGTTAATGAAGTTGGTTTTGGGGAAGCTGCTCGCAGTTTGCGTTCTGTTCGCTTTTGGAAGCACGGCGCATGCGCAGCAAATTCTTGGAAATGATAACGATTCCGGACTGCTTGAATTTTCGACCGGTATGGTCGACATCACTCAGGATGAAGAAGCAGCTGAATTTCGTCTGAACTACCGTGCCCAGCACGCGATGTTTGACGTCACCCGCCCGATCGGCGGTGTGATGGTGACCTCCGAAGGTGCGGTTCACGGCTATGGCGGTCTTGCAGTTGACGTTCTTTGGGGCGATCACTTCGTTTCCAGCGTCTACACCTCGGTTGGTGCATACCATCAGGGTAACGGCGAAGACCTTGGTCACTGGATTGAATTCCGTTCCGGTCTCGAGCTTGGCTTCCGCTTTGACAGCCACGAACGTCTGAGCCTTGGCATCTCGCACATCTCGAACGCCAGCATCGGCGACGAGAACCCGGGTACGGAAATTCTGTCTTTGACATATTCCTTCCCGATTGAGCGCCTGTTCGACTAAGGCGATCAACATCAAAGATTTCCATCAGCCGAGGGTGATCACATCCTCGGCTGATTTGCGTTTGGGGCCAGGTTTGGCCTCGAAAGGCGGCAATATCCGTGCCCTCGCGGATTGATCGCCGTCGGTTTTGCTGCTAATGGAATGCTGCCTTTTGGCAGTGCGCCCGTAGCTCAGCAGGATAGAGCACCAGATTCCTAATCTGGGGGCCACAGGTTCGAATCCTGTCGGGCGCACCATATCTCCCCTTCCTTTGCGGTTTTCCAGCTCATTGTCACGGTTGTTGGCCTATCGTGCCGATGTTCCGTCTTGCTTGAAAAATAAGTGCTTCTTTCTCATATCGCTAGAAAGGGGGCTTGCACGCGATGCAGTCTGTCAGCCTCCCTATAAAACCGGTCTGGGAGGATAAAATGACGAACTGGATCAGACTTCCGAACAGCGAAGGCCAATGTGTGTCGCGCCCGGATGCGCAGGGCGATCAGAAAACCTATCAGCGCGAAGTTGGACGCGCCGGTTTTCAGGGACCAGCAGCACAAATTTATCATCGCCACCCGCCAGCAGGCTGGGCGACTTTTGAAGGTCCGTTGCGGCCGCGCGCCTTTTCGCTGGCCAAGCTTTCCGCCGGGCCGGCCTGTCCGCTTCAGGCGCGCCGGGTTTTGCATAATGACAGCATGGAAATGCGGTTCTGGAAAACCGAAAGCAAGATGCACGCGCTTGCGCGCAATGCCGATGGCGATACCCTGATCTTTGTTCATAACGGCGCCGGTGCCCTGTTTTGCGATTACGGGCATTTATCCTATCGTGACGGGGATTATATCCTGCTGCCGCGCGGCACGTCCTGGCGGATTGAGCCATCAGAGATGTCTGAACTCATGATGATCGAGGCAACGGCGGATGCCTTCAAGCTGCCCGACGTATCGCTTGGTGGGGAAGCGGCGGTTAATCCCATGCTGTTTACCTTGCCCCGAATTGATGATGCCTTCATTGCCCAGCAGGATGATGCATTCTGGGAAATTCACATCAAACGCCGCGGGCAGGTATCCACCCTGACCTATCCGTTCAATCCGCTTGATGCGATTGGCTGGGAAGGGGATCTTTGTGTGGTGAAAGTGAATTGGCGCGACCTTGCCAAACATCGATCAAGCGGGCAAAGAACGCCGCCGGCGGCATCCTGCACCTTTGTCACCGAAACATTTTCCGTCAGCACCTTTATCCCCAAGGTGGGCGAGGGCGCGTCAGGCATCATGCGCGTGCCGTTTTATCATTCCAACGAAGATGCCGACGAGTTCATCTTTTACCATCGTGGCGAATTCTTTAGCCGCGGGGAAATAAAGGCCGGAATGGCAACTTTCCACCCCAGCGGTTTCCCGCATGGCCCGCATCCAAGTGCCTATCAGAGCAAAATGGTCAAGGCCCCGGTGGAAACCGATGAAGTGGCGGTCATGATCGACAGTCGGGCGTTTTTGAATGTTGATGAATCGATCCCTGATGGTGCGGAATGGAAGGCCTACGTAAAAACGTGGGAAAAGGCCGAAGAAACACTATAAGCACTTGCTGTCTTTCGGTGAAAAATGGCATTTTGGCGCCGCGAGTTGAGGATGGTATTTTCGGGGAAGGTTGTTAATGTAATTGTCAACTTGTCGGGATAGTTTAAATCGTCCCGAAGAACTCTGGCTAAAATGACAAACTGTTCATTACACAATGCTTTCCAACGCCGGAAATCCTGATAACAAGGGGCATCAGGATGACCGCCAGACATCAGCGCCGTTACCGGTTAACCAAAGCCAAGAATGAATAAACAGAAGATCGTAAAATCCGTCAGTCACAAGTCTCCCGAACCGCATGAGGTGCCGGAAGACCCATTGGCATGCCTGCCGCAAACCTTTGAATCCCGCGGTGTCAGGACCCCGTTTACCACCAAGACCCTGCGCTATGCGCGCGTCTCGATCGGTAAGGGCGGACGGAAAATGATCATGTTGCCGGGTCTGTCCGGTGGGCTTGGTACTTACGAAATGCCGCTCGATACCCTGCGCGAAGTGTTTGATCTGTCGGTGCATGACCGCATGCTGTTTGATCGCGTGCTTGAGCTTGAAGAAGTTCGTCCGCAGACAGTTCTTGAACATAGCCGCGAAGTTGGCAGCACCGGTGTTGGCGGTGTGGAACTCGCGCGCGTTTGCATCCGCCGGAACTGGAACGAAAAGGCATCGCGTGAACTTGGTCAGATGGCCGTTCTGCATCAGGCCCTGCGTCAACTTGGCGGTGAAGCCGTCAAGGACATGAAGCAAGAAGAACTGATGACCACCGAAGGCCAGATCCGCGCACGTAAAGCACTGAACCGCTTCGCGTCCGAGCACAAGGTAGCCAATGACACCATCATCGATAGTCTTGGCGAATGGAGCAAAATGATTGCCCCGGTTGGTCTTGATCTTGAAGGATGTCAGGGCCAGCTGCGCGTTTTGGCCAACGGGCTTAAGAAATTTGCCCAGGATATCGAGGAATGGGCGAACTCCGAGCAGTCCGATTTCCGCTTCATGGCCGGGCGTATCGTAAGTGCGACCCGTTCAACCAGCGAGCATGCCTTGAAACGCATTGCCGAAGTTGATAGCTGGAACAGCGAACTTGGCAAGGTTTTGACCGATTGGGAGCGCGCCAAACAGGACATTGGCAAGACAGTCGAATATCTTTGGTGGCTGCTGGATGGCTGGCAGGAACTGATCGATGTCTGGGAAAAACGATCCCTGACAGATCGCTCCAAGCAGCGCGAAGTCGTCGAGGAAATCGCAAGTTTCGCACCGGTTCTGCCGCTTTCGGAAATTGCCATCTCGGAACAGCAGTTCTGGGCTGATGTGCGTGTGAACCAGATGCTTTGGGCCGGTGAATTGCGTAAACTTGGCAGTGGTGAGATTGACGCCGACATGATGGACCGTCTCGAACGCTTCAGGAGACAGACGGCATGAAGATTGAAGACGCCGGAAAGCTTGGCGTTTCCCAACTTGGACAGCTGTTTGAATCCCTTAGCAGCAGCGAAATCGCGCGCTTTACCCGTGCGATCGAAAGTGATCGTGCCGATCCCAAACTGCCGCTGCCGCACGAAGCCATCCTGCAGATTCTGCGCCCGCGTCTGGCGTCGCTTAAGCCCGAACGCTATCCGACACCGATGCGTCAGTTCTGCGATCCATTCGAGGATCTGCTGACGTCCGCTGAGCCCAACGAAAAAAGCATCCGCATCAGCCGGTCTTCGTTGATGCCGATCTGGAATGTTGTGGTGGAGTCCGGCGGGCCTGAATTCCAAAAGGCCATGCAGGATATCGACAAGGCCGCAGCCACCCGTGACACCGCCAAGCTTGCCATTGCCGAACGTCAGCTTTGGCAAATTGGCGCACGCACGATCGAAGATCAGATCGAAGATTCCCATGGTGGGGTGAAGCAGGAACGCGCACTTGCGACCCGTTTGGGATCACGCGTCCATATGCCGGCCTTTGCCGAGGTTGGTAGAATTCTGCGTGTTGGTGATGAAATTGCCCAGTTGCGTGAACGGTTCCCGTCTGCGCCGATCAGGGTTCTTGATCCCAACGATGTGAAATGGCTGCGCGACCTGTTCGTGTCGATTTCCAAGGAAAAACCCGGGCTGGAACCGATGTTCCTGCTTGCGGTTCTTGCCCGCCTGTTGCGGCCGAGCGAGTTGTTCAAGCTGATCCGTGTTCTTTCCAGCAAGTCTGACGACCGCACGATCGAGAAAACCAATCTTGCCGAAACCGGTGATCTGATCATCGATCTGCTGGCCGAAACCGTGACCGAGATCGAACAGGGTGTCGTTACCGGCAAGGACGAAGCGCACATTCTGTCGCTGGCCCGTTGGTATGCATCCGAATTTGTCCGCATCACCCGCGAATTCAAAATCCGCAAGGATGGCCGTTGGGGCGAGAAGCTTCTTGAAACCCGTCGTCGGGTGTCTCGCGCGCTGGCCGACACGATGTTTGGCGCGACGCCAGAACGCGTGATTGATGCCTTGCCAAAACTTGAAGCTGCCCAGGGGCCGGGATCGGGCCGCAGTGGATTGGCGCGTCCGATCTTCTCGCAGGAATTCGATGACGACAAAGTCCTTGCGGCAGAACGATCAGCAGAGGCAATTGCCGAAACCGCCCGTATTTCCGATGTGTTGGCAGCGCAAAGTTCGGCGGCCAAGGCAGTGGTGGAGCTTAAGAAGAAGCTCAATCAGATCGGCCGTGCCGGTGTGGACAGCATGCGCCGTCTCACACCCGAAGAGGTGCCCAATGCGCAGCGAAACCTGATGGCAACCGTGCGTTTGCTTGAAATCGTCGATGGCCCGGATGATGCCGATGTGCTGCGTCGCCGCGGGATGAATGCACTGCGCGCGTTGACAGCGGATCAGAAAGCGAGCTGATCAGGCCGGCTTCGCCTGCTTTCCTTGTCCGCGGATCAAGGTCGTTACTGTCTCAAGCTGATCAAGCCAGTTCATGAAGGCCCGGATCTTGGGAAGTCGTGCACGGCTTTTCGGGCAGCAGGCGTAATAGTGAAACGGGCTTGCTTTTGGTTGTCCGAAGGGTGCAATGATCCGTCCGGTCGCCAATTCATCCTCAATCGCAAATGTTGGCAGTAGTGCCACGCCAAGTCCTGCAGCGGCGGCCTGCATAGCCATGGTGAAGTGTTCGAACTTCGGGCCGTTTTCCCCGTCAATGTCACTGAGGCCACTGGCCGACAGCCAATCGGCCCAGCCGCGCGGGCCGGTTGCGATGTGCAGCAACGGGAAGTTCCGAAGGTCCTCTGCCCGTGGCGGGCGTCCCAAATTGGCAACCAGTTGCGGGCTGCAGATCGGTACCATTTCCTCGCCATGCAGGATGTGGGCATCAAGTTCCGACCAGTTTCCTTCGCCAAACAGAACAGCAATATCGATCTGTTCGCGGTCAAAGTCGGGCATGCCGATCCGCGAGATGAAGTTGATGGCGATTTCGGGATGTTTGCTTCTGAATTCAGGCAATAATGGAATAAGGCAGCGTGAACCAAATGTCGGCGGGGCGGCCACCGTCAAGACACCGCTTTCCGATCCGCCAGACAAAAGCGTAAGCGTCGCGCTTTCAAGCTGATCAAGGGCCGGACGGATGGATTGCAGATAACTTTCACCTTCCGGGGTCAGCACGAGGCGTTGCTTTTCTCGGGCAAACAGCTTGCACCCCAACCAGGTTTCAAGACCCTGAATCTGCCGGCTTACTGCACTTTGCGTGAGGTAAAGTTCCTCGGCCGCACGTGATGCGCTGCCAAACCGGGCGGTCTGTTCGAAGCAACTAAGCGCCTTCAGGCTGGGAATGCGGCGGGCCAATCGGGTGTCCTGAAAAAGGGGTATCTGCAAAGATTATGAGTTTTTTGCATAATCTGCATCACTTTTATCATTTGCAAGTTCGTCTGCCAATTCCTAGCTTTATCCCATAAGCAAGTAAGCTTTTCAGGGGTAGCGTCATCTCGCCCTTCTATGGCGCTGCCCCTGCTTTCTGTACAAAAATTCATAAAAGGACCAGGTGAATGGCAAGCCGCGCACCGTTTCATTGGGAAGATCCGCTCCTGCTTGAAGAACAGTTGAGCGAAGACGAACGCATGATCCGCGATGCGGCCCGTGCATATTGTCAGGAAAATCTGCAAACCCGCGTTCTTGAAGCCAACCGTCATGAAGTTTTCCATCGTGAAATCATGAGCGAGATGGGTGAACTTGGTCTGCTTGGCCCGACCATCCCCGAGGAATACGGCGGACCGGGCGTTAACCACGTTGCCTATGGTCTGGTGGCCCGCGAAGTTGAACGCGTTGATTCCGGCTATCGTTCGGCAATGTCGGTTCAGAGCTCGCTCGTCATGCATCCGATCTATGCCTATGGCAGCGAAGAACAGCGCAAAAAATACCTGCCGAAACTGGCAACCGGTGAATGGGTTGGCTGCTTTGGCCTGACCGAGCCTGACCACGGTTCCGATCCGGGTGGCATGAAAACCCGTGCCCGTAAAGCCGATGGCGGCTTTAACCTGTCAGGTGCCAAAATGTGGATCACCAACAGCCCGATCGCAGACGTCTTTGTCGTCTGGGCCAAGGATGACGAAGGTGTCATTCGCGGCTTCATCCTTGAAAAAGGCATGAAGGGGCTGAGTGCACCGAAGATCGAAGGCAAGTTTTCCTTGCGTGCGTCGATCACCGGCGAAATCGTCATGGATAATGTCTTCGTGCCAGACGAAAACATGCTGCCGAACGCCAAGGGTCTTGGCGGTCCGTTCGGTTGCCTGAACAAGGCTCGTTACGGCATTGCATGGGGTGCTATGGGTGCTGCTGAATTCTGCTGGCATGCGGCACGTCAGTACACGCTTGATCGCAAACAGTTCGGTCGTCCGCTTGCAGCCAACCAGCTGATCCAGCTGAAACTGGCCAACATGCAGACTGAAATCACCCTTGGCCTGCAGGGCGCGCTTCAGGTCGGTCGTCTGCTTGACGAAGGCAAAGGCGCGCCGGAAGCCATTTCGCTGATGAAGCGCAACAACTGTGGCAAGGCGCTTGATATTGCTCGTGTTGCCCGTGACATGCATGGCGGTAACGGCATTTCCGATGAATTCCATGTCATTCGCCACGCGATGAACCTTGAAGCGGTCAATACCTATGAAGGTACGCATGATGTTCACGCCCTGATCCTGGGCCGTGCACAGACCGGACTTCAGGCCTTCTCCGCAGAAGGTTGATCCAAAAATCCTGATCGGGCGGCGGCAGAAATGTTGTCGCCCGATTTGATTCTACCTGCTTTTTCCAAGTCGATATTTCGGGATATTCAGATGACTGGCGCACTTTCCGGGCTTCGTGTTCTTGACCTTTCGCGTGTACTGGCCGGGCCTTGGGCCAGCCAGACCCTTGCCGATATGGGGGCAGAGGTCATCAAGATCGAACGTCCCGGTGCCGGTGATGATACCCGTGGCTGGGGCCCGCCCTTTGCCAAGGACGCTAATGGCGAAGACACGAGCGAGGCCGCGTATTACCTGACGGCGAACCGCGGCAAAAAGTCACTGACCATCGATATCACCAAGCCCGAAGGTCAGGAGATTGTGCGTAATCTTGCGGCTGAAAGTGATGTGGTGCTCGAAAACTTCAAGGTCGGTGGCCTGAAGAAATACGGGCTGGATTACGCATCGCTCTCGAAAGTGAACCCGAAGCTTGTCTATTGCTCGATCACCGGTTTTGGGCAGGACGGTCCCTATAAGGATCGCCCGGGTTATGATTTCATGATCCAGGGCATGGGCGGGTTGATGAGCATCACCGGTGCGCCGGACAGTGCGCCGGGTGGCCAGCCGATGAAGGTTGGTGTTGCGGTTGCTGACATCTTTACCGGGCTTTACGCAACGATTGGCATACTGGCCGCCCTGCGTCATCGCGACGCAACGGGCGAGGGACAGTATATCGATTTGGCACTTCTGGATGTGCAGACGGCTGTTCTTGCCAATCAGGCGATGAACTATCTTGCGACCGGCAATGCGCCCGGCCGTCTTGGTAACGCACATCCCAATATCGTACCCTACGAAGCTTTCCCGACGGCGGATGGTTATCTGATCCTGGCCGTTGGCAATGACAGCCAGTTCAAAAGCTTCTGCGCGGTCGCCGGGCTTGATGCCTTGCCGCTTGATGAACGCTATGCCACCAACCGCAAACGTGTAGCCAACCGGGTAGAGTTGGTGCCGCTGATCCGCCAGGCGATGGTTGCCAAAACCACCGATGAATGGATCGACGCCCTTGAAAAGGCCAATGTGCCGTGCGGACCGATCAACACCCTTGATCGCGTCTTTGAAAACCCGCAGGTCAAGCATCGCGGCATGGTCAAGCAGCTTGATCACCCGACCGCCGGAACCGTTCCGACGGTTGCCAACCCGATCAAGTTTTCCAAAACGCCGATCACGGATGAAAAAGCCCCGCCGATGCTGGGTCAGCACAGCGACGAAATCCTGCGCAAGGTCGCCGATCTGAGTGACGATCAAATTGCAAAGCTGCGCGAAGCAGGAATCGTCTGATCCGGGGGAGAAGTGCGCCTGGAATAACACTTGGTGATTGTGATATTTCGGCTAATCTTCTCTTTCAGTTGAATGGTGCGCTGCACATTATTTTGTAATGTGTGGTTCTGACGCAATCTGCACCAGTTTGGATGCCCTTTTGGCGAGGATATTGCGGAACTTCTGTAAATAGCGATGCTTTCGCGACCTCCGGATTGCAAGTCTCTGTAGATTTTATATCATTTTACAAAATACAAATTCGGGGAAGTGCATGTCAGAAGTAGTAATTTCAGCGCGGTCTGTTGGTAAAACATTTGGGTCAGGGGCGGATAAAGTCACCGCACTGGACTCGGTTTCCGTTGATATCTTTCAGAACGAATTTTTCACCATGTTGGGCCCTTCGGGCTGCGGCAAAACGACTTTGCTGCGCCTGATTGGCGGGTTTGAACAGGCAACATCGGGGCAGATCCTGCTTGAAGGCAAGGAACTAAACGACCTGCCGCCGTTCAAACGGCCGATCAATACGGTCTTCCAGTCCTATGCGCTGTTCCCGCATCTGACGGTCAAACAAAACATTACATTCGGGCTTGAGATGCAGGGCATCTCGCGCAAGGACGCCGGCGGACGCGCGGACGAAATGCTCGAACTGGTTCGATTGGCCGAATATGGTGATCGCGTACCAAGCCAGCTTTCCGGCGGCCAACAGCAACGTATTGCCCTGGCACGTGCGCTTGCACCGGCGCCAAAGGTGCTTCTGCTTGATGAGCCGCTTTCGGCCCTTGATCTTAAGCTGCGCAAGGAAATGCAGGTCGAACTCAAACGTCTGCAGACCGAAACCGGGATTACCTTTGTCTTCGTGACCCACGATCAGGAAGAAGCCCTTGCCATGTCGGATCGTATTGCCGTCATGCAGTCGGGTGAAATTCTTCAGATCGGAGCGCCGCGCGAAATCTATGAAGCGCCAACCCATCGCTTTGTTGCGGACTTTATCGGCGACAGTAACTTCCTTGTTGGTGATCTTGTTGACGGTGGGGCAGGCAAGCGCGCCGTGAAACTTTCCGGTGGTCAGGTGATCGCCCTGACACAAGAGGTTTCCGATCAACGCACTGGCGAAGTCACTGTTTCGGTTCGCCCGGAACGCCTTGGGCTGGTTGCCGAAAGTGACGCCGGTGCGGATCAGCTGACCGGTACGGTTTCGACGGTCATCTATTTCGGGACCGATACCACCTATCAGATTGATCTTGGCAATGAGGCGCTGCTGACGGTCCGGATGCAGAATGGCTCTGGCGCGAAAGCAGATTTTGCTGAGGGCGAGCGTGTCGGGATCACCATGTCACCTGATGCCATCCGGGTACTGGCGGACTGATCATGGGGAACATCATACGAACCAAACGATTTTGGCTGGTCGCACCTGCGGTGGTCTATATCGGCTTCTTCATGGCCGTGCCGCTGTTGCAGATGGCCTATGTTTCCGTGCTAGAACGGGGCGATTATGGCGGGGTGAACTGGGGGGCATTCTCGATGGATGCCTATATCAGCTTCATCTTTGAACGTGATCTGATGGACAATCTGGTGGTCAATACCGACTACCTGCAGATTTTCGTCCGTTCGTTCGGTCTGTCGGCAATGACGACGGTGTTTGCGCTTCTGCTCGGTTTCCCTACGGCGTTTTACATTTCAACCCAACCGCAAAGCCGGCGCAACTTCTTGATCTTTCTGGTGACCATTCCGTTCTGGACCAACATTCTGGTGCGGAACTATGCGTGGATGCTTTTGCTGCGCAATGGCGGCCTGATCGATGGTGCCTTGAACTGGATGGGGCTTGAAACCGGCGGGCTTGATGTCCTTTATACGCCTTATGCGGTCTCGATAGGTCTGACATACACCTATCTGCCGTTCATGGTTCTGCCGATTTATGCCAGCCTTGAAAAGCTTGATCATCGACTGGTTGAGGCGGCCTTTGACCTTGGTGCGGACAAGCGCCGTGCAATGAGCCGGGTGATCTTGCCGCTTGCAGCACCCGGCATTGCTGCAGGGTGCATTCTGGTCTTCATCCCCTGCCTTGGCGCCTATGTCACGCCGGAACTTCTGGGCGGTGGCAAGTTCATGATGATTGCCAACCTGATCGGCAGCCAATTCGGGGCTGCACGTAACTGGCCGCTTGGCGCAGGTCTTGGCTTTGTGCTTCTGGCACTCGTCCTGATTTCGATGATGGTCTATTCGTTCAAGTTCAAATCATTGCCGGAGGAAAGCCGATGAAAGTCGATGCTTCCAACCCGCTGTGGCGTTTCCGTGGGATCACCTCAACGGCAATGTTTTTCTTTGCCTATCTGTACCTTCCGATCGTCGTTCTGATTGCGCTTTCGTTTAACGAAAACCGTCTGGCGACGATCTGGACCGGTTTTACAATGGACTGGTATGTCACGGCCCTTTCCAACGATGACATGCTGCGCGCCGCCCAGAACTCTATCGTTGTCGCGGTTTCGGCAACCGTTCTGGCCACCATTGCCGCCACATTGGCAGCAATGGGCATGTCACGCGGACGCTTCAAGGGCGAGGCGGGCGTTTCGGCCATGCTGGTTCTGCCGTTGCTCGTACCGGAAATTGTGACCGCGATTGCGACCCTTCTGTTCTTTGTCGCGCTGGGGATCAAGCTTGGTCTTTTGACGGTGATCATTGCTCACACGGTCTTTTGCATTCCGTTTGCCTATCTGCCCATCCGTGCACGGTTGGAAGGCATGGACCCTGCATTGGTCGAAGCGGCAAACGATCTTTATGCCAATGAATGGAAAGCGTTCCGGCGTGTCACCTTGCCGTTGTTGTGGCCGGGGATTTTGTCGGGCGCGATGTTGTCCTTCATCATCTCGCTTGATGACTTTGTTATTTCCTATTTCGTTGGCGGGGCCGGCTCGACGACCTTGCCAATCTATATCTTCGGGATGATCCGGATCGGGATCACGCCAGAGGTGAATGCTGTCTCTGCGATGATGTTGATTGTCTCAATCGTGTTTGTCAGCATCTCGTTCATGATTGATCGTATTCGCTACTGATAACTGAAATTCCAAACGGGATGGCGGGTTCACCGGACGGGCCTGCCATCCGAATAACAAAATAATGCACCGTCCTTATTTGGGAGTCTCACGATGAAATTACGTTCCGCACTTCTGGGAGCATCCGCCATTGCCTTTTTGTCGGCCGGTTCGGCACAGGCAGCTGGCGATCTGTTTTTCTATAACTGGTCGAACTATTTTCCGCCGGAGCTGATGGAAAAGTTCGAAGAGGAAACCGGCATCAAGGTGACCCTTGATGTTTACGATTCCAACGAAACCATGCTGGCAAAGCTTCAGGCCGGTGCATCGGGCTATGACATTGCTGTCGCGTCCGACTACATGGTTGACGTGATGATCAAGGAAGGCCTGGCAACCAAGTTCGATGCCAAAAGCCTTGAAAACTTCGGCAACGTCGCCAAGCCGCATGACACCATGAAATACGATCCGGAGCGCGAATACTCCGTGACCTATCTCTGGGGCACCACCGGCTTTACCTATGACGCGGCTGCTGTTGATGGTGAGCTTGAAAACAGCTGGAAAGAATTCTTCGAACCGCGTGAAGAATTCCGCGGCAAGATCGGCGCGCTGAACGACGAAGTCGAAATGTTCAACGCTGCGTCCTACTATGCCGGCGTTGAAAAATGCACCGAGGACCCGGCCGAAGCACAGAAGGTCCTTGATATTCTGATGAAACAGAAGCCCTACATTGCTGTTTACAGCTCGGAAGGCACCATCGACCGTATGTCCGCCCGCGAAGTTCAGATGCACATGCAGTGGAACGGTGCTGCTCACCGTACCAAGGAAAGCATTCCGGAAGCGGTCTTTGTCTATCCGAAGGAAGGCCTGACCTACTGGGCTGACCACTTTGTCATTCCGGACGGTGCACCGAACCTCGAAAACGCCAAGACCTTCATCAACTGGATGATGAAACCGGAAAACGCGGCTGAGGCCTCGAACTATGCCGGTTACATGAACTCGATCAAGGGTACTGGTGAATTCATGGATCCGTCGCTGAATGCCGATCCGGCCGTGAACATGCCCGAAGAATATGCTGACCTTCTGATCCCGTCGCAGAACTGCTCGGTCAAGGCGCGTGATCTTCGTAACCGTGTCTGGACCAAACTTAAAAACTAAGTCTGGTTCGACGATTGATCTTTGTGATCCGGCTGTCGTCTGATGGCCGGATCATGTTATTTTGCCCATAACTTTTGCGACCACCACCATTTTGATTTCAGGAACGCTGATCATGACTTCGCCGGCATCCTTCCCCGAATATGTAACTCTGGCCCTGTGGGCAACCAACCTTGGTCGACCGGTGGCTGATATGGCCGGATGGGCCGATCATGTGGATGCCAAAATGGCCGAGGCCGCCCAGCAGGGTGCCAAGGTTTTCGTTCTGCCGGAATATGCCAGCGAACAATGGTTGGCCTTCAAACCCGAAGGCCTGCAAACCGGACAGGAAATCGCCTGGATGGCGGACTTCGCGCCCGAGGCACGCAAATACGCAGCCGACCTCGCCAAGAAGCACGACATGCTTCTGGTGGCCGGCAGCATGCCCTGGCACATTGATCCCGAAAACCCGGATGCCGGGCAAACCAACAGTGCGATGATCTTCACCCCCGAAGGCGATGCGATCATTCAGGACAAACTGTCCCTGACACCGGGCGAGCAGGAGCCGGAAAACTGGAACCTCACCCCGGGCAAGAGCTTTAACGTCATTAAATGGCGCGGGCTGAATGTTGCCGTGCTGATCTGCCTTGATATCGAAATGCCGGCCTTGTCCTGCGTGCTGGCGCCGCTTGATATTGATCTGTTGCTGGTGCCGTCGATGACCCTCACACCATCGGGCTATAACCGTGTGTTCGGCTGTGCCAAGGCGCGTGCGGTTGAGCTTATGACGGTGGTGGCAGCCTGCGGTACGACCGGTGCTGCGGTCAACACCACCAACAATCCGACCAACTATTCCGGCTGCTCGGTCTTTACCCCGTGCGAACCTCAACTGGGCCATATCGGCCGCTTTGCCGAGACCGAGCCGACCTTTGATGATGGTGCCGACGGTGAACTTCTAATTTCCAAGGATGTGCCGGTGGGACTGGTGCGCTCGCTTCGTAATGGCGACGCCGAAGTCTGGCCGGGCGGCTGGACCGCAGGCCATGTTTCGGTCAATAAAATCGGCTAACATTGGCACACAGAAAAAACAAAGCCCTCCGGATGATGAACGTCCGGAGGGCATTTTTGTTGGTGCAAGTTTACGACGTCAGAATGTCAGAAGACTGCATGCGCGATACGCCAGCCGTGCCCATCGCCGTCCAGGCTGCTTCGAGCGATCCGTTGAGATCAATCGCCCGGCAGGCGTCCTCGATCACGGAAACATTCAGCCCGGCCTTGCGGGCATCCTGAGCCGACCAGCTGACACAGAAATCGGTAGCAAGTCCGCAAACATAAACGTTCTTAAGGCCGCGTTCCTGCATGTAGCCGGTAAGCCCGGTTTTGGTTTCGCCGTCCGCCTCGACAAAGGTGGAGTAGCTATCCACTTCGCTGTGATAACCCTTGCGAATGATCAGCTGTGCATGCGGGATATCAAGACCGGCAGCAAGTTTGGCATCGTCCGATCCCTGAACACAGTGATCGGGCCAAAGGACTTGTGTGCCGTAATCAAGTTCGATGGTTTCAAACGGTGCCTTGCCCGCATGGCTTGAGGCAAAGGATGCATGACCCGGGGTGTGCCAGTCTTGGGTGAAAATCACGTTTTCAAACTGCTGACCCAGCTTGTTGATAATCGGGATGATCTGATCGCCGTCGCTCACCGGCAATGTCCCGCCGGGCAGGAAGCAGTTCTGGACGTCAATGACCAGAAGGACATCGTCCTTGTTCTTGCCAATCATGCCCGATGCAAGGGCCGTGCGCGCCGATCCCAGCAGGGATGCAGAGGCGAGCGTTCCGGCACCAATGGCGCCAAGTACGGCCAGAAACCGACGACGGTTCAGGGAATAAGAGGAATTGTTCAAGATCGCCTTCCTGATGTTGGTGGCCGACGCGTCGCTTACGATTGTCTGTTATGGTTATTTTGCGCGGACACTTGTTATAAGTGCTTGAACGTTCCTCTGATTTCATCAGGATTGGGCGAGAACATTGCAAAGTCAAGCAACACCAGATGCTGCCTATGCGTCAGGGGGAGGCTCCCCTGATCGCACAGTCAGGATGCCAAACACGATCAGGAGCAAGGCGACGATGAAAATTGCGGTAATGGGGGCCGGGGCGGTTGGATGTTACTACGGGGCGATGCTGGCCCGGGCCGGTCATGACGTCACCCTGATCGGGCGTCCCAACCATGTCGAGGCCATGAACCGTGATGGCTTGTTGCTCGATTTCGGATCGTCGCAGGAATATGTGACGGTTACAGGCGATACGGATGCTGCCGGTGTTGCAGGCGCAGAAATGATCCTGTTTTGCGTGAAATCCACCGACACGATCGAGGCGGGGGAACAGATCAAACCGTTCCTGTCCGCCAACACCATTGTGCTTAGTCTGCAAAACGGCGTGGATAATGCCGAACGCCTCAGTGGTGTTCTGGGGCAGCCGGTTATTCCCGTTGTGGTCTATGTCGCGACCAGCATGGGCGGGCCGGGCCATGTGAAACATCATGGGCGGGGTGAGCTTGTGATTGGCCCATCCGCGCAAAGCCAGACTGTGGTCGATACACTGGTGCCTGCGAAAATCCCGGTCGAGGTTTCAGAAAATGCTGCCGGTGCCCTGTGGGCCAAGATGATCCTGAATTGTGCCTATAACGCGCTATCAGCCATTACCCAGCGCCCCTATGGCGAGATTGTTCAGGGCGTTGGCGTCTGGGATGTCATGCGCAACGCGGTTGATGAATGTCTGGTCGTTGCCAAGGGATGCGGTGTGAGTGTGCCGGGCGATGTCTGGGGCGCAATTGAAAAGATCGCGGAAACGATGCCCGGTCAGTTTTCCTCGACCGCACAGGATCTGGCACGTGGCAAAGCAAGCGAGATTGATTTTCTCAATGGCTATATCGTGCGCAAAGGATCGGAACTGGGGATCGCAACCCCGACCAATCTGACCTTGCATGCCTTGACCAAATTGCAGGAAACCAAATCGGCCTAGATTCCGGCTTACTCTGCCGGGGAGTTTGCCGGTTCGGTGGTGCCTTCGGGTGATCTTTTGAATTTGCGGGCAACTGCTGCAACGATCTGATCGTTAAACATCACCAGTGCGGCGGCGGCGACGATGAACACGCCACCCATCAGGCTGATCGGGGCGGGCAGGACACCGAATACGACAAGATCCAGAATGATCGCCCAGATCATGGCGGTGTATTCAAACGCCGACAAGGTCGATGCCGGGGCACGTGCAAGTGCCTCGGTCATGGCGATGTGGGCGAGGCCACCCGTAATGCCAGCGCCAATTAGATAAACGATATTGTCTACTGAAAGTGGCGCCCAGCCAAACGGGATGGTCAAAAGACCGCCGATGGAACAGATCACCGCAAAGTAAAAGGCAATCGTGCCGGATGGCTCCGTGGTCGTCAGCGCCTTGATCTGCACCTTGGCAAAGGCGGTGGTAATCGCAAAAGCCACCCCCGCCCCGATGCCGATCAGGGTGTTGTGATCCAGTCCCGGCGTGGACAGCATCGGCCACAGCATCAGGAACACACCGGCAAAACCGCCAATGGTTGCACTGATCACAAGCCAACCTGGGTTTTCACGAAGCGTAATGATCGCAACCGGGATCAGGATTAGCGGGGCCAGGAAGCCAAGGGCGGTGGCCAGTGCCAGCGGAAGATACGCCAGCGACACGAAAGCCAGAAACATCGAAATGCAGCCATAGGTGCTGCGTTTCAAATGGCCAAGCGGGCGTTTGGTACGAAGGGCTCTGGGGAACTGGTCGCGCCACATCAGATAAAGCACAATCGGGATCAGCGCGACACTGCTTCGCCAAAAGACGATCTGGCCGGTCGGCGCTTCGAATGAGGCCAGCCGGACAAACAGGTTCATCACCCCGAACAATCCGGTCGCGGCAAGGCGTAACCCAATTCCAGACCAGAAGCTGTTCATCATGTTTATCCCGAATGGTGGCCGGTCATCTGACCTGCGTTCAGGAGTATCGCAAGTTCAGAAAGGGCAATACTGATAAATTTTCATGTCTGACCGCATGATAATTCAATGCACTCGCAGGGAGACCAGTCGCATTACAGGGAATGCAGCCATTTTTCATATCGGGTATCGCGTTCTTCGTCGCTGGCATCCGGAATGCTTTTCCGTCCGGCCTGCGCATTACGGCGAAAATCGCCCGGCGTCATGTCGTACTTTTCGCGAAACGCACGGATGAAGCTGGTGTCGCTGGCAAAGCCGCATTCAAGGGCAATGTCATAAAGTGACCGGTTGCGTTCAGCTGGCGAGCCCAGCAACGACATGGCGTGGCGCAGGCGTAAGTCCCGGATAAAGCGATAAACCCCGCCGTGATCTTCCATCAACTGATAAAGCTTGGATCGCGAAATCCCCAATTCACGCGCTGCGCGGTCTGGTGTCAGATCCGGGGACTTGAAGTTCTTGCGGAAATATTGGCGGATCAGGGCCATGGTTTCGAGGTTTTGTCTTTGATGGGCCGTTTCGGATGTTCCGCCGTGGGTCGCGTTCAGGCAGGTGGCCAGGACTTCGACAAAACTGTTTTCAAGGACGCTGGCCTGCTCCGGGCTGAAGGAATGTGCGTTTTCCTTAAAGGACAGCATCATGCTGGCAAGAATGCGCACCATCGGATCACGCGGGCTTAGGAAACGCATATTGTGATCTTCGGGAAGGGTCAGGCGGTTCTCAAGCAGCTTGCGGGGAAAGATCATGACAAGGTTGTCGAAATCTGTCGTGACGGCCGTTGCAACCTGTGAAAGGTCCTGAAACAGCAACCCGCCCTGGGCAAGGCTTCCGCCGTCCTTGCCTTCTTCTGACGACATGCCGCCGCCGTGAAAATACTGCACCATATAATGGTCCATGCCGTCGGCTGCGATTGCCGACGGGCTGCGTTTCCAGAACTGATGTTTGCTGATTGTCCGGGCCAGCATCATCGAGCCCATCAGATCGGCATCCAGTGTCGCATGGAAATCGTTCTTGCGGATGTCGGGAACGGTTTCGACATCAAAGATGCAATCAATGCTGCTTTTCCAGATGTCGTATCGCACTGACATCGGAAGGTCATTGACCGTAAAAAAGGTGTGGGTGTTCTGTGGTGTGTCTGTCATGCCTGATCCCCGGTTTTGCTTCAAAAGCAAACAACGCTACTTGCGCCGGTCAATTCTGGTGTCGAACGTTAAGGTCGAACAACTCCATAAGTTTTGTATAATATGACTAGTCCTTCCTGCCCGTCAAAGGCCAAAAAGTATAGTTTCGCCTCTAAACTGGGTCACAAATGTTAGTATTTCGTAACGTCAATAGCTTGGCAGTGTTGGCCCTAGCCAAAAGAACAAGCCAATCAGGTGTTTGCCTTATCATAACCGGTCAATTTTGGACGCTATGCATATTCTTTTGGACGCCTCGTACATCGCGACTGCAATCACCATGTTAGACTTATAAAAAATTTGCCCGTCCCCTGATCAGAACAAAATAACGAGGGCCGGTGCTATCAGTGTGACGTGATATTTTCTCTGGGGGAGAATATGGACCTTATTGAGGTGCCGTCAGCGCGGCCAAAATCGCGCACGGAAAAACGTGATCGTGATCGCGTGGAAAGGGCAATGCCGTCAAAGGCGCCTGAAGCGAAAGCCACGAGAACTCACAGCAACAATTCATCCGAATTCGCCAATGCGGGATTTGGCGGACCTGATTGCGAGACACTTGCGCCGCTTGCGCGGATGATCCTTGTGCTTGAGGGCATCCGGTCCTGTGCCAATGACAAGGTATTGTCCGCAGTTAAGGGTGACGCCGGTAAAGTCGACGGTGAGGGCAAAAGTGCGTCCACGCAGTCCGAGGCCAAAACAGGTTGGGCTCCTGGCCTTCTGGCAGATATGCGGTCCATGTTTGAACGTGACTGGACTCCGGATCCGATCCGGCGCGACAGTGCGAAGCTGTTTGGCGCGACCATCATCCCGGTTAATGACACAAAATCTTTGGCCGACCGTACGGAAACACTGCGAAGCTAGTTTTCCAAAGCTGCATCGCGTGCGCGAGGCGTGCGGTCGCAGCGTCAAGAAACAATGTCAGAGCGTTTTAGGAGTGCATTTCGTCCATTTTCTGGATGATTTGCATATCTATTTGGATGAATTGTGCATTACGACAATAAAATCCAAAGTAGAATTACTCGCAATAATAAGACACATGTCCGTTCACAGAGTGGGAAGATCTGCGTTCATGTAAGGACATGAATATCAGTGAAGCTTTATATTGTTCTCTGGGGTTAGAGATGATGTCTTGTGTACCACATCCGGCACGCCGGAAGGGAGAAGCCAATTGTCGTGGTCCAGGCCGCGATTGGGGGCCAAGTAGCCATATTCTTCCCGGACGTCGCGTGAATGAGCCCAATCATCAGGCTTGGCAGTATCTGGTCGAAAGTGACACTCACGACGATGAGCCTTTTGAATCCGGGGCTGACGGTTTTTTTTCCGATTACATTGACGAAGCTTCGGTCGCCGTAACGCGAACCTTCGAAGACAGCTTCAGAATGCTGAAGTCGGTGATGGAAATGATGGCCTTTATCGAAGGTCTTCGTGTCATGCGCCATGACGGGGCGGTTGCCCCCAAAGCGGATAAACGGCTTGAGCGTCTCAGCAATGATAGTTTTGCCAACAAGAAAGACCAAAATTCGTCGCAGGACCGCAGCGGTTGGTCATCGGAATTCATGGTTCAGCTTCACAATATGTGTGCAAGTGGGCAGAAAACGCGACCTGATCATCTCAACGTCACTGAGTGCTATGGAACCTATCTCGAACCTGAGCACGAGATTTTGCCGCCAAAGTCACCCGTGACGAGATACAAAAACTAGGTTCCCGATTTGACGAAAACCGGCCTTAGCGGAAATAGCCGCCCGGTGTGCGCCCCGTGGCCTTGCGAAACATCGCGATAAAGGCCGACGGTGTTTCGTAACCGAGATCAAGGGCGATTTCGGTCACCGGTCGGTCATTGGCAAGCTTTTCCAAAGCATGCAGCAGGCGAAGCTTTTGCCGCCATTCGCGAAATGGCATGCCGGTTTCGCGTTGAAACAGGCGTGCCAATGTGCGGCTCGACGCGCCACAAATCTTCGCCCAATCTTCAAGCGTGCGGTTATCGGCCGGATCGCCTTGCAAATGATCGCAAATGCGCGCCAATCGGGCATCCTTGGGGGCGGGCAGGTGAAGCTTGTCCTGATCAGGTGCCTTGATCTGATCCAGCAATACGCGGATCAGACGGCCTTCTTCGCCATCCTCATCATATTCGACCGGTATTTCTGTAGCCGCGCGGATCAGTTCACGCAAAAGCGGGCTGACTTCCAGAACCATGCAGCGATCAGGCAGGCTGGCTGCAACATCCCGGCCAATATAAAGGTGGCGCGCCCGGGTAAAACCAGCACAGGTCACCGCGTGCTGCGTATGGGGTGGGACCCAGACGGCACGCTGTGGCGGCACGATCCACATCCCGGCTTCGGTCACCACGGTCATGGTGCCTTCAAGCGCATATAAAAGCTGGTTCCAGTCATGGCTGTGGGCTGCAACGTGGTAGCCAGCGGGCATGTCACTGACCCGGACATATACCGCGCGCGGCAATGCACGGGGGCGCGGGACCTTGTTGTGATGTTCCGGACGCCCGTCAAAGGTATTGAGGATATGAATCATGATGCGCTGACATTCAAAACTGTCTTGATTGCGATATATGATGGCAGATTAACGCAAGACAGACGGATCGGACAGGTTTAACTTGGTCGCATTCCAAAACGCACAAGATGTGACACGGTCATCGCCACCAAAGTGACCCTGTCCCGGGAGATAAAATGTCCAAGGAAATCATACCGGAGGCCAGCAATCACGCCGCCCCACTTGGTGATGCCACCGGCGCGCCCATAGCTCCGGTCTATAAGGGATGGCGCAATCCGGAAGTTCTGCTGATCGTGATGGCGGCTGCCATGCCACTGTCCTTTTCGACCTGGATGGCGCTTTTAAACAACTTTTCGGTCGAGATGGCCGATTTTACCGGGCGCGAGATCGGCATCCTGCAGTCGCTGCGCGAAATTCCGGGCTTCCTTGCCTTTACCGCGATCTTTGTCCTGCTGATCCTGCGTGAACAGACATTTGCCGTTATCTCGTTGCTGGTGCTTGGCATTGGGGTTGCGATCTCGGGCTATTTCCCGACCGTGATTGGGCTTTATTGCACAACGGTTCTGATGTCGATCGGCTTCCATTATTTTGAAACCATGCAGCAGGCCTTGTCCCTGCAATGGGTGCGCAAGGACCGCACGGCGATGGTGATGGGGCGGCAGCTTTCGGCCAAGTCGATCTCGTCGCTGGTGATGTTTGGCATTGTCTGGGTGATGCTTGAAGTCTTTGATGTCGAGTATCGCTATGTCTATTTGCTTGGCGGGGCGCTGACGATCATCGCAGCCCTGTTTGTCTGGGGGGCTTTCCCGAAATTCTCCGATGCCCATCCGCAAACCAAGAAGCTGATCCTGCGCAAACGCTATTGGTTGTATTACGCCCTGACCTTCATGAGTGGCGCGCGCCGTCAGATCTTTACCGTTTTTGCCGGCTTCCTGATGGTGGAAAAGTTCGGATATGATGCAGCCACCATCACCCTGCTTTATCTGGTGAACCATGTGATCAACATGTTCCTGGCACCCAAGATCGGCAAGATGATCGGCAAATGGGGTGAACGCCGTGCGCTGGTATTTGAATATGCAGGTCTGTTCATCGTTTTCGTCTCTTACGCCTTTGTCGAAAACCATGTGCTGGCCGGTGGACTTTATGTGATTGATCACCTGTTCTTTGCCCTGGCGATCGCCATCAAGACATATTTCCAGAAGATCGCCGATCCAGCGGATATTTCCTCGACCGCCGGGGTCAGCTTTACAATCAACCATATCGCGGCTGTCTTCATCCCGGCCGCCTTCGGGTTGCTGTGGCTGATTTCACCGGGTGCGGTATTCCTGGCCGGTGCTGCCATGGCCTTTGTCTCATTGGTTCTGGCGCTTAACGTTCCGCATGATCCGGAACCGGGCAATGAGGTTGTGCGCGGCTATAAGTCGACCACGCTGCAGCCTGCCTGATTGGCAGAACTGTTCAATATCGGAAACGCCTGCCCCTTGTGGCAGGCGTTTCTGTTTGTGTTTGCCTTGTCTTTTTCGCAAAATCTTCAAAACCCCGCCACTTAAACGGGACTACAGTTTCGCAGTTTCACGCATAAGCAGGGATAGGGCCCAATGGCATATTTCAACAAAAGAGCTGCCCGCATTGCCGGGATTTCAACGGTACTGGCACTCGTAAGCAGCACGGCCCTGGCCGATAGCACGGTATCGCTGCGTATTCTCGAAACGACCGACATCCACACGCATCTGGTCAATTATGACTATTACCGCGATGGCGCGTCTGACACGGTTGGTCTGGCAAAGGTCGCGACCTTGCTCAAGACCGCGCGCGGCGAAGCAGACAACGTTGTCTTTATCGACAATGGTGACCTGATCCAGGGCAACCCGCTTGGCGATTACATGGCCAAGGAACGGGGGCTTGAGGATGGCGATGTTCATCCGGTCTATAAGGCGATGAACCTGCTTGATTATGATGCCGCCAATATCGGCAACCACGAATTCAATTACGGCCTCGATTTTCTTGGCAAGTCGCTGGCTGGCGCGAACTTCCCCTATGTCAGTGCCAATGTCTTTGTCGATGACGGCGATGGCAATCCCGATAACGACAAGCCGTATTTCGAGCCCTATGTGCTGCTGGATCGCGAATTCACCGATAGCGACGGCAAGGTGCATAAAGCCAAGGTCGGCGTGATCGGCTTTGTCCCGCCGCAAATCATGCAATGGGACAAGGCCAACCTTGAAGGCAAGGTGATCGCCAAGGACATCATCGAAATGGCCGAAAAATACGTTCCGGAAATGCGTGAAAAGGGCGCGGATATCGTCATCGCCGTCCCGCATTCGGGGCTTTCGACCATGGCGCGCAACGGTATGGAAGAAAATGCCACCTATTACCTGTCCGAGGTCGATGGCATCGATGCCATCCTGTTTGGTCATGCTCATACGGTATTCCCGTCCGAAAACTTTGCCGATCTTGACGGTGTTGATCTGGCCAAGGGCACGATCAATGGTGTTGCTGCAGTGATGCCGGGCTTCTGGGGCAGTCATTTGGGGGTAATTGACCTGACGCTGAATGTCACTGATGACGGCGAATGGAGTGTTACTGACAGCCTGTCTGACGCACGTCCGATCTATCAACGCGAAGGCCGCACCGTGACCCCGCTGGTAGAAGCCGATCCGGAAATCATTGCCGCAGTCCAGGAAGAGCACGAAGCAACCATCGCCTATATGCGCGAAGGGGTCGGCACAACATCCGCCCCGATCAACAGCTTCTTTGCGCTGGTGGCCGATGATCCGTCGATCCAGATCGTGACCAATGCCCAGAAATGGTATCTTGAGAAAATCCTGAACGGGTCGGAATATGATGGCATCCCGATCCTGTCGGCCGGTGCGCCGTTCAAGGCCGGTGGTCGCGGTGGTCCGGACTATTTCACCGACATCCCCGAAGGCCAGATTGCGCTTAAAAACGTTGCCGATCTTTACATCTATCCCAACACCGTGCGTGCGGTATTGCTTGATGGCGATCAGGTGCGTGAATGGCTTGAAATGTCAGCCGGCCAGTTCAACCAGATTGACCCGAATAGCCGCGAAGAACAGGTGCTGATCAATCCGGACTTCCCGACCTATAATTATGATGTGATTGACGGGGTGACCTATGAAATCGATGTCACCAAGCCAGCGCGCTACAACAAGGCGGGCGAGGTGATCAATGCCGATAGTCACCGCATCACTAATCTGAATTTCGAGGGCAAACCGGTCACCGCCGATCAGAAGTTTGTCGTTGCGACCAACAACTATCGCGCAGGCGGTGGCGGTAACTTCCCGGGGCTTGATGGATCAACCATCATTGTCGAGGCGCCTGATGAAAACCGCACGGTGCTTGCCAACTATATCCTGACCGAAAAGGAAATTGATCCGCAAGCCGATGGCAACTGGACCTTCGCCCCAATTGGCGAGGCATCCAATGTCACCTTTGTGACCAGCCCCAAGGCATCCTCGGCGATCAATGCACCCGATAATATCAGCTTCGTTGGTGAAGACGCGGAAGGCTTTGCCAAATACGTGCTGCAAACCCGGTAACAGGTTACAGCCAAAATCATCCAATGAAAAAAGCCGCCCGGGTATTGGGCGGCTTTTTGCTTTTCGCAGCTTTCCGGAAACGTACCCGAATGAAAGCAGGTTATTTCTTGTTGGCTGCCTGCGGGCCTTTGCCGCCAGCGCCACCCTGCTGTGCAGGGGGATTGTCTTCGCGCGGGTTCTTGCCGTTCAGGTAAGCCTGCGCGCAATGCTCGTCGCAATAGGGCTTGCTCGGCACGATTTTCTTGCCGCAGAAATGGAAATCATCATCACCCGGATCGCCAAACGGCCAACGGCACATGCCCGGGCCCAGATCAAAGATCGAAATGCCTTTGGTCTGCTGTTTGGGAGCCGGTGCCTTTTTCTGTTCTGCTTCCTCGGCACGGCGCTGGATCGGGGACGGGCGCTTGGGCAGCCCAAGGCGATGTGCCTTGCCAACGACGGCATTCTTGCCGACGCCGAGTTCCTCACCGATGCGTGCCGTGGTCCAGCCCTGATTCCAGAGCGAGGTCAGCAATTCAATCTTTTCCGGCGTCCAGCTCATTTCGAGTATATTCCGTATTTCTTTGTCTGCCGTCGAAGTATTCCACGGCAAGGGCTTGTTGTTCGATGTCAAACAGGGATACAGAGGTATCGCCTAATATCGTGTAACGCAAGGGTCTTGGAGATTCGCATCCCGTCCCGTCTGCGCGAACAGGGCAATTTGCATGTTGAAGCCACAATGTAAAGAGGGGATCTTGTTTTGACCGGGTTTTTCATCGCCATTGCGGTTTTCCTGGCAGGCCACATTATACCCGGCCTGCTGCGCGAAAGGCTTGTCGGTCTCATCGGCTATCGTCCCTATATTGTCGGCTTCTCGATCCTGTCGATTTTCCTGTTTGGCTGGGTGGTTCACGAGGTTCTGGTCGCGGAGTCGTTTTTGCTCTGGGATCATCAAACCTGGCAGGCACAGCTTCTTATTGTTGTGATGTTGCCTGCCTGTATTTTGTGGGCCTGTGCCATTCTTCAACCCTGTCCGCTGTCGATCGGCCGAAAAACCGGGTTTGATCCGGCAAGGCCCGGCATCAACGGGTTTTGTCGACATCCGCTATTGCTCGGCATGATCATCTGGGGGATCGGCCACATGATTGCCAATGGGGATCTGGTCGCGGTCCTGTTCTTTGGCGGCAGTGCAGCTTTTGCCCTGATCGGTTTCTGGCGGATGGAAAAAATCCGTCTGCGCGATATCACGCCGGATCAACGCGCGATCTGGCTGGAGGCGACCCGGCGTTTTGCACCGTCCGGCTTGCTGCGCGTTGCGGTCCGCTGGCAGGACCTTCTGGCAGGTATCATTCTTTATGTCATTTTGCTTGGCGGGCACGGCCATGTGATTGGCGTGGATCCGCGCATGATGGCGGGCTGGTAACGCACTTCTTATTGCAACGCTTGTCAGGCAAGGCTTTGACAGGGATACTGTGGGTCACGGCGCAGGGCATCTGCGCTGGCCGCTTTGCCGTGTTGGATGGCAAAGGGCAGTTTCAAGCGAGGTAACATGACGTCTCCTCAACTTGCGAGCAGTCTGGCCAAATTTGCCGAAATGGAAGGCCGTCATCCGCGGCTTCTGCTGGCAACCGCATCCTCTGTTGAAGAAAAGCACGACAAACATGTCGCAACCCTGTTTGCCGACGGCGGGTTTGATGTGGATGTTGCCCCCCGTCATTCCGATGCGCAATCCATTGCCCGGCAGGTGATTGATTGTGATGCGGATATGCTCGTTCTAATCAGAACATCCCTGACGGCTGAAGACCGGGTCAGTGTTGCCGATCTGATTTCGTCGCTGGATGCGCTTGATGCTGCATATGTCAAAGTCGGCATTGTTGGCCATGCCGATGATCCGGCAGCCGGCAATGTTGATTTTATCTGTGATCTTGAACATCTGCAGACAAGCGATTGCGAAGCGCTGATTGACTATATTTTGGCAGTTGAAGAAGGCCGGGTTGCACAACATATTTAGAACATTGATAAAATCCGGTTAAAACCGGGGCAATGTTTTCGAAACCCTTTGGGCGCATAATGATGCACAATAGTTGCACCCCCGGACGGGCTGTTTAATCAAGGGATGAATGTATGGGATTGCTCAAGGAAACGCTGATGCGCGTCTTTGTCGGCAAAAAAGGCCGGGATGCGATTCAGGCATATAATGACGCACAATCCCTTCATGTGCGCGACAGTGCGACGGCGGAAAAGACTGCCGCACAGGCACGTCAGGCACGCCGCATCGAAGACCGCGCCCTTGCCCATCAGGACGAGGGCATGTCGCTTGAAGAAGCCCGCGCACTTGCCCTTGCCGAAACCCTGACCGAACAGGCCGATGCCCCGCATACCGAAATCATGAAGGCGCTCAATGCCGCCGATGCCAAGCTTGGCAAAAAGAAAAGCAAAATCTCAACGCCCGAGGACGAACGCCGTCAGGAACTGATTTCCGAGGCGGTCAAGGCATTGCGCAGCAAGCAAGGCGATCTTGACAAGCTTGATCCGGATCTTCGTGCCAAACTGACCGTCATGGCGGTGGGTGCCCTGATGGGCGGGCCGAACACGCCGCGTCAGTAAACCGCAAGGTCGATGGTCGAAAAAACAGATGGCACCACCCGGTCGGGCTGGTGCCTTTTTGTTTGCCGTGATCAAAAAACGACGGGGTGGGGCTTATGGCTCAAGACTGCGGTGCAGGCCCGTGACAAGTTCGCCGTAAGATGGCTCGTTGTCGGCGCTGAGATACCCGTGGCGGATCAGGAAATCAATCACCACCAGCGCGCAGTTGAACTTGAAATCAAAGCCGGTGCGGACCATCTCGGCCACCTCGGCGATGGGTAGAAGGTCAAACCGCTCGACCTCGCCATCGGCGCAGTGCGGGACAAAGTCTTCGGGCAATTCCAGATCGAAATTGACCATGATGTCGGGCTTCAGGCCTTCGGCGGTTTCATACAGATAGGATACAGTGCCGATCGCGATGACGTTTTCAGCCAAGCTTGCCGGGATGCCAGCTTCTTCGGCGCATTCCTTGATCATGTTTTCGCGAAAGCCAAGCCCGGTCGGTTGGCCGCCAGCCACCATATTGTCGAGCATGCCGGGATAGGTAGGTTTGTCCTGTGCGCGTTTGGCGATCCACATGTGAATGCCGTCCGCCTTGCGAACAAAGCCGTTCATATGCACGCCCCATGACCGACAGCCGAAATAGGGCATGGCAAAACGGTCAAGCTGACACAGCGGATCATCGGCAAGCCGATTGCGGATATCGAACTTCTCGCCGTGCAGGCGCTTTATCACGCCCTGTTCGCAAAGGGTTTCCGTGGCATCGATCAGGATCTGGTTGCGGTGATCAACGGTTTTGATGTGCGGACCAAACCCGTACTCGCCGTTCTCATCGCGGATGAAACTGTCGCCCAGCCCGGTGAGGGCCGTGGCAAATTCTGACCGGATGGCGCCGACCGGAAGGTTGCCAATGCGAAAGCGGGCATAGCGCGACAGATTGGCGTTGTTACAAGCATGGATGTGATCAAGATAGGCCAAGTCGGAACTCCTGTCGGCAAGGGCGCTGCAATTTGCTGCAGCGCCGCGTGCCCGGACAGCCTACGCGCTAAGTGCGGAGTTTGAATAGCCCTTTTCCGAGGTCAGAACCGTATTCACGTGAATGATCTGTCGCAGGCAGCGCGCGATATGTTCAGCAACCTTGGTTTCAAGTTGCTGGACCTGGATATCGATCTGCAATTCTTCATAGCCACGCATCCCATCGGCAACGGTGGAATGCCAGCTGGCCGGAACAAGGTTGCGCTTGGCAAACAGTTCAAGGACACGCGGCATCACGTCCGGTTCGGCAGCGGCGTGAACGGAAAAACAGTAAACGGATTTGGGGGTATGTGCGTCGTGTGTGGACGCAGCAAATGCATGATCGGTCATGACAATGCTCACAGATATTCAGTACATCAAAAAGGCGAACAGATACGTCCCGGTGTCCTTAGACAACCGGGCTGATAATTCGCGCAATGATGACCGAAAGAATGCTGTGGTGTGTCATGAAGCTATTTAAAGAAGGGTCTCTTCAAAACCGAAAGGTTTGAATGGGGACACAAATGACGAAAGCGGAAGCCTGGTCAGATGACCAGAAGCGATGCGATGACAGCCAGAATGGTACCAGCGAACAGGATTTCCATCGAACGGGCGATCTGCTGTTCACGGGCAATGGCGATTGCAACGGCTTTGCGCTTATTCATCATGTTTACTCCGTCTTCTGACAGGTAGTGGCAATGTGCCGCTCTCGGCACACGTCAAATATAGGCAGGCAAAAGCCCGAGTTACAAGAGTTCAGAGTCAAAAAACGTCAAAAAACTTTCAACCTCATGGAAAAGGTCACGTTTTTGATCGCTGTTTTGTCACAAATTGGCTCGGCCTTTCCTGCTTGGGCTTCTGTATCGCTTCTCAGGGCTGCTCGCGATCAGACAGTTTCAATACCGCTATCGCGATTCGCCGGGGTTTCTGCGGTTTCGCTCTGGTTTACCACGTGCCAGTAATCGCTGATTGGCTTGGGATATCCGTACTTATAGCCCTGCACCGAACGGCAATCATGATCGGTCAGGAAGCTTGCCTGCTCGTCGGTTTCGACCCCTTCGGCAATGACATCAAGATTAAGGTCACGGCTGAGATTTATGACCGCACGGACGATGGCGATGGCCTGATCGTTGCTAACCAGCTTCTTGATGAAGGACTGATCAATCTTGATTCGGTCGACCGGGAAGTTCTGCAAGGTCGCGAGTGACGAATAGCCCGTGCCGAAATCATCCATGGCAATCCGCACACCAAGTTTCTTGATGTCCGAAAGGATCTTCATCGAGCGCGCCGGATTATGAATAAGTGCTGTTTCGGTGACTTCCAGCTCAAGGCGCTTCGGGTCGAGGCCCGTTTCTTCAAGGATCTCGGCAACCAGTTCCGGTAATTCATGCTTCTGAAGCTGCACAGCCGACAGGTTGACCCCGATACCCAGCGGGTTTTTCCAGCGAGATGCTTCCAGGCACGCGGTTCTCAGCACCCATTCACCCAGCGGTACGATCAGGCCGGTTTCCTCGGCAATCGGGATGAAGCGGCCCGGCGGGATCGATCCCATTTCCGGATCGGTCCAGCGCAGCAGCGCTTCAAACGAATTGATCACTCGGCCATCGGTCTGGCATTGCGGCTGGTAATGCAGTTCAAGCTGGCCGTTCTCCATCGCATTGCGCAGGTTAGAGGAAAGCTGGCGCTTGAAGCGGTATTCTTCGTCCATCTCGGGGGAATAGAACACCATGTCATTGCCGCCCGATTGCTTGACCCGATACATCGCCAGGTCGGCATGGAACAGGATGCTTTCGCCGTCATTGCCGTCAGCCGGGTAATGGGCGATGCCAATACTTGAGGAAAGCTTGGCGCGGTGTTCTGCATTGATGAAGACCGGGATGGCGACACAATCAAGGATCTGCTGGGCAACATCGCGCGACCGCGCAATTACGTCGTCCTCATCCGCACCCTCTTTATGCTGCAGCAGGGTGACAAATTCGTCGCCGCCAACGCGTGCGATGACGACATCATCGGAAAACAGTTTCGACAGACGTTCCCCCAGTTCGCGCAGGGCATGGTCACCGGCAATGTGGCCATAGCTGTCATTGAGTTCCTTGAAGTGATCGAAATCGATGCACATCACGGTGGCGGGCGTGCCGGTTTTATCGGATTTCTGAAGGGCGGCCGCCAACCGGTCGTTAAAGGTTGTCCGGTTCAGAAGTTTGGTCAGCGAATCATGTTCGGCCAGGAAGCGGATATGGTGTTCGGCCGCGCGCCGTTCGCGCAAGTCACGAAGACCGAAGATCACCGTTGCATCCGAAAACTCATCGGCGGGAATTTCGCGCCGCACTACCTCGACCGGGATTTCGCTGTTATTGGTCCAGGACAGGTTGGTCTCGGCATAGCTGATCTCCCCCGACTTGAAAGCAACTGGCGTCGCCGAAAGCCATTCGCTTAGAAAATCGCAATCAAGGATCTCCGCACGGCTCACCCCGCCCAGCTTCAGGAAACTGTCATTGGCATCAATCACCTGGCCATTCTGGGTCAGGACAAGCGCCTCGATCGCGGAGTCGCCCAGAATACGCATGCGGTTGCTGACATGATCGCGAAGCTGGCGATCGACAAGGGCGGTCACAAAGCCAATGGCAATCAGAATGGCTGCAACCACCGCAACTCCGACGGCAAGATATTCTTGCGAAATCAGCTGTTCGGGGACGGGCACGGTTGGATCGGGGGTAATGATCAGTGCGCCCATTGCGCTGAAGTGCATGGTCGCAACGGCGATGGTCAAACTGGCTTTGCCCAGCAGTTTCTGACGTTCGGTTTGTGCCGCACCCGCAAGCCAAAGCGACACTATTCCGAACAGTGCGCCCATCACGATGGCGGCAATCACGATATCCATGTGCCAGCTGATAACACCGGGAACGCTGATGGCGGACATGCCGGTAAAATGCATCGCCGAAATGCCAAGCCCGACAACAAGGCCGCCGACGATCCGCGACATCAAACGATGCGGCCCGCCGACTGACGCAATGGCAAAGCCGATGGTGGTTGCGGCAATCGCAATCGCCAGTGAAACCGCCGTTTCAACCGGTTCATATCCAACGGGAACCGTTGGGTCATAGGACATCATTGCGATGAAATGAGTGGCCCAGATGCCCCCACCGGTCACAACACCGGTCAGGAACAGCCATGCGATTTTCTGGCGCAGGCGGCCGATGCAGGCCCGTGCGTACAGATTGAATGCGGTATGAATGCCGCCCAGTCCGATCAGAAGGGCAACAAGGACCAGTACGATGTCGTGCTGGTGGGCCAGGCAGTCATAAATTCTGTACATTAACGAGCCGATTTAAAAATTTATGTAATAGTTTCAAATACTATCACATTTTACTGGTGTAATTTTAATTCGGCCTTTGTACGCGAAGCAACCCAAAATGGATCCTTCGCGTTTTGGTTTCTAACGGATGACAACGTCGCGTTGGCCAATCATGCGCGGGGTACTGTCACCACGGGTAAAGGTAATCTCCCCGTGATAGGTCCCGGCTGGCCAATTGCTTCCGGGGCGGTCCATATTGATAAAGAACCACTTTGCGCGCGGACCGGCATCATTGGGCAGATCAATGACAAAGTCACGATGACCGCCCTTGCCATCGGGGGTTTGCAGGCTCATGCGGATGACGTCACCATCATTGGCCCCGATAAGGTAAGCCCAGAAATAAAGCCCCGGGCTGGTGCTTGGCAGTTCCTGATCCTTGCCATAGCCGCGCTTGAGGTCAGACGCATTCGGGCGTGCCATGGAAAACCCGTGACCATAAAGCGTGATTTCGTTGTAGGTCAGCTGTGCTCGAGCAGTCGTCGACCAAAGGGCCGCGTTCTCAACACTGCAATCGTTTGACGTGCTCGACCCCATGGTGGTGCCGCTAAACGGATCAACAAGTTCGCCATCCTTGCGCAGGTTGAAATGCAGATGCGGGAAGGTGGCCTGACCGGAAATGCCGATGCGGCCAATGACCTGTCCCCGGCTGACCCGGTCGCCCTGTTTGACTGCGACCCATCCACGGCGCAAATGGCAATACTGGCTTTGCCAGCCATTATCGTGATCAATCAGGATGCCATTGCCGCATTCAATGCCTTCAAGGCTGCTGGTGGCGATCCGGCCAGAGTCGATATCCTCGACCCCGTCGCGCAGCGCAACAACCGTGCCGTCCGCAATCGACAAGACCGGAACGCCGTCAAGCATGGTTGCCTCATCCGGAATGGCGAAATCAGTACCGCGATGGCCATCATATGTCGTGGTACCACAGGCATAGTCACGAATGTTCGGACCGGCATCATGATCAACGTAATGCACGATGTCGCAGGTATTGCCTTCACATACGATTGGCAAATCGAACGGTGGGCCATCCGCAAAAGCGGTGCTGCCAAAGGATAGGGTCGCGAACACCGAAAGAAAAAGTGTCCGAATAGATCCTGATCGTTCTGGCATAAGGCCCCCTGTTTTCGAATTTGGTCACTGCACTTTGGTGTTCTGGTATGAATCACCTTTCTCTAACATAAAGGTGATCAGGCTGCGACGTGCAAGATATTGTTTGTAGATTGCGCTTTCCGCTATCACTTCAAGATGGCAAATATGAACACGATCTCATCACGCAAGGCAGGATGAAATGGATCAGAGCGGATTGTTTCGGCTGGGTATCTTTGCCGCTATTCTGGCGGTCATGGCTTTGTGGGAGGCCCTGGCCCCCTATCGGCCCAAGGAAGCCGTGCGCCGTCCCATGCGCTGGCTGACCAATTTTGGCCTACTGTTGCTAAGCGCTGCACTGACACGGTTCACCATCGGTGCGGCAATGATCGCGACGGCCATCTGGGCGCAGGCCAATGGCTGGGGCCTGAACAACATTGCAGGACTACCGGCGCTTCTGGCGGGCCTTATCACTATCATTGTTCTGGATTGTGCAATCTATTGGCAGCATCGCCTGACCCATATCGTGCCGATCTTCTGGCGGTTCCATCGGGTGCATCACTGCGATACCGAATTTGATGTCTCGACCGCTGTGCGCTTTCACCCGTTCGAGATCGTCGCATCCGCACTTTATAAATCGTTCTTTGTTCTGATGATCGGTGCCGATCCATGGGCGGTGGTGGTGTATGAAAGCATGCTTAGCGGCTTTGCCCTGTTTAACCACGGCAATGTCCATCTGCCCAAAAGCCTGGATCGGGCCTTGCGCATGCTGGTGGTGACACCCGATATGCACCGGGTTCACCATTCCAGTGTGATGAAAGAAACCAACAGCAACTACGGCAATATCCTGTCGGTCTGGGATCGCCTGTTTGTCAGCTACATCGACCACACCAGGGTCAATGATCACGACATGCAGATCGGCCTTGAAGAATTCCGCGACAAGGACAGTCAAAGTTTGCTGGGTGTTTTGTGCATGCCGTTCAGGCGCCGCTGATCAGGGCTTACGCCGGAACCACCCCACGCACTGCCATCGCCGACGCCACCAGTGACCTGCGCCCATCGGTCTTGCCACCAAGATAGGCCAGTCGGGTGGCCTGCTGGATTTCGTGGGCCATGTCGGCATATTGCCGATTAAAGAATGTGCGGATCAGGCTGTGCGCACCCATCAGCGATTGCCAATAATCATCGAAATCGATGAAGTCCATGCGCACAGCCAAGGTGGTTGTGTCGATGTCGCGCAAACCCGCATCCGACCAAAGATCATAAAGATCGTCTTCGTCCTTATAGGGAACGTCAAAAATCTCCTCGCGGAGCTTTTCACCTTCTACCCCGGCCAGAATGGCGGCGGCATCGAGAAACAGCCGGATAAAGGTCAGCCCGCCAGAACGGTCCCAGACCGATGCGGCCACCCGACCATCAGGTTTGGTCACACGTACCATTTCGCCCAAAGCCTTCACCGGGTCTTCCAGGTCATTGATCAGAAGCTGCGAACAGGCGGTATCAAAACTGTTGTCGTCAAAGGGCAGGGACGACGCATCACCGGTCTTGAGTTCGATATTCGCCGCTTCTTCGCGCAGGGCATCGGTCAGGTAATCGGGGATCAGGTCAATACCGACAACGCGCGCATCGGGATACCGGTTTGCCGCGGCCAGCGTCAGGCTGCCGGTGCCGCAGCCGACATCAACCAGCGCCCCACAGGACGGGGCGGCAACAAAATCAAGGAAACTGCGCGACAGGCGGCGGCTCCATCGACCCATGGCAATTTCATAGGTGTCGGCAATCGTGTTGTTCATCCGGGGCGTTTCCTCAAATTTGTTTGATTTATTTTAATCCGGTGCCAGATGGCCATGCCCTGATATGTCCCGCTTCCCAACAATTTCAAGCATTAGGACCTTTGCCAATTGGCCATTCGACGAAATAGGCATTGCTCATTTCAAAAAATGCGCAATAAAATTACAAATATTGCATTGCAAAATAATCATAAGCGCGACATCTGCAATGTAAGCGACTGCGCAACAGGCAAGGGGTTCCAAGGAAATGAACGAACGCGACGGACTTCACGGGCTGTATCTCGAAGATCTCGAGGTCGGCTTGTCAGCAAGTTATGGCAAGACAGTCACCGAAACCGACATTGTGATGTTTGCCGGTATTACCGGCGATACCAATCCGGTGCACCTTAATCAGGATTACGCCGAAACCACGATGTTTGAAGGCCGCATTGCCCATGGCATGCTTTCCGCCGGGTTTATTTCCACCGTTCTTGGTACCCGCCTTCCGGGGCCGGGCACCATTTATCTTTCGCAAAACCTGCAATTCAAGGCACCGGTTCGCATTGGCGATACCGTGACGGCACGGGTGACTGTGCGTGAAATCATCGCGGAAAAGAAACGCGCCATTCTCGAAACCAATTGCTATGTCGGGGATCGTTGCGTGATCACCGGTGAAGCAACGGTCATGGTGCCCTCACGCGGCTAGGGTCAGGAAACGGCGCTTTTTTGTCGGAAAAGTCTTTACGCTTCGGGCCTGCGCCCTATATAGCTGCCTGCTGGATTTGCCGATAAAAGGTCGGCAGGCATGGAACGCAGCAAAGAGAGACCGGCGCGAATGCGCGTTTTTCGATCTTTTGAGAACCTGACCGATGATGCGCGCGGCGCCGTTGTGGCGATCGGCAATTTCGATGGTTTGCATCTGGGGCATCAAACGCTTCTGGATCAGGCCCGCGCGATTGCCCGCGATCTCGGCGCGCCGCTTGCCATCCTGACCTTTGAACCCCATCCGCGCATGCTGTTTCGCGCCGATGATCCGCCATTTCGCCTGACCTCGGCCGAGGATCGCGAAACTGCGGCTGGCAGCATTGATATCGACCTGTTCTACGAGGTCGAATTCAATCGCGACTTCGCGGCCATGACCGCCGAAGAATTCATCGAGCGCGTTCTGGTCAGCGGCCTTGGTGCCAAGCATATCGTTGTTGGCTGGGATTTCTGTTTCGGCAAGGGCCGGGCAGGTGACGTTGATCTGTTGCGCGCGATTGGCGAGAAGTCCGGTTTTGGCGTAACCGCGGTAACCGCTGTGACCCATGATAACGGGATTGTCTATTCCTCGACTGCGATCCGTCAGGCGCTGCGTGAAGGCCGCCCGGAAGACGCCAAGCATCTTTTGGGGCGCCCGTGGGAAATCGCCGGGATTGTCGCCCATGGCGATGCGCGTGGTCGGACGATCGGTTTTCCAACCGCCAATGTGGCATTGGGTAATCACCTGCGCCCGAAATTCGGTGTCTATGCCGTCGAACTTGGACTGGTTTCCGAAGAAGATGGCAAAACCGTTGAACGCTGGGTGCCCGGAGTCGCCAATATCGGTGTGCGGCCAAGCTTTGGCGGTGATGACGATGCCGGGCTTGAAGCACACCTTTTTGACTTTGATCAGGACATCTATGACCGGCGGGTCCGCGTGCGTCTGCACGGCTTTATCCGTGGGGAACAGAAGTTCGATGGGCTTGATGCCCTGAAGGCCCAGATCGCAGCAGATGTGATCACTGCCAAGGATATTCTCGGCAAGATTTGAATTTGTTGACGAACCCGCTATGATCCGCGCGCTTTTCGCAAGATTGGCGTTTGCGAGATCTCCGGGGGTTCGCCCTTTTAATTTGTTCAAGACGACAGGACCGTCACGATGAGTGTCGAATACAAGAAAACCGTTATCCTGCCCAAGACCGATTTCCCGATGCGGGCGGGTTTGCCAAAGATGGAGCCCACCCTGCTTGAGCAGTGGAAAAACGAGGACCTCTACGGCAAAATTCGCGGTATTTCTGCCGATCGTGAAATGTTTGTCCTGCATGACGGCCCTCCTTACGCGAACGGCCACCTGCATATTGGTCATGCACTGAACAAGATCCTTAAAGACGTGATCACCCGTTCCCAGCAGATGCTGGGCAAGAACGCTGTTTACGTTCCGGGTTGGGACTGCCACGGCCTTCCGATCGAATGGAAGATCGAAGAACAGTATCGTGCCAAGGGCAAGAACAAGGACGATGTTCCGATTGCCGAATTCCGCAAGGAATGCCGCGAGTTCGCCCAGAAATGGCTTGATGTTCAGCGCGAAGAATTCAAACGCCTTGGCGTGATGGGTGACTGGGATAACCCCTATGTCACCATGGATTACAAGGCAGAAGCCTCCATCGCGCGTGAACTCGGCAAGTTCCTGATGAACGGTTCGCTCTATATGGGCTCGAAACCGGTCATGTGGTCGGTGGTTGAAAAGACCGCGCTCGCCGAGGCCGAGGTCGAATATCACGACCATACGTCGAAAACGATCTATGTCCGTTTCCCGGTCACCGAGACCAAGGTTGATCTGCTGAAAGATGCGACCATCGTCATCTGGACCACGACCCCGTGGACCATTCCGGGCAACCGTGCAATTTCCTATGGCGAAGACATCGAATATTCCGTCATCGAAGTCACCGAAACCGCCGAAGAAGCATGGGCCACCGTTGGCGAGAAGATGGCGGTTTGTACCGACCTTCTCGAAGACCTGTGCAAGAACGGTCGCGTGACTGGTCACAAGGTTGTCGGCACCTTCAAGGGTTCCGAACTTGAAGGTACTCTGTCGGCCCATCCGTTCCGCGGGCAGGGTTATGAGTTCGATGTGCCGCTTCTGGCTGCTGATTATGTCACGACCGATACCGGTACCGGCTTTGTCCATACCGCACCGACCCACGGCCCAGACGATTACCAGACCGGTCTGAAATACGGTCTGGAAGTACCGGAAATGGTCGATGGCGACGGTGCCTATTATCAGACCGTGCCGCTGTTTGCCGGCGAACGTATCTATGACGAAAACGGCAAGGAAGCCGGTGCGAACGAAGCGGTTATCGCCAAGCTGATCGAAGTTGGCGCGCTGCTGTCGCGTGGTCGTCTCAAGCACTCCTATCCGTGCTCCTGGCGTTCCAAGGCGCCGGTGATCTATCGCACCACGCCGCAGTGGTTCATTTCCATGCAGGACAATGACCTGCGCGAAAAGGCGCTCAAGGCGATTGATGAAACCCGCTTTGTGCCGGAAGCCGGTCGCAACCGCCTGCATTCCATGATCGCCAACCGTCCGGACTGGTGCGTTTCGCGTCAGCGCGCATGGGGGGTGCCGATCACGGGGTTCATCGAAAAAAGCACTCGTCAGCCGCTGCGTGATCAGGAAGTTCTTGATCGTGTTTACGAAGCCTTCTGCGAAGAAGGGGCCGATGCATGGTTCACCCGTGACGCGCAGTATTTCCTTGGCGACAAATACAAGGCCGATGATTTCGAACAGGTCACCGACGTTCTTGACGTCTGGTTTGATTCCGGTTCGACCCACGCCTTCGTGCTTGAAGAACGTCAGGACCTGAAATGGCCAGCGGATCTGTATCTCGAAGGTTCTGATCAGCATCGCGGCTGGTTCCACAGCTCGCTGCTTGAATCATGCGGCACCCGTGGTCGTGCACCGTATGAAGCGGTTCTGACCCACGGCTTCGTGCTTGATGGTGAAGGCCGCAAGATGTCCAAGTCGCTGGGCAACGTCATTGCGCCGAACGATGTGATCGACAAGCTGGGCGCCGATATCCTGCGTCTTTGGGTGGTTAGCTCGGACTATCATGATGATCTGCGCATCAGCCATGAAATCATTCAGCGCCATTCCGACATCTATCGTCGTCTGCGCAACACGCTGCGCTTCCTGCTGGGGAACCTTGATGGCTTCACCGAGTCCGAAAAGGTCGCCGATAACGAACTCCCGGAACTCGAACGCTGGGTTCTGCATCGTCTGAGCCACCTTGATGACATGGTGCGCAAGACGACCGCGGATTACGATTTCCACACCATGTTTATCGAGCTGCATAACTTCTGCGCGCTCGATATGTCGGCGTTCTACCTTGATATCCGCAAGGACGCGCTTTATTGCGACGCGCCAAGCAGCCTGCGCCGTCGCGCGGCCCGCACCGTCATGGATCGCGTGTTTGATTGCCTTGTGCGTTGGTTGGCACCGGTTCTGTGCTTTACCGCCGATGAAGCATGGCGTGCCCGTTATGGTGCCGATAGCTCCGTCCATTCGGAAACCTTCAACACGGTGTCCGATGGCTGGAAAGACGATGCACTGGCTGCCAAATGGGCAAAAATCCGCAAGCTTCGCCGTGTTGTCACCGGTGCGCTTGAACTTGAACGTGCGGAAAAACGCATTGGCGCAAGCCTTGATGCCGCACCGAAGGTTTATGCCGACGCCGAATATGTCGAAGCACTTAACGGCCTTAATCTTGCCGAAATCGCCATTACATCTGACATCGAACTGATCACGGGTGAAGCACCGGCTGGTGCCTATACCCTTGATGATGTTGCAGGTGTTGGTGTCGTGCCGGCATTGGCAGACGGCGAGAAATGCGAACGTTGCTGGCAGACCCTGCCGGAAGTCGGCAGCCACGCCGAACACAAAGCCGTTTGCAACCGCTGTGCGGATGCCGTTGATGAAATGGGAATTGCTGCCGAATAAGGGTGGCGTTTGGGAAAGCCCTGCCTGATGGCAGGGCAGATACTGGCAAGTCAGAAAGAGTGTTGATGAAACATCGTGCCTTTGTCTTTGGTCTGATCGTCATTGCAATCGTGTTTGGTGTCGACCAGTGGACCAAGGCGCTTGCCATTGACGGGCTTTCTGCCCCGTTTCGCAAGATCGAAGTCACGCCGTTTATGAACTTTGTTCTGGCCTGGAACCCGGGCGTTTCGTTCGGCCTGTTTCAGGGGCAGGCACCTTGGGTGATGATTGCGATTACCGCGGCCATCACGATCGGCTTTGGCGTCTGGATGTGGCGCACACGTGATTCCATGCTGCGCTTTGCACTCGCCATGATCATTGGCGGGGCAATCGGCAATCTGGTGGATCGCCTGCGTCATGGCGCTGTGACCGACTTCATTGATCTGCATGTTGCGGGCTATCACTGGCCGGTCTTCAATGTCGCTGATAGCGCAATCACGGTTGGTGCCGCGCTACTGTTGATCGATTCCCTTTTTGGCGGTAAAAAATCTACCTGATGAATTTTCGCCGGGCCTTAAAGCCCGGTTCAGACGTGGTAATGAGGCGCACATGGCCCGGAAACTGACGACCAATATTTTCAAAATTGCATTGCTGGGCGGACTTGCGCTTGGCGTTTCCGGTTGTGAATCAACACGCGAAACCTTTGGCCTGAACAAACAGTCCCCGGACGAGTTCGCCGTTGTCTCGCGCGCACCGCTAAGCCTGCCGCCTGATTTTACGCTGCGTGTTCCTGATCCGGGTGCACCGCGCCCGCAGACCGGTTCGACCACTGATCAGGCGCGTCGTATTCTGGTGGGCGAAGACCCCAATCAGGTTAAACGCGACATTACCGAAGGCACACGCAGTAAAGGTCAGGTTGCCCTTCTGTCGGCATCGGGCGCGCAATATGCCGATCCGGAAATCCGCAACACGGTTGATCGTGAAACCTCGATCTTCATTTCCGAAAGCGAAGGTGTCGTTGACGACCTTCTGTTCTGGCAGGAAAAGCCGGAATTCGGATCCGTGGTTGACCCGGCAGCCGAAGCCAAGCGTATCCGCGATCAGCAGGCCCTGGGCGACAATGTTTCCGGTGGTGCCGATACCCCTGTGATCGAACGCAAACAGAAGGGCTGGCTGGAAGATATCTTCTAAGCTTTTCTCCTTGGTTTTGCGACCACACGACAATTTGATGAATTCGAACAAGGGCGCGATGGTTTCGCGCCCTTGTTCTGTCATATTCGGTTTTTAAGAAATGCCTGTTGAATGCGATTGCGCTGTTCTGGCGCATCGGCATTCAAACACCCTGTTTGCTCAGGGTCAGGACCTACTAATTTGATTTGAATGGCAGACGTTATATTTGTGAAATGCAAGGAAAAGCACGTCGGGCGGGCTGGTATCCCGGCCAAGGGGTTTGACGCAGGAGTTCGCAAATATAACGTCTGTCCTTCGGATTAACCGGATTTGCACGGGCTACTTTGTCGTAAAGCTTTGAAAGATATATATCTGTCTGCAGCTTTACTTCGCGTATCCGCACAAATCCGGTGAACCAGTCAAATCAAATTAGTAGGTCCTGACCCTAACCATGCCTGATTTGGAATGGGACGCCACAATGAGAATTTCTGGAACTTTCCGATCCGTGACGCGCAGCTCCTTGGCTGTGCTCGCCCTTGCCGCACTCACCCTTGCCTTCGTGCCGGGGCTGGCCCGTGCGGCGGTGTTCAACCCGCAAACCGCAACCCTTGATAACGGGATGCAGGTCGTGCTGGTGGAAAACCACCGTGCACCGGTTGTCACCCATATGGTCTGGTACAAGGTCGGCTCGGCCGACGAGCCGCAAGGTGTGTCGGGCATTGCCCATTTCCTTGAACACCTGATGTTCAAGGGGACCGACGATATTGCGCCGGGCGATTTTTCCAAGATCGTTGCGCGCAATGGCGGCAATGACAACGCCTTTACCAGCTGGGACTATACCGGATACTTCCAGAACATCGCTCGGGACCGGCTTGATCTGGTGATGAAGATGGAAGCCGACCGCATGACCAATCTGAAGCTTTCTGATGATGTGGTTCTCCCGGAACGTGATGTGATCATTGAGGAACGCCGTTCGCGCCTCGATACCAGCCCGGGTGCGCTTCTGGGCGAACAGATGCGCGCATCCCTCTATATGGCCCATCCCTATGGCCGTTCGATCATTGGTTGGCTCAATGAAATGGAGCAGCTTACCACCGAAGACGCGCTCGCATTCTATCGCGACTGGTATGCGCCCAATAACGCCATTCTGGTCGTTGCCGGCGATATCACCATGGATGAGCTGCTGCCGATGGCCGAAAAATATTACGGCGTCATTCCGCGCGGCAAGGACATGACGCGTAACAGGGTTCAGGAACCGGTTCAGCACGCCCCGCGCAAGGTCACCATGCGCGACCCGCAGGTCGGTCAGGCATCCTGGTCGCGTTATTACCTTGCCCCGTCCTACAACACCGACGGGGCCGACGCCGCACCGCTGGATGTGCTTTCCGAAATCATCGGGTCGGGTACCACCAGCCGCTTCTTCAAGGCGCTTGTCGTTGATCAGGAAATCGCTTCAAGCGTCGGGACCTTCTATGATCCGGTCGCAGTTGATCTGGCAAGCTTTGGTGTCTATGCGGTTCCGCGCGGTGATGTTGACCTTGCCGATCTTGAAAAGGCTGTCGAGGCCCAGATTGCCAAGGTCGTGTCAGATGGTGTCACACAGGACGAACTCGACCGGGCCAAGCAGAAGCTTCTTGATAGTGCGGTCTTTGCCCGTGATTCGCTTTCGGCCGGTGCGCGTGTACTTGGTCAGTCGCTTGCGGTTGGCCTCAGCGTCGATCAGGTCGAAAGCTGGCCGGACCGGATTTCGGCTGTGACGGTGGATCAAGTCAATGAGGCCGCCAAACGGGTCTTCGATGACAAGAAATCTGTCACCGGCTGGCTGATGCCGCCCGAAGGTGGCCCGGTCACCGGGGCTGGTGCGGCGCTTCCGATCACGTCTGGCGAAGGAGTACACTGATATGAACAAGCTGTTTAAACAGATTGCCGGTGTTGCCTTTGCGTCCGCCCTTGGTTTGGGCTTAACCACACAGGCCAAGGCGGTTGAGGTTCAGGAAGTGATTTCGGATGGCGGCATTCGTGCATGGCTGATCGAAGATCACATGAACCCGCTGATGACCATGGATATCGCCTTTACCGGTGCCGGTGCGGCCACCGATCCCGATGGCAAGCTTGGCTTGGCCAACATGGTTTCGGGTCTGATCGACGAAGGTGCCGGCGCCATGGACAGCCAGACCTTCCGCGGTGAGATGGAAAACCGTTCCATCAGCCTGTCCTTTGATGCCGGGCGTGATGATTTTGCGGGATCGCTGACCACACTTACCCGTGAACGCGATACCGCGATTGATCTGCTGCGTCTGGCCCTGTCCGAACCGCGCTTTGATGACGAGGCGGTTGAACGCATTCGTGCCCAGATCGTCTCGGGCCTGAAGCGCGCTGAAACCGATCCGCGCGATATTGCCAGCCGCACGTTTTTTGCCTCGATCTTTGGCGACCATCCCTATGGCCGTCCGGTGTCGGGCACGCTTGAAACCGTAGCGGGCCTAAATGCCAATGACTTTCGCGGCTTTGTGCGCCGGGCCTTTGCCAAGGATAATCTGATTGTTGGTGTTGCCGGTGACATCACGGCAAAGGAACTTGGTCCGCTGCTTGATGAGGCCTTCGGCGCGCTGCCCGATAAAAGCGATCTGCCGACGGTCGCCGATGTCACGCCGACTTTCGGTGATATCGAAGTGATCGAACAGGACATTCCGCAAAGTCAGGCGATCTGGGGCCAGAAAGGCATCAAGCGCAAGGACCCTGATTTCTATGCCGCCTATGTGATGAACTACATCCTTGGCGGTGGTGGTTTCTCGTCACGTTTGACCGAGGAAGTCCGTGAAAAGCGCGGCCTTGCTTATGGTGTCTATAGCTACCTTGCCGATCTGGACCATGCCGAAATGATGATGGGCGGGGTTGCCACGCGCAATGACGCAATTGGTCAAAGCCTGTCTTTGATCAGCACGGAATGGAGCAAGATGAAGCAGGATGGCATTGATCAGGAAGAACTTGATAATGCCAAGGCCTACCTCACCGGCGCCTTCCCGCTGCGCTTCACAAGCCTTGGCAACCTGTCGGGTATGCTGGTCGGTATGCAAAAGGAAGACCTTGGCATGGACTTCCTGGATCGTCGCAATGACATGGTCAATGCCGTGACCCTTGATGACGTCAACCGGGTTGCGGCTGATCTGATGGATCCAGCCAATGTCACGGTCACTGTGGTGGGCAAGCCTGAAGGTGAACTGGCCTTCTGATCGCAGACCGAACCCAAGGCCTTAAAAGTTGCAAAGCGCGGTGAAAGGGATTTCGCCGCGCTTTGTGCTTTGATAGGTTCAGTTCAAACAACAATACCCATTCGAACATCACGAGCACCGCCTTCATGACCCTGCGCGTCCTGCCACAGAACCTGATCAACCAGATTGCCGCCGGTGAGGTGGTCGAACGTCCTGCGGCGGCCCTCAAGGAATTGGTGGAAAATGCGCTCGATGCCGGGGCGACGCGGGTGGATGTCAATCTGCGTGATGGCGGCCGGACGTTGCTGTCTGTCACCGATGATGGCAAGGGCATGACGCCCGACGAACTGGCACTGGCGGTCGAACGCCATGCGACCTCCAAGCTGCCCGACGATGATCTGTTTAATATCGGTTTCATGGGCTTTCGCGGCGAAGCCTTGCCATCCATCGGGTCGGTGTCGCGCATGCGCCTGACCAGCCGTGTGCGCGGCTCCGAAAATGCCTGGACGCTGGCGGTGGAAGGCGGGGCAAAGGGCGAACCGGAACCGGCCGCCCATCCCTATGGCACGCGGGTTGAAGTGCGTGATCTTTTCTATGCCACGCCAGCACGTCTGAAGTTCCTGAAAACCGCGCGGACCGAACAGATGTATGCCCGCGAGATCATGGATCGTCTGGCCATGGCGCGCCCGGATGTCGGCTTTACGCTGAGCGGTGATAACAACAAGACGATCCTGAATTACCCGGCCTGCGAAGGCGATCTGTTTGATGCCCGCCTGAAACGGCTGGGTGCAGTGATGGGGCGCGAATTTCAGGATAACGCCCTTCAGATCGAGGCAGAGCGTGAAGGCATCCGGCTCACCGGCTATGCCGGGGTGCCGACGCTTAACCGTGGTAATGCCCAGATGCAGTTCATGTTTGTCAATGGCCGCCCGGTCAAGGACCGGCTGTTGCAAGGGGCTGTGCGCGGCGCCTATCAGGATTTCCTGGCGCGTGATCGTCACCCGTTATTGGCACTTTTCTTTGAGCTGACGCCGCGTGATGTCGACGTCAACGTCCATCCCGGCAAGACCGAGGTCCGGTTCCGCGATCCCGGATTGGTGCGCGGGCTGATTGTCGGGGCGTTGAAACATGCACTGGCCGGCGCAGGCCATCGGGCCTCGACCACAGTCGCCGACATGGCGCTGGGCGCTGTGCGCCGCGAAGGTGAGGGACCCTCGCTTCCTTATGGCGGTGGCGCACGCACCGGGACGGGCGGCGGATTTAACATCGGGCAATATCAGCCAAGTGTGCCCGGTCATGCTGCCATTGAACGCAATTACGCTGCCCAGGCCCCGATGGAAAATCAGGGGAATTATGGCGGGCTTTTTGATCGCGGACGTGAATTTGGCGGATCGGGTGGTAGCGCTAACATCGGAGGCGGTGAAGGCGGTTTTGCTGCTGCCGCAGCCGCAGCGTTGACTGGCGGCTATGACGCGGCTGCGCCATCGGCCCGCATTGATAACATCGCTGATGAAGGCAAGTTTGTTGATCATCCGCTGGGGGCGGCGCGCGGGCAGGTCCATGCCAACTACATCATTGCCCAGACCCGTGACGGGTTGGTGATTGTCGATCAGCATGCCGCCCATGAACGCATTGTCTATGAACGCATGAAGGCTGATCTCGCCGAAAGTGGCGTGAAGCGTCAGGGACTGTTGCTGCCCGAAGTGGTCGAACTCGACGAGGCATCCGCTGATCGTATTGCCGAACGTGCAGAGGAATTTGCCGAGCTTGGTTTGGTGATCGAGCCGTTTGGTCCCGGTGCAATTGTTGTGCGGGAAGTGCCCGCCATGCTGGGCAAGGTCGATGTCAGCGCACTGGTGCGCGACATGGCCGATGAAATCGCCGAACTGGGGCAGGGCATGGCGCTGAAAGACCGGCTTATGTATGTCTGTGCGACCATGGCCTGTCATGGATCGGTGCGTTCTGGCCGCAAACTTAATGCCGATGAAATGAATGCGCTTTTGCGCCAGATGGAAGCTACCCCGCATTCGGGACAGTGCAACCATGGCCGCCCGACCTATGTCGAGCTTAAGCTCAATGACATCGAAAAGATGTTTGGCCGCAGATAGCTAGGAACGCATATGGCCGCGATCACGCTTCACATTGCCACACCCGATGATGCGGACGCCGTCACGGCACTGTTCAAGCGATCCTACGCGACGTTTCTCGTCGATGACTATGCGCCCGATGTTCTTGAACGTGGCATGGCCTTTCTCGCCCGGGCCAACCCGGATCTTCTGGCATCGGGCACCTATTATCTGGCCAAGACCGAAGCGGGCGATGTCGTTGGTGCCGGTGGCTGGACAGCAGTCCGTCCGGGCAGCGATGATGCAGATGTGCAAACGGGGCTGGCCCATGTCCGCCATTTCGCGGTCGATCCGGCTTATGCGCGCATGGGCATTGCCAGCATGCTGTTTGACCGTTGCGTAGAAGATGCCAAGGCGTCTGAGAATGTCACGCGCTTTGAATGCTATTCCACGCTGAGTGCCAGACGGTTTTATGAAACACGCGGTTTTCGGGTGATTGGCGATTTCGCCGCACCCTTTGCCCCGGATTTCAGCTTTCCGAGCCTGCATATGGTCTGTGATCTGGATTAACCGCGCAGCTTAAGGTCGCGGGGCAGGCGGGTATTGGCGTTGACGCGTGCGCGCTGGATTTGCTCGGCAAACAGGCCGCGTGTGCAGCTTAGATCGGCATCCCGGAAATCTGCGCCCGAAAGATTGGTGCCACTCAGATCGCAATTGATCATCTGCAGGCCCCGGAAATTGGCGTTCGACAGGTCCGATCCCAAAAACACCGTGTTGCGCACCATCGCCTTGTTAAACCGTGCCCCGGTCAAACGGCTTGCCGCCAGATTGGCATTGTCGAGGTTGCTTTCAACGAAGTCAGCCGCAATCAGGTTGCAACGGCGCAGCACCGCATCCTTGCAATTGGCACGCTGGAAACTGGCGAAGGGCAGGCCACAGCGACTAAGGTCGATGCCTTCAAGCTCTGCATCGCGCAGATCGGCGTGTTCGATGGACATGACTGTGCCTTCGCGCCCGCCGGTATCGACCCAAAGCTTGTGACTGATCAGCGCTTCCTGCAGATCAATTTCAACAAGCTCTTCGTCCTCGACCTCGATGTCTTCTTCGGCTTCGATCTCCTCATCCGGGGTGTCGGACGGTTTGTCTTCGCTGCGCGCCGTCGCCGGGCTTAAAGCCTCGCGCGCGGACTGCACGGCTTCAAGGTTCTGCTTGCCGGTTTTCTTGTCGCCGGCACTGGGCGCGCCAACAAGCTCACCATCGCCAAATGTCTGCCCCGTGCCATTCAGGCGCGGTTTGGCATCAGCGAGATCAAGATTGGTCGTCATGCCAACAGCCGGCGATGCCTTTGGCGTGCGGGTGCGCGTGATCGGACCGGCACCATCATTTTCCGGTGTCTTGGCAATCGTTGCACTTTCCGGAACTTCGACCGCCGGAGTTTCAGGTTGTGCCTTGCTGGTGGGGTTATCGGCCGCCGCCGGGGTCGCACTGGCGGTTGGCTTCTTTGCGGGTTTTGATCCGGCCATCTTGGCAAGGTCTTGCGGTCGGGCCGGGCCGAAATAGTTTTCTTCAAATACGAAACGGCGCGGTTTTTTCAGGACCGCTTCAATGATTTTGGCAAGGCGTTCGGGGTCGACCGGCTGGCGAAATACGCCTTCGATCCCGGCATCGACCGCATCGCGCATGCCGCGCCGGTCAAGTTTGGGGGCACCCAAAAGGATCGGAACTTCACGCCCATGCGGGTTGTCGTCGGTTGCGGAATCACGAATGGCGCGAATGGTGGAAATGCCGCGAATGCCATCAAGATAAAGACCGATCAACACCAGATCCGGCTTGAGTTCGGAAACCATTTCGACCGTGCGTTCGCGATCATCACAATCAATGAATTTGCCAAAGCCAAGGGGTTCCACAGCGGCGCGCGCTGCGGTGATGTTACGTTCGCTGTAGTCCGCATACAGGATCGTCTTTTTCTTGTTGTCATGGCTCGCCATGATGCGTGATGTCCCCTTTGCTCGCATATTCTGGCCGACCCGGGCCGTCGGACCCGTGGATCAAAATCCGTCAGGGACCAGCAGGAATGCTAAATGTACGCCGTCTTCCCGACGCCTCGTCGTTATTGGCATCCCCTGTGCCAATATCGCCGTCACCAACATCATCCCCGCCATCAGATGTTGGGGCGCCCGCGGCACTCCCGTTGCCTGCACCGGCACCTTCACCGTCATAGTTGCTCTCGACCATTTCAATGGTGATCTCGACGCGGCGGTTGGTGGCACGGCCTTCCGGGGTGTCATTGCTTTCAAGCGGTCGGCTTTCGCCGTAACCCTGGATCACCATTCGGCTCGGATCAGTACCATTCTGATTGATCAGGTAGTGCAAAACCGATGTCGCGCGTGCCGCTGACAAGTCCCAGTTTGATATATAGGGAGACGAAGATGAAACCGGAACATTATCGGTGTGGCCGGCGACCTGAATTTCCCCTTCGGTCTGGTTGATGACCGGGGCGACGCGGTTCAGGATGGCGGCAAATTCTTCGGTCATGCCCGATGAGCCGGACGGGAAGGCCAGTTCGTTGGGGAAGCGCATGACAACTTCGCCGTCAATGCGCTCCAAACCGACCTGATCCTGAAGACCCATATTATCAAGAACAGTGCTTAGCGTTTCTTCAAGCGCCTCGGCCTTTTCTTCCTTGCTGTCGGTTTCGTTGCTTTCAACTTCCGGCGTTTCGGCCTGGGGGATTTCTGAAACCACGCGCGGAGTGTCAGGTGTTGGCGCCTTAAGCGACTTGCCGACAATCGACCCGTCGAGTTCGATCACGCCGGCCAGCTGATCCTGTTGGGAAAACCCGAATGCGGCCTTTACAGACCCGGCAATCTGTTTGTAGCGGATGACATCCATCTCGGCGAAGGTCAGCAGCAGCACAAACAGGACAAGCAGCAACGACATCAGATCGGCGAACGTCGCCATCCAAGCCGGTGCGCCTGCTGCGGGTTTCTTTGCCATGGCCTATGCCCAGCCTGTTGCCTGTTTGATCTGAGCCATCATGATCATTCTCCGCCGCCTTCTTCGTCGGCCGGAACACCGCCCGGAAGATACGGACCCAGGATTTCCTTCATGACCATCGGGCTCTGGCTGGCCTGGATTTGCACGACTGATTCAATGATCAATTGTTTGGTGTTTTTCAAACGATCCACCTTGAGCGCCAGCTTGTCGGCAACCGGAAGCGCAATCAGGTTGGCAAGAACCGCACCGTAAAACGTTGTCAGCATCGCAATTGCCATGGCCGGGCCGATGGCGTCCGGGTCTGAAAGGTTGGCCAGCATCTGCACCAGACCAACAAGCGTCCCAATCATGCCAAAGGCCGGTGCGGTATCACCGATACCGCGGAACATCAGTTCGCCAAGCTCGTCATTCTGGATGGATTTTTCCACTTCGCTCGAGATCGAGCTTCTGATGACTTCGCCGCTATGGCCGTCAACGCACATCCGGATGCCGCGCGCCATGATTTCGTTGTCAATCTCGACATTCTCTAAGCCCAGAAGACCGTTCTTGCGCACAAGGCCGGCAAGCTCAATCGCCTTTTCGTAAATCGAAAGCGGATCTTCCTTGGGGTTTTTGAAAGCAATGCCGATCCCGATCTTGAGCGACTTGACCACGTCGCGCATCGGGAACTTGATCAGGGTTGCCGCCGCTGTCCCGCCAAACACCACCATGATCGATGGTACGTCGACAAATGAACTCAGGCTGCCGCCCAGCAAAATGGCGCCAAAAATAACGCCCATCCCGGCGATAATGCCAATAAGTGTCGCTATATCCATGTCGGTTTTTGGTATCCGGCTTTAAAACAAATTCTTTAAACGTATTGTCCCGTCACTGAAAACAATACGTAGCGGGTCACAACTTGATCATTGGTCTGACAACCACACAGATGAAAGTCCCCTGTATGGGCGGCTACCAGATGGAAATGAAACGCGCACTACACTTCTGAAATTGGGGTTGCACATCCCGTTTTCCATATGCTTGCAATAACTTCTTGCTCGTAGAAGTGAAAGACTTCCCACAAACAGTCCCGCCTGATTGTAAAATTACGGCGTTGGAATAACCAACGCTATACTTTTGGCGTTAAATGTTTGTTGCCAGACTTTCGCGCACTCCTCAACCCCACCTAAGAATAATATGATCATATTCGTTTGGCAGGATGCCCGGTTTTACACCGGGCGCGCGTGAAAGAACAGGAGTGCAATCCTGACAATTTCTGATGTTTGCAATGTCTTACGGGTAAAGTTGGACCGAAACTAGCCGAGCTCGAAGGACGAAATCCCGAAAATCATATCAAGATCAAGTTCGGGTGCCGGGCCCTTATACATGCGTGCGGTCTCAAATTCCGGCACCATGCCATGTGCGGTCGCCAGATCAACTGCCGCCTGATTGGGTTCGGGCACATCAAGATAGACCTTGCCGGTCTGATCATCGCGGCTTTGCAAAAGCGCGCCAAACAGGATTTCGGCATCCTTGGCATTCGGGGCGAAAAGCGGCCCAACCTTGTGGCCTTCCTGACACGGGCGGATCACGCCATAGGCGCGCAATCCCATCGGCCCCTTAAGGGCAAGTGCCGTATGCTTTTCATTGCCGATCCAGCCACGCAGGAACTCGATCCGGCTTTCGGGGAAAAGCTTGCAGGTCTGCTCGAACGCATCGACAATCGCGATGTCGTTCACCTCAAGGGTGAACAGATCATCCGGGGTTTCGACATTGGCTGTTACGACACCGCCATAGCGGACATTGCGATGGGCAAATTCAAAACCGGATTTGCGATAATTGTCCTGCTGATCAACGACACCATCAAGGCCAATGGTCTTAAGCACACTGTCCTCAAGCACCGTCTGCCACAGGCGATAGCCAAGACCGGAACCACGACGATCCTGACGGCAGATGTAAAATCCGACGAACCCGAAATCCGAACTGTACTGAACCGCCGAGATCGCGGCTGCCAGTCCCTGCTTGTCAAACGCGCCCCAGAAGCCATCGGTGTCGGTGTTAAAAAACACCTCTGCATCATTGATGCCGGGGTTCCAGCCCTCTTTGGCGGCCCATTCAACGGCCTGGGGAAACTCGAATGATTTAAGACGGCGGATTTTGTCAGGCATCGCTTTGTTCAGACTTCCGATGATCAGATGAGTGTTGGGGTTGCCGTGCGGGGCAGGCAAGCGCAATTGCCAAACATCTATCACGGGCGATGAAAATCAATGATAATTTTTATTGAGAATGCCTATCATTGTTATTATTACGGTGGGTACATTCCATTCGCGTCCCACCATCCGAGAATTTCATGCCCACATCGCTTCTGACGGCCAAGACACGTATCGCACTTCCCGGCAGTGCTGCCCTGATCAAACAGGCGGCCGATTTCTATCGTGAACATGATTGCGATGTGACGGGTGATGCGGATTACACACGCATATCGGTCTCCATCGGCCATATCCAGCTAAGCAGCACCGATACCACGCTTGAGGTCGAGGTGGGGGCAACGACCGAAGTCGATGTCATGCAGATGAAGTCGGCGATCATATCGGTGCTGCAGGGGGCTGTTCCTGATGCCGATCTTGATTGCCGTTGGCAGGGGGCGGGCAAAAGCAATGGCAAGCTGCCCAATTTCTGTGAACTGCGTGTGGGCGAGATCACCGATCTTTCACCGCATATGCGCCGCTTGCGCCTGCATGCCGATGACCTTGAGGCCTATGACAGTGACAGCATTCATGTGCGTCTTTTGATTCCGCCACGCGGGCAGGAAAATCCGCAATGGCCAACCTTGGCTGATAACGGCATGCCGGTTTGGCCCAGCGGGGAAAACACCATCGAACAGCGCGTCTATACGATCCGTGCGATGGATGCCAAGGCAGGCTGGATTGATGTCGATTTCGTCATGCATGGTGATAACGGCCCGGGATCGGCCTTTGCCATGCATGCCAGTGCTGGCGACGTGGTCGCCATGACCGGGCCGCTCGGGACCGCATTGCCGGATGCTGACTGGATGTTGTTTGCCGGCGACGAAACAGCACTTCCGGCCATTGGACGATATCTGGCTGAAATGCCGGATCATGTAACGGGGCACGCCATTATCGAAGTCGGCAGCAAATCCGACGTCATCGCCGTTCCCACCAACAGCCAGATCAAGGTCCAATGGCTGTTTCGCGATGACGCCCAGGCGGTCGAACGCAGTCTGATTCAGGATGCCATTCGATCGGTTGAGATGCCCGATGCACGTGATCACATCTATTGCTGGGCCGGGGTGGAGCAGGCGGATTACAAACCGATCCATGCCTATTGGCGCAAGGAACTCGGTCTTGATCGTGATCGCTGTGTCGCCATGACATTCTGGCGCAAGGCGGGCCGGACGGCCAAGGGTTGATCCACCGGGATCAGTCTACCGGACTGTTGCGACCGATTGATGCAGGTCCGGCGCGAAATGCGCAATCGCATCATCCAGTGCAATCAGGATTTCCGTATTCAGCGGATCGGTTGCCTGATCGGTATCGTGGCGCAATTCGGTAATCGCACGGATCAGTTCGCGATTCGTCGGATTGACCGTTGTTGCAATTGATTTGGCCTGCGCGCCGATCATCGCGCGGACGGCCTTGAAGGCGGCTATTTCCGTCTTGGCATTAAGTGGCGGCCTTTCTTCAACGGCACGCTTCAGCGACAAACCCGTCATATGACTGGGCTCTGCTATCAGGGCGGCGGTGATCATTCTGAATGCGATGATGTCTGTGGCCAACTGATCGCGATTTTGCGCAGTAGCCAGTTGCTTAAACGCAAACAGATCGGCCTCATGCTCATCCTGATGATCTTTGACCACGTCACCGCCGAAATGATCGGGCTGGCAATGGCGCACTTCATGAAAAATCAGCCAGCGAAATGTCAGATCAGCCGTGCTGGCATAGTGAAGCTTTGCGCCAAACCAGTTGCGCATCAGTTCGGCAAAGATTTCGGTTTTGCTTTCCGGTGTGAGTTTGGTCGGGACAAAAATCCGGCAGGTTGCCAGCGCCGCATCACCCTTGCGACCAGTCACCGTAAACGGCGAACGGGGCAATCTGGCAAAGGTCTGATCCGGGTTCTTGATATTGCCAAGACCGAGTGCCGCGTCGATCTTGCTTAGGAAATCCTCACGCCCTTCAAACACCACAAGTTCGATGTCACCAAAATGACGCAACTCGGTGGCCAACTGTTCCGTCTGGGCATGGCTTGCTGCCCCACCGGTCAGAACTAGGATGGCAATCAGACATATCCGTTGAAGGCTGTTTCGCGCGCGATCACTCATCGCTTTACTATGCCCGTGCTCGAGCAGGCGTGCCAGATCAAACAATCAGGCTTCGGCGTGCTGACCGGTGCGTTTGCGTTGCGGACCAAACAGGCAGGTCAGGATCAGGATCACCCCCGAAACCGTGGCAATCATTCCCGCCGCACTGACCGCATAGGGTGATCCGAACCAGCCCGGGCCGTAACCGGCAAAGACATAACCGAGAACAGCTGAAATGGTGGCAAAGATAACCGACCATCCGACCTGACGGGCAAGCTGGTTTGTCATCAGGCGCGCACTTGCGGGCGGGCAGACAAACATCGCAATCACGATGATCGACCCGACCGCATCAAAGGCGGCCACTGCCGCAACGGCGGTGGCAACCACCAATGCAAAGCCAAGGGCGCGGGGACGAATGCCAATGGCACCGGCAAAGGCCGCATCAAATGTCGAGATTTTCAGTTCTTTCCAGAACAGGAAAATGAACAGGGTAATGCCCACCAGAACAACCGCCAAACGCGGCAATTGCGGGGGCAGGGTGGCAAGGGCTGCGGGATCAAGAAGCGATCCCCAGCCTTCGGCGTCAAACCAGATCAGGCTTTCAAGATTGCCCAGCAACGCATGCTGCACATCGATATGCACCGAACTGGTGTCAGTGATTTCAAGGAACAGAACACCCGCGGCAAAAAGGGTAGTGAAGACCAGCCCCATGGCCGCCCCCGGCTCAACCCGACCCAACCGTTTGACGATTTCGATCATGATCACCGCAACGATGGCGGCCGCACCTGCGCCGATCATCATCGGCACGGCGGTAATCGTTCCGGTCACCAGAAAGGCCGCGACAATACCCGGCAGAACCACATGACTGATGGCATCGCCAATCAGGGCCTGACGGCGCAGCAACAGGAAATTGCCCGGAAGCGCACAGGCAATGGCGGCCAGTGTGCCAATCACGATTGGCGTCAGGCTGAGTTGGACAAATTCCGCGCCAAGGGCCGTGATCAGATCATCGATCATGTCGTTGCTCCTTGCTGGGCTTGTGCGTTTTGCGCGCTCAGGATCATGCGATCGATCTCGGCAATCTGATCGGGCGTCATCATCCGTTCGATCGGGGTGAGACCATCATACCGTTCAATCGCGGAATCATCGGGCAACATCCGGCGCGCCATCGCCCAGCGGGCCTCATCATGGGCGGCCTTTTCTGCGGCAATCCGGCCACGTGCGGTGGCAACCCCATCAGCACGGATCATTCCGGCACGGCGCAGAATGCGAATGGTCAGCCCGTCATAAATCGGTTCACGGCGAGCGAGTGACAGTAAGCCCTGCCGGCGATGTACGCGCCGCTGGAACCGTTGATGCCGCAGGGCTGATGCCAACCCGCCGCGCAACGGCGAGAACAAAGCGGATATCAAAAAGAAACCAAAGGCGACCAGAACAATGATTGGCCCGGTTGGAAGCGATGCTTCAGCGGCCGACAATACCGCACCGATATAACCTGAAAGCCCGCCAATAACCGCGGCAATGCCGATCATCTTGCCAACCTGATTAGTCCAGAAACGTGCCGCAACCGGCGGAATGATCAAAAGGGCTACAATCAGGATAAGCCCGACGATCTTAAGACCAATCACCGTGACAATCAGGGCAAGCCCCATCATGGCAAGGTCGATATTGCGGACATTGACCCCGGTGGTCGCGGCATATTCCGGATCAAACGCCACCAGCGTCATCGGGCGACGCAGCAGGAACACAAATGCTGCCGCCAGTGCCCCCGCAATCGCAATCGTGGTGGCTTCTGAGATCAGCATGCCGGCCGTTGAGCCCAGCAGGAAGTTCTCAAGCCCGGCCTGACGGCCTGATGACATGGTCTGGATCACGGTCAAAAGCACAATGCCAAACCCGAAAAACACCGACAGGACCGCGCCAATCGCGGCATCCTCGGTCAGGCGGGTTTTGCGGGTGATCCATTCGACCATCAAAAGCCCGATGGCCGATGAAATTGCCGATCCAAGGATAAGCCCCGGCAACCAGCGCCCGTCACTGCCAAACGCCACCATGATGATAAAGGCAAGGCCGACACCGGGCAGGGTGGCGTGACTGATGGCGTCGGAAACAAGCGCGCGTTTGCGCAGAAAAATAAACGCCCCGGCACTGCCAGCCGACAGGCCAAGCAGCCCCGCACCAATGGCAACAAGCGCGCTGTTGTAGCCAGCCTGCAGGAAAAGGGCGCTTATGAAATAATCAACAAATCCCATGCGCGTTACGCCAGATGCAATTCATCGATATGGGTGGCGGCAAGCCGCCCGCCATAGGTTTCCTGAAGGTTTTCGGCCGTAAAGGTCGTGTCGACCGGGCCTTCGGCAATGCGCCGCACATTGATCAAAAGTACCCGATCAAAATATTCCGCCACCGTCGACAGATCATGATGCACGCAGACCACCGTGCGGCCTTCGGCCTTAAGCTCCTTGAGTACGGAAACAATGGCGCGTTCGGTCGCGGCATCAACACCGGCAAACGGCTCATCGAGCAGATAGAACTCTGCATTTTGGGCCAAGGCACGGGCCAGGAACACACGTTGCTGCTGTCCACCGGAAAGCTGACCAATCTGGCGGTCGGCAAAGTCGGCCATGCCGACACGTTTCAGGCAGTCCATTGCCTGTGCACGATGGCGCGCCCGCCACAGGCGAAACAGCCCGACCGATCCGTAAAGTCCCATCAGGACAACGTCGATCACGCGGGCCGGAAAATCCCAATCAACACTGGCGCGCTGCGGCACATAGGCAACCCGATCACGCGCATCTTCAAACAGCTTGCCAAAAATCCGCACTTCACCCGACAGGCGGGGCACAACGCCAAGTGTGCCTTTAAGAAACGTCGACTTGCCCGCACCATTCGGGCCGATGATTGCCGTCATCGATCCTGCCGGGATGGACGCATCAACGGAAAATACCGCTGGCTTGTTGCCATAAGACACGGTCAGGCCGCGCACGGTCAGCGGCGCATCCTTTGCCGCGACGTCGAGTATCTTGCCTGACTCTGCAACCAGTTTGGCGCTGCTCATGGGGGTCGTCCTGTTTCGTTTTACGTCGTGTGTTTCGCTTTAAATCGAGCCAACCTTACGAACCGGCGGCAAGCTTGCCCTGAAAACCGCCTTCGGGGGCATCGCCGCCCAGGGCACGGGTGATCAGTGTCGCATTATGATCGATCATGCCGATATAAGTACCTTCATAGGTGCCCGGATCGCCCATCGCATCGGAATAAAGCGTACCACCAATCGTAACCTTCTGGCCACGGGCCTCGGCCCCTTCGATCAGGGCGCGGACATTACGCTCGGGGACGGAACTTTCAACAAACACGGCGGAAATCTTGCGATCAACGATGGTGTCGACTAGTTCCTCGACCCGACGCAGGCCGGCTTCGGATTCTGTTGAGATGCCCTGAATGCCCAGTACGTCAAAATCATAGCCGCGTCCGAAATAGCTAAAGGCGTCATGGGCGGTCAACAGCACGCGGCTTTGCTTGGGCACCGTGGCGGTGACCTTTGACATATAGTCGATCAGCTTTTCGATCTCGGCAACATGGGCATCGGCATTGGTGCTATAGGTCGACTCACCATCCGGGTCGGTCGCAATCAGCGCATCGCGCACGGCATAAACCACCGTCTCCCAAAGTTTCGGATCCATCCAGACATGCGGGTCAAACCGGCCCTCATAGTCGGCATGACTCAAAAGCTTGTCACGGGCGACGGCCCCGCCAACCGCAACCACATTGCGGCGTTTGCCAAGATCGCCAAAGAACTCTTCCAGCTGCGCTTCCAGATAAAGCCCATGCCACAGCACAAGATCGGCGCGCGCCATGGCGGCAATGTCGCTTCTGGTCTGACGATAGGAGTGCGGATCCACACCCGGGCCCATGAGCGCCTTGACCTCTGCGCGATCACCAGCGACCTGGCGGGCGGCGTCGGCAATCATCGATGTCGTCGCAACCACATTGAGCGGTTTAGCATGTGACATGCTCGTGCCGGCAATCAATGCGAGGACAAGCAGGGCAAAGCAGAAGGTAAGATGGCGAAGGGTGGGGAAAAGCAGCATCAGGGCATCCGGCGGCAAATTGGAATTACTCTGGTGAATATCCCCTATTTATGTGCGGACTTTTAAAGTTAGTCAAGGCTAAATTGCTATTTGCGTACTTACTTGTTATGAAGGTTTCAGGAGTCTGGAGTGGAGAGATCAATGGGCGAAGACACGCCGCTGAACCCGCGTCACAACAAGGCCGAAGTGTTCGCACGCTTGCGCGACGCACATGCCCGCGAAGTGACCGAAGATTACGTCGAAATGATCGGTGACCTGATCGCTGAGGAAGGCGAAGCGCGCTCGGTCGCCCTGGCCGAACGCTTTGGCGTAACGGCGGCCACGGTCAATAACACCATCAAACGCCTGGAACGCGACGGCTACGTCACCTCCCGCCCCTACCGTTCAATCTTCCTGACAGAAAAAGGCGAAACCCTCGCCAAAAAATGTCGCGAACGCCACCAGATCGTCTATAACTTCCTCGTCTCCATCGGAGTTGACCCCGAGATCGCCGAGTTTGATGCCGAGGGTATCGAGCATCATGTAAGTAAGGAGACTTTAGAAAAATTCGCCAACTTTTCTAGTGAGAATGTTGTCGATTGAGCGTTTTAACGAATCAAAAAAAAAGTAATTTGAAATTGCGTGTGTTTTTAGGTGCCATGATCGGATTTTGAGCTCTCTACTTTAATCAAGAAGCGAGGTTTCTAAATGCTTTTTGCGTGCAAGGTTAATTTTATTTTTGAGGTAAAGGTTTTGTCAGATGAAGGTGTTGCATTTGAGCCATAGTGACGGTGGCAGTGGTGCTGGAAGAGCGGCTTATCGCATCCATACATCGTTCCAGAATGCCAACGTGGACTCAAAAATGTTGGTCAGCCGGAAGCGAACATCAGATTCTTCGGTCGAAACTATCGCTCGCAATGCTTTTGGGCATCAGCGTAATAGGCTCTATGAATATATTGAAGCAAAGGTGTCACGGAACCTTGCTGTGAATGCATCAGAATTCCTCTCTTTCCCCCGATTTTCATTGTTGGATCCACCGAAAAATCTATTGGTGCAAGAAGCGGAAGTGATTCTGGCTTATTGGGTGAATGGCGCTTGCTTAACTCCAGAAAAGTTGGCCACGTTGGCTAAGCCATTGATATGGCGTTTATCAGATTGCTGGCCTTTTACAGGCGGCTGCCACTACCCAGGGAGTTGTGACCGATTTGAAGTTGCTTGTGGTAACTGCCCGAAACTTCGGTCTCCTTCACCTTCCGATGTATCGCATAAGCTATGGCTTGAAAAAAAAGTGCATTGGCGCTCACTTAATCTAACAATAGTAGCTCCAAGTAACTGGATGGCGGCTTTGGCGAAGCGTAGCTCATTGTTTGATGGCCTGCGTATTGAGGTTATACCAACAGGTGTTGATCTAACCACTTATCGCCCTGTTGACCGCTCTCTAGCGAGGAAAAGATGGGGGGTGCCGGAAGATAAGCTAGTCATTGCTTTTGGTGCAATGAGCCCAGCTGATGATCATCGTAAAGGATATGACAAATTAAAGAATGCGTTGCAGTTGATTTCTGAGAGCCCTCTTGCCCCCGAGGTTTGTGCGGTAACATTCGGCAGCAATAGCTTTCAGACATCAGATTTGCCTATAAGTTCAATTTCTCTTGGCCGTCTGGAGAGTGATGAAGAGCTAGTATCTGCATATAATCTTGCTGACGTAATGGTCGTTCCGTCTGTTGAGGACAATCTCCCTAACATTGCTCTAGAGGCGATAGCATGTGGAACGCCGGTTGCGGCATTTGATCTTTGCGGCATGCCCGATATTGTTCGGGATGGGAAGAATGGTCGTCTTGTCGAGGTTGCAGAGAGAGATAGCTTAGGGCGCGCAATTCTCGATATGCTTTCTGATTTAGGGAAGTTGTCTGACATGCGTGTCAATGCTAGAGAGCATGCTGAAGAAACCTTCTCGCTCCGTGATCAGGCAAATGCTTTTATAGGTTTATGCCATGAGATTAGATTAGGCCATTAATTGAATGACTGCAGAAAATCATACCGAAAAAACGCCCAAGCCTTTTGTATCTGTTATAACTGTTGTCAGAAATGGTGCCTCTGTTATTGGCCGCTGCATCGACAGTGTTTTGGCTCAGAGTATAGATGGGCTTGAGTATATTATTGTCGATGGTGCCTCGACGGATGGTACGACTGATATTATTCGCGGATATGGGAATGCAATTTCCACCTTTGTTAGTGAACCGGACAATGGATTATATGACGCGATGAATAAGGGCTTGTCTTTAGCCCAAGGAGAAGTAATCCATTTCCTTAATGCAGATGACGTATATTTCTCTACTGATACGTTGGCAAAATTAATACCGGAATTGGACCGAAACGCCGTTTGCCATGCACAAATGTTATATGTTGACATGCTCGGTAAGCGGCGACTGCTTGGGGAGCCGTATTCGCGTAAGCGTGAGCTCCGAGCTTCGCACATGCCGCAACCCGTTATGTTTGTACCTAGGCGCATGTATTGTGAAGTCGGGCTATTCGATACTCAGTACCGGATAGCTGCCGATTACGACATGGTTTTGAAGTTAACGCAACGCTTCCCGACGCGCTATATTGAAGTTCCAGTAACCGTGATGTACGCAGGCGGAATAAGTTACCAGAGACCAGATTGGGCATTTGCAGAGTCTAAGCGAATAGCACGTCGGTATGGGCGGAGTTGGATAGGTGGTTGGTTTGATTTTTTGCTGAAGCATATAAAATGGCAACTGGTGCGTAGGTTGCGTCAATTAAAGTGAAAATTTAGCCGCCTTTTTGATCTATTTTGAGAGAGATAATCTAAGTGGTCGTTGCTCTAGAGAACGATATTAATGTTTTGCACTTAATGCGAACGTATGGGGTAAATGGAGGAGAGCAGCAACTTTCTCAATTATTTGCCGCTAATAGTAATGAAAAATTGAACGAAAATTTCGCTTTTTTGTTCAAGGACGATGAGTGTGCTGAGCTTTTTCGAAAGCGCTCTAAGCGCTTGCAGCAGATTACTTTTTCTCAAAGATCACAACGAGCGGGCTTGGCATGGAGTGAGTTTTTCTTGCTTCTGCCTTACCTGATATTCTTTCAATGGCGGCTGTGGAGGGTACTAAAAAATCGAAATATTGATATTTGCGTTGTCCATGGCTTCCAAGCCGCGCTTGTTGCATGGCCTATTGCAATGATGTATCGGGATATAGGTTGGGCATATGTTCACAGAACGACAAAAAAAGTGAGCCGCCTGAAAAAGATTTTTCGGCTTTTGTATGCGCCATTTAACGTTGTTGCTGGAAACTCCCAATCAGTAGTGTCCTCACTACATCCTTATACTGATGTTTCCAAGTTGTTGGCCCTGGAGAATGGTATAAATCTCCATGAGTTTGACGCTGCCGCCCAAAATATTACAGAAAATCTACCTTTGAAACGTGGAGATATATTAATTTCTGTAGGTAGATTGATACCTTCTAAAGGTCATCTAATGCTTTTAGAGGCGCTAAGTAATATTATAGATAATTATCCGAATACTAAGTTGTGGATTGTCGGGGAAGGGCCTGAAAGAGAGGTTTTGGAATATGAAATTAGGAAAAAAGAATTAGTTGACCATGTTGTTTTGCTCGGACGAAGGCGCGATGTTCCGGCCGTTCTAGCAAAAGCTTCGATATATGTCTCTGCATCAGAATGGGAAGGCATGAGTAACGCAGTGCTCGAAGGTATGGCCTCTGGCCTTCCTGCAGTTGTTGGAGATGCACCAGGCGTATCCGAATGTCACATTGACGGTGTAACCGGTTTAATTGTTGATCGAAACCCTGAAGCATTGGCTCAAGGTGTATGCGAGCTGTTGGGCAATCAATCCTTGGCTGCAAGCTTGGGGAAGCATTCAAGGGCACACGTTGGCGAAAAGTACTCAATTTGGGCAAGTAGAAGGCGGTACGATACTCTCTATGACGTGCTATTGGGAGTGAAACGTTAAATGTGCGGTATTCTAGGATGGGTTGGGCGCCGCACTGGTTTGCCGAATCAAGAAGATTTTGGAGCTGCACTTGATCTAATTCGACATCGTGGCCCTGATGGCGGAAGGCTGTGGGTTGACGATGGAGTTTGCCTAGGGCATCGGCGTCTGGCTATCGTAGACTTGGAAGAGCGCGCTTCGCAACCTATGCAAACGCGCTCTCATGTGCTTGTTTTCAACGGAGAGATTTATAACCATAGGTGCATACGCTCTGAGCTAGCCGCGCTTGGTCACGAGTTTTCTACGAATTCTGATTCCGAGGTTTTGCTCTGTGCCTGGCTACAATGGGGAAGAGATTGCTTAAATCGCCTTGAAGGCATGTTTGCTTTTGCTGTTTGGGATAGGCAATCCCGGACACTAAGCTTGGCAAGAGATCGTTTCGGCGAAAAACCGTTGTTCTTTCATTGCGATGCACTGGGAGTAACGTTTGCGTCGGAGTTGCCGCCTTTGATTAGAATTGCCGGGAAAAACATCCTGGAAGAGAACGACACGGCACTTGCCCAGTATTTTCAATTCTCTTATATCCCTGCACCTAAGAGTATTTTCAGAGGAGTGGAGCAACTTGCGCCGGGGGCTTGGTTGCAGTGGACAGAGGACGAAGGGATTTCTAAGGGAACCTACTACAACCTTCGCTCAGAGGTCGATTCAATCGAAACCAACAGAGGCTTTGGTTATAATGACGCAGTTGGAGAGTTGCGAACTGTCCTGACTACGGCAACACGATTGCGTTTAGAGAGTGCGGATGTGCCTGTCGCGACCCTCTTAAGCGGAGGGATAGACAGCTCAATTATAACTACGATTGCATCTGAAGTCAGTACAAGCAAGATAAAGGCGTATTCGCTAGGGTTTCCCAACGATCCTGAATTCGATGAGACAGTCTACGCCAAGGAAGTGGCCGGTTCCCTTCCAAATGTAGAGCATTGTGTGGTTGAGGTAACTGAAGACACAGTTCGTGATGGATGTGACCAAGTTTTAGATGCTTTAGGGGAGCCATTTGCTGATGCATCTATAATCCCGACGTCATTGATTTGCGCGCAAATAGACGAAAAAGTGGCTTTGGGCGGCGACGCGGCCGATGAACTATTTGGGGGATACGGTGTATATCCTGCGATCATGATGGGTGCTACGATGCCCTCTTGGCTTAGGTCGGTTATGATGAACGTTCCAGTTTCATCGAACCCTGCCCTCATTAAAAACCCGAAACTCAGAGCCGCAGCCCTTTTCCTTAAAAACCTGAAGCGAACTCCGTGGGAGAGTTACCTGAGTTGGCGGACATATGCTGATCATAGCCATCTACGGTCCATGAATTTAGCCTCAGCACAGTTCAATGAGACAATAGATGCCAAGCAATTTGGATTGGGTGACCTTAAAGATATTCAAATGATGGACATAATGTTCAATCTGCCCAATGACATGCTTAAGAAGGTTGACTATGCAGCAATGATGCATGGGCTAGAAGTTCGCCTGCCGTTTCTTGATAGTGATATCGTAAAATTTGCACTTCAATTGCCGGAAGAATATAAAATATTTGGTAGCGTTCGGAAAAGAATTCTGAAAGACGCTTTCTCTAATGTTTTGCCTCGAAGCATTATAGATAGGCCAAAAAAGGGATTTTTACTCCCAATCAGAAGCTGGTTTCGAACTGGAAATATTAGGCAAGATCTAAAAAATCTTGTTAGGTCGCAAAATCAATTCGATCCTAAGGAATGCGATCGGTTATTACATGAGCATGCTATAGGAAAATATGACCACTCAGTATTTTTGTGGTCCATATATGTGTATCTCAAATGGAAATCAAACTTAGGTGGATGGGTTAAGCACAAGGCACCAAATCATTTTAGTGTTACTACCAGTGAGCATGGTTTTAAAGAAATTTTTTATCAATGATAGATATGACTGAATTGCAAAATGTTTGACTTGAGCGTTCCTCGGAACAACTTATCTATTTCTGGTGCTAGAATTTATGGTTTTAAAGAGATGTTTTTTACATCTTTTTGGATATTATTTAGTTATGCTGTGTATATATCATCGATAAAAATAGGTGAAGGTTACGAAATTTTTGGTGTAAATTTAATATGGATTATGCTTATTCCTTTGTTCGTGTTTGGGGTATGGGATTTCAAATCTGGATTAATACTTTCAATTGTTTCCACGCCATTGTTGAACGCTCCTCCTATTCCGCATTTCTTTACTCAGGGTATAGGTGATTTTTTCGCAGTAAGTGCCGTAATTGGCTTTTTCGTTCGCGGTAGGTTTTTAGCTGTTTGCTGGAGAAGTATAGATAGTAACCTGATTTTTATCCCTTTTGTCGCTTCAGTGTCCTTTTTTGCTTATCTTCTCCGGGCCAATTTCATTGTGTGGGATGAGATAAAGTACGGTATTGCCGAAATTGCCGGTCTTTCTCTCGCGGTTAGTTATTGCTTCGTTTTGGCAAATTCATTGATAAATAAAGAGGATTTGATATCTCTATTTCGTGCGGTCATGGTGGCATTATTTGTCGCTATTTTATATGCGGTCCTTTCATTGAACGATGTAGCTTCTTGTTTTGGAGGTTTAAAGGGGGGGCCTATTAATTCGAGTGGACAGGTTTCAAGTAGTTTTGGTAATCCAAATTATTTTTCCTCTTATATGTTGGCTGCGATCCCGTTTTTATTTTATTTGGTGCACCGTAATGCTTCAAATATAACCTTAAGGCGTGCATTAGTTTTTTTGTTGTTTGTGATATTTTCGTTTTTACTATTCGCGGTATCAAGATCGGTTTTTGTGATCTATACCATTCTTTGTATAATGCTCGTCCTGAGTCTCAGGGATAAAAGAATGGGGCTTTATGCAGTTTTTATTCTAGCTAGTGGTATTCTATTTTTAACAACGGCCTGGTATTTCAGGTTCTTTTCTTGCGCTGATGTTGGTGACATATCATTCACTTATTACCTTTTGACGTCAAATTCTATTGCCCAGATTTTCTTTGATCCCGACGTGTTCCTCAATAGTTTGCTCTCAAAAACCAGAGGAGGGCTCGCTATGACAGAGTATGGGGGCGTGCCTGGATTAGAGAGAATTTATCTTCTAATAAATGCACTTAGTACGTGGGTGGAGTTCCCTGTATTTGGAACGGGACCAGGGATGCTGAAAGAGTACAGCGAAAATGGCTTTGGCGTGGGTAACAGTGCTCATAACTTATTCATAACGATACTGGCAGAACAAGGAGCATTGGGGTTTTTGGTGTGGGTGAGCCTCTGGATTGTTGTGCTTAAATCTATACTCTCAATTTCTGGGGGGGGGGAGATCTCTCAGACGGAGGCGAACCAATATAAAGTTTTTCTGTTGTTCGCATTTGTTTCTTTGTTTTTGAGTAGCTTGTTAGCTGATCAGTATCGGGTTATTTGGTTGTGGCAGTTCATCGGCTTGATATCTTCGCGGTATATTAGTTCATTGTCGGGCGAGATAAAGCTTCCGAGAAAAATTGAACAAGTGTAGTGATTTATACTGGTAATATGTGCTGTCTTTGCTCTAATGATTTTTAGTTAGATTTGTCGGTCTAGGGGACAGGGGGAAGGTTTTGTCTGAGTTGAAATGCAAACATCCTAGTGTATGGCGTAGAACTATTGTTAATTTATCTATCTTTGGTGAAGGATTCGCCAAGGCGTTGTATAGATTTTCCATGCTGATTCAAAAAATTGCGAACACTCTGAGTTTTGAACATTTCTGGAAACAGGAAGTAGCACCTAACCAAAATGTTCTCATCGTCCCTAGTTTTTCGAAGAGTGGGTCGAAGCACAAGATATGGGATATCGCGATTGAGAGGGTTAGATGTCTTGGGGAAGGAGGCAAGGTTCTTGAGTTCGGCACAAACAATGGCGGGTCACTGTACTATTTCTGGAAAAACCTTCCTGGCTCAACTGAATTCCATGGTTTTGACTGTTTCGAAGGGATTCCGGAAGCTTGGGATAAGCTGCCAAAGGGAGCAATCAAGGGCTTTGGTTACCCCGCAGAGTTATGGAATGACTTTCCTGATCAGAAAGTAAATGTTGAAGAGTTTGTGACAAGAACTGGTGAAATTCCGCCCGTGCCTCAAGAAAACATAAAAATCCACAAGGGATTGTTTTGCCACACAATCCCAAGCTTTTGCGTCGCGGAAAAGTTGAAAGATGTGCAGCTGCTGCATTTTGATGCAGATATATACATGAGTACCAGACCTGTTCTGGACGCCATTTGCGGACAAATGAGGCACCACTATTACATTTTGTTCGATGAATTATATTCGGTAAACCATGAATTCAAAGCATGGATGGAGTTTATCGATTTATTTCACATTACCAGATGGCGGGTCGTGGCAATATCGGAAGACGGCGTCCAGGCATTGTTTGAGATTAACTATTAGTTTTCGTTTAAATAGAAGAAAAATAATTGTCTCATGAAAGTTTTGATTTGGCATTGGGGGCGCCGAGGTGGGGGGCCTAAATATACTTTAGAGCTGTCAAAGGAATTGGCAAAAATTGATCAGCTCGAATTACATCTATCGTTGTCTCGCCAGTCAGAACTGTATTCCAAGTTTTCAGATGTTTCGGCTTTTGGGCGTTTTGATATAAGCACATACAATAGTGTTTTCGGGTTTGTCGCTGGTCTTATAAGGCTTCCTTGGATCAAGTATAAGTTCTTTAAATACCTAAAGGACAATGACATAGACATTGTTGTATGCACGATGGATCATTTGTGGAATTGGAGCATTGTTGGTGCCTTTGCAAAGTTTCACGTGAAGTATGTGTTAGTAGTTCACGATGCAAATCGACATCCTGGAGAAGATCAGCTTTGGCGACGTCTTCTATTGGACTACGATATTCGAAAGTCAGACGGTGCTATTGTTTTAACCAGTTCGGTCGGAAACAGCTTACAAGAACAATTTTCTTACCCCAAAAATAGAATTTTTCGATCAGTTCACGGGCATTTTGGCGAATATATAAGAGATACTCCACGTATTCTACCGGTTGAGCGTCGGCCACGCATTCTGTTCTTTGGCCGTGTTCTGCCTTACAAAGGTTTGGACCTTCTGCTAAAGGCATTTAGAGGATTGAAAGAGGCGGTCCCGAAGGTCGAATTAGAGATTTGGGGGGGGGGCGATCTTGGCCCTTATCTTGAAGACATAGCTAAATTGAAAGACATTAAGCTAGTAAATCGCTGGATTGATGAGGCAGAGATCTTAGGGATCTTCGAGCGATGCGATATTCTGGTTCTACCATATCGCGAGGCCAGTCAATCTGGCGTTGTTGGCTTGGCGATGGCCTATGGAATGCCTGTTGTTGTTACCCCGATTGCTGGCTTGCGTGAGCAAGTAAAGCACGAAATTAATGGCGTGATTACTTCTTCCGTTGATGCAGAAAGTTTAACCAAAGGGTTAGAACGATTATTGTTGTCGGCTGATTTCTACACTCAGATATCGCAAGGAGGCCTCAATACTGCATGTAATGATCTATCATGGAAGAATATCGCATTGGGTGTGTTTGAAGACTTGAAATCTGTAGCTGTTCAAGGAAGGCGCAACTAAGCATGTGTGGTATTGCTGGGGTAGTCGTTCCCAACGGAGATCAAGTATCTAAAGAGAGCTTAGATAAAATGACGTCGGCCTTGCGACATCGAGGACCTGATGGATATGGGACTTGGGTTTCCGATGATGCTCGGGTCGGATTAGGGCATACCCGGCTGTCGATCATTGACTTGTCTCCAGCTGGCGCGCAACCAATGGTTTCAGCTAGTGGCCGATATATTGTTACCTTCAATGGTGAAATCTATAACTTCAAAGTGTTGCGGTTCAGCTTAGAACAGTTGGGTATGTCTTTTCGCAGCCACTCAGACACTGAGGTGTTGCTAAGTGCATTTGAGGCATGGGGGGTAAAAGACACCCTAACTCGTCTAAACGGTATGTTTGCTTTCGCTGTTTGGGACTCTGAAGATAAAAAATTATTTCTTGCCCGAGACCGGATGGGAATTAAGCCGCTCTATTATACAGAGTGCAACGGCAAAATTATGTTTTCGTCTGAGCTCAAACCGATCGCTGTTTATGAGAGTAAAGTTCCTGAAATATCATGTGTAGCTTTAACTGAGTACTTGAGGTTGGGGTATGTCCCCGCACCGCTTAGCATTTTTGATGGTGTATTTAAGCTTCAGCCGGGACATGTTGCAGAGTTTCATGAAGGCACGATGCGAGCACCTGAGCCGTATTGGCAGTTGGAGAAAGCAGTTCAGTTTGGGCGCAGCAATCAAATATGTGATGCAAAAGAAGCTGCTGACACCCTGGAGCGGGCAGTTCTCGCAAGTGTTGAGAGACAGATGGTTTCAGATGTGCCTCTGGGCGCGTTTTTGTCCGGTGGAGTTGATTCCACATTGGTGACTGCTCTAATGCAAACCTCTAGTCCGACAAAGGTAAAGACGTTCTCAATTGGCTTTTATGAGCAAGATTATAACGAAGCACAGCATGCAGCTGCTGTAGCACATTGTTTGAACACTGATCATACTGAGCTCTACATCACTGATGGAGACGCTCTGTCGGTAATCCCTGAACTGCCTGATATTTATGATGAACCGTTTGCAGACGTTTCACAGATTCCGACTTATTTGCTATCGCGTCTTGCCAGAGAGGACGTCACGGTGGCTCTTTCAGGGGATGGAGGAGACGAGTTATTTGCTGGATATGATAGGTATGCGACTGTTTCCGAGTTTTGGAAAAGACTGAAACAAGTCCCGTTCCCTGCTCGGAAGCTCATATCGGTTTTAGGACGATCTGTTCCACCTGCAGCATGGGATACTATCTCTAGAGTGCTACCACCGTCTGCAAGGTATAGTCTTCCTGGTCAAAAGATTCACCAGATTGGACGAGTATTGGGATCGTCTGACCTGTCGGACATTCAAAGAGCATTGATTTCCCAGTGGCCAAGTCCTGAAAGTATAATGGCATCAGAATGTAAAAAGCATGCAACTAACTGCAACTACACTTCGAGTTCTAACCATTTAGACCTGTCGGATATTGAAAGACAGATGGTGTGGGATTCGAAAGGATATCTTGCAGATGACATTCTTACCAAGGTCGACCGAGCAACCATGCGCGCAGGGCTTGAGGCCCGGGTCCCTCTCCTTGATGAAGAAGTAGTCCAACTGTCTTGGTCCCTACCAATTGATATGAAATTGAGGGGCAACGAGAGCAAATGGTTGCTTAAAGAGGTTCTGTATCGCTATGTACCAAAAGAGTTGATGAAGCGACCGAAAATGGGATTTGGTATTCCTTTAGATTCATGGTTGCGCGGACCTTTGCGAGAATGGGCAACATCAAATCTCTCGAGTAATCTATTACACGAGCAAGGGTTTTTTGATCCTGATCAGGTTAATTTTGTATGGCGACAACACTTGAATTGTAAGGTTAATTTTGCAGGTCCTATCTGGACGTTGCTAATGTTTCAGCTATGGCTGGAAAAGGTGAAGAGATGGGTTTGATGAAATTTGTGCCGTGGTGGATGAAAGTTCTCGCAAAGCTATTTTTATCCAAATTACCTTTCTCTTACCGGTTTTGGCAAAAGCTAGGCCTCTTTCGGCACGGTCAAATGGACGACCCAGAACGAGCAGTTAGTACATTTGAAAGATACTTCGCAAAGGCAGTAGAATGCCGAAAATTACGCGATGGGTTCAGCTGTCTTGAGTTGGGTCCAGGTGATTCAATTTTATCTGGTGCAGTCGCGAGCGCGTTTGGTGCAAAGTCTGTGTGGCTAGTCGACGCAGGACATTTCGCCAATACGTCTATTAATGATTTTCGTGAAGTGGCTCAAAAACTCAAAAGAAATGGTAAGGAACTGCCAATCTCGTCACATACAATCGACGTGGCGGAAACTCTTCGAGCATTAAATATTAAATACTTAACAGAGGGCACAGAGTCATTGAAAGAAATCCCAGAAGGAGTTGTTGACTTCTTCTGGTCGCAAGTGGTTTTGGAGCATGTGTCCAGAGCTGAGTTTCCGGAGTTTACTAGGCAATTGCGCCGGGTAGTAAGTCCTGATGGCATTGGTGTTCACAGCATCGACTTTCGTGACCATCTTTCTGGCGGTTTAAATAACTTACGTTTCACGGACAAAGTTTGGGAAAGCTCGTTTTTTAGTGATGCAGGATTTTACACAAATCGACTGCGCCCGAGCGAGATGATTGAGCTGTTTCGGCAAGCGGGCTTCTCGGTCAAAGTTCTTTCTGAGACAAAATGGGAACGTATGCCGATCAAACGTGCGAACCTTGCATCCGAGTTTAAAGCAATGCCAGATGAAGATTTCATGGTTGCTGAGATAGAGATTCTTTTGCGTCCCACCGAAATTGTTGAGCGCTAAGGCGATGGGGAAGCGTCTTTTGTATGTGGTAAATGTGGATTGGTTCTTTCTATCGCATCGATTACCACTAGCTATTGCCGCTCAAAAACAGGGCTTCGAAGTGCATGTTGCTGTAAGCATTACAGACGGCATGAAAAGCTTGGAGGAATGCGGTTTTACTGTTCATAAGATCTCAATATCCCGAGGTAAAAGCAACCTTTTGAAGGAGATTAAGGCCTTTATCCAAGTGTTTAAGGTCTTCTTTAACGTAAAGGCCGATGTTGTTCACCTGGTTACTATTAAGCCAGTGATATACGGTGGCATTGCTGCGAGGATTCTGGGTGTTCGTCGACTAGTTGCCGCAATTTCTGGATTGGGGCATACATTCGTTGCCAAGGGGATCAAAGCAAGTCTCCTTCGTTCTGTGGTAGCTGTCGCATATCGTATAGCTCTGTCCCACAGAAATCAGACAGTCATCTTTCAAAACTCTACAGATCTAGATTGCCTTACTCGTCTCGCCGGGCTGAGCACGAAGGATACCAAGATTATCAAGGGCTCTGGGGTAGATTTGCGGTCGTACGAAATGTCTGATCTGCCCGGTGGCATGCCTCGTGTGGTTATGGCGTGTAGGTTGCTTTCCGATAAAGGGGTGTGGCAATTTGTTGAGGCAGCTAGAATATTAAAAGTCCGAGGTGTACGCGCACGTTTCGAGTTGGTCGGCGATATTGATCCCGGGAACCCAACTAGTTTGTCTTTAGAAGACCTACAAGATATTGATCGCGAAGGAATAGTTGAGCGTTTAGGGTATAGGTCCGATATAGTTAATGTTATGAAGGAAGCGACTATCGTAACTCTTCCATCTTTCTATGGAGAAGGGCTTCCTAAGGTTCTGATTGAGGCTGCGGCTAGTGGACGACCGATCGTAACAACGGATATGCCGGGGTGTCGAGATGCTGTTAAGGATGGAGTAACGGGCGTAATTATACCACCTAGAGATAGTATTTCTCTCGCAGATGCCTTGCAAAATCTGCTTGAAAACCCTGCTCTCTGCATTTCAATGGGAAGAGCCGGAAGGGAAAAGGCAGAGAAAGAATTTGATATTGATAAAATTGTCCAAGAGCATATAGATATTTACCAATCAGGCAATAAATAAAATATTTTTATTGTGTTTATATAAACTTTCAGCTTCAAATGTAAAATATCGTTAATCATGCATTTAGTACGTCATGTTCACCAGAATGTATCCAGTTTTCGAGTAATTGGATGTCCTTGCAATAGAAGATGTCTTCTCTTGCTTTTTCCGATATCGAAACGGTTAGCTTAGCTTCTCTCGATTTTGAGTATGTGAAGTTAATGGATTCTGGCAATACCGGACGAGTTAGAAAAATGCCATATGCGTACCTACGCGCAAGCTCAATTTTGCTGGTATCTGGTGCTTCAATGTTATCAATTTCGCTCAAGATTTGGCGATATTGCTCCCTTGTCTCAACGTCAATTGTGAAGCCCAATCTGTCGTATCTGCCAGTTCCGGCAGTGACTACCGTTAGTCCATATACTGCGGCTTCGATACCGACTGTTCCACGAACAGTCAAGCAAACGTCTCCTATCTGGTATAGGGACAATGTAGATATCTGAGTGTCTGCAGGGACAACATGGATGTGATCCGGAATTTTCCCGAATTCTTTTAATACTGTAAGTTCGGAAAATTCAGCATTACTACGGTCACGAATATTTTTCACTACGTTCGCGGGATGAACTTTAATAATCCAATTGACGGATGTGTTTTCCCAGGCAAGTTTCACTGTCTCACGAAACCATTCTTCGTAGTCATTGAAGACATCTTCGCCCCAAAAGAAAGTAGCATCCCAAAAAATATGAGGAAAAATAAGAACTGTTTTCTTTAATGGGTTAATCCCAAGGTAAGACTTTATCGCGTTTTCGTCCATGATTTCGGTGTTGAATTGGGTCGCGACTTCGCCATACCATTGACCGGAGCGGTAACAATATTCAATTTCATCCTTCAGCACTTTCCATTTCTCTTCATCCCAGGGAATGGATTTGAGGTGACTCCATGTGTCATCTGAAAGTGAAACGGGGTGAACATTTTCGTTTGTAATGTCGTATCTTTTCAGGATGAGCGCATTGTCTTTGTGAGCTGAATTCAAAGTGATTGGAGTGATATTGTTCTGCATGCATGCCTCAAACATGGGGCCTTCGGGTGTGTATCCCCGATCTATCAATACCACAGTGCAAGGTTGCCAGGTTTCAATCAAGTTAAGAGCGCTATTCGCGTGATCAATGGTTCTCCGAAGTAAAACTTTTAATTGCTCGTATACGCCAGGGCTTGAAGGATTTATTGTCCCAGACCTTAACCGTCGCATCAGTGTTGAAACCGCAAATTTTCCGACATGAATACCTTTCCAGGTAATTTCTAGTACTTCTTCTTGGGTTTTGCAGGTTGAAAGGTGGGATAGGGTTTCTTTGAATTCCTTCGAAGCTTCCTCTGAATCCCAGTATGCAAACCGACGTACCCCGATCATTTGGTATAATGACTTCTGATGTTCAGAAGCGAAAGAAGGTAAAATCACGACAGGTTCTATGCCGCAAGCCGATAGGCTCGACATAATTGGAAGTTGAAGTAGTACATTTGATATGCCGTCCATTGAGCTTACAAGTGCAACTTTGTTTGCGCAATCAATCCTCTCATCTAGTTGCTTTCTTACAGCATCAAGTCTGGAGCGGCCGATACTTGCAATCTGTAGCTCATTGGACGCTAGCTCTCTTCTGTAACGAGAGCTCAGTTTGAAGCCAATCTTGCGCACAAACTTTGCTACCCCAAACTTGTATAGAGCTCGAATTGATTGATCTCTTAAAATAAATCTCAATGTGGGTAACTCTCTTTAAGATATTTTTTCGTAGGAAAGGGTCGCTTGTGCCAACTCAAGATCATTAGCTGTGTTAATGTCTAGTGCTTCTAACGGACTAATTCATAGTCCAATTACGTTACGTCTGAGAATAAAAGTTGTATTTGTTCTCTGTGTTACGCGTATGGCGTGTATTACACAACTTTCGTAATATATAGGTGGTCGATCTTGTTAGTTATGCGGTGCGTTTGGAAATAATCACTATTAGGTTCAAAGCAAGAGAATGATGAGCTGGAAGCAATTTGGGCTACGTCATGTGGGCTGTTTCTTGAGCCAATATCGAAAGCAATAATTGGAGGTAATGGGGCAAGTATTGCTGGCGAAACAAAAATGTTCGGTTTGATCTGACGGAAAGTCAAATGATTACCCCCAAAAAAAACACATTATCTGATGCGTGCTGCATTGTTTTGTACCGATAAAGTTCTTCTGTTTTCCGAAGATAATTTTGCGGATTCGATTAAATACTGAACGCGAACAGCATCGTGAAAACTGGGGGTGAACACAGTACTGCCAGAGGCCACTTCGGATAGGAACCTCTGTGCCAAAGACCGAAAGGGAGCGATACGGCCGTCGTCGGATACTTCTCTCAACCTGTGACTGGTAATATCGTTGCTATCTTCCATTCCATTTAATGTGAAACCCTGCATATAATCCGGCGTATTATTCTCAAGTACAAGCGATCCATCGGTTCCGCAAATGTGCCAAAGATGCCGGTGTATTCCCGGAGAAGAATTGGAGATAACAGCGTTTACTATAGTTCCCGACGCATGTTCGAGGCTCAAATTAACAAAGTCCTCAGCCGGTGTTTCTCCGGTGGGGGTGAAATGTGCTGTACTTGACGAGGAACAGCTAGAGGTTAGACGCACTACCGGTCCGAATAACCATTCCACCAAATATAACAAATGTGACCCGAGTAAGCTCAATACTCCGCCTCCACATTTTTGGTCTGTTTTCCACGACCATTTTCTATGTTGTTGTGCAAAGGAGTGCACAGCCCAGGTTATATCTACGTGATTTACTTGCCCAATTAGGCCGCTTGATATTGCGGTTGCGAGACGCTGAAAAACAGGCAGTTCTGCGAACTGGAAATCTACACCGGTTAGTAAGCTAGATTCTCTCGCTGCATCCGCCAAACGCTGTGCGCTCGCGAGGGTATTCGACAATGGCTTTTCTGAAAGTACAGCGCATCCAGATCGTATGGCTCGTAATGCAAGTTGCTCGTTTGCGTGAGGAGGCACTGCGAGCATAATAACATTAGGTTCTCGTCCAAGGATCTCGTCAATACTGTGAGCGAGCAGGTCTTGTTGGAGGCTTAGCCTGTTTAGTACTGAAGAAGTTTTTGAAGCATCCCTACCCAAAACACCTATCAGTGTGGCATTAGGTATCGATGTCAGGGCAGGAAGATGTACTGCTGCACCAAAACCTAATCCGACAACTGCGACACGTACTTCTGCCATAATCAATCTATAATCTTAGGTTTTGCTAGAGGGACGATAAACTTCCCTTTGAAGCCATTTCTGCGCAGAATCGGTGCGAGTTCTTCGGCTATGTGCCAGGACAAAAATAATGCATATTCTGGTTGGTCCTCGTACAGCTTGCGTTCATCTAGGACTGGGATTCTTGTGCCTGGCATATATTTGTTGAGTTTGTGCGAGGTCGAGACTTCCATTACGGCGTCAAGTATTCCGTCATCAAGCCCAAGGTAATTGATTAAGGTGCTTCCGCGGGACGGAGCGCCGATTCCGTAAATCCGATGTCCGGCAGCTTTAATTGGTGCAAGCATTGCATACAGGTCAAGTTTTGATCGGATAACCCGAGCGCGAAAATCGGCGAGTCCGGCGCCGCTGTTGATACCCAGTTCTTCTTCTCTTAGCAAGCAAGCGTTCACTGAAGGCAAGACTTTCCTTTGCCCTTTACGTCCTGCGAAAACGCGAATTGAACCACCATGAGTTGGAATCCGGTTTACATGAAACACCTCAAGGCCATGCGCTTCTAGCAAAGACTTAATTACACCAAGGTGATAATAGCGCAGATGTTCATGGTAGATTGTATCGTACTGAAGAGTTTCGACAAGATCTGTAAGATAGTGAGACTCAGAAACGAAAACCCCATCTTCGCTCAACATGTTTACGATTCCATCGACAACGGCATGCACGTCGGTGATATGTGCAAACACATTGCATGCTGTCACAACTTTTGCCGTTCCGAACTTTTCCCTGACACGGTGTGCCGTTTCGAGACCAAAATAGGTTTTTTCGGTGTTTATTCCTTGTTTGATTGCTACATCGGCTGCTTGGGATGGCTCAATCCCCAAAACTTTGTGGCCTCCCAAAAGGTAGTTGTAGAGAAGGGTGCCGTCGTTCGAGCCAACATCAATTACTAGATCATCTTCTTCTAGGCCGACAACATCTTGGACTTCTTGATATTGCTGCGCAAAGTTGTCTCTTAGAATACGAGTAGAACCCGAAAGATAGGGATAGCTCTCAGGAAATAGAATTTCTTGTGAAACTTCCAGTCCTATCTGAACTAGGCCACAATCATCGCAACGGAGTAACTCGAGCGGGAAGCTGGGTTCCTCTACAGGAGATGCATTTATCGGAGGCATAGTGTTAACTGGTGGCAGATAACCCAGAAAAATAATGGATGAAAGGTCTCGACTGTCGCAGATCTGACAGTTCGTAACAGGGCAAGAAGTGTGCTTCATTGGATATTCCATTAATTATCAGGTTTTCAGCGGAGATAGATGCGCGTTGTCGCTGTACCACTTAACTGTAGTAGCTATGCCGTCCGCGAAATCAACACTCGGATTGTACCCAAGGTCGCGCAGCTTTGAAATGTCAGGGCAACGACGGCTCGTTTCTCCTTCTGGTGCAGCGGCGGGACGAACGTCAACTTCACGACCAAAGCATTTGATAACATGATCGGCTACCTCTGAAATAGAGAGTTCCTCAGGGTTGCCAACATGATAAATTTCAAGATGCTTTCCTTTGTTGAGTATTTTGTGCACGCCTTCTATGAAGTCGTCTATGTGACAAAACGCACGTGTTTGCCTCCCGTCTCCCAAAATTGGAAACGGAATAATTCCGTCTGGCTGTTTCGAGGTCAGGTCTTTAGCTCTTAATGCGAACTGAGGGATTACATGTTCCCAGCCCATATCTGGGCCGTAGACATTGTGAGGACGAAAAATCATAACACGATCAAAGCCTGAGCGGCCGTAATTGATTGCCATCAGCTCGCATGCAAGTTTGCCTCCCCCGTAGGAATACCGAGGATTCATGACATCCGGTACAATAAGCGGAGCATCTTCTTTCGTCGGGATAACAGGGGGTGACTGGTAAACTTCCGAACTAGAAGCGAGTACCAGCTCTCCAATGTCTTGAACTCTGCAAGCATCGATGACGTTCAGCATGCCGCGCATTGCTATGTCCAACACAAGTTCAGGCTTTGAGTAAAAGAATTCAGTTCCGTTGACATAAGCAAGGTGCAATATGCTGTCTATTCCTCTTGAGGCAGCAATTACAGATTCCCTATCTCTAATGTCGGCCTCAACTATTTCAATGTCGGTTAGAATATCGGACAACCTAGAAGTTGTGCCTCGAGAGTTGTTATCTAAAACTCTAACATCGTTTCCAGCATGAACCAGTTTCCGCACCAAGCCGGAACCGATAAAGCCGGTTCCTCCTGTCACTAGATAGCGCTTTGACATCAAGATACTCCTGTTGGTAATTTAGCTCTACCATGACTGCCAAGCGCCATATAACCTCTTCCCGATGGGAGGTGAAGGTCTAATGCGTCGAAACAGTTCCAAAAATCATAAATGAGCCCCGGCGCGTTCATCAAATTTGCCAAAACAGAAACCGGCATAGAAGCAAAAATTGGATGGTTGTTCAGAATCAACACGATATCAGATTCCTTGAAGGCATCTTCTAGCGTTGCAACAGGCATCAGGCCAAAATCTTTGATTTCATTCTCTGCTACGACAGCGTCGAAACCTTTAAAGTTAGCAGTTGGAAAGGCATTCCTCAGAGCGCTGAGGATCGGCCGTGCCATTGTTCCCCGCAAGTCATCTGTTGACGGCTGCCCTTTAAATGCGATTCCCATTAAAGTAATATTCGGTGAGTCAGGGAAACCGGTGAAATCAGAAGTGATTTGTTGAAGATAGTCCACAATCTCATTCGGTTGGTTCTCATTGAGAGTACGAGCAGCCAAAGTTATTGCGGGCGTTATTCCCAATTCCCTTAAGCCCTCTGCAAGTATATGTGGATCCTTTTCAAGGCAGGGACCGCCAACAGGACCGGGCATTGGAAGGTTTGTACGCGAATAGCCAAGTTTTCCAGCACGTATTACCTCTGCAGCACTAATGCCTAGAGCGTCGCACGACCTTGCCACTTCATTTGCATATGCAAAAGCAACATCACGTTGAGAGTTATCTATCAGTTTGATCATTTCAGCGGTCTCAACATCACTCACGCGCACTACTGTGGGGGTAAGAAACTGAAATAGTTGAGATGCACGTACTCCGGCACCGTACGTAGCGCCACCTACGATTTGCGGAAGTGAACGTAACTCTGTCAAAGCTTTGCCTTCAAGTGTCCGTTCAGGGCAAAACGCTAAATGATACTTACAACCAGCACTATCAAGGATAGGGGTTACTATTTTCCGAGTTACCCCAAGTTTGACAGTGGAGCGCATAATAACGAGATCGCCTTCCTTCATCTTACTGGCGACTTGTCTGCTTACGTTTTCGATCATGTCGATCCGCGACAGACCGTTGCTGGCTAATGGTGTTCCTACTGTTATGATATAAACCTTGCCGGCCCAATCATCAGGCACTTCTTTTGCAAAAGTTAGATTTCCTGTTGCTATTACTTGTTGGAGCTTCTCTTCTAAACCCGGTTCATGGAAATGAGCTTTACCTTGAGACAGTAAATCTACGACTGTTTCCCTGATTTCAACCCCGACGACTTCAAATCCGACGTCTGCCATTGCAACGGCCAGAGTCAAACCGACATATCCAAGTCCCAGAATACACACACGTTGATCAGCATAATCATCGATATGTTTCATTAGCTCCATTTAAATAGTCCTTTAGTAAGTGCTAGTCCAATTACACTTATGTGTAGCGCCTGTTTGAAGCGACCATCTAAGATCATTTCACGAAGTTCGTTTCGTGTTACCAGAATAACTTCTATGCCGGGTTCTTGATTCCAATCGGAGTTTTCTTGAGGCGATACTTCGGAAAAATAGGCCCAAAAACGATTCTCCAGCCTACCAGTATCCGGGTAAAGGCAACCTAGAAAGGTGGGGGAGTGCAGAACATTGTGGCCAGTCTCTTCTCGCATTTCGCCTATTGCAATGTTTTCTGGAGCATCATTTCGATCTAGCAGTCCTCCTGGCAACTCAAGGGTAAACTCCTCAACGGCTGGTCTAAATTGTTTTACAATGGGAATAAGCCCATCAGGTCGTACGCCGAGCATTGTTACGTAGTCGGCCTGTTGGAAAGAATGGAATACTGATGGCTTTTCAGCACTGTCCCATGACACGTTCTTCGCGCTGAGTGTGACCCAAGGCGAGAGCGTTGTGAGTTGGTTACTCGTTATTTTGGGAAAAGACTTATCAACTTTTTTAGTCATAAACGATCTCTGCCACTATTATGATGTACAGTGGAGTTCATTCGTTATAATCCATTGTCTTGAAGCCGGACTGCTTTACCAAGGAGTCCCTTTTGGCAGATTCAAGGTCTTCTCTAACCATTTCGGCTACAAGTTCATTGAAGCTGGTCTTTGGTGTCCAGCCCAACTTTGACTTAGCTTTTGAAGGATCTCCGAGTAAAGTCTCAACTTCTGCAGGACGAAAATAACGGGGATCAACAGAGACAATACACTTCCCAGAGCGATCATATCCTTTTTCAGCGAGACCTTGGCCTTCCCAACTAATCTGCATATTGATTTCTTTCGCAGCTGCGTTTACAAAGTCTCGAACACTGTATTGTTGACCGGTCGATATTACAAAGTCCTCGGGTTGATCCTGTTGCAGCATAAGCCACTGCATTTCAACGTAATCTTTGGCGTGTCCCCAATCGCGTTTTGCATCAAGGTTTCCCAAATAGAGGCAATCCTGTAGACCGAGGTGAATGCGCGCTAAAGCTCTGGTGATCTTGCGAGTTACAAAAGTTTCACCACGTATTGGGCTTTCATGATTAAAAAGAATGCCATTGCAAGCATACATACCGTAAGCTTCACGATAGTTAACAGTTATCCAGTAAGCATAAAGCTTTGCTACAGCGTAAGGGCTCCGAGGGTAAAACGCAGTTGTTTCTTTCTGCGGGGTTTCTTGAACAAGACCAAATAATTCTGATGTCGAAGCTTGATAATAACGTGTCTTCTTCTCTAGCCCCAATATTCTGATTGCTTCCAATATACGCAAAGCTCCCAGCGCATCGGAATTTGCTGTATACTCCGGCTCTTCAAAACTGACCGCAACATGGCTCTGAGCTGCAAGATTGTAAATCTCGTCAGGCTGGGTTTGTTGGATAACCCTTATGAGGCTGGTGCTGTCAGTGAGGTCGCCATGGTGCAAAAACAGCCGAACATCTTTCTCGTGCCTGTCGCGATAAAGATGGTCAATCCTGTCTGTATTGAACAGGCTTGTACGTCGTTTGATTCCATGAACGATGTAGCCTTTCTCAAGTAGAAGTTCTGCAAGATATGCGCCATCTTGGCCCGTAATCCCGGTAATCAGTGCGACTTTTTTTTCTGCGTTCATGGCTCATATTTCAGTTTTTTAGAGAGTTGGTCTTCAGGAAATCGTCGTAAGCGAGTTGTAGGCCTTCTTTTAACGTAACTTTCGCGTCCCAGCCGGACATTTTCAACCTTGAACTATCGAGTAGCTTTCGAGGACTTCCATCCGGTTTGGTTTGGTCAAATGTTATATCTCCTTGGTAGCCGACAATTTCCTTCACGGCTTTTGCAAGTGCCAAAATTGAGATTTCCTCGCCAGTTCCCACATTGATATGGCTTTGCATTTCACTTGTAAATTTTTCATAGACAGTTTTTTCAAGTTGCATGACGTGTAGGCATGCTGTCGCAAGGTCGTCAACGAAAAGAAATTCTCTCATTGGAACTCCACTGCCCCACACTGGTACGGAGCGCTGCCGATTGATTTTTGCTTCGTGAAAGCGTCGAATCAAAGCAGGGATTACATGTGAGTTTTCTGCGTGATAATTATCGCCAGGACCATACAGATTAGTTGGCATAATGCTACGGTATTCAATTTTATGGCTTTTGCCGTACTGGCGATTATAGCTTTCGCACAGTTTGATGCCGGCAATTTTTGCCAAAGCATACGGCTCGTTTGTTGGTTCAAGGGGGCCTGTCAGTAGTGTACTCTCAGTCATCGGTTGTATCGCCAACTTAGGGTAGATGCAGCTGGATCCCAAGAACAGCAATTTCTTGACACCATTTCGGAATGCGGCATCTATTACGTTAGCTTCAATCATTATGTTTTGATAAATAAAATCAGCAGGATAAGTGTTGTTGGCATGTATTCCGCCAACTTTTGCCGCTGCCAGATAGACTTGGTCTGGTTTCTCGCTTTTAAAAAAGGCTTCCACATCGGTCTGTCTGCAAAGGTCTAGGTCGTACCGTGAGCGCGTAATAATATTCTGATGGCCCTCAGATCGCAGTGTCCTAATAATAGCTGAGCCGACCATGCCTAGGTGGCCGGCTACATAAATTTTTTCCTGCGCCATATCCGTTAGTCCTGTTTCGACTGTTTTTTGCGTAAAGTGGGTTACGAATAAATGCTAAATCGGTGCAATTTCAAAATGTTTTTGTAAATAAAATTTAGGGCTAATTTTATAGAAGAAATTCTTGCCTGCTTATTCGGTAACATCTTATGCCGTGTAAATTCGTAGATAAAATATTTGCCAAAACACCCCAAAGTCGGCCAGTAAAAATAGTGGTATACATAATCTGAAATAAGATATTGTCATTTAATGTTTTATGAATATTCATGAGTGATTTTGTTGTTCAAGTATACTATGGTGGTGTTGTTCTTGTTAGCGGAATTGCTTTATATGTGATATCATTTATTTTTCGTTAGGCGGGTTTTGTGTGGTATTAATAAATATTATAGTGTTGCAATTATAATTGCACATTTTTTCCATTTGATGAAAATGATATCCTTTAATTAAATAAATTTAATTTTCAAAGTTTTGAGGCGGTCGTTGCTGTGTGTTTGAGATTTATTTTCAATTTTTATTGTGTGATGAAAATTCCCTAAGGAAAATTCGGTTGTATTTATAATGTTTGTGCTTGTTCTTGTCGCGTGTGGTTCTACCAATTGATGCTGGTCGATGGATAATCGCGTCGAGCGTAGATTGAACTTGATGCATTCTCAAGTTAATGTAGTGAATATTTACTTTTTGCGCGAATATTCGGAAGGGGCGGGCTGGGTGTGCGTGATGAAATCAATGGACTATTTAAAGAGAAAAATCTGATGTTCAAATCGTGAAAATAATTGTCCTCGCACGCGGGATGCTGGCTCAATGCGCATCATGCCAGCTTAATTAGGCGTGATTCCCACAGTGAGCTCTTTTTAGTTTTCTAGTCTGGAAAATGGCGGAGGGGATGGGCCTGATATCCAACCTTCTCCACCAAGCTGACACTGCTTGCCCTGCTCTTAAGTGTTTGAAGGTGCGAGATAATATCGTTCTTCCGTCAATTCGTCCTCCTGATCATTCATGGCCATTACTACCGTGACCGTAGAGGTTGGCGTTGGTGTGGGCGTTCCTTTCATTCTCGAATTCGAGGCTGGAATGAGCGATGCCGAAGCGTTCGCTCAGTCGTGCTTTGATCTTGCCCTTGATGGCCTCAATTCTCGTCCATCCATCTTCGGCGACGACCACGTGGCAGTCGAGCGCCGCCTCGTGTTCCTGCATCTGCCATAGGTGCACGTGGTGGACATCCGTAACGCCGTCCACGTCCCGCATCGCGGCGATCACGGCCGAGTTGTCGATATCCGGCGGGCTGCCCAGCATCAGTGTCCGGATCGGGCCGCCGATCTCGGTCAGTGCGAGATACAGTATGTACAGCGCGATTCCGATGGTGATTGCGGGATCGACCCAGCGCAGGTCGTAGAGAATGATCAGCGTGCCGCCGACGATCACGGCGACCGAGGCGAGCGCATCCGAGAGGTTGTGCAGGAAGAGCGCGCGGATGTTCACGCTGCCCTTCTGCATGGACCAGGTGAGCGCCGCAGTCAGAGCGTCGACCACGAGCGCCACGCCGCCGAGGATGACGACGGTCCAACCCTGAACCTCGGGCGGATCGATAATGCGCATACCGCCCTCGTAGATCAGATAAACGCCGACGAGGATGAGTGTCTTGTAGTTGATCAGTGCCGCGACAATCTCGATCCGGCCGTATCCGAAGGTCATCCGCTCGTCCGCAGGCCTCCGCGCGATCTTGCGCGCCGCGAAAGCGATCACCAGCGACGCCATATCCGAGAAGTTGTGCAGGTCATCCGCGATCAGCGCGAGACTGCTCGAAACGATTCCGCCTGCGATCTGCGCGACGGTCAGAAGGGCGTTCGCTGGCTCTGTTGCACAAATGGTCTGAGGGGATTCATCTTGTGAATCCAGCGTGGTAGCTGGGCTGCATGAGCAGACCGATACCCCCGACCTACAAGACCCGGAACTGGCCAGCCTACAACGAGGCGCTCAAGCGCCGGGGCTCGCTGACGATCTGGTTCGATCCCGCCATGATGTGGGGAGCCGCGCCCACCGGCAAGCGCGGGCGCCAGCCAGACGACAGCGACGCCGCCATCCAGACCTGCCTGACGATGAAGGTGCTGTTCGGCATGGCCCTGCGCCATACAACCGGGTTCGTCGAGAGCCTGCTGCGTCTGTTCGGCCTGGACTGGGCTGTGCCCGACTTCAGCACGCTGTCGCGGCGCCAGAAGACGGCTCTGTTGCAACAGAGCCCAATCAGGCCCCAATCTCGTCGTGCTCGGTCAGACATTCAGAATGGTCCCGCAACACCTCCAGCACCCGGCAATCCGCTGTCCGCCCGCCGCTGCACTCGTGGACCATGCGTTTCAGTTCCGTGCGCAGCGCCTTCAGGCGGGCCATGCGCTGCTCCACCTGTTTGAGCTGGCGACGCGCGATGGCATCTGCCTCGTCGCAGGGGCGGTTGGGATGGTCGCTGAGGTCGAGCAGCTCGCGGATCGCATCGAGCGAGAAACCGAGTTGCCGCGAATGGCGGATGAAGGACAGTCGGTCAAGCTGTGCATTGTCGTAGCGCCTCTGCCCGCCTTCGGACCTGCCGGGTTCGGGCATGAGTCCGATCTGTTCGTAGTACCTGATGGTCTGCACCTTTGTGCCGGTCTTCTTTGACAGAGTACCGATCGTGAGCATTTTCGCCTCCATGAAAAAGATACAGTTTGTGTAGGTTTTGTCGTCGGAATAAACAAGTGTCGGATTCACAGACGCGTGAGTTCAAGCTATACCATGATTTCGCGCTTGAACCTCTAGCTGCTAGAGGATTTATACGCACATGCAATAAGAATCAAAAGCAGGCGAACAGGATTGTCCCTTACTTCGGCGCAGAAATTTCTTTGGGTTTTGGCAGGCGTGGCAGCGCTTGCCTTCGTATGGCTTTTGCTCTGGTCCGATTATCGTGCCGATAGCGCCCGAACCGACGCCGAACCGCCTTTTTTCGCTGAATTCGAACTAACGGACCACCAGGGTATGGTTCGAACCGAGGAGGACTTTGCGGGGCGCTGGATGCTGGTGTTTTTCGGCTTCACCAACTGTCCCGACGTCTGCCCGACGACCCTGTCAGAGGTCGCGGCGGTGATGGACGGTCTGGGCGACGATGCCGCCAAGGTCCAGCCGATTTTCATAACAATCGACCCCGAACGGGACACGCCCGCCGCACTCGCCGAATACGTCCCGCTGTTCGATGCGGGCATCATCGGGCTGACGGGCACGCCGGAACAAATCGCCGCCACATCCGAGACGTTTCCGATCTTCTTTGAACGCGTCGAAGAGGCTGCGGCGCCGGATGGTTACACGATGGGCCACACGTCGCATCTGTTCCTCTTCGATCCCGACGCGGGCTTTGCCGACTCCTGGCCCTACGGCACCCCGGCCGAAGAGATTCTCGCCGATCTGGAAGAGAGGATCTGATCGACATGAACCGCATATCCGGAGAAACAGCCCTCGGGCTGGCGTGGATCATCGCGCTTGTCGCCTCGCTTGCCGTGCTTTTCATCGGCGAGGTGCTGGGGCAGACGCCCTGTGTGCTGTGCTGGTTCCAGCGCGCCTTCATGTTTCCCTTGGCCATTATCCTCGGGCTGGGCCTTTGGTGGCGGGACGGCCGTGTGGGGCGCTACGGCATCGCATTGGCGCTTGGCGGCGGCGCAATCGCCCTGTGGCACATGGGGCTGTACGTCGGTCTTGTTCCCGAACGCGTCCAGCCCTGCACGGCCACCGGCCCCTCTTGCACCGATGACAACCAACTGGTCTTCGGCATCCCTATCCCGCTGATGGCGCTCGCCGCCTTCGCGCTGATCGGGGCGCTGTCGGCCCTTTCATTAAAGGACACACGAACATGAATCGACGCGGCCTGATCCTGTCCGTTGTTGCCCTCGGCGCCGCCGGTTTCGGCGGAGCCACCTGGTTTGCAAACCGCCCCGGCCCAGTGGCCGAAGCGGAGCCCGTTGCTCCGGAACTTGCGGAGGCGATGATCCGCCCCTACTCGCCCATCCTCGGGCCTGCGGATGCGCCCGTCACGATCGTCGAATTCTTCGATCCGGCCTGCGAGGCCTGTCGCGCCTTTCATCCCATCGTGAAGGACATCATGGCCGAGCATGGGGAAGCTGTCCGCGTCGTGATCCGCTACACGCCCTTCCACGGCGCGGCATCCGAGGAAGCCATCCGCGTGCTCGAGGCGGCGCGCATGCAGGACGTTTACGTGCCGGTGCTCGAGGCCGTTCTGCGGGAACAGCCGAGATGGGCGTCACACGGTGCCCCGGCGCCCGGCCTGATCCTACAGGTCGCCGCCACGGCCGGGCTCGATGCCGAGGCCGCGCGCACGCAAATGCTGGCACCGGGTGTAGTGGCGATCCTGAATCAGGATCGTGCCGATGTAGAGACCGTGGGAATTCGCCAGACGCCCACATTCTTCGTGAACGGCAAGCCGCTCGATCCGTTCGGGGAGGCAGAACTGCGGCGATTGGTGGCTGCCGAAGTCGCTTCCGCGCAAAAATGAATGGAAAGGGCAGGATCAAAACGATGAAAAAGTATATTTTAACCAGCACACTGGCGGCGCTTTTGACCCTTGGAGGGCTCTCGGTGCCCGCGCTGGCCGGACCCGAGGATGTCGTCGTCGAGAACGCGTGGTCCCGCGCCTCCATCGGGATGAACCGTCCCGGGGCGGCCTACATGACGATCCGCAACGCTGGCGACGAGCCGGTAACGCTGATCGGCCTTAAGACACCGCTCGCGATGATGCCCGAGATCCACGAGACGAAGACCAATGCCGAAGGTGTGAGTTCGATGAGCCCGGCGGGCGAGATCACAATCGCCCCGGGCGAGAGCGTCGCGCTCGAGCCGGGGGGCCTGCACGCAATGCTGATGCGGCTGCAAGAACCGATGACGGAAGGGGAAACCTTTCCGCTGACCCTGCTCTTCGACGGCGGAGGCGAAGTGACGGTCGACGTGCCGATCCTCGGCATCGCCGCGAGGGGGCCGCAGGACTGATGCGGCGACGGGCGATCCTGGGGTATGGTGCGGCTGGTGTCGGGGCGGTCGCCCTGATGCTCTTCGTCGGTTGGTGGCGGGTCGACGGACCCGGTGCACCCGCACCTGTCGGGCAGCTGCCTGTGGCCCTGACCGAGATGGACTTCCGTCTGACGGATCATGAGGGCAACGCGGTCGGGCCGGAAACCCTCATCGGGCGACCGACGATGGCGTTCTTCGGCTTCACCTACTGTCCCGATGTCTGCCCGACCACACTCTCTGACATTTCGGGATGGCTCGACGATCTGGGAGACGAGGCCGACGAGATGAACGTGGTTTTCATCACGGTCGATCCCGAGCGCGACACTGTCGAAACGATGGCCGAATATGTCGGCTACTTCCATCCTGCGATCCGTGGCTGGACGGGGCCGGAGGAGCAGATAGCGCGCGTCGCGGACGGCTTCCGCGCCACCTACGAAAGGGTGCCGACGGAGAGCGGCGATTACACGATGAACCACACCGCGAGCGTCTTCCTGTTCGCAGCCTCCGGGCGGTTCGTCACCATGATCGACTATCACGAAGCCAGAGAATTCGCGGTGCCGAAGATCCGTCGCGCGCTGGCAGAAGAAATGGAGGGGGCGACATGAGGCTCAGAACTTTGGCGGCTTGTGTTGCAATTGCGGGGACGGTTTCGGGTGCGGCTATCGCCATCTCCGATCTTTTGTCGAAAGAACCCGTGCCGCCGGAACTTGCCCAGGCAGGTAGCTGGATGCCCCAACGTCCTGAAGTCCCCCAGAACGTTGACATTCCCGTGACGCTGCCCGTGACGGCATGGGCAGATGATGCACACAATCTCAGCCCGCTGCCCCTTCTGCAGGTCGCTGTTGCCGACAGGCCGGTACGGGCGATCGAGCCACCGCTGTCGACGTGGTCGCGCGACGTTGCACCTGGCGAGACGCTCGATTTCTTGCTGTCCGAAGCTGGACTTGCGGCACCTGACAGAGCCGAAGTTGCCCTCGCGCTTGGCGCGGAATACGATCTGCGACGGCTGCGGCCGGGGCACTCGGTCACTGTTGCTTCGACCATGGACGGCAGCCCCCGCACCGTCTCACTCGCCGTCGAGGACGGGGTTCGGATCGAGGTGGTTTTCGGCGAGCAGTTGTCCACACAGGTCGTGGCTCCGGATCCGGAGATCGTAACCCTTGCCGGCGAAGTCGTGATCAACAGCTCGATCTTCGCGGCACTCGACGAAGCCGGGATACCCGCCCGTTTTGCCGTGGACCTTGCGCAGATGCTGGGTGGGACCGTGGATTTCCGCCGCGAGATGGCCGGTGGCGAGACACTAAGGCTTCTCTGGCGCGAGGCGCGGGTCGGCGAGGACAGGATCGGACAGCCCGAGCTCGCCTTCGCCGCACTGGAGATCGGCGGTTCGCTTTACGAGATCGTATGGCCGGACGACGGCAGCGGTCAGGCGACGATCTACGTCGATGGCGAGGTGCTGCGCGTCTTCGCACAGCCGGTCGAGGGTGCGCGCCTCAGCTCGGTGTTCGGACGCCGCACGCATCCGGTCTTTGGCAACGTCCGGATGCACACCGGCGTTGATTTCGCAGCGGCACGTGGGACACCGGTTCAAGCGACGGCACCGGGGCGGGTCAGTTTCATCGGCTGGCGCGGCGGCTATGGTCGCGTGGTTGAAATCTCGCACGGGTCCGACACCATGACGCGCTACGCGCATCTGAGCGCCGTGCCGGAGGGCCTGGTACAAGGCCAACGCGTGGCGGCGGGAGATGTGATCGGCCGCGTCGGCGCGACCGGCACGGCGACAGGCCCGAACCTGCACTACGAAGTCCTCGTGGATGGGCGCCCGACTGACCCCCTCACTGACGACCGGCTCGCCGAAGCAGCCGAGAGCGAAGCGGATGATACCGCCGCGCTCTCGCGTCTGGCCGAGGCGCGGGCGCTTCTGAATGAAAACCTCGGCAGCGAGATTGCCGAAATGACAACCGAAAGGCTCTGACCCATGAAACGCATGACCCAAGCTCTTGCCATCACGCTCGCCCTTTTCCCGGCGGCCCAGGCCCTCGCAGAGACGACGGCGATCGACGTCCGCAAGACGAACGGATGCGGCTGCTGCCTCTCGTGGATGAACCACCTCGAAGAGAACGGTTTTGTGCCGACCGGCCAGGACATGTTCGGTGGGTCGCTGGTTCGCTTCAAGCTCGACAATGGCGTGCCGCAGCGCATGGTCTCCTGCCACACCGCGCTAATCGAGGGCTACGTGATCGAAGGCCATGTCCCGGCCGCTGACATCCGCCGCCTTCTCGATGAGCGCCCGGACGCAGTCGGTCTCGCCGTGCCTGGGATGCCCTATGGCTCGCCCGGCATGGGGCCAGAAGACGACCGCGAGGCCTATGATGTCTTCCTCATCCGCAAGGACGGGTCGACGGAAGTCTGTTCGAGCTACGCCGAAGGATAATCTGGCCCGCCC
>NZ_PAQR01000044.1 GCF_002709775.1 Thalassospira sp.
ACATAGAGGCAAGGAACGACACCAGACCCTCCTGACCGATTTCTGGAATGAGTGTTCAAATACTCAGTAAAGCAAAAATCCGATCCGGCGAATTCACATAAGTGTGTGAGGGATGTGAGACGAGTTAAAGCAAAAAGGCCTCCGAAAACCCAAATGTAAAGGCGTCAGGAGCAGGTAAGTGAGGGGATCTTACCTGCTCCTGCCCAGAATAGACCAAACGTCACTGGTTGGCTGCTTTGGCAGCTTGATCAATTGTGTCGGCGACCACTTTCGGCTGGGTCATGAAAATAGAATGACTGGCGGAAACCTTGGTGACCTTGGCGTTGATCCGTTCGGCCATCCAAGCCAGCATTTTCGGATCGAATGCCTTGTCCTCGGTTCCATAGACAGCCCAACTGGGTTTTGTTCTCCAGGCAGCGTTTTGAAGTTTGGTTTCAAATGCCTCGAGATTGATCGGAACCTGTGAGTCCCGCATGAAGGCAGCATCCGCGTCGCTGACGTCATTTGCAAAGCCCTGTTTGAACTTTTCGGGCTCAACAAACGCATAACCATCGGTGTGAATATCGAGGACGAATTCCGGCGGCGTTGTGTAGCCTTCATAAAGTTGGCCCGTGGTTTCGCCGGCATCCGGTGCGAGGGCTGCGACGTAAACAAGGGCGGCAACTTTCGGGTCGTTACCTGCTTCGGTGATGACGGTTCCGCCCCAAGAATGCCCGACAAGGACAGTCGGTCCATCCTGGCGATCCAGGGCACGCTTTGTTGCGGCAACGTCGTCGGGCAAGGAGGTAAGAGGATTCTGTACAATGGTTACGTTATATCCGCGTGCCGTCAGGTTGTCGTAAACGCCGCGCCATCCGCTTCCGTCGGCGAATGCCCCGTGAACGAGCACGACATTGCGAACGGCGTTGCTATCAGTGTTTTTGTCTTCTGCCTGTGCAGATGTCGCGGATACCAAGGACAATGCGATGGCAGCGGCGGTGTTCAGTATCTTGTTCTTCATTTCCGTAAACCTTTTCCGGTCAGTGTGGTTGTTACATGTCGAAAGCAGCAAGATGTCGGGTGTCGCTGTGCGACGCCTTTGAGGGCAAGATAGTTATCTCAATAACATTTATCGCGATAACTAGTAGGCTTGGTTAAATCTCTTGTCCAGAAAATAATTATCGCGATATATATTATCGTGAGTGCGTTCAGCGATCCGGTGCCAGAAAGGAGCCTCTTTTGTCGGAAGAATCCAACATTCCTGTTCCCCTTGAAGATCAACTCTGCTTTGCGATCTATTCTGCGGGGATTGCGATCCAGCGACTGTACAAACCTTTGCTGACCAAGCTGGGTTTGACCTATCCGCAATATCTGGTTCTCAACGTTCTCTGGGAACAAAACACCCAGAGTGTAGGGCAGATCGCTGATCGACTTGCGCTGGAGTCAAGCACTCTCACCCCTTTGTTGAAGCGGCTTGAGAGTTCCGGAATGGTGCGCCGGGAACGAAACCCGGATAACGAACGACAGGTCCTGATTACGCTTACACCATCTGGATTGGCGCTTCGCGATCAAGCCGGTTGCCTTGGTGCCGCCTTGTTGCAGGCCTCTGGCCAGAGTCCGGATGCGCTTGCCGATTTAAACAGCAAGACAAAGCAGCTTCGTGATCTGATTTACCAGAATGGTGTGGACTGGTAACAGCAACGGCTTGATCGCATATTCCGTTAAACCGTCGGAACGGTGCCGCCATCGATGACATATTCCGTGCCGGTTATCGCGCCGGCGCGATCGGATGCCAGAAATGCAATCAGGTTAGCGACTTCGTCGGGTTTGGCGGGACGACCCAGCGGTATCCCGCCTAGGGCATCCATGATGATCTTTTTGCCGCCGTCATAGTCGGTGCCGGCTTGTTCTGCCAAGCGCTTGGCGAGGTGTACGGTGGCTTCTGTTTCGATCCAGCCCGGTGAGACGCGGACAACGCGAATACCCTTGGGTGAGACTTCCTTTGAAAGTGCCTTGCTATAGGTCGACAAGGCAGCCTTTGCGGCGGCATAGGCCGTTGTTGAGTCCGGCAGCGGGAGTTCGCGTTGGATCGAGGTCACGTGAATGACCACGCCTTGTCCCTGGGTGATCATGTCAGGGATCAAATGCCGATCAAGTCGAACGGCGGGAAACAAATTCAAATTCAGTTCCTGCTGCCAATGATCGTCAGACAGCGCACGAAATCCGCCCGCCGGTGAAGAAGACCCGCCAAGCATGTGGACGATGATATCCACACCGCCGAGGCGTTTTTTTGTTGCCTCTGCCACTGCCATGCAACCGTCGTCGGTGGTGAGGTCGGCTGCGATAAAGTTATCGTCGGGAAATGTCTCCGGGCGGGTGCGCGCTGTGGTCAGAACAGTTGCGCCCAGTTCGCGCAAAAGCGTGAATGTTGCAAGACCTGCGCCCTTTGTGCCGCCAGTGACAAGGGCACGTTTTCCTTTCAGGGTGAGAAATTCTGACATCATTTCACCCCCATCTCGGCAATCTTTCCGTCCTTGATGCGGAAGACATAGTTCAGCGTCAGGGGGCTGTTGGGGAAATCTCCGCTGACCTTTGCGCGAACAGTGACCTTGTCACCCGTTGTTTCTGTCTCGAGTGGCTCGGCGACATGGTTGTACTTTGCCTTTGCGGCCAGCCACCAGCGTTGGATTTCGCTGGTGCCAAGGTGACGCTCGCCTTCATCATGCACGATAGCATCAGCGGTAAAGACCTTCGTCAGAAGGTCAGGGTCCTGTTCGCGATCTGCATCGAAATAGGCTTTCACAGCATCGATCATATCCATCGTCTATCTCCTTACAGCGACTTATGTCTCGACAGATAATCCCGATTTATTGTACTAACAATACGGATAATAATTGATGCTAAGATGAAGAAATCGGGACAATGGACCGTGTAGTACTCAATGATCTGGATGCGGTTATCGCGATTTCCAGAAGGGGCACATTCCGTGCAGCGGCCATCGATATGGGTGTGTCGACAACGGCGTTAAGTCACGCGATCGGGAAACTCGAGGCGGGATTGGGCGTCCGGTTGTTTAACCGTACCACGCGAAGTGTATCGCTTTCGGATGCGGGCAAGCTGTTTGTCGAACAGGTCGGGCCTTCGCTTCAGAGCATCCATGATGGGTTGGAGGTGGTCCGCTCCCAGCGAGAAAAGCCAACTGGTACGATCCGTATCAATGCGGCACCCTTCGCGGCGCGTGAGGTGATTTCACCACTTGTTTTCGAATATCTTCGCCGTTTTCCGGAAATGCATGTCGATCTGGTTACTGAAGGACGATTGGTGGACATCGTCGCGGAAGGTTTCGATCTCGGTGTGCGGGTCTCGGGGCTGATTCCCAGTGACATGATCGCGGTGCCGCTTGGGCGTGTTCAACAATATGCCATTGTTGCGTCGCCCGACTATTTTAAGGGACGGAGCAAGCCAAAGGTTCCGCCGGACCTTCTGAACCATAAATGCATCCGTGTGAGATTGCCGGACGGATCTGTTTTCAGGTGGCGGTTTGAAAAAGACGGTGAGGCCGTTCAGATAGACGTCAATGGGCCCATTACGCTTGACGAAGCAAGTCTTGCACGTGCGGCGGTGCTGGAGGACATTGGTGTTGGCTGCTTTATGGAACGTGACGTTCTGGCCGACATAGAGGCAGGGCGTCTTGTGCGTGTCCTCGACGATTGGACGCAGCCCTTTTCCGAACTGTGCCTTTACTATCCCGGACGACGAAACCTGTCTGCGGGGCACAAGGCCTTTGTTGCGCTTGCCCGAGAACTGGGGCGGGGCGCTGCGTCAAATAAGCCGGCTGTCAGTCCAATTGCACTCTGACCAAGGCCTTGGCCAGAGTGCAATTGGATCTTCTTACATCTTGAAATACCGGTCAGGCGTTGTCGCGCAATGCCTTGGCAATCGCGGTGCCGCAGGTGACGGTGTTGGCCGTGCCGCCAAGGTCGGCGGTGCGGAGGTTCTCATCGAGAAGCACGGTTTCAATCGCCTTCATGATCGCGTCATGGGCATCGGTGTGGCCTAGGTGATCAAGCATCATCGCACCTGACCAGATCTGGCCGATGGGGTTTGCGATGCCCTTGCCGGCGATATCAGGCGCCGAGCCATGCACCGGTTCGAAGAGCGACGGGAATTTGCGTTCCGGGTTGATGTTGCCCGATGGCGCGATGCCGATGGTGCCGGTGCAGGCCGGACCCAGGTCAGACAGGATATCGCCAAACAGGTTCGATGCCACCACGACATCAAAGCGATCCGGGTTCATGACGAACTGGGCGGTGAGAATATCGATATGATATTTGTCCCAGCTGACATCGGGATAGTTTTTCGCCATTTCGATCACGCGTTCATCCCAATAGGGCATGGTGATCGAAATGCCGTTTGATTTGGTCGCCGAAGTCAGATGTTTGCGCGGCCGTTTCTGGGCCAGTTCAAACGCGTATTTCAGGATGCGGTCAATGCCGGTGCGCGACATGACGGTTTCCTGAATGACGATTTCGCGGTCCGTGCCCGGATACATCTTGCCCCCGACCGAGGAATATTCGCCTTCGGTATTCTCGCGCACGACATAGAAATCAATGTCACCCGGTTTACGACCGGCAAGCGGCGATGGCACGCCGGGCATCAGTTTGGCCGGGCGCAAATTGACATACTGGTCAAAGTCGCGCCGGAACATGATGAGCGAGCCCCACAGCGAAATATGATCCGGCACGGTATCGGGCCAGCCAACCGCGCCAAAGAAGATCGCATCATGATTTTCGATTTGCGCGCGCCAGTCATCGGGCATCATTTTGCCGTGCTTTTGGTAGTAGTCGCAGGAACCGAATTCGAACTCGTCAAAGGCAAGGTCGAGATCAAAAATCTCGGCTGCGGTTTTGAGCACGCGGATGCCTTCGGGCATGACTTCGGTGCCGATGCCGTCGCCGGCGATGACTGCGATTTTGTGGGTGGCGCGTGTCATGATGCTGTCCTCCGTGGGGTGTTTTCTGATCCCGGGCTTCTGGCCGGGTGATGATTGCCGCCACGATAACGGCTTTCATCGATTTTCAGAAGCAATCTGCACCACACATTCAAAAGAAGAAAGGCCCCTGCCAGAGACAGGGACCTTTCCTTGTAAGGGTATTCTGGCGACGTGTGCCGCCAGAAATTTGCAATGTTGCCGTTGAACTTAGCGGTTCTGGCGGTTGTCGATCAGATCATCGACAACACCCGGATCGGCAAGCGTCGAGGTATCGCCAAGCTGGTCATATTCGTTGGCCGCAATCTTGCGCAGGATACGGCGCATGATTTTGCCCGAACGGGTTTTCGGCAGACCTGGCGACCATTGCAGGTAATCCGGGCTTGCGATCGGGCCGATTTCCTTACGGACCCATTTGACCAGTTCTGCGCGCAGCTCGTCAGTCGGTTCCTCGCCGGCATTCAGCGTCACATAGGCATAGATGCCCTGACCCTTGATGTCGTGCGGAACGCCAACCACGGCGGCCTCGGCCACTTTCGGATGGGCGACCAGTGCGCTTTCGACTTCGGCCGTGCCCATACGGTGACCCGATACGTTGATCACGTCATCAACGCGGCCGGTGATCCAGTAATAGCCGTCATCGTCACGACGCGCGCCGTCACCGGTGGTGTAGACATTGGCGAACGTGCTGAAATAGGTCTGGATGAAGCGTTCATGGTCGCCGTAAACTGTACGCATCTGACCCGGCCAGCTGTCCTTGATCACAAGGTTGCCGTCGGTCGCACCGGTAAGTTCCTTGCCCTCGTTATCAAGCAGGGCCGGCTGAACACCGAAGAACGGAAGCGTTGCCGAACCCGGCTTCAGGTCGGTTGCGCCCGGCAGCGGCGTAATCAGGATGCCGCCGGTTTCGGTCTGCCACCAGGTATCGACAATCGGGCAGTTCTTTTTGCCGACATGCTCGTAATACCATTCCCAGGCTTCCGGGTTGATCGGCTCACCCACCGAACCCAGGATGCGAAGCGAGGACAGATCGGCCTTGTTCACATAGCTTTCGCCTTCGCGCATCAGGGCACGAATTGCGGTCGGTGCGGTGTAGAAGATGTTGACCTTGTGCTTCTCGCAGACCTGCCAGAAGCGCGATGCGTCCGGATAGCTCGGCACACCTTCAAACATCAGGGTCGTGGCACCGTTGGCCAGCGGCCCGTAAACGATATAGCTGTGACCGGTGACCCAGCCCACATCAGCGGTGCACCAGTAGATGTCGCCTTCGTGGTAATCAAAGACGTACTGATGGGTCATGGAAGCGTAAACGAGGTAACCGCCCGAGGTGTGCAGAACACCCTTCGGCTTGCCGGTCGAGCCCGAGGTATAAAGAACAAACAGCGGGTCTTCGGCATTGACTTCGGTCGGCGGGCAGTCGGTCGAGGCTGCTGCGCAAACTTCGTGATACCAGACGTCACGCGCATCGTTCCAGGCAACGTCCTTGCCGGTATGCTTGACGACGACCATTTTCTCGACCGATTTGACGCCCGGGTGTGACAGGGCTTCATCGGCGTTGCGCTTGAGCGGGACCGAACGGCCACCACGCAGACCTTCGTCCGAGGTGATGACAACCTTCGCACCGCAATCTTCAACGCGACCAGCCAGTGCTTCGGGCGAGAAACCGCCAAAGACGATGGAATGGATCGCACCGATACGTGCGCAGGCCAGCATGGCAACAGCGGCCTCGGGGATCATCGGCAGATAGATGACAACGCGATCACCCTTGGCAACGCCCATCGATTTCAGCGCATTGGCGAAACGACAGGTGCGCTCATAAAGGTCACGATAGGTGATGTGTTCGGAGACGTTGGGATCATCGCCCTCGAAAATGATCGCGGTCTGATCGCCGCGCTTTTCAAGGTGACGGTCAAGGCAGTTGGCCGCAACGTTCAGCGTGCCGTCTTCATACCATTTGATGTAAAGATCTTTGGCATCGTAGCTGACGTTTTTGACGGTGCTGTATGGCTTGATCCAGTCAATGCGTTTGCCATGTTCGCCCCAGAAGCCTTCCGGATCCTCGACCGACTGTTTGTACATGGCGTCGTATTTCGCTTTGTCGATCAGGGCGCCCTTCGCGATGTCGCCAGGTACGGGATAAACGTTCGCAGACATATGTGGCCTCTTGTTCGTTTCCTGTGGTCTCTAGGTCGGCACCGGGTCCGTTTGATGACTTCTCGAAGGGGCTCGAAAAAGGCATCCGTCCGATGCGGTAATTTCGGTGCGGTTCAGAAATTGCCTTGCCAGTTTGCCCGGTCCGTTTTCGGGGGCGTGCCCGTTCGGGCATGGCAAAACAGTCCTGTCGCTTGGGCCCTATGCTAGTGCGCAGAGGGTATTGAGGGAATACAACTTAAGACGGGGGGCTTTGCGACGGGGCATGTAACAATCCGTAAGGTTTGTGTGGCGATTTGAACGCGCCGTTAGGGTGGTCATTTTGCGCAGTCTTTTGCGCGGGTGACGGGTGCCAAGTTTGGCGGTTCCATTAAGCTTGCATTCAATTATGTCATTGAAATGTAGTCTGAAATTCGGCGGCTGCCAGTGATGTTGATAACATTTGAAGTCTGCGGTGTTTGGTCTGGCGTTCGGGGCGGCGGCGCGATAGAGGTTTTCTTACACCCCACGAACGAGGCTTATCATGACCCCAGACCTGATTGCGCCGGTCGCCGTCTTTGACGCCGGCATTGGCAGCTATTCCATTGTTGCGAAGATTCGCGAAAAATGGCCGCAAAAGGACATTGTCTATTTCGCAGATCGCGCAAGTTTCCCCTATGGCCGGAAAAATGCCACCGAACTGGCCGAAATAATGGCGCGTACCGTGACGTTTCTTGACGGGTTTGCGCCGTCGAATATCGTGATTGCCTCGAATGCGCCGTCCATCATGGTGCTTGATGAGGTGGTCAAACTGACAGACACGCCGGTTAGCGGTGTGTTGCCGCCGGTTAAACAGGCGATCACCGCATCCAACACCGGCCATGTGGCGGTTATGGGAGTCGCTTCCCTGATTGAAAGCCCGATGTTTGCCGATTTTATCGCGCCCTTTGCCAGTTCCGCCACCGTGCGGGGCTTCAATGCATCGGGGGCGATTGATCATGTGGAGAATGGTGATTTCCTGTTTGAAGCCGATAAAACCGCGGCAACCGTTCAGGGGCTGGTCGATGAGATACGCGCGACCGATCCGGCGATTGATGTCATGACGCTTTCAAGCACGCATTTGCCTTGGCTGCGGACCTATTTTGAAAAGGCAGCACCCGATTGCCTGTTTCTTGACCCGGCGGATGCTGTGGTGGAGGCACTTGATATCGGGCCGATGGGCAACGGGATCACCCATGCAGTCGCGACCGAGGCCCCCGGTTTCGAGATTGCCGAATTTGAAAAGATGCTGGCACAGATTGGCGTTCAGCTGACGATTAGCAAAGTCAGTCTGTAACCAGATAAGCGGTGGTTGTGAAAATTCCCCAGACCGCATAACTGGATTTGATGGAACAAAACAGATACAAAGAATCCAGCACGTAATCGAATGGTGGGATAATGGATCCGATTTCTTTGGCCGCGGGGGCGCTTGGCGCATCTGTTCTGGCACTTGCCTTTAGCATCGTGATGGTCAAGCGCATCAAGGATGCCGCCGAGGCCGAAACGGAGTCGCGTACGGCCCTTCTGGCGTCCCAGCTTGAGCACGCCGAAACCACGCGCCGTGATCTTGCGACGGAGGTCGCCCAGATGCGTGAGAAGCTTTCCGAAGCTTCGGAAAAGCGGGCGATTGCCGAAACGACTGCCAACCGGGTGCCGGTGCTTGAAGCCGAGATGAAGGAGCTTCGCACCGCCCTTGATCAATGGCGCGAAAAGGGATCCGAGCTTGAAACAGCACTTGAGAAAGAGCGCGAGGCGGCAAAAGAAAAGCTCGAGATGCTTGAAGATGCCAAGGTCAAGCTGCTTGATAGCTTCAAGGCGCTGTCGTCCGATGCGCTCAAGGTCAATAACGACGAGTTCATGAAGCTGGCGCGTGAAAACTTCTCGCGCCTGCAGGAAGGGGCCAAGGGCGATCTTGAAAAACGCCAGCAGGCAATTGACGGGCTTGTAAAACCCATCAAGGAACGGCTTGAGGCCTTTGATACCAAGGTGAACGAGCTTGAAAAAAACCGCAAGGAGGCCTATGGCGAGCTGCGCGAACAGGTCGGAACCCTTGTGCAATCGCAAACCCGGCTTTCGAAAGAAACCCAAACGCTGAGTTCGGCCCTTCGGTCCAGTTCTTCGGTGTCGGGCAAGTGGGGCGAGTTGCAGCTCAAGCGTATTGTCGAGCTTGCCGGGATGCTCAAGCATTGTGACTTTGACGAGCAGGTGCATTTCAACACCGACGAGGGTGTTCAGAAGCCCGACATGGTCATTCACCTGCCCGGTGGCAAGAATATCGTGGTGGATGCCAAGGCGCCGACCTCGGCCTATTTGGAGGCGATTGACGAGAAATATGACGATGAACGCCGCGAAGCGTTGCTCGCGACCTATGTCGGCAATGTGCGCAAGGTGATCACGGAACTTTCGAAAAAGTCCTATTGGAAATCGGTCGATAGTCCGGAATTTGTCGTGCTGTTCTTGCCTGGTGAAAGCTTCTTTTCGGCCGCCCTTGAACGTGACCCGCGCCTGATCGAGGACAGCTTCCGTGATGGGGTGATTTTGGCGACACCGACCACGTTGCTCGGCCTGCTCAAGGCGGTGGCGTATGGCTGGCGTCAGGAAGCTTTGGCGGAAAGTGCGCGCGATATCAGCGAGATCGGCCAGCAGCTGTTTGACCGCTTGGGGACGCTTGCCAAGAACTTCAGTTCCATGGGCAAGTCGCTTGAAAGCACGGTCAAGAATTACAACAAGACGCTGGGTACGCTCGAGGGATCGGTTCTGGTTTCGGCCCGCAAGCTTAAGGAAAAGCATATCGTCGCCGACGACCGCATGATCGAGGAACCGGCACCGTCGGAAACCCATGTGCGCGATATTACCAAGATGGAATTGCTCGCCGGGCCCGAGGATGGCGGACCGGACGCGCAAGCGGCAACCGGCGATGATAAGGCAGACGCCAGGACTGATTGATGCAGGCTTTGCCGTGATTTCCTTTGGCAGGCATGGCAGCCATCACGCGCAAATCGGGCAGTTTGCTTGACTTGGGCGTGGGGAAACCTTATCTCGAAGCGCGAAATTCGCTATACTCGTTTACTGTAATTAGTTCGAACACCGGATTACTGACCCATGGCCCTGCGTGAAATTCTTATCGTTCCAGACCCGCGCCTGAAGAAGGAGTGCGCCCCGGTCGAGGAAGTGAATGATGAGATCAAAACCCTTCTCGATGACATGCTTGAAACCATGTATGCGGCACCGGGCATTGGTCTGGCGGCACCGCAGATCGGGGTGATGAAGCGCGTGGTTGTCATGGATGTATCCGACGACAAGGACAAGCCGGAACCGCTTAAACTGATCAACCCGGAAATCATCTGGGAGTCAGAGTATACCTCGGTCTATCAGGAAGGCTGTCTTTCGATCCCCGAACAATATGCCGATGTCGAACGCCCGGCCGAAGTCGGCATGCGGTATATGGACGAGAACGGCAAGATGCACGAGATCGAGGCGGATGGTCTTTTGGCGACCTGCATCCAGCATGAGATCGATCACCTGGACGGTGTGCTATTCACCGATTATCTCAGCGCGCTTAAGCGCAACATGATCATGAAGAAAGTCCAGAAGCTGCAGAAAACCAAAAAGTCTGCCTGAGACCTCTGATCATTGAACGCATGCGAAGGGCCGGTTTTCCGGCCCTTTTTGTTTTGCAGCTTGTTTTGCGGGGGCGACGGCCAATATCGTCATTCCGGGCAGAGCAGAGCACAGGCCCGGAATCCATAACTTGCTGAGATGATGGTAGAGTCCCGACCTTCGCGGGAGTGACGGTTCGGCAATTATCCCTTTTGTTCAAGTATCGCGCTGTTTCAAATCGCGCGGATCAAGCCCGACGATCCAGCCTTCACGTTCCAGCACCGTTGGCGTGTGCGGTAGATGTTCGGGGCGGCGGCCCTCGGCAATTTCGATCAGACCCATCACACCGATCAGAGCATCAAAGGCGTCGTCCTTGCCGTCTTCCGGTCCAAAGCCATCCGCAATGTCTGCCCAGACCGCAGGGCTGATTTCGATGCCCTTGGTTCGGGCATTATCGCACAGTTGGTGCAGGTAATTCTTACGGCTGTTCTGATTTGATTTAGTTAACTCACTTGGAATATCAAACCATCCATAAATTTCGCCGGGATAGGTTTCAATAAGGGTGACGCCGGGTTTTTGGGTGCAGGTTTCAAGATCGCCCGAGAACGGCCAGATGTGAAAGCCGTCTTCGTATCCCGGGATGATCAGGTGTTTGAGGCCGTGCAGCATGCCCTTGCCGACCTGATTGGCACCCAGTGTCCAGAAGGACGGGCAGGCGGCGTTGCGTTTGTCGGTCGGAAATTCGCAGGCGCGATGCAGGGCGTCAAAGTTTGGCAGACCGAGCGCCTTGATCAGGTGGTCGCGTTTGACGCTGCCCTTGAGGCCGGAGCTTTGTGGGTAGAAAGGGCGGTCATGCCGGATTTGATCCGGTGTTTCGCAGACTTTAAAGAAATCCTGCAATCCATGACTGTGAAACACGGTAATCAGGGCTTTGAAGTCTTTGATATTCACGCCATCATACCATGCGTTCAAGAACCCGATGGGCATATCGAGGCCCAGCCAGATTGCATTGGTCTTGCCGTGGTTGGCGAGGGACTGGCGGAACTGATGGAGCATTCCGACCGGCTCGATCGTGTGGATGTGCCAACCGGAAACGGTGCGGGTAGCCTTGGCGACCCAGCGGCCTTTCGCCGACAGGCTCCAATCTGCATGCCAGATGTGGTTGACAGGGTATTTGGGCGTTTGAGGTAAGGCTTGGCTTGTCATTTGCGCAGGATAACGCCAAATTGCCGCCAGAAGACTCAAAAGATGAATGGACGAGTAATATGACCAAGCTGCGCATTGCCTTTATGGGAACCCCGGACTTTGCCCTTGTGGCGCTGAAGGATCTGGTTGCACGCGGGCATGATGTGGTTTGCGTCTATTCCCAGCCGCCGCGCCCGGCCGGTCGCGGGCACAAGGAAACGCCAAGCCCGGTCCATGCCTGGGCAGCCGAGCAGGGCATTGAAGTCCGCCATCCGGTGTCGCTTAAATCGGCCGAAGAACAACAGGCCTTTGCCGACCTTGATCTGGATGTGGCGGTGGTCGCGGCCTATGGCCTGATCCTGCCGAAAGCCATTCTGGATGCGCCGAAATATGGATGTTTGAACATTCATGCGTCGCTTTTGCCGCGCTGGCGCGGGGCGGCCCCGATCCAGCGGGCCATTCTGGCCGGTGATGCCGCGACCGGGGTGACCATCATGCAGATGGATGTCGGGCTTGATACCGGTGACATGCTTTTGATTGGTGAACTGCCGATTACGTCTGAAACCTATGCCAATGCCCTGCATGATGATCTGGCCAAGCTGGGGGGCGAGATGATTGTCGAGGCGCTTGAAAAATTGCCGAAGGGCGAGCTTGTTGCGAACAAGCAGCCGGACGCGGGTGTCACCTATGCTGCCAAGCTTGAGCGGGCTGAGGCCAAGCTTGATTTCAATGATGATGCCGCTGCCCTTGAGCGGAAAATTCGCGCCTTTACCCCGTGGCCAGGTGCGTATTTCGAGCTTGGCAAGGAACGCATCAAGGTCCAGGCCGCCGAGGTGATTGATCAATCCGGGCCGGTTGGCGAGATCCTTGATGACAAGCTGACGATTGGCTGTGGCAAAGGCGCACTGCGTCCGACGCGGATTCAGCGCCCGGGCAAATCGGTGATGGATACTGATGCGGTGCTGCGCGGTTATGACAAGCTTGCCAAGGGAGTCGTGCTGGGCTGATGGGCGATATCACGACAGATGCGATCGGGGAATTGACGATCCGCCCGGCCTTTAACCGGGATGGGGATGGCATTGCCGATCTGATTGCGCTGGTCTTTGCCGATTATCCCGGCTGTGTATTTGATCGCGCCGGGGAATTTCCCGAACTTGACGCGATTGCCGATGACTTCAAGGCCGATAATGGCCGGATCTGGGTTGCGGTCGATGCGCAGGAACGGATCGTGGGCTGCTTTGGCGTCAAGTATGACATCGCAACCCGCGAAGGTGAGTTGCATAAGGTCTATCTGCATCCGGCCGCACGCGGGCGGGGGATGGCGCAAAAGCTGATGGGCAAGGCCTTGGCGTGGTTGGGGCAGACGCATCCGGAATGTCGGACCGTCATGCTGTGGACCGATACGCGGTTTGAGGCAGGGCATCGCTTTTATGAAAAATGCGGCTTTGCGCGCGCAGGCGAAAGCCGCATTCTTGATGATCTTTCAAATTCGTCGGAATGGCAGTTCCGGTTTGACTTTGCGGCCTATCAGGAAGCCCTGAAGTTTTAGGCTGCTCGGCTTTTCCCTACTTCCCGAGATCGCGCGCGGTTGTGGTCGTATCGGTGGTGCCGTCGCTGTTGCGGCGCACCGCACGGGCATCGCGGAAGCCAAGCTCCCACGGCGGAACCGGGGTGAATTTTTCAGCCAGGAAGTCCACAAAGGCGCGGACCTTGGGTGACAGGTGGCGTTTATGCGGATACACCGCCGAAATCCACGCCTGATCATGGACATATTCCGTCAGGACCGGGGTCAGGCGGCCGGTGCGGATATCTTCGTGCACGAGATATTCAGCCAAGCGCGCCATGCCGAGCCCGGCCAGAACCGCCTCGTGAAGCACATCACCATCATTGGCCGAGAACGAGCCCTGCGCGCGGAAGGACACATGGCCGTCCGGGGTTTCGAAGTGCCAGTCATTGAAGCTTTCGCGCGATGACAGATGCAGACAGTTGTGGTTTTCAAGTTCCTGCGGCTTGCGCGGGATGCCGTTCTTTTCGAGATATTCCGGCGATGCGACGATCATGCGGCGGTTGACGGCATATTTACGCGCAATCAAGGACGAGTCTTCGAGTGCCGAGAGGCGAATGGCCAAGTCATAGCCATCGTTGACCAGATCAGTGAATTTATCATCAAGCGTCAGCTCAATCCGGACATCCGGATAGCGTGCAAGGAATTCCGGGATCAGCGGCACCACCTGCATCTTGGTAAAGGCGACCGATGCGTTGATGCGAAGTGTGCCGCGGGGGGCGGCATAAAGCTGGGTGACGACTTCTTCGGCTTCTTCGATCTCATTTAAGATCGTGCGGGCGCGTTCGTAAAAGGCCCGGCCTTCTTCGGTCAGGCTAAGCTGGCGGGTGGTGCGCATCAGTAGCCTGGCGCCGAGGCGATCCTCAAGGCGCGAGATGTATTTCGAGACGGCTGACGGTGACAGGCGCATTGTCCTTGCGGCGGCCGAGAAGCTTCCTTCCTCGACAGCATGGACAAAGATTTCCATTTCCGCGGCGCGATCCATATTCGGGCATCCTATTTATGACGTTCATTCACAAGTAATGTGCATATTGAGGTAATTCTCTTTCCCCGTAAAGAAAATTAGATTGGGTTCATCGAGAGCGACACGGCGTCGCAACGAACGAAATTTTTAGGAGGTCACCATGGCCACTTACGAAGAAATCACCACCCGTTACATCTCCACCACCGAAATCGAGGCAGGTGTACGCAAAGGTCAGCAGCTTCGCGCTGAATTCGTAGGCGCCTTCTTCCGTAACCTGTTCAAAGGTGCTGACAAAGACGTCAAACACCCGGCAGGTACCGTTGGCGGTGCAGCCTAACTACCGACTACCTTACTAACTGCATGCGGTCGAGCACTGATTGATTTCCTCCCCAAGAGGTGCTCCCGCAGGCAGGGACTACGACTACGGTTTCTATCTAGCGTCTTCCTCCCTATTTGACGCTGTTTTCCCGACTGGCCCGAACACCTTTGTGTTTCGGGCCATTTTTTTGGTCAATCGGCTTCTTTGGGTGCAATTCCCGGCGGGACATAAAAGCCCGGCCGTTCGGAAAACCATGATCCGACACTGACCAGACCTGATGCGATCAAGGTTATGATCAGCATCATCGCAATCGAAATGTCGGCAGCAAACATCCAGCCATAAATTGCAGGTCCCATGGCGGACGCCAGCACCATGACAGCGGTCAGCGTGCTGCGGATGGCACCGATTTCATCAAGCGGCACCAATTCCGGGATGATGGCCGTGCGCAAAGTCGTGGCAAAACCGACCGTAATCCCGACCAGCCCCATATAAATCAGGATCACCCATGGCGTGTTGGTCATGGCGAGTATGAGGATACCGGCCATCATCGGGATCAGATGCCAGGGAAAAAGGCGGCGGGCGGAATGTTTGTCGATCAGCGGTCCGCTGCCAAAGGCACCGAGGACGGATGTAATGGCAAAGACCGTGAAGCCAGCGGCAAACCAGCCCAGTTCAATCTCCTTATGGCTGGCAATTGCGCCCTGATGGAAAAACAGGGCGGTCATGATCAGGGGCGGGGCGGCCAGCATCGGCATGCAGAACCAGACATACAGCGATTTGAACAGGCGCGGATGATCGCTTTGGGAGTCGGGTGTTTGGGACTCGGCCGTTGTAGCGTTGTTGTCTGCAGGCGCGCTTTTCGACTCGTTTGATTTTGCCGGGGCGTTGCGGAACTTGGCATCCCGTCGGATCAGCCAGATCGCAACCGGTACCAGCATCAGTAGAATAAAGACGGCCGACCCGGCATAGGTATATCGCCAGCCAAAGGCGGCAATCAGGGCCAGCAGGGTGGCGGGCATAATCGCCTCTGCCAAAGGAAAGCCGAAGCTTGCGATGGCAAGTGCACGGCCGCGATTGCGCGAGAAATAGCGCGCGATGCCAGTCATGCTGACATGGGTCATCAAGCCCTGGCCTGCGAGACGCAAGACAAACAGGGCTGCGATCAGCATCCAGACATTGCCTGCCAGCGAAATCATCACACAGCCAAGGGCCAGCAATGCCATGGTGGCGAGGCTGTAAGACAGGATATCGACCTTGTCGATCCAGCGGCCTACGACCGGCAAACAGAGGGCACTGGCAATGGTGATGCCGGCATAGATATTGGCAAATTCGGTTTCATTGAGTGCTAGGCTTGCCGAGATAAACGGCACAAACAGTGCAACCAGAAAGGTCTGCCCGAAGGACGAGCCGAAACTGTGCAACGCGCCAAAGGCCAGTTGGCGCGGGGTTTCTCGAAGCAAGATCAGAAATTGCATGCGGGGTCCGGCAGGTCAGAGGGGAGCTAGGTTTGGTGTTTAATAAATAGTATGAGGAATGTATCTGGCGTATCGCGGCCTGTCTACCTGCCCACTCGGATGGGACGGGTGGGGTGTTTGGGATCGCGCAAAGAAAAGGCCCGCAAGCATGAAGCTTGCGGGCCAGTCGTTTCCTTGAGGCAGGAAATTATATCAGCTTGCGGCGGCAGCCGGTGTCGGGGTGTTCTTTTTGCCCTGCCACCAGTTGAATGCGAGAACCGCAAGAAGGACGACCGTACCGGCAACTTCGGCGCGGAAGTCCGGATAGAAGACACCGATGGTCGCCGGAACAATGATGATCCGCGAGAACACATCCATCGTCGCAAACAGGAAACCTTCAAGGGCGGCGGCAAAGGCAACCAGACACAGGATTGCGGTAAAGCCGGTCCACAGAACAATCTGGATCGAACCACCTTCGATGATTTCCGGGTTGAAGACCATGAAGGCCGGGATCAGATAGAGACCCTTGGCAAACTTCCATGCCTGCACACTGGTTTCCATGGGACTAGCGTTGGCAATTGCAGCCCCCGCAAAGCCCGCCAATGCAATGGGCGGTGTGACGTTACTATCCTGCGAGTACCAGAACACGACCAGATGCGCGATCAGCAGCGGGATGCCGAACTCGTTCGAAAGGGCCGGGCCAACCAGCACGATCAGAACGATATAGGATGCCGTCACCGGCAGACCCATGCCGAGGATCAGGCTTGCGATCAGAACCAGAACAAGGGCCAGAACGATGTTGCCGCCAGAGAATGCGATCATCATCGAGGAGAATTTAAGACCCAGACCGGTCAGGCCAACAACACCAACGATGATACCGGCAACCGCACAGGCCATCGAAACGGCAACGGCGTTTTTCGCACCCAGTTCAAGGGCTGCGATGGTGATTGCGATACCCTTGCGGATGGCGGCCACCAGTTTGTCATGGCTTGGCTTTTCACCCTGTTGCGGGGCGACAAAGAAGAACCAGAGCGCATAACGCAGGGAGGCAACAGCAAGGACCGAGATAATGGCCCAGAAGCCAACGCGCATCGGCGAGATGTTCAGCACCAGCAGGTAAATCAGGACACCGAGTGGCAAGATAAACTGCCAGCCTTCCTTGAGAACCTGTTTCCAATCGGGAAGTTCTTCGACCGGCATGCCGCGCATGCCCTGTTTGAGCGCTACGATATGCACGAACAGATAAACCGTGCCGAGATACAGGATCGCCGGGAAGATCGAAACCAGCACGATTTCGAGATAGGGCACCTGGGTATATTCGGAAATCAGAAACGCGCCAGCCCCCATCAACGGCGGGGTAATCTGACCACCGGTGGAAGCAGCTGCTTCGACGCCGCCGGCCTGTGCCGGGCGATAGCCAAGGCGCTTCATCAGCGGAATGGTAAAGGCGCCGGTGGTGACAACGTTGGCAATGGCCGATCCACTGATCGAACCCATACCAGCAGATGCCAGAACGGCGGCCTTGGCCGGACCACCGGGCTTTTTGCCCGTGGCGGCATAGGCCATGTCGATAAAGAATTTGCCCGCACCGGTGACTTCAAGGAAGGCCCCAAACAGCACGAACATGAAGATGTAAGTCGCAGCGACCCCCATCGGCAGGCCATAGATGCCTTCCTGACCGAGGTAAAGCTGACCGACCAGACGATCCACATCGGCACCGCGATGGGCGAGGATACCCGGCAGCCATTCGCCGACCCATGGCAGAGCGCCGCGCGGACCCGACAGGGCATAGATGATGGCTACAATGCCAATCACGGTCATGCCAAGGCCGACAGCACGGCGGCTGGCTTCGAGCACAGTGACGGTGGCAATCACGCCAATGATCAGGTCGGTGTCGCTCCAGAAGCCGGCACGGTTGATGATCTCGTCGAGATAGAAGGACAGGTAGAAGCCCGTGGCAAAGGCACCGGCGAGGAAGGCGATATCAATCACCCAGCCGAGGAGCCCGCGCTTTTTGTTGCTGCCAAATACCGGGAACATCAGGAAGGCAAGGAACATCACGAACGCAAGGTGGATACTGCGTTGATAGAACAGGCCAAGCGGCTCGATCCCTGCGCCATACATCTGGAACAAAGAGAGCGCGACAGCAACAATCGAAATTGCCCACAGCACCAGTTTTGGCTGTGGCAAACGATCCGTCATGGTAGGCAGCGGTGCCTGTTCAGACATGGAACTTATTCCCCGGTATCAAGGCGGATGGTGACACGGGTGTGTTCAGCCATCTTTGAAAGGTTGATTTCGTCACGGTCAGTGACGATACGGTGGTTAACCGCAAGTGAGCCCACACGTAACACATAGGCGTTGTTGCGCACAGGTTCGTCGATATCTTCGATCCAGTATCCGCCGCCTTCTGCGCTGGTCAGAATACCCC
>NZ_PAQR01000045.1 GCF_002709775.1 Thalassospira sp.
GTTCGGATTCCCCAAGCTGTTCGGAGCAACGCTCCCTCTTCGCTCCCTAAATCCGCTCTTTCCCTAAAATTCGCAAGGTAGCCGTGAAAAGACGCTTACTACCAAAGTTGACTTTGGGGCTCTCCAAAGATCGAACTCAGACGATTAATGAACTCTCAGACGTAAAGGATTGCGCCATTATCTGGGGGAAACTTGCAGCTGACGGGGGGATCAGCGGGTGGATGCCGAAATCACGGAATCGGTGTATACCTTGCTTGCAGTGAAAGCACTTATTGATCAAGTGGTGGTGATGATTGAAGTTTTCTGTTGTATGTGTTAGTTCAAAAATAAAAATTTGAGGTTGAATGTTAATGTTGTTTGGATGATTGTAATGTTATTGTTCAAATGATATTTTTTTCACTTAGTATTCTAATTGTTGTGTGGAAGTCATTAAAATTTTTGTCGGTATCTTTTTCTAGATAACTTTGAACGAATTTCTTGATTTCTTTTTGAGTTATTTTTTCATCTATGAAAACTTCGATGACTCTTTTTCGCATGTCTCGAATTTTTGGTATATCGAGCCCCAGTCTTTCGATGGTTTGTCTCGCTGCTTCGTCGCCGCTATTTTTAGGAGTTATTCGTCCATCAACCATATAAGAAAACCTGTCTTCGCACTCGGGAACAAACGGAGAGACTAGATTATCTGGATCAAACCAGTCACCTTTCAGGTTTCCGCAATGTTTAGGTTCAGATTTCGTTAAAATGTTTTGGCAAGAAAATAACATATTGCTGAAATCTAATGGATCGACTTCTTCATTACTTTGTGGGTTGAAATGTTCTATGTGGGAGTCTTGCAATGTTAATCGTCGCTCGCAGTAGCAGCAGATTGATCCTTGTTCTTCGAGTAAGGCATCTTGCACTGATCTTTTCGGTTTTCCAGATAAAGTTTTGTAAGTCGGTGTCCAATCATCATTCGCCATGCTTTTCCAATTAGAAAAACATTCTGGTTCTTTTTTTTTCTCAATATATTTCATTTTCCGATCATCTGCTTGCGTTTAATCAGGACGTTAGCCTTCATTAGTTCAGAGTCTGCTCCAATTCTGCTTTGTAAATTTTCTATCAAATCTTTTGCGCTCATCAGTTTATCTTCCTCTATGTACTGATATATGCGGCATAGATCTTTACTGATGTCGTCCGGCCGAGTTGTTTCTAACCCCATTAAATCTTCAAGTATTCTCTCGACCGGTTGACCATACGATTGCGATGGACGTGTTGAACGGAGTTCGCCCTCATCCATTCTAAGAATTATTAGGCTTTCTGCCTTTACATGATTAATTACATGGGGAGAATGAGTCGAAATAAGGAACTGGCAGTTTGGAAATACTTCAGTAAGCATAGGTACCACCATTCTTTGCCATTTAGGATGAAGATGCAAATCGACTTCATCGATCAGAATGACGCCATTTCCATCTAGCGGGTTCTCAAGATTGGGATTTGCAATGGCGAGCCTACGAGCTAAGTCACCGATCATTGCCATCAAGCATTTCTCTCCGTCGGAAAGTTGGTTGACGGTAATTCTGATCCCTTTTTTTTCGATCTCCATTCTCAAGGGATTACGTCGAACTGTGAGATTTCGGAAGTCCGGCATAAAGTGTTTTAGTGCTTTACGAACAGCATCCAATTGTGGGTCTGGAAACTGGAAGTCGCTGGGTTTAATTAAATCATTAATATATTTTCTATTCTCGTTTTCGAGATCTTCTCGCTCCCTATACCACTCGAAGAATGTTCGAAAGTTCGCACCACTGGTGAGAGATTCATCATACGTCGACAGTATATCGAAGCTATGCTTTTCACGAATTCTCAACGGTATATCGAGAACCGCACGGTTTACTGGGTAATAGGCAAATAGGTTCAGGTTAACATGACCATCGTGTTCAGATATTTCAGCTTGTACTTGCTTTGCTGCTTCCGAGGCGCCCGATAATTGAGACGCAGCCCCCTTTCTGCTGTAACCTTTTCGTACTTTTGCAATGCTCCAGCTTAACTCCTTGTTTCCATCACATATGATCAAGCTAATATCCGAGTAATGCTCGCCATTTCTGATATCAGCTTCAGTTATAGGTCGCCCTGATGCCCCACTATGCTTAATTCGATTAACTAGCCACGAGAAAAGAATCGCCGTAGCATCTAAGACACTTGATTTTCCTGAACCGTTCATGCCGACAAACACATTTAGTTTTTGGTGCAGTTCTAAAGGTAGACTTGCTGCCCCTCTGAAATTGCCGAGTTTTATGCTCTTGATATGCATGAGTATATTCTTTCTGGTTCAGGCTTAGCGGCAGAGTTAAGATGTGGTTTCAAGCCTACCTTGATGCCATAGATAGCAGCTTTCTGAAACATCGATTTTGAACATTTGCAATGCTATAAGTGAATACTTCGCGGGCATTCTAGTCCTTTAAGCTGTTCGAAGCATTTGCTCAAATGTCCCCTTTAGGTCTTGTGGCTCAAGAAACTTGGAAATGCGACTTCCGAAGTACTAATGCGTTTGAAGGGCCAAATTCGAACTATTGTTGCATTCACGACTGTAGTGATAAATCCTGAGGGAACTTCACTGTTTTGCGATAGCTTGCCCGATTTACAGAGATGCCGACTGTCAGATTGTTGAGAATCTCACGATGAGCTAATATCAAGATCATGGCTAGCGGATCCTGATAAGCCTCTAGTAGCAGAAACATCTTCCAGTTTCGTAAAGCACGTGCCGTCAAGCTAGGCTGCTGGTGTATGGTTTTCCGCGTGCTGAGATATCGCCGCCAGAGCGCAGGGGTGTTGCGATGTCGCGCAAGTGGTCGGGGCTTATAACAACGTTTCGTTTTGGTTAGGTGTTCACCTTTTTTGCGTCGTGCATTTCGATCAAGCACCCCAAACCGCTCTTCCAGCTTGTTTTTGCTACAAGATCGGTCCAACTGGCTTGCCTTCATTGCCTGCCCATCCGCACTCACCAAAACCATGCCATTGCCACGTAGCCTGAGGCTGATGTCATATTCGGCTAAAACCCTGTGCGCTTCCTGCCAATTCTTGGCCTTCCCCAAACCCTCAAGTATTTCCTCTCGATGTTTCAACACATGCCGCTGGAATGATTCTTGCCAGGTATGGGCTTCATAGTCCCGCGCAGCAGGTGAGAGCATGTTTGGATCACGCTCTTTGCCATCAGTCATACCAGGATCAATGGCGAGACCATACTTCTTCTCCATCTCGCGCGAGACCTTGGCGAGGATCTTAAAATCCCGACGTGGTGTAACGACCTTGAGGGTTTCCGGATGTACCTTGTTAAAGGCGATGTGCATGTGGAAATTATCGGTGTTGATATGCGTACCTGCTGCGCGCTGATGATCTGAATAACCAAGTGCCTTGGCATATTCGGCCTCTATGGCCATCAGATCCTCTTTGGTCAGTTTGTCCTGTTCGCCAGAGCGGAAAGAAATGACAAGGTGATAGGTCTTATCGGCGATATCGGGCTTTTGCCGCCGAACCGCTTCGATCTCCAGTAGGGCCAGATCAAGATCCTCGATATTTGTGCCGGCATCGCAATTGCGTATCCAAAACTGATGGAGTTTCTCACCTTTCTCCTCGGCTGCAGCGATGTATTCGCCAAGCCGGGTATAATTATCCGGCACACCAGATTTCTTGCCGATCCGGGTTGCAATCATGATTTGTCCTGCAGGTTCTTGCCAGGCTGAAGCTGCATCCGGATATCGCCAATGGCGGCTTTGAGCTCTTTCTGGGTCGCCTCGATGTCGCGGTTCAGGCTGTCGAACTTCAGCAAGAGATCAGCCGAGAGCGGCTCATCAAGCGCGAGCTTGAAGAGATTGCCCAAGCGGGCCTGGTCGGCATTGACCTTGAGCAGATCCCGAATGCCCTGCCACGCGGCAAAGTCGCTGGCACTGGGCAGTTTGGTATTCATCAACAACCGTTTGAGCAGTTCCGAGCGGGACAGGCGCAGCTGGTGGGCAAGCTGATCGATGCGGGCTTTCTCTTCGTCGTTGAGATAGGTTTTGATAACGTGACGTTCGGTGGCCATTTCTTGTTTCGCTATTGCCCGGAAGATCTTGTGGGAGAATCGCCCGGCAACATTTCGGCTCGGATACTCTCGGGAAGGGTGGCATCAAAACCGCCAACCAGATTGACGATATTGCGTGTGAACTCCGCGCCGAACTTGCGCTCATAGACCTCTTTGGCCTTTGAGATGAGATGAGGCTCCCTTTTGTCGGGATTGCTGTAATTGATCAGGTTTGCAAAATACCTTGGATCAAAGTTGATGGTCTTGGCGAAGACCACGTTGCGATCCCGATCACAGACTTCAAACTCGACCATCTCGATCAGGTTGTCGTCTTCTGTCATGCGGCGATAATCGACAAAGCACCAGGTCACTTCATAAAACTGATCGCCCTTTGCAATACGACCATTTTCATCAAAACGGGCAAGGGGGATGCCTTCGATGATGGCCTGACGCAGTTCGTCCTGACCCTTGCTGATTTTCTGACCGAAGATCGAGAGGCCTTTGGAGCGATAGGCAAACATCCAGGGGATGTTGCGCAGGGTCGCATCGTGGAAACGGTAGCCTTCTGCTTCAATCCAGTTTTCCAGCATGGCGAGTGCAATTTTGGGCGAGATCCAGATGCCGGTTTCTTTGCGGATGATGTAGATCACCCGGTCAAACTGGGTCAGAACGACGCCAAGAATCTTGAGAGAAATGCCCTCCATGCCGCGTTTGCGACTGCTGCCTTTGGTCTGGTTCTTGCGCACATAGGGACACCATTCAAAATTATCGGCATTGAAATAATCAAACCCGGTAACCGGTTTGCCTGTGTGGCGGCCATAGGGGCGATCGGTATGAGGAAGCTCCTCATAGAGCCCCACCAAGCGGATCGGGTTGTCACACGCGGGGCACACGGCATACTCACGTTGCTTGTTACCCGAGACCTGATACCAAGGCTCAAGTTTTCTGGTGTCACGTTCAAAGGCCGTCCGCTCGATGTCTTTCTCCTCAATCGTACCTGCCTGCAATTTATAAACGTGCATTATCTGATCTCCCGGCGACGGTCTCACGGATGGAAGAACCGATATTATAATGGTTTATGACACTGTTCCACCATGCAGCCCCCAGCTTGGGGACAGATGCCTTCTGCTCGGCAAGGTAGAGGCATTGCAGGAGGGTCGGCAGATCAAGCGAGAAGGTATTCTCGCCTGCCTGCAGGGCGAAGACCAATGCCGGACCGCACACGTTGCAATCAAGGTCCTGAGCCCCTTCAAGATTGGCGCGTTTTTCAAAAATGTCCTTTACATGCTGGTCGGTCATGAGGCGTTCTCCTGGTAAAATGGCAAAGAGAAAAAAGGTGCCGGTGGCGTGCATCGTGCGACCGGCTCAAAGGAAGAGAAGCGGGATCAGACGGCCAAGTTGGCAGCCTGCTGCTCGCGCCCCCGTGCTCTGGTTTTGGCTTTCGGTTTGGTAAGGCCGAGCTGTTCGGTGACAAAGCGTTTCAGCGCTTCAAGGCCGCGTTCCCGATGGATGTCGTTAAAATCGGTCAGGCCTTTGGCTTTTTCATCATCACTCAAATCCGGACGCAGGATCTTCGCGCCGGTCAGCTCAGAGGCGCGCTCAGCTCCCTTGATCCCGGCATTGACCTTCTTGGCATGATCGTCATCGGCGGCAATTACCAGAGGACGATCCGGATGCTTCTTGTGAATGGCTTCTGCTACAGATGCGAGATTGCCAGAATCAAGCGCAACCACGACCGTCAACCCGCTGGCCATATGCAGGCTTTGGCCGGTGGAATAACCCTCAGAAATGACCATCGGGCCTTTGGGATCGCCTTCAATGACATGCATCAGACCGCGCTTCTTCCCATCCTTGAGATACATCTTGGTGCCATCGGGATGGATGGTCTGGATGTTCTCTATAAAACCTTTGTCATTGGCCATCGGCATGAGCAGGTTGCCCGATTGATCGATCCGCAGATCGCCAGTAGGCACCTGTTTGTGCCGCAGATAGGGGTGATTGCTCGGCGCTGGTTCGGCGTTCTGGAATATCCCATAGGCCCGTTTGGCTACAGCCCGATATTGCGCACGGAGTTCCTGTTCCTGGGCCGCCTTGCGGGCTGCAGCTTCGGCTCTGGAATGTTCCAGCTCCTTGGGGTCGATCTTGGCGCCGGTCGCCACCCATTTCACCGGGTCCTTTCCGGACTTGTAATTGGTGATGTTGCCTGCCGGAAGCCCTTCGAGGAACCCGCGATAGGAACCACTTTTCTGGCCCTTGCGGTCTCCTTCAACCGCTACCCGATGCCATTTGCCATCCATGGTCGGTGGCCCATCGAGGATCAGACCGTTTTCTCTCAGCGCCTCCGCAAATTCCTGTTCCGGGCTGATCTTCGGCTCAGGGGTTTTGGCTTTGGTTTCCTGCCAGCGTTTGAAGGGTTCAAGCTCCATATCATCTCGCGCATACCAGGCTTTGGCGCGACGATCCCATTTTGCCCCGAGCGCCTTGGCCTCGTCCTTTTCACTGAATGGTACATTGAGATAGATGCGTTTGCGTTCGGTACTGGTGTCCTGGTTTGGAGCCTGTGACATCTCATCACTCATGGCATTTTCCTTCTGTCGTTCAACAGCCGGGGTTTGGGCGATGGTATTGGCCTGTTCTTTGGCTTTGACCGGCATCAGGCTTTGACGCAGATCCGGCTCCATGATCCATGTGCGGATGTTTTCCGCATCCCGCGCAGCGGTGAACAGCGCATTGCGATCTTCTTTGATCGCTTTCATCCATGAGCCGACATAGGCGGCATGGCGTTCCGGATAGTGGCCAAGGCCAAGCTCGGTGGTCATCATGTAGCTTGCGATCTCGGCACGGAGTTCCTCTTTGGCGTAAACTTCCGAGCCAAACGGCCCGAACTCGCGGGCCATCCGCGATCCATGGCCGGTGGCATGGCCAAGCTCATGCAGGGCCGTGGCGTAATATTCGTACTGGCCTTTGAAGGCGGCCGGGTGGGGCATGTGGATCTGATCTATTGAGGACCGATAAAAGGCCCGGTCATTCTGATCATGGAAGATCGGCACACTGCCCTGTTTTAGGATCTGTTCGGCCCGCTCAACCGGGCTGAAGGTCGGTTCCGGTGCGATGTAAGGGGCAAGGCCATCGATCTGTTCGGCATTAAACACGACCGCATGAAACACCCTTGGCCGATCAAGGCGAACTTCGCGGGTTTTCGCAACACCCTTGTCGTCGAGGACCGGCTTGCCGTTGTCATCGAGCACTTTCTCGCGCTCGGACCATTTCCAATATTCGATCATGGTGCCTTTTTCGCCTTTGCGGACTTGCGCGTCCTGGGCCGCTGCCTGGCGATAGGTCATCCAGCGCGGATCGGAGCGCCCGCGCATTTCAAGCCAGAGCGCATTGATGCCGCGATAGTCTTTGCCAGAAACCGGATTGAACGGGGCCATGCGGACTTTCCCCGGTTCCCATGGCTTTTGCCAGGGCGCGGTGCCTGCTTCGATATGGCCAAGCAGTTCTTCGACCACCTGATCACGATAGCTTTTCTTATCAGCCATGGTTCGAACCCTCCGCGTCAGCGGTCGGATCAATCCCGTCAAAGTGACTGTCGAGCGCGTCATCAGAGGAAAGCGCGTCCTCAGCAAAAGCCCCCATGGCCTCGGCAATGTCCGGATCGACCGGTACAGGGCCAATCTGGCTTTCGCTGTTGATCATCGAGGAGGCGAGGGTGAGATAGTCCTGGTCATTGAGGGCTGCGGACGCAGGCGTGGTTTTGTCGGGTGTATTGGGTGTCTTCATGGTTTGGTTCCTTTGAGAGAGGTGGAGGGCATGGAAGAGATCGTCATTTGGGGCGGAGTCATGCGCGAACGGCGTGAAAGCTCGCGATCCAGGAAATAGAGCTTTTGACGGCCAAGGATGGGGGGCAGACCGGCAACAAAGATCAGCGCATCACCGGGGACCGGTTTGCGGCCCTCGGTATCAATGATCTGCAGGCGCATGCATTCATCAGGCGTGAGAAGGGGACGGGAGGTCTCGGCAAGATTGTCCGAGACCGATCCGAGATCTCCCATCCGGCCAGAGCGCGATCTGCGTTTCTGAACGATGGTTGCTTTGCCGGTCATATCCGAGAGCAGCTTGGCGGTTTCGAGTTTGTTTGGCGTGAAGGCGACCCGTATCTTGCAGTTGGCCATGATTGATTCATCGCGCCCGTAATGCTTGAAGAGCTGTTCGGTGTTCTGAACGATGATCATGGCTTTGAGGCCATAGCCTGCCATGAAGGCCAGAGATTCCTCGAAGATCTCCAGCTTGCCGATGGAGGTGAACTCATCGAGCATCAAAAGCAGGCGGTGCTTGTATCCGGCAACTGTCTGGCCAGATCCGAACTCCATGCGTTCGGTCAGACGACGCATGAACAGGTTGAGGATGATGCGCAGCAGGGGCCGCAAGCGATCCTTGTCGGCAGGGGAAACGACAAGGAAGAGTGCCATCGGCGCATCGCCGTTCATCAGATCATGCAGACGAAAATCGCTGGTGGCCGTATTACGCGCAATGATCGGATCAGCAAAGACGGTTAGCTGTGTTTTGGCGGTCGAATGCACGCCAGAGCGTTCTTGCGGGGCCTTGATCATCATGCTGTTGGCCCCGCGCCGAACTTCCTTGTTCACATGGGCTTTGCCGTGATCAAAGGCAGCCATTTCGGCCAGAATATGCTCGAAATTGTCATCGGCCTGTTCAGACTGGCCGTCTTCGCTTGGTTGTCCGGTGATGCCGGACAGGAAGATGTTCACATCGTCAAAGCAGGCAATCCGGTTTTCATCGCGTCTTACCCGATAGATGACATGGAGCAATACGACCGAGAGCCAGCCCCAGCCTTCCTCGCGCCAGTAATTACCCGACATGCCCTTGCCGTCCGGATCAATGATCATCGCGGCAATGTTCTGACAGTCGGCAATATCCTGTTCGGAGTCGATCCGAACTTCGGCCAGCGGATTAAACCGTGCCGAGCCCGAAGGTGCGGCAGGTTCAAACCGCAATACCCTGTGACCAATGCTGGCAAGCCAGCCGCCGGTCTTGGCAAAGTTCTCGCCTTTGATATCAAGGCAGAGAATGCTTTCGCGCCAACTGAGCAAGGTCGAGAGGATCAGGCTGACACCCTTGCCGGTACGGGTTGGTGCCCAGACCAGGACATGCTCCGGCCCGTCATGGCGCAATTCTCGCACCCGGCCAAACCATGAGGGCCAGCCACCGATCACAACACCGTTTTTGCGAAACAGGCGCGATTTCTTGAGATCCTTCAGCTTTGCCCAGCGGGCGGAGCCATGCAGCTCATCGCCCTTGCGATTGCCTTTGAGGGTGCTGTTATTGGCACGAGCAGCCAGCGCCAGCACGCCGAACATGCAAAGCAGCCCAGTGATGCCGATCCAAAGGGCCGGATAGAGCATTTCATCGGGAAGACCAGCCGGGTGCGTGGCGGCATCGAGCGACCATCGCCACCAGCGCAGATCAAGCGCGTCAAAACCAACAGCCAGATGCCATTGCCACAGAATGGCAGAGATCATGGCAAGCAGGATGAAGGGAAGGGAGAGGCGGTAAAGAGCGGTCATCACACCACCTCCTTGCCGTCTTTGATCACATAGCGGTCATTGCGGGGTTCCCAGATATCGGTGATGCGACGCCAGCCATCGGCGTTACGTTTGATCTGAACAACGACATCGACCAGTTCGGCCAGAAACTCCGGCACGCGAGGCATGGTTTCACCGGCCCAGGCGATGTTCTGATCGAACTTGCGGTGAATGGCTTGCCAGGGGCTTTCAGCATGGATGGTGCACATAAAGCCGGTGACACCGGAATTAAGGGCCGCCAGTGCGGCAAAGGCGTTCTGGGTGCTGATCTCACCAAACAGAATATGATCGGGCGTGATCCGCATCAGGTGATCATAGATCTCGCGCCAGCCGACCATGCCGCTGCCGCTGCCGGTCCCGGCCTCTCGGGCCGCGATCAAGCCATTGCCATCCCAGAACTGTTCGATATGCAGCTCTGGTGTGTCCTCGATGGCGAGCACACGGCGGGCAGGATCGACGGTGGCCAACAGCATGTTGAGCAGGGTGGTTTTGCCGGTGTTGGTCGCGCCACTGATGATCATGTTGGCGTCAGTGTCGACCTTGTCGATCAGATAATCGCGGATGGCTGGTGTCATGCCAGCCTGTTCCCAGGACGGGGTGAAGGGATGCTTGCAGCGGATCGCAAGGCTCAGATGTGATCTGACTGATGCACCGACGAGGATCTCGCAGCGATGATTACCAGGCAGGATGCAGGAGAGTTTTGGATTATCGTCGGGATTGAACTTCAGGCCGCGCTGGTTTGCGAGGCTGATTGCAATTCGCTCAATGGCGGCCAGTGTAAGGGCTGCGTCCTCGATCTCGCGTTTGCCTTCCCCGCGTCGTTCGGTAACGACGCGGTGCGGGCGGTTCATGCGGATTTCGACGGTGGAGAGATCGCCGTAATAGTTGGCCAGAGGGCCGAGGATCTTTTCAAACAGGGGATTGGGGGAAAGGGCGTTCATTGCAGCCACCCCCAATTCCCAAGGCAGGCGGATTTCACACCATTTGTATGAGAAGGGTAAGACCAGCCAGAAGAGGGAAATCCGACGCGGACATAGCCTTGGAAACTTCCGTCTGCATCTGATCCCTGATCGTAGTATTTGGCTCTGACCGGGGAATAGGCATTGTACGTTTTGCAGGTGTTAGAGGCCGTGCCGATAACCTCACCATCTTCACGAATGGTCTTGCGTGTTCCGACTGAGCTTGTACTGGTGCAGTGATAAGCGGCGTCATAAACGTGCGCATAGTTTTCAAACACACCACATGGACCGCTGGATTTGTTCGAAGAAACCGGGTTTTCAAACCGTCCATGCGTTACAGCAGCCCACGTAAATTCATTGTAGCATTTGTTCCCAAGACTGAGCGGGTCGGCTTCACCAATGACGACTTTGTGCACCGAGCCGTCCGGGCGGTCATAGGATTGCACCAAGTCCCGAGCATCAAAGCGTGTGCAGCCTTCATAAAAATGCTCGCCGTTTGTTGCAGGCGCTTCGCCTGAATAGACATAGGCAGTTTGCGGTTCGCCCGGCAGAACTTCGCTGGTCTTGATGTTGAAGCGTCCCCTTGGGGTGCTTTCGATATAGACCGTAGTCAGGCGATAGGCGAACAACTGGTCATCATGGTTTTGCCAGCCGGTGGTCTCGACATGATGCGGGTAGGCAACCTCGCTATCCTGACATTCGGTGACATATTTCGGAATGCTATCTAGCAGGTAGTAAAACCGCTCGCGACCATAACTGGTGCCAGCCGCCAGATCATGGTTCCAGAGTGAAGGATTGTCACAGCCATCAATCGTCGATTGGATGGCAATATTGGTGCTGTCGGGTTTGCATTCGGTGATGAATTGCTCAACCCCGTTGACCACGATCTGTTTGCGGCTTTGGCGGGTGACTGTGCCTGCCGCCTGATTAATGATCGGTGCGCAGACTTCCTGACCGGCAGCGTTCTTGTAAACCGTTTCGTGCAGGTACTCCGTGCCATTGTCCGAGCAGGCATCTGCCTGCCAGGTGGTGCCGTTCAGCTCATAGATATGGCGACCGGTCTGATAGGAACGACCAGCGGCAAAATCATGCCGGATGGAACAGCCATCAGTGACAGAGACCAGCGGAACCGATGCAATTTCTTCGGACGGTTCGCAACTGCGCACCTGGACTTCATTGTTGCTGGCATTGACATACACGAGGGACGCCTGCGGGACAGCCATCATCTCGTTATAGTCAAGATAGACCGAGCAGGCCGAGGCCTTCTCGGTGATGTCAAAGACCTTGTCTTCATCCTTCAGGCAATCAGTGACTTCCTGACGGTTGCCGCCGCCATCGGTGTAATACAGCAGATACTGTGCGGTTGCCTGGCGTGTTTCCATATCGATGGTATCGCCGCAAACTGAATAGCTGCGATCCAGCGGATAGCGATCTGCGCCGTCTTCGCAGGCCCCCGCGCTTACATTGCCGCCTTCGGTGGTTTCGACACGGCTTTGCTGGACGGCAACAAGTTGGGCTAGGTCAACGCGGATGTTGCAGCCTTCGGTCGTAACACGCACGGTCGGTGCGCTGCTATCTTCCTCAACATCAAGAGCTGATGGTGTCGAGTACCCTGCAGCATCGGCATTCTTTGAGGCATTTGATCCGACATTGTTTGAGGCGCCGGTATCGGCTTCAGCGCTTTCGGTTTCCTTTTCTTCCTTGTCGTCCTCATCCTCGACATCATTCAAGCGCTGCAGAGCGGCAAGTAGAGTTTCCTGATTTCCCTCGATGGTCACAGGGGACGAGGGATCAAGCTCGGGGCTGTCCATATTGAACTGGGCGACAAAATCGTTTGAATCGAGTGGTTCCGATTTGCCGTCTTTTTCAACGCCGGTCAGCACCAGTTGAGCGATCAAATGGTCCTCAAAGGTGACATAGCGGGCATAAGCCTTGGCGGTAACACCTTCGGTCAGTTTGGGAGGCGCACCAGGGACATCTACCAAGCCAAGATCAATAGCCATTGGTTCGTTTTCTGAGACAGCCGTGCGGGTTTTGGCGCGGGTGACGATATTCACCTTGCGCACCATTTCCTCGATGCCTGGCTCGGATGTTGTACCGGTTGTTTCTTGCATCTGAGCCAGTGCTGGAGAGACCAGGCAGGACGACAGGAGCAAACACCAAAGGGTTCGTTTGTTCATGCTTTTACTCCACATTTGCGATGTACCAGTCCGTTGCCGGACGGATCTGAAGGCGGGTGCCTTGGGGGATGGTGATGATGGGTTGCAGCGAGAGCGTCTCTTCAAGGACGCTGGCGCTGATTTCGCCAAAGCGGGTTGAGAGTTCTTCGGCTGCTTTTTCGGTCGCCGCAGTTGCGACTTCGCCGTCGCTTTCTTCTGATTTTGTGGTGGCGGCGGCATAGCGGACAGCCGTTGAAATCCCGGTCAGCATGAAGGCGGTGCCATAGCGTTCCCAGAAGCGGCGATCCACTTCGCCAGCAGCGCCTTGGCGACCTTGAATGTCACTGATCGGGGAGGCGAGCTGGCGGATCTCGGCACGGTGTCCGGCGATCAGGATCCGTTCGCAGGCAATCGACAGACGCGAGCTGCCCATGTCCTTGGGCGGATCATAGTTGCAGATCAGTCGGGATCCTTTGGGGATCAGAACATTGCGCCCGTGATAGCCATAGACATCACGGGCTGACTGGACGATCACGGTGCCAGTTGCATCACCGCCAACCTGACTGTTGATCCCGGTTTCAAGGATTACGGTGATATAGCGATCTGCCGTAATGATCCGGCTGTTATCGACCGGTAGCGTGGACGTCCGTCGCGGGCCTTCATAATCGGCTTTCTCTTCATCACTGACCGGCAGATCGAGCGGATCAAGTGCAGCTGGGGTTGCCATGCCAGGCGGGACAGCATGACCCGAAGCCCCTGCCAAGTCAGAAGACTGCCACGCCGGGGTGCCCCAGTCTGATGACAAGGAAACGCGATGTTGCCAGGCGGCTTCCAATGCCATGCGATAGGGATCCGGGGCGGGTGGTTCAGGAACAGGTTCAGGTTGCGGAACAGGCTCGGGAGCCGGAGCAGGTTCTGGTTCCGGTTTGGCTTCCTTGATGATGATTGGTGGCATAGTTGGGGCAGGGGCCTCCGGCGTTGGCGGCGGCGGTGCCGGAAGGGCCCAGACTGACGGATCATCAGCGGGCAAGGTTGGCGGTTCATTGACGACCGGTTCGGCACATACACCCCCAAAGGTCAAGCCAAGCACCAGTGCGACATCACAAAATGCACTCATGCGCCTTCCCCGGTATATTCAACACAGAGGAAGCTCTTGCCGCTTTTGAGCGTTATCAGCGGTCGGGTGCTTTCGATGATGTAGGTCTCACCCTGCACACGGGTATTGACCAGCTCATCTATGCCATCAACCACCACATAGGCGGTCGGTAGTTCGATATCCTTCCAGCGCTTGCCAAAGCGGATATAGGTGAAGTGGTCATCCCGGAAGACCGTTTCCGGGCGCAGCGTTTCATCGCCCCAGAGATCGTATTCCCCCCAACCATGCAGGGCGTTCGGGTCAAACGGGAATTGGGCCACAAAGTCGCCTTCAGGCGTGCCCGGATTGCTGTCATTCAGTCCGGCAATCGCAGTATCGATAGCTGCAGACTTGTTGCCAAGCCCTGGAACAGACATCGCCGGAAGAGCCGGTTTTCCTGTGTCGTTCAAAAGACCGGCAAAGCCAGCAACCGCCGGACCGCTTTCGATCTGAACGGATCCTTCAATCCGCACAATCAGATCGGGCACATTGACCGAGTTGAAGCTCTCGGCCCTCAGATAAAACGGATAAACAGCACCTGATTTACCATAGACGACAAGTGAGGTGTCATAACCGTATCCGCTGGGGCGCACAGCCAAACGCCGTTCACCGCGTGGTTTGACAGAAAACCCGCCATCATCGCCAAGATCGACAGCTTCAATCTTTTCGCCGCGTGGCAGTTCAAGCACGGTGACCATGAACTCGCGCGTTCGGATCTTGTAGGTACAATCATCACAAAGATCGGTCGCATAAACGGCATCGCTCGGATCTGCGTCATCCCACACATCCTGAACCTGACCGCTGGTGCGCGGACGGCTCATTGCGTTGAAGTAGCCTTCATTCTGATCGCGGGCCTGATCGACCACGCTCTCGGGGACGGGCATTGTTGGTGCGGATTGTTGCGGAGGGGTTTGTGCACCAGAGAATGGTTGCTGCGATTGCCCCGGCATTGGTGGGCGCGCGGCGGTCTGCGCATTGGCCTGCTTATAGCCAAGAATGAGGACCGCCAAAATCAGGCTGCCCAGCACGAGATGGAAAACAAGATTGGTCAGGCGTTTCATGACGCGCCTCTTTCTCTAAGCACCATGTCGAGCACGGTGACGCCAAAAGGATTGGTGTATTTGTCGGCTTCGGAGACGTTCTGCAGGCGGGTGGCCAGCGTCAGGTAAGCGCGCAAGTTCTTGCGCGAGATCTCTTTGCCGCGACGATGGTCGATCTGGATGAAGTCGACCGCGTATTTATGGTCTGAGGACAAGGTGGCGATGGGATCGATGGAGACGATCCGCACTTCGCGCTCGATGCCTTTTTCAAGGGCCTCGGTGATCAGGCCACTATCGATCCGCTCGCGTTTGAAGCGTTCCCAGAAGCTGGCATCAGACAGTCTGGATGCTTCGCGCTGGCGCTCTTGCTGTGTGACCGGATCGATCTCGTTGGTGATCAGAACGAAACGCTTTGCCTGGGCTTCAAGAAAGACTTCAAAACCTTCGACCTTCTTGCTAACCGGTTCGACAACATAAGTGCGGTCATCCGGGCCATATGTCCGGACCAGAGCAATCTCGGTTTCCTTGAGGGGTACGAGATGCGCAACGGTTTGCACCAGAACCACGACGCCAGCGCCAAGCACAATGTTGGTCCCGGCAGACAGGCGCAGCATCCAGGCGAGCCTGCGATGACTGGCTTGAAAGCTGAACGGATCTGCAGCAACGGAGGCTTTATGTGTTGAGGTGGCTTTGACCATCGACTTGCGTCCGTTATCGCGTTTGCCGATGCGCCCTAGCCAAGCCATGAGAAGCCCTCGCCATTGAACTCAACCGGATCGCAGACGCACGGGCTGAGTTTCATTTCATCGGTTCCGGTTCCGTCTTTGGGGATCTCGCGGTCTTTTGAAACGGAGACGCAGCCGGACAGGAAAACGGCAAGGCAAAGCATTGGGACGAGGTGTTTAGGGATCAGGCGCATGGCTGCGAACCTTTCTGATTGGTGGCGGTCGGGGAGGATGAAGCGCCCACGCCAAGAACAAGCTTGGCAAGGGCAAGGACGATGGAAAGCGCGATCCAGATATGAACGGCACTGCGCATCAGACCGGCCAACTGGTCCGCATCGACTTCGCGAAGGGCCATGACGAACACGATCAGGCTTTCTGGTGAAAACATGCCGGTCAGAACCAGCAGCCAGAGTGCGACGAGGGGAAAACCGGCGATGGTCAGAAAGACATCACGCAGGAATTTCTTGAGACGGTTCATGGCTTGCCTCCCCGATCAAAGGTCGGGGTCTTGAGGCGTTCCATGACGGCATTCTTGGCGGCAACGAGACTGTCTTTGGCAGCCCCTGCAGCTCCAACCGGATTGCGGGCGGCTCCCGCACCCAAGAGAACAGCATCGAGGGCTGCAGAAGCACCGCCCGGTGCGTATTTCTTTGCGGCATTGACGAGGGATAGACCGGTTGCGGTCATGCCAGCTGTAATGACGGCTGCGGCCTGATTGGTCAGCTGGGATCCGGCAATCGAGTTGGCCATACCGGTGGCCTCGGCCATAAAGGCTGTACCCATCCAGCCAAGAACGATGGCAACCCACAGACCCGGATTGTCGATTGATGTGATCTCACGAACATTCTCTGTGTTCTGGATATCAAGCGATGCTGCACCATAGAGACACAGAGCAAGGGCAAGTGTTGAGCCGAACAGCACCATGAAGGCGGCAAAGACGGTTCGAACTCCTGTGATCGCCATGCCGCGTCCCCAGCCGAACCCAACAGCAAGCATCAGAATTGGGGAGAGGGCCGAGAACATCATCACACGGAAGATGCTGACAACAACCTGGCTGAAATAAACAATGATCAGGATGATGTAGGGCAGGGCGAGCAGAACGCCGTAGACCCCAGCCATCAGATTGCCGAGCGAGATGGACGACCAGATTTCAAAGGCGATGCGCAAGACAACGAGTAAGCCACGCTCGGCGACGTAAACGAGTTGTGCCATGCCGCCCAGTGAGGAGGCTTCACTCGGGATCGTGGCGGCTGTAATGCCACCTTCCATACCGGCAGACAGAACAACGCCAGCAGCACTACCCATCGTTGATAAAGCCATCTGATAGATGGAATTTACGAGAGTGGGCCCTTGCCCGCCGAGCAGCAGACCAGCTATAATGATGAACGCAAATTCATGAGCGAATCCAATTAGATCGCCCTTTCCCATGATCATCTTGCCGCCATGAATGACGATCCATAGGCCAACGACGGAGAGATAGATGAACCACATTGGGTCGAGCAGCACAGTGCTCAGGTTCTGGGTGAAACTGTTTGCCAGGTCGACATACTCCGTCACCACGTCGCATGTCAGGCACATCAGATCAGTGCTTGTATTCGTTCTACCGCTCATAGGGGTGTTGTCCTTCTTGCCAAGTGTGACAGCGCAGGCAAATTCGCTTGGTGTTGCGCTTAACAAAGGCGACTATTTGGATTGGGATTATTCGGTGTCCGTTTGGAGTGATCTCCAGACGGGTAGCGAGTTCGACAAGGAATGGGATCAAGTGATGCCAGCCTACGAGACCCATCAGGATCTGATCGCAGGCACTCGCGACGAGGTTTTGCAGAAGCTTGCCAATCACCCTCAGGGTGATCTGATCAAACGCGGTCATGACCTGCGTCTGGTTTACGACGTTTGGAAAGATGCCTACCGTTCGATCCTGCCACCAGGTGCGAAGGCGCAGCCATGGAACCAGCTTACGGGCTGGAACTGCACCTATGTTAAGAGGCGCAACATCTTCACCGGTGGCTGCAATGACATGCCTGACTGGCGTACCGAAGCTGATATCAAGAACCACAATGCGTTCATCGCCAGAGGCGGAAAGTAAGCCGATCATTCTGCCGCCTCCGCATCTTCGCGCTGCTGGGGCGGCAGGTATTGCAGCAACATGGTCGACTGGATCTTGACCAGCTGCGCCATGAGTTGTTGTTGCTGAACCTGCTGGCGGTTTGACATCGCCATCCATTTGGCAATTGCCATCAGAAGACGCTTCATATCGGCAGCACCGTTGGTGCCAGCTTCGAGCTCTTCGATTGCCTGCTGAATTTCTTCTGCGCTTTGAACGGTCAGATCGCTCTGGGCCAGGCCAGTTGTAACGGCATCCTTGGCCAGTTCTTCGCGTCTGGCTTCGACCATGGCGCGGGCTTGCTGCTGGGCCTGCCATTTGGCCTTGTTGACCGGGTGATCCGGGTTGGACCAGACACCGCTCCCGGAACCTGAGCCATTGTTATTGCCAGCAAACTCACTGCCTTCCGGGAAAGTCCAGGTCGAAGGATCATTCGGATCAAACCAAAGTGACTTTCGATAGATGCTGCGACCCTCGCAGATGCTAAAGAAGTCGAGATCATCGAGATTCATGCCTGGCATCAGACCAGACAGGTCCGGCGTCAGACATTGAATGTCGCGCATGATCCGGTTGGTGAGCTTCTGCATGTTCAGCACTGGCAGGGTGATCTGCCCCATGGCCCCGATGGCATCAATCGTGCCCTGGGCCTGAGCGCTCAATTTGGTCAGCCATTCAGTATGCTGTTTGAGCTGATCAATCTGCTTTTGCATCTTGCTGAGCTGTTCACCCAACTTCGCAATGGCAGACACATCGATAACCGGATAGGTCGCATAGGCAATGGCCGGGGTCGCCAGAACAATCCCGAACGCAAGAGCGACAGAACGAAGACGCCTGTTCATGATCGACCTCCCGCCAGAAGAAGGACAAGCAAGACGATCAGGACAACACTGGTTGCGAGCGGCCAATGCATCATCGCAAACAGGCCAACAGCGCCAACGAGGCTGTTTACAGCCATCATCAAAAGGGATTGTTTGAGCATGTCCGGCTGATCGCCGTTGCTTACAGATGGCTTGGCCATGCGTCCCCCCATTTGCGTTGAATGGTGGCCAGATCGTTATTGGCATCCGGCCCGGAACGGTAGAACCGCGCAGCATCGCCAAGCGGTGTCAGATCGACATCGAGAATGGCGCTTTCCTCAAAGCCGCTTGCCTCGTCGCGCTTGATGATCAGCCCCCGCCGATCATTCTTCTTGCGTGAACGGGTGCGGCCCTGGACAAACAGCTTTTGCTCTTCATTGAGATTGAACGGCTTGAGACTTTCTTCCGTAACCTTGGAGTTCGGGAAGAAGATCATCGTCGCGGTGTTCTCGATGATCGCTTCACCGGCCCCGGTTTTGCCAAGGCCTGCCGGATCCTGAAACGCCATGCCAACCGCACCACCAAGCTTGCGGTATTCGCGATACATCTCGGCACCGAGATCCCGGAAGCCGGGGTTGGAAAGAAGCTTGGCCGCTTCATCAATGAAAATGACAAAACCACCATTGCGTCCGGCAACAGATTTACTGATAGCCTCGGAGATATGACCAACCACCGGCCCGCCAAGAGCCGGGTCGGCCAGCGCCTCGTTCATGTTGATGCCAACCATGTGCGACTGGTTCAGAAGGCCGCCGAGGCTGTCATGCGGCGCGTTGAAAATGTGGCTGCGAAGACCTGTATTGCCCTTGTCGTCCGTCACCCATTGCGCGAAGGCGCGACGAAGGGCAGAGCGACGGGCAAAGGCAAAGGGATAGATGGCATTCAATGTGCGGTGTGGTGGTTCAATCTGAAACGCTAGGTCGACGGCATGATTAAGCGCATCGATGTCACCGTCTTCGAGATCTATTCCGGCAAGTGACTTGAGGATCGCATAGACACGTTCACGGTTCTTTGGCGTGTCGTCCCCAACATCCAAAGGATTGAGCGAAAGACCATCATAGGCTTGATAAAGACCGCCCATGGCTTCGACCATGAAGCGTGTGCCTTCCTTGGAATCAAAGATGTAGGACCGCACATTCTCAAACTTCGCAAGGCCGCCCATGAGATGCATGATCAGGGTGGATTTACCGACCCCGGAGGGCGCAAAGACCAGAAAGTTGCCAAGCGAGAACGGCTTGTTGACCACCTGAAACTGGAATGCATAGGACTGCCCGGTTGGTGTTTTAAACCAGCGCACTGGTGCAGAACCGAACTGGCTGGCCAACATGCCGGTTGCCGAATGTGGCAAAGCCCAAAGGGCTGCAATGTTCTGATCACGCAGATCCAGCGGGGCCATGAACTGACTGCCAGGCAATCTGATCTTGCGTTTGGAGACGACAGGCAAGCGGTTAAACCAGCAGACCGGTGCCCCCTTGGTTTGCACGGCATAGCCGATCCGTTTGTTGCCCAGGATTTCTGTGATCTCGCGGATCAGGCTGTTGAGTTTTTCCTCGGTTTCGGCGCGTGGAATGATCTGAAACTGCGTGGCAAAGAGAGCTGTTTTGCCTTCTGCCAGAAGATCCAGAAGCGTTGAGACTTCCGCCGCTGCTGCTGGATTGCCAAACCATGAGTTTGATTCACCTGCCATGCGGCGTTTGTTGACCAGCACCGCTTGGTCGCTGCCCCAAGGATCGCAGATTTGGCAGATCTCGATATCACCCTGCAGGGCGAGGATCTCGCCGATCAGGTGGCCGGAGACTGTTTCCGGCCAGAGTGTAACGGTGATGACCTTTTGGGACTGTCGGGTTGGAACATGTGTGGTGATGGTGCCGGTCACCTTGTCGCAATGAAGGTCAGATGCGGGAAGGTTCGCAGACAGATTGTGACTGGTTGTCGGAAGGTCACGGCGATAATCGCCGCTGACCAATCCATTGAGAAACCCGGAAAGCAAACAAGGCTGGTCGTCATCAGAGCGTGAAAGAAGCTCTGGGCGATATTCCGAAAGGATGGCCGGGATTTTCTCTTCGGCATCCAGCAAGGGCTGCATGGTTTGAGCCGTTGCCATCAGATACCAGTCGATGAAGTAGCTTGATTTATATTGCCGGGCTTCTGCGGTGCCGATTTCATCAAGCACGCTATTGGGCCACTTCGCATGAGCGGCAATCTCGCGCTGGCGTTTGACAGCAAAAAGCCGAACAGTGACCAACCTTTTACCAAGCTCTTGCAACAGAGACTGGCGACCGAGCAACAAGGTTTGTTGCTCGCTCTCTATACGGGCGTCATAGCTGGTCCCTTGTAGGTGCCAGATACGCGACAGCGAGCCGTCTTTGCCGCGCACCGTGACGCCATCGACCGGATCAATCCCGTCGAGCTCAAGTTCGTCCTGCAGCCAGTCTTGCTCGATATCTCCCAGCAACAGGCGACGACCAGCCGGAACAATCAGGCCGCCCGCCATGCCGGACACAAGACCAGTGGTGATTACATCGGCCCAAATCATTTGCGACCTCCCGTGGTCAGGAGGCGCTCACCCTTACGGCTGCCCCAAAACATCGGGGTCACCAGCAGATCGCGGTCATAGTTCGGATTGATCCGCTGATGTTTGACGAGATAGATCCATGCACCGACAAAGCCCACGATCCCGCCCGGAATGACCAGAGCAGGAAAGTCGAATACGACGGGCAGGACAAAACCCAGAACGCCAACGAGACCGGCAACAAGCAGAAGCGAGATCGGCAAACCGATCAGCGTCATCTGGCGCTGGACCTGAATGAGAACAGCACTGGCGGCTTTCATTTGAGAACCCCCAGAAGACCCGAAGCAATGGCCGGTCCTGCAGTGACCAAGATGCCACCAATCACCATCATGATGCCGCGTTGCGGATCCAGCCTGCCGGTGAAAGCGCCCCAACCGCCATAGACGACCAAGCCAAGACCAAGTGCGATGGCAAAAATCTTGCCAAAGCCCTCGGCCAGAAGTTCGAGGAAGGAGACAACCGGATCCCACCAGTTGCCACCTGTGGCGTCTTGAGCAAAGGCCGGTTCGGTCATGGCCAATGTGGCAAGGCCCGCGATTACGGCGATTTTGAAAAGATTACGTTTATCCATGGAGTGTTTTCCTTGTCGTCAGATCGTCAAAACGGTGAGGACGCCCAGCGTGAAGACGACGGCGACCAGATTGAGAGCGGTGAGGAGGGAGATCAGCTTGACCATCTTGCGAAAGCGGTCCTGGGCCGTGTCGGCAAGGCGGGCAGCTTCCTGCATGGCAGACAGACGTTCCCGCACGGCATCGGTCAGGGCTTCGTTCTTGAAGTCCTCGATGGCGGCGGTCACATCGTTGGTGAAGGTTTCTGCCTGTGCCTGGATGATCCCGGAAAGGGTCCGGTTATGCTGATCAATCAGGCGGCGATGCTCGTCGAGCACGACCTTGTGGATGGTGTAGATCATGAGTACCGGGGCACCGTCTTCGACGGTGACCTGATGAACTTTCCACAAATGGGTGCGCAGCTCTTCGATGCTGTCCATGGTCAGGGGCGGCGGCGGAGCCTCGTCAAGAACGCTGGTCATCACAGCACCGCCTGTTCCATCGAGGCCCCAATGCTGCGCCAAGTCATCATCAGGCGCTGGCGAGACATCAGGGGAAAGTCGGCATGGCTGCCTGCTTCATCGAAGGTCAGTCGGGCACGCATCATTTGCTCGATGTCATGGCCAAAGGTTTCTTTGCGAACCTCGGGCAAACGGACCAGCGCGTGAATGCGATTCTTGTTCTTTTTATAAAGTCCGGAATGCTCAAAGCTCTCGACTTCACCAGATGCGTTCTTGCGTTCGATCCGCCCGAAATATTCATTGAGCCAAACGACGACCGGAATATCGGGAACGCTCTGCAAAACCTGATGCAGACCCTGCATGGTGTCATTAAGCGCCTGCCCACCAGTAAGCACTGTATGGAGGCGAACCTCATGACCGGCATCGGCGAGCATTTGGAGCGCCTGTGCTTCGACCATATAGCCAAGCAGGGGCAGGAAGGTGCTGGCCCCGTTATCGATCACGATAACCCCGTCTTCCGGGCCGATCATGATCTGTTCGATCAGGGCATCGAAATAGCGCGGGTTGATCTCGTCAGGACGTTCGCCGAGGCGAATGGTTTCGACAGGGAACGCTTTGTATCCGGCAAAGGTCTGATTAACCGGATCGGTGTCGTAGCAATGAAGCGGGGTGTCGCGTTTGAGGTAATGCTGCGCAAGAAGGCTTGCGACAAACGACTTGCCGACCCCGCCCTTGCCCTGAAGGGTAAGATTAATCAACGCCATCCGCGATAACTCCATCTGAAATGATAATTTTGATGCCCAGCACAGTGGCGAGGCGGAACACGTGGGCTGCAGACAGATCCGTCCTGCCAGCCTCAAAATCCCGATAAGTGCGTTCGCACACGCCGATACATTCACCAGCACCAGCTTGGGTGAGGTGTTTACTCTCGCGGGCTTGCCGCAGGCGGGTGTGAAGGGTGAGGTAATCTGATTGCCAGGAGTTCACGGAGTTTCCTCCGTGTCGTCCGACGATCCTTCCCACAAGCGATCAAGCTCTTCTTGCTCTTCGGCCTTCAGGCTAGGGAGCAAGTTGCTTGTGGCTGGCTTCGACTTCTCAGTCAGGTAGCTCTGGATTGGTTTGCTGGTGCGCCCAGTGGATTGCGCAGAGGTGTTGCGCGTGGGTTTCGATGCTTCCGCACGCATTCGTTTCACACGGTCATAGAATGACCGGCGAGACATCGTGATACGTCCTGAGGCGCTTAGTTCTTCGTAGAGTGTTCTGACCAGAATGCCTTGCTCAAGCTTGCCGAGAATTTCATCTCGCAAAGCAAGGATTTCGATCTTCGCCTGACCCCATTCGGCTGGCATTGTAGGACCCCCATCATGCCGTTAACGACTTGACAAGGATCGGAAATGTATGGTCTCAATTCTCTACCGAGTGCACCAAAATCTGATGTTTCTCGGGGAAAAGAATTGGGCAAACAGGTATGCCCCCGCAACCACTTCTGTTATAAATCGCTCCTTTGTGAGATATAACAAAGCCGTAAAACAAAACACCCCGCTCGGCGAAAGCCAAGCGGGGTGTTTTATTGTTACATCGTGTCTACGAAGACCTCCTTGACCAAGATGAATAGCCCCTGTGAATAGCCCCTGGAATTGTAGACACCCCATCACTTATAAAGTGAGGCAAGGAGTTTGCGATGCCCAAGAGTCATTTTACCGATGAGTTCAAAATCAATGCCGTTCGCCAGATTACAGAACGAGGTTACTCAGTAGCGGAAGTTTCTGCTCGTCTCGGTGTCAGCACACATTCCCTGTATGTGTGGAAGAAGAAGTTCAGCAAGTCCCCTGATACGATTGCTGAAGCTGATCAACAATCATCCGAGATACGCCGCCTGAAGCAAGAACTCGCGCGGATCACCGAGGAGCGCGATATTCTAAAAAAGGCAACCGCGTACTTCGCCAGGGATGCAAAATGAGGTACGCGTTTATTGACCAGCATCGCCGGGTCTACTCGGTGCGCACCATGTGCCGGTGTTTGCAGGTTCATCCCAGTGGCTTTTATGCCTGGCAGAAGAAACCACACAGCGCCCGGTTTCTGGAAGATCAAAGGCAGACCGCGCTTGTTCGCCAGATATGGGAAGACAGCGGTCAGGTATATGGCTACCGCAAAATCCATGATGATCTGCTGGATATGGGAGAGAGTTGCAGTCCGAACCGTGTTGCCCGACTGGCCCGCAATGCAGGCATACGCGCCCGGATCGGTTACAAGAAGCGTCCCGGCAAATATGGCGGCAAACCGGCTGTCGTCGCTGACAACAAACTGGATCGGCAGTTTGATACCGCCAGACCAAATACCGTTTGGGTGACCGATATCACCTATATCAAGACACAGGAAGGATTTGCGTATCTTGCCGTCGTAATTGACCTTTATTCCCGCATGGTGGTTGGCTGGGCATTGAAGCAGCGACAAGATACAGAGGTTGTTCTGCAAGCCTTGCTGATGGCCGTCTGGCGGCGTAAGCCAAAGAACAGGGTGCTGATCCATTCTGATCAGGGTTCCCAATATACCAGCATCGACTGGGCCGCTTTCCTTCGTCAGCACAATCTTGAACATAGTATGAGCCGCCGTGGGAACTGTTATGACAATGCTGTTGCCGAAAGTTTCTTCAACTTGCTTAAACGCGAACGCATCCGCTGCAGGGTCTATAAATCACGGGATGAGGCACGTCAGGATGTCTTCGATTACATAGAAATGTTCTACAACCCGAAGCGCAAACATAGTACCAACGGGATGTTGTCACCCGTCGAATTCGAAAGACGAAAAATCTGATCAAACCGGGTGTCTACAATTCCAGGGGCTATTCAA
>NZ_PAQR01000046.1 GCF_002709775.1 Thalassospira sp.
CCCACCCGCCAATGGGCCGTCGGGATCATCGCCGGACGCCCGTTCACCACAGTGCCGACATGGCAAATCAACGCATCATCGATGATGCCGTGAATTTGCGTGCGATCATAACTCGCACGGTTGGGGCCCCGGACAACTTTGGTGTGGGGCTGGACTTCGTATTGATCAGACATGGCGGGACCTCTTCTTCAAAAAACCGGACGTCGAATTTGGCCCGATCATGGATCAAATTGGACTTTTCAAAAGGTCCATTATAATAAAAATGACAGAACCAATTTGATCGAGGCTACCACCCCCATGCCACGCAGTGATTACAGCTGGATTTATCCAAGCCAGTCCGACAATGCCGGGGACACCGGCGGTACAACTGCTTATCGCCGCCTGTATCACGGCATCAGATCGGCCATTCTTGATGGGCGTCTGCATCCGGGCGAACGCCTGCCGGCCAGTCGCGATCTGGCAAAATCGCTTGGCATTTCGCGCAATACGGTGGTGACCAGTTTCGATCTGCTGACCTCGGAAGGCTATCTTGAAACGCGGGTTGGGGCTGGAAGCTTTGTCGCCCGTGCCCTGCCAGATCGGGATATGCAAACCGGCGACACCGCCAAGGATAGCCAAAGCACGGCAACAAAGGACCGCCCCTTAAGGCTGAGCCAAAGTGCCCAGCGCATGCTGACCTATCAGCGCCGCTTTCCACGCTTTCGCGTGGCCCGCCCGTTTAACCCGGCGACCCCCGACCTTGATGGCTTTCCCTTTGATCTTTGGGCACGGTTGCTCCGCCGGTCATGGCGCGCGCCTGATATTGACCTGACCATTCCCGACGATCCGCTTGGTTTGCCGTTGCTGCGGACTGAAATTGCCAAATGGTTACGGCAATCGCGCGGGGTCAATTGCGATGCCGATCAGGTCATGATTGTTTCGGGCGCCCAACAGGCGCTTGATCTTGCCGCCCGTGCCCTTGTTGATCCGGGCGATATCATCGCCACCGAAGATCCGGGTTATGAGGGCATTCGCGGTGTGTTGGCAGCAAGCGGCGCTGTGGTCCAGCCCATCACCGTTGATGAAGACGGGCTGGATGTTGATGGACTTGGTAAAACGCCCTCGCCGGCCCGGATTGTCGTGACCACGCCATCGCGGAACTATCCGTTGGGCACGACGCTTTCGCTCGCGCGGCGCTTGTCGCTTTTGCAATGGGCGCGCGATAACGATGCCTGGATTGTCGAAGACGATTATGACAGCGACTATCGCTATGACGGGCCACCGCTTTCATCCCTGCAGGGCTTGGACACCGACAACCGGGTGATCTATGTCGGCACGTTCTCACGCGTACTGTTCCCGGGTATCCGGCTTGGCTACCTTGTTCTGCCAAGGGCACTGGTTGCGGCCTTTCGCGGTATCCGCGGTTTTGCTGATGGTGTGCCTGCACCAACGACGCAGGCTGCCCTTGGTGCGTTCTTCGCCGAGGGGCACTTTGGCAGTCACGTGCGCAAGATGCGCCTGCAATATGGTGAGCGGCGCGCTCATCTGATGAACCTGATTACGGATCAGGCCTCCGACATTCTTTCTGTGATGCCGTCAGACGGCGGCTTGCACCTATGTGCCCGTTCAACCGGTGATCAGGATGACATCAGAATGCAGGAAGAGCTGGTCAAGGCGGGGCTCGATTGCCGTGCACTCTCGTCTTATTTCCATCGGCCGCGCGCGGGAAATGAACCGCCAGCAGTACGCGGACTGGTAATTGGTTTTGCCGGATGGAAAAAAGATGTGCTTTCGGAAAGTTTCGGTGAACTGGTCCGAACCATCCGCCGTATATCTTGATGTACCCCGAGCCAGAGAGAGCGCCTCGACTTTCCCTCTATACGCTGTCACAGTCGTGTCGCTCTCTCCCCCTCTGGCTTCAACTCCCCCCGGAAATCGCCAAAGTACACAGGAAGACAGATGACTGAACGCCCGATCGCCCTTATGTGGTTTCGAAGCGACCTTCGACTGGCGGACAATCCGGCCCTTCTGGCAGCAGTGAAATGGGCCAAGGAAAATGATGGCGCAGTGCTTCCGGTATTCATCCTTGATCCGGTGATTTCCGATCAGTTGGGCGGGGCAACGAAATGGTGGCTGGAAAAAAGCCTGTCAGCGCTGAATATGGATATTGCCCAACTTGGCGACAGCAAATCGGATCGGGCCCTTCGCCTGATTAAGGGGGACGCCAAAACCGTTCTGCTAGGCATCGCAGACGAGAAAGCTGTTCAGGCTGTTTTCTGGAACCGGGTTTATGACAAGCCGTCAACCAAGCGCGATACTGACATCAAAGCAGCCCTTCTGGACCGCGGCCTGACATGTGAAAGCCACAAGGCCAGTCTTCTGTTCGAACCATGGGATGTCAAAACCGGTTCGGGAACCGATTTCAAGGTTTATAGTCCGTTCTGGCGCGCGTGTCAGAAGCTCCCGATACCACGCGAACCCCACGGGGCACCCGACAGAATTACCGTGTTCAAGGGCGAGGTTTCCGGGCAAATCAACATTACCGACTTTGATCTTGCCCCCAAGCCCGTCGACTGGGCCGGTGGCCTTGGTGAGCGTTTCACCCCCGGCGAACAGGGCGCCAAGGACCAGCTATTTGATTTCATCGATGATCGGCTTACCGATTACGCCGACATGCGTGACAGGCCGGATCATCGGGTGACATCCGAGCTGTCCCCGCATCTGCGCTTTGGTGAAATCAGCCCCTATCAGGTCTGGCATGCCGCCAGTCACTATGCCGATGCCAATCCCGGCAAAGGCAAGACCGCATCGAAATTCATATCAGAGCTTGGCTGGCGGGAGTTTGCCCATCACATCCTGTTTCACGCAACCGATCTACGATCTGTACCGCTGCAAAGTCAGTTCAAGCATTTCCCGTGGTCAGACAACGCAAAAGGCCTTCACGCCTGGCAGAAGGGCCAGACAGGCTTTCCGATTGTTGATGCCGGCATGCGCGAACTTTGGCACACGGGCTATATGCACAACCGGGTGCGGATGATTGTCGGCTCGATCCTGGTGAAGCACCTTCTGATCCATTGGCAGGATGGTCTGGCGTGGTTTGATGACACTCTTGTCGATGCCTGCCCGGCCAACAACCCGTTTTCATGGCAATGGATTGGCGGATGCGGCGCCGATGCCGCCCCCTATTTCCGCATTTTCAACCCGGTTCTTCAGGGCGAAAAGTTTGACCCCAAAGGCGAATACGTTCGTCAATGGGTACCGGAACTGCGCGACATGCCCGAACAATATATCCACAAACCGTGGGAAGCCTCCCCGCTTATCCTCAAGGCCGCTGGCGTGACATTGGGCAAGACCTACCCCGCCCCCCTGATCGGCCTCAAGGAAGGCCGTGAACGGGCTCTTGGCGCATACCAGGACATGAAAAAGGCTGCTGCGTAATCATGCTCTGATCACGGTTCCATTTTTAGATACCAGATCAGGTTTTCAACGCTGTTTGGCTTTAACGGACCGTTGGAGCATATCGCAGTATCAATCAAGGTGTCGAAACCTTGATACGCATCAAGGTTTAATACAGCCAAGCCAAAGGAGCAGCGCTGGTGTTTTACACCGTCGCCAAAGGCAACCATTCCTTCGGCACCATTTGGATGCGACACTTTCTTCACAAGCTTTTTATGTTTAATCAGAACTGCAGTATTTCTTTCAAAGTTCTTCCTTGAAGCAGCAAGGCGTTCCGCCCCCCTTGGAATACCTGCATCCCAGAACCCGATACGGACATACCCCCGCCCATTATCCAGTATCCATTTTTGGGCAAACTCGGCGCCCTTATAGATGCCAGTGCGCTCAACTTCGCTTACAGACGTCACTGTTCTGCCGGAAGCCTCTGCAATATTCAACTGCATGGCCCGGCTTACAATCTGATCGTCAAGAGCCTCAGGCGCTTCAAACATAAAGAATAACGCCAGTATCGGGCGGATAACCAACCGAAACACATTCTCGAAGAATTCCCAATCAAGGAATAATCCGGGAAACCTCATTTCCAAAACATCTTCTGATCGGCAAAGTCTGCCATGGCCGTGGCAATCCCCAGAAGCCGATGATCAGCCCGTGCAGCAAACCAGCCTGACACCAGACCAACTGCAACCATGCCATCTTTTGCAAGTTGTGGCGTCAACGCCATCAAGCGCGCTTCTGCAACCGCGGCATCCTGAAGCTGACCCAGGATTTCCTGCATCGTTGTCAGTTTGGACCGAAACTTCTTGACCTTCTTCGCACCGTAAATGGCCCCAAAGAACTCAGTCCCATAACGCATCTGTTTGACATCAAGACGAAGCGCATGCAGTTGCGGCGTAGTAAGGTTGGCAACGTGATCGCCACGCTTGGTGACACGTTTATAGGCCTGCTCCAAAAGTGGCTCGGCCATTTCCGAAACAGGTGCCGCCATCGCCTTCATCTGTGCGGCACTCGCCCCCGAAGCCCAGCGCGAATAGCTCGCCCATGCACCAAGCAGCAACAGCAACTGTCCGTATTCCGGCTGATCGAGCATCTTGCACGCGTTCGCGAGAGCTGCTTCGCGTTGCTTTTCAGCAGCCTTGCGCAGTTCGGAAACACCTGTGTGATCAGGGAAGCGTTCCTCGATCATCGGCAGTGTCTCGGTCAGGAACACGTCCCAATCGCGAAGACCATCAAGCCCCTTGCTACACAGCTTCAGCAACCGACGCAGCAAGACGGCCTCGCCAGTCGGCAGGTTTTTCTTAAACAGGTTGAGTGCCACCCGAAGACGGCGCATACCCACCCGCATCTGATGGCAGCCTTCGATATCGAGATCCTGACGGACACATACCTCGTTGCTCAGGATCATCGTGAGGCCTTGCGCGATCACCGCACGGAAAGCAGTTTCCGCCGACATATCCGGGGTCAGTTGGACGGCAGCCGCACGATAGGCGCCAGGCCCCTTACCCAGATAAAGATCTCGCCCGCGCGATGCCTTGGAGCGCATGCTAAGCAACAGCGGCACTGTGCGCTGCAGCTCAAGTGCGAGATCGAACAACGCGGCCGGATGGCCTTTTTTAAGCTCGAACTCGACCTCGGAAATCGGGACTTCTTTCTCGCCAGACCGAACAACACCCTGATCAATGGCAAGTTCCATCACCGCATCACGATATGTCAGGTCAACGGCCCCGCGTTTAAGATCGCTTTCAAAAATGCGGTCGATCTTCTTTTTCTTCACAAACTTCTTCAGAAGCTTTTTGACGTCCTTGTCAGTGAAGCGATCAAGATCAAGAACACCTTCTTCAAGCTCGACCGTCCATTCATTGCGTTCCGGCAGCGCTTCACGCAGGCCATTAGTTGCCTTAACAGTCTGCTCCCAGCCATGCGCTCCCTTTTTGCGCAGACGGACGGCAAGCCCCTTTTCCGCAAGCGAGAGTTTCGGTGTGTCGTGATAGATGGAAACAAGGTGCGTGGTCACCAGACGACGACCTTCCTTGACCTCGCGCAGGACCGGCGCGCTTTTGAGGCGCGCAACATGTTTCGGATCGATGCGAAGTTTAAGTTCGATCTCGATCTGCTTCTCGGCCATCTGGTTCCCCTACGCGAGTTATTGTCACAGCGCAGCCCACGCTGTTCCGCCACCAAGTAGTAACCAATTTTATGTTTCAGCGGGTTGAAACACGAAGCGGGAATGATGGTAGCGAAATGTAAGATTTTCGCAACAAAAGGCAGAAACGCCCCCGAAATCAAGCCTTAAACGACCGATCAGCACTTTGCTCAGGCATCTGTTTTCATTTGAAAACAATCTGAATGGATCGCGTTCATTTGGCCCGTATTGCTGACAAAAACCTTACTCTTTCACACCTGCAATCACCCTTATCAAGGCATTGATGCAATGGCGATTCTGGGTGATTGAGATGCCCTTTATTGATAACAGCAACGCAGCATTTGCGAATTGCGTTATGTCAGTTACAGTCTGTGCAAAATCAACCTGCCAGAGGGCGAAGATGCTTACCCAATCCCGGACTTTGAAAACAGCCCTGATCATGGGTGTCGCCCTGTTTATTGGTGGCTGCGAAACCACCCCGGAAATCAGTTACGATGCGTGGCAGGCCAAACAGGCAGAATCAGAAAACACCGTGCCCTATACCACCGTCAAGATGGTCAAAATCGATCTGAACTGGTCGCGCATCGGCCCATTTTCACGCTATGACACCAAGCTTCGCGCCAATGCCTTTGGCGGCATGATTGATGTCTATGGCGCTCAGACCTGCCTTGGGAAATTCGTCCGTGACGACCGGCTGGCGCCCGCTCACGGCTGGTGGGAACTGATCTGTCCGGATGATAGCTATGCCGCTGGAAACTTCCGACTGACTGAAGATGGAAGCATGCAGGGAGCCGGTAGGGCGGTCAGTGGGGAGAAGATTACGTTTAATCTGCCAATTGCTGATTAAGTTTTTTTGTAGCCTAGCAGACTTTTTGTACAATTCTCTGGGCTGTTGGCCACATTTGATACACTCCTTACATCCAGAACTCACATGCAGCTCCGAAATTTTGAATATTGCTGACTATTGCCCAATGCGAGATATAGGTAAATTCTGCATCAGAACATCTGTCTCCTCCATAATCTCACTTCTGACCGCAGGCAGTTCCGTAACCATATCTTTTATACAGGATAGTCTGATAATCTGGACCTATCTAAAAACTCTTTCGTCCATTGATTGGATGAAAACTAGCTTTGTTGGTTGTGCTCTCTTTTTCATCTGTTCAATTGGGGAGATTGGAGCACCTAAAAGCCCTCATAAGGCTGCCCAATTTACCCAATAAAACCATCAAAAGAGTTAGAAATCTGTCATGAAGAGCGCGAATTTAGCAAACCAACGCAAACAACCGTTTCATCTAATGCACACCAGCCTTTCAAGCTGGTGTGCATTTGTATCATAAGTTAATGAGCGCAGGAAAAGCGCAATTTATCCAATTACGCCTCCATTGTCCTGAGAGAGAATATTGCCTCAGCAATTTTGAAATCTAGAGGAGAGTTGATATCAATCGCTTCATTCTCTTCAACGATCTCACTCAGCCAGTTTTGACAGACCAATGAGCCAGTTTCTCGAAGAAAATCGACGCGGGATATATAAACAGTGCTGCTTTCAACAAAGAAGGGTTCTCGTTCTTGTCGCCGTCTTGGAGCGCCGGAATTTAAAGGTTTGAAATATCCTTCTTCAAGAACCCCGATGTTTGAGCGTGTTTCTATGACTGTCATCAAAGACTGGCCGTTGTCTCGGACAATCCGATTCATACACCTACGAATTGTAGCAGAAGAGCGAAAAGGAGAAGTTGGCTCAAGAACCATAACGTAATCGAAATATTCGCCTTGATCCGCCAATTTATCCAAGGCATGGATCAAAGCTAACTCTGTCGGAGCGGTGTCTCCAGAAAGCTCGGCAGGACGATCAATAACCCGAACACCAACGGACTTCGCAACGTCCCGAATTTTCTCATCATCTGTCGATACGACGGCGCAATCAATTTCTGTTACAGCCTGCAACTGATCCACAGTGTGATGAAGCAACGGCCTGCCGCCAAGCGACCGGATATTCTTTTGAGGAACCGATTTGGAACCTCCCCTGGCAGGAACTACTGCCAGAAACCGTCTATTTTCTATCATGTTTTCTATCCTGATGAGCGAGTTCACAAACTGCTCAACGGTCAGCCCAATCTTCATGAATCACTGAAGCAGCAATCCGCCGAATACCTTCGTCAAGGCTCACCTTGGGATTTAAGCCAAGCTCTTTCACTGCAAGGGAGTTGTCGCAATAGCGTGTAATAATTTCTCTTTCGGGCGTACGATCAGATTCTTCGAAAGGTACGATTTCAACTGACAAGCCTTTGTCAGGCGCAACAAGGTCGATGACCTTCTGAGCTACCTCTTTCAAGGTAAATTTTTCTACCGAGTTGCCGATATTGAAGACACGATTGAGCGCTACGGGACGTTCCAAGATAGCTCTCAAACCTTCAACCGTGTCATTAACATGGCAGTAGGAGCGGGTCTGGCTGCCGTCGCCATAGACTTGGGGATTCTTGCCATCTAGTACTCGTTTTACGAACTTAGAAACAACGAACTGTGCAACCTGCCCTTCGCCATAAGTATTAAAGAATCGCACAATAGTGTAGTTGAGGTCAGGATGGATTTGATGATAGCCCTTTACCAGTTCCTCTGTGGCGAGTTTGGAAACAGCATAGACAGTTTTGCCCTTGGTCTCGACCCCTTCATGAACCGGATTGTACGTCGGCTCACCGTAAACTTCTGAGGACGAGGCCAAAATAACGTGCTCGATTCTGTTCTGAACGCAAGCATTCAGAACATTATCCGTTCCGTTGACATTTATATCCATACACAGAAGACGATTGTCCTCGGTACGTTTTACACCCAACATTGCAGCCAGATGAACTGCGCTATCACACCCCTGCGCAGCCAAAGTAACAGCCCAACGATCCATAATCGTACCAATAGCAATCGAAACTGCACCGCTTGCTACCAACTCGTCTACTTCACGCTGTCGACGTGAAAACTGTTCGGCAAGGTCGAAAAGTGTGATTTTGTATCCATGAGATACAAGGTCGCGAGCAAGCGTCAACCCAATCAGTCCGCCGCCACCAGTGATGAACACATGTTTGCTCATGATCGCAAACTCCATTCTCTAATTGTGATGTTTTTACCAAGTTAGTTATTTGTGTTCTGGCAATACTGCGTTGACAGCATTCGCTGCAAGCCTTCCTGAAGGCTAACTTCTACTGCAAAGTCCATCATTTCTTTTGCTTGTTTAGGACTCCCATAAGAATGAAGGATTTCCCCAACGCGCCAATCCTGTTTTTCCGGCTCCGGATAGTTACTGCCAAGCTTTGCGTTTACCAATGCCTCAACAATCAATTCGTAAAGCCTGTCCAGACGGGTTGGTACACCGCTAGCAACGTTAAACACTTTACCGTTTGCGGCTTCACCGGCCAGTACAGCTTTCCAGATAGCATTGCAGACATTTTCCACGTGGCAGAAGTCACGGGTTGCACTCCCGTCCCCAAACATTACGGGTCGTTTGCCCTCGATCAGAAGATCAATCCATTTGGGAATAACTGCAGCATATCCATTTGCAGCGTCCTGCCATGCACCAAAGATGTTAAAAAAGCGCAGCCCTACAACGTTAAGCTCGGGCGCCTTGACGCTCATACCTGATGCATAAGCTTCATTTGCCAACTTACTGGCGGCATAAGGACTCATTGGGCAGGGACGTTCGTCTTCGCTGAGCGGCAGAGCATCGTTCTCACCATAAACCGCACAACTGGAAGCATAAACAAGACTACTGGCGTTCTGTTTCGCAGCAGCCTCAATTACACGAAGAAACCCTGTTGTGTTGATGTCGTGTGTTTCTTCGCTCAGATCAATCGAGCGCATGACCGAGACCTGCGCAGCCAAATGTGCTACCCGCTCACAGCCACTAATAGCTGAGTGCAAGGACGCTTCATCCAAGATATCACCTTCAATGAAAGTAAAGTCTTCACCATAAGTATTCAGGAGCCTCTCGACATTTTCATGTTTACCCGAAAAGAAATTGTCATAGCCAACAACTTTCGCTCCCCGCTCAATAAGAAAAGCGCATAGGTTGCTGCCTATGAACCCGGCTGCGCCGGTAACAAACCAGCGTTCCTGTGCTTGGGTATTATGAGTCATTTGCAAATCCGGTATTGAACACAGTTTCAGGCAATCTTGGCTCGTTAAAATGTCGTCTGTTTGTCGAGCAACTGACGGTCCAGCGGAATATCTCTCAAAATCTCGCAGATTCGGGGAGAGGATTTTCCGTCACCGTAAGGATTCATAGATTGCGCACAACGTTTCTTGAATGCTTCATCGTTTAACGCGGTTTTGATCGTCTCAGCAATGGAAGGAATGTCGTTTAAGCAATTAAGAATATTGCTGGCCTGTTGGCGGCCTCTCTGACGATTACCTATATTGACAACGGGCGTCTTGAAAGAAGGCGCCTCCAGAATTCCACTTGAAGAGTTTCCGACCAAGGCCTTTGAATTGTAGAGCAACCTGAAATAATCATCGCGCTCACAATTCGTGACGGCTTGGATTTTCGGATGATCGTTGTAGCGTTCGATGACATCAATGATAGCATCGTGCCCCAAATCACTGTTCGGATAAATCCACACAACGGGAAGTCCACTAGCAAGACAGGCATCAAGCACATCTTGCATCTGCTGTCCGGCTTCCTCACGTTCAGCCATCACCGGATGCATGACCAGTAACAAATACGGATCATCAAGACGGATCAAACGCCCATCAATCTCCACACAATCAGATGTGAAATCGCGATTCATGTCATCCAACTGAGGTGCCCCCGTATTGAAGATGCGGAATTCCTGCTCACCGAGATTGCGAACCCTGTTCGCAGAATCTTCGCACGAAGCAAAGTGGATATGAGCGAGTTTGGCGATAGCATATCGCGCTGCATCATCGATGTGCCCCGATTTATCACCAGCTTGCACGTGCGCCGTCGGCACCCCCATGTAAGCTGCTGTCATACACAGACTCATGGTTTCGCCTCGATCACCAAAGAGCAAAACAATATCGGGTTGAATACGATCTATCGCCTCTGCAAAACCACTGATTGCGCTTCCCATAGCGCGTGCCCAACTACCGGCCCCCTTGCCGTCGGGATGAAGCGGAACTTCTGCAGTAATCGGGAAGCCATCTCGCCGAATCAGTTCGATGCTATTCCCCATCTCAGGCATCAAATGCATGCCCGTGACAAGTGTTGTTAGTTCTAGCTCGGGATAGTCACGCATTGCATTCATCACATTGCGCGAATAACCATAGGTTGCTCGTGACTCAAGCGAGCACAGGATGCGTCTTTTCTTCATTACTTCAACGTATCCCATCTGATTTGGCGATTAGCCTGAATATCGACTCCCGCTGTTTTACCAATTACGTCCTCGAGGTTCTTAGCCGGCACAACACCTTCTGCGGGGCTCGGACGTTTAACAGACACCATATTCTTCGTTATAACGCTGCCTTGAGCAATATCTACAATAGAGACGACACTTTCGCGTGCCCAAGCAACAATTTCTTTTTCCTCGGGAAATATTTGACGAGCCGCTCCGCGCGCTTCCCACACCGCGCGGCAACCTCTGGCCAGCTCGCGTAATTCGTTTGGCTCAATAGAAGATTTATGATCGGGCCCAGGCAAGGTTCGATCAAGGGAAAAATGCTTCTCGATGATACACGCCCCCAGCGCAACAGCCCCCAGAGAAGTGTAGATTCCGACACTGTGATCGGAAAGACCGATGGGCACCCCATATCGTTCTTCGTAGAGCGGTATGACACCCAGATTCACCCGATCATAAGGGCATGGATACGCAGAGACACAATGTGTCAGCGCAAAACCTCCCGCTGCATGAGCTTTGAGAACTGCAACGGTTTCATCGACTTCCGCCAGTTCGGTCATGCCCGTGGAAGAAATCATTGGCTTGCCTTTGGCCGCGATGTGTCGCTGTAGCGGATGATTGGTACATTCGCCAGAACCGACTTTGTACACCTCCACACCAATTTTGCTCTCCAACAGATCGGCGGACGCGGCCGAGAAGGGCGTACACATATAGTCGATCCCGATGCGCTCACAGAGCTCTTTGAGCTCTTGATGCTCGGCTACGCTAAGATTTGTACGTTCTAGAGTGTCGTACAGCGGTTCCTCAAAATTAGCTGACTGTGGGGCCTCACGCAGCATCTCGTCGTCTAGAACATGTAGCTGGAATTTAATCGCATCAACGCCAGCCGCACGGGCATGAAATACCATTTCTTTCGCAATGCGAATATCACCTTCGTGGTTAATGCAGGCCTCAGCAATGAGGTAGGGGGGGTGATCCCGCCCAACCGCTCGGCCATTGATGATGATCTCTTTCATCTTGATTTCCTCACTTGATGATAGCCCGAAAGAAACGGCTGCGAATCCCGAAACAGATTGTCCAATCATACATTTAGGGGCGTTTGCTTTACCGCTTGATAAACGACAATAGGCCACTGCGTCCGACAATGAACAACGCGACCAAACCACTTGATATCGCGATCAATACAGCAAATGAAAGACGCTGTAAAAATGAAAAATGGAAACTCTGACACAGTATTAAAACCAGAATTGTCAGCGCTATTGCAGCTATTCCGAGTTGGTCAAAATTGGGAGAATGTTTGATCTTTCTGGAAAACCCATAGAGCAACGCAAGATAAAGAATCCCGTTGAGAGCAGTCCCAATCATGGCTCCGTTCAACTCCCAAAATGGAATACATATCGCCATCGACGTTATGCCGCCAACCGCAGACAATGTGGTTACCAGTGATGCAGAACGGGCCTTTCCATATGTTATTATAATCGCAAGTTGCGGGCGACCACCGAATCGGACAGCAGCTACTGCGGTTATCAGCGCTGCGTAAGGCGCTGATTCTGTAAATTGATCGTTGGTTAGCAAGCTGATCATTTCGGGGCCGACAAGAGCAAGCATCACAGCAATAGTGCCCAGCCCCAAAGATATCATACGAGCCAGATAGCGACCGTGAGGGAAGGTAGCAGGCATTTCAGTTGCCTCCTCACACAATTTGGGCCATGCAGCCTGCGTAGCCGGACGCACTGCCATCATCACCATGTTTGGATAGAGTTGTGCATGAGTCCAAAGGCCGGTTGCTGTCAAACTTACGTGAGATGCAAGCAAAGAGCGTTCTGCAAGACGCATGAATGTATCGACCATATTACCAACGCTCAAAACACTACCAGATTTAAGAATATGCTTTACCAACTGCCAGTCGAATTTGGGACAAAGGTAAGGCTTTATGATCAAAACTGTTCCAACAGCGTAGGTCACACCACCGGCAGCAGTCCCAATGAATAAAGCCAAAGGCCCTTCAATGTTCCATACGAACAAAGCAAACAGAACCGCGCTGGGCACGGAAACAGCACGTAACGACATGAACAGCGAAAACAGCCTCACCCGTCTAGATAAAATCGAAACCGTATTCGCGACACCCCAGCCACCGGTTGCAATCATATCAAACAAGGCGAGCAGCAAAATTGGGATGGTAACAGGGGCCAGCATTTCAAAGCGGCTTCGTAGTAGAAGAAAAGAAACCAACGAGGTGATGGCTACTAGAGTGGAAGTCAAAAAGATGGTCAGCTGCAGCGTCGAAACAAGCACCTGGCTTTTGTCTATGTCCTTCTCGTCAAAACGGTTAGAAAGGATGAACGAACACCCTACCGTCGACAGCGTAGACATGATGCTGGTGAAAGCAACAACCAGGCCGTAAAGACCATAGTCACGTGGTGTTAGTACCAGCATCACCAGAGGCAGCACAAGAATCGAAAGAAGTCCTTGCAAGACAGCCGGGAAGGTAAGAAACAGAAATCTGAAAGCAAGCAGATCCTGTGTGCGTTTACCCATGTTTAGTACCACTCACCAGTAGTGAATTCTTTTACATTTGGCAGTTGCACCGACAATTGTCCAACATGGCACGGCTCCCCCAACGCTGCTTCGCACAGCCTTTTCGCTTCACCTCCGGTTATATCGTTCCATTCGTGTGCGTGCTTTGAGCCGTCACTTCTGATGATGTCATTGATTTGCGCAGAAGGAAGTTGGTAGTCACTTTGGAATTTCCCTTTTCTGAAAAGAAGAATCCCCCCACGCCCCTTAAAACGATCTTCACGTTTTCCCATAAAACTATGTCCAACAAGTAACTCATCAGCGGATCCAGCCACCCCTCTTACCATATAGCCACGCTCTTCGGTTTTCTGTATCAGCCATTCGCCCGCATTGTAGAGGTCCCCCCCCCCTTTGAAATCCGACATTGATGAACCGAATGTGTCAGAAAAAATTATCCCGTTGTGAGTCGGAATAATGTCGTGCACACCTCTATTTTTGAACTGGTAGGAGTAAACCTGACTGCCATGAATGACACCAATAATTGATCCGATTTCCCCACCATTATGGGCCGTGAATATTATACAATCTTTGCCAATATAGACTGAGTTGATATGATTGTGATCAGTATGGATCGGAAACCCAGTGAAATCAGCGAATGGATAAAGATCTGTTAACAATTCACCCGTTTTCGCATCGATAATCGTGATCGAATTTTTGCGTGTGTTGGCTATTGCGAGGCGGCAACCATCAACATGAAGCTGATGAATGCGCTCGTTGTGGTATTTAGTCTCTATCTGATACAGAATCCTGCGTGCTTGAAGGATCGGCTGACCCTTCTTGTCTTTCGAAATTTCCATGGCGATCACATAGGAATCTACTCCAATCGAAACCGAAGCAAAGAGGCTAGATCCTGTCGCCGCGACCCCGAATGTGTAATAAGGGAACAAGCACCTTACTTCATTGGACCTGACATGAAACAGACCACGATCAGTAGATACAATGTAAGAACAATCAAGCTTTAGCTCAGGTCCAACAAACTTTTTCTGCGTTGAAAAAACATGTCTATTTGCCAACCTTCGGACCAATATTTCTTTTCGAAAAACCTCGTAAGCACTGCTTCCGAGATGTCTTGCAAGCCTGTATATGCTCGATCTTTTAGCTATCATGAAGTGGTCTTGTCCTTAGATTGCATTTTGGCCTGCATCTGCTTTTGTATCTCTCCACACACCTTCTGCGGCGAAAAGTAAGTTTTCAATGTTTCCACACCACCAGAACCGATCCTTCTTCGCAACGATTTATCGGATTTAGCCCTCGCGATCAAAGCTGCAATCTCTTCTGCACTATCCCCAAGGAGCGCATTATAATCGTTGCGAATTTCAGGCATTGCCTCGCAAGAGTCACGGAAGGCCACCACACATGCCCCAAGCGACCATGCGTGTAAGAAACGTGTGTGACCAACCTTAAAGCGGCGACTGTTATTGGTGATCAAGAAGATTGGCGCTTCCAACAGCTCTTTATCAATTTCATCAACAAAACCTCTGACCTTTATCTCTGGTTCGTTGAGCTTTGGTTCGACTGCCGCATGTGGCGTCCCACCGCCAAAAAGATGCACTTCAAAGTTTCCTGCCCCCAACTGCTTTCGGAGGGCCGGAATTACGTCATCGCATAACGTGATGAGACCAAAGCTGTTTCCAGTGGCTCCAATGTTGCCGACACTGCCAGCGATCTTGACCGGTTCTAATTTCTCGTAGTTATCGCGAGTTGTTTCCCAATTAGTCATGTTAGAAGACGGCCACATATTTTGCAGATAGTGCGCATTAATGCCCGCTGTTTGATAGTTCGCGGCATCGTTTGCTGCAACATTCCAAAGATGATGGTAACGGCGCATAACGTTGTGATGGCCAGCACGAATAACACGCTCAATGAGATTCGATTTCAGCCTACTGAGCAGACCTACCCCAAGCACAGCTTGCAACTCAGACCGGGCAGCAAAAACTTTGTTTTCGGGATTTCCGGCATAATTAAACCGCACGGCTGGGAATCTACAAACAAAATTTGCAGCAGTTTCAGCCCAAACCACCAGCACAGCATCTGGTTTCCACCCTTGCAAAGAGCTATCCAGCAGATGTTCCTGACCAAAACCATCCAACAAATGTTCCGCACGCCCTACGCTAATGTAGAAAAGCTTTTTCAACTTGTTGACCAAACCGTTTCTACGCTCCAGTTTGATCGGATTAAGAACTCGCATGCCGCGCCGCTTTAAATCCTCCAAATCTGGCATTGCTTCTACTGGCAAATCAACGTCCGTTGAATTAATCACAACATAGCGAACATCTAGATCTGGAGCGTCTAAGAGGTGAGAACATATCTGGTGACTGATAACATTGGCAGCTTCCTTGCTGTTAACTGTATAAGGCCAAGCACCGCCCGCAATCAGGATATTCATTTACGCTTATTCCTTAAGTTATAGATAGCTGTCCGCAACTGTTTTGTAGCGAGTACATCTTGCGCCCCAATCACTTTTCGGCGAGATTCCGGCGAACTTTCGATTAATCACTAGCTTCACTGGATGGTTTCCTGCAATCATAGATGACGGCCACTGCCTAATTTCTTTGAGCAGAATGTATAATAAAAGTAAAGTAGGGTGATTCTCACGAAAGCTCCCCACGCTCAATAATTGAGCTTACTTCAGTTTAACTGACATTAACGCAATATTTCTCGAAAATTCTAAATAAGTTGGGAAAACTTGCCAAATATGTGCAAATACATCCTCACCGAAATGTAATAAAATTAAAACACTAAATATTTATATACCAAATATATTAAAAATCAGAACTTGATAAAAATTATTTTGAGAAACCTGCAACAAAACCTGTACATTACAATCCAATAAAAAAATTAAATGGAAGTAAATTTTAACAATTTTTAAATAAAAACACACACCAATCTAGAAACGAAAAATAATCCCCCTCCACTGGATCTCAAATGAATTAAATCAACTGAGCCCTCGAGGACGAGATTCATGACTCAGAAAATTATTTTTACTACTATCCTCAATTCAATCGGCAAAAACAAAATTTTTAAACAAACTGCATTTACAATATACAACTATGTAAACCAGAGCTGAGCAGCTGTACGCGACGCTGAAATACACAGACTTGCTGTGACCCAGTCCCAAAAATCAGCTATCAAAAGAGATTGACTAATTGACGCATAGAGCTTTGCGATGCTTGTGGCTAGACAGAGCAACCGGCATACAAAATAAAGAAGACCGGATTTCACTGTTCACATAACATCATGCCTTAAAGCCCTTATCAGCCAAGCAGTCCGACGAAGGTTGCGTGCCGCAGATTCTTAGATTTTTGGAAGCTCAGCCTCACCGAAGAACAGCTCACAGGCATATCGACATCAAAAACTACGGCGGCATGATTGATACCAATGGCGCCCAGACCTGCCTTGGCAAATTCGTCCGTGACGACAGGCTGGCGCCGGCTAACGGCTGGTGGGAACTGATCTGTCCGGATGACAGCTATGCCGCTGGGAACTTCCGATTGACCGAGCAAGGAACCATGCAAGGGACGGGTACGGCAGTCAACGGCGAGAAGGTCACGTTTGATCTGCCAATCGGCGACTAGAACGGAACTCGTACGAGCTGAAAAACAAAAAACCCGGCCAGAAGGCCGGGTTTTTTTGGCTACCGAAAGATGGTGCCCAGGGGCGGACTCGAACCACCGACACGCGGATTTTCAGTCCACTGCTCTACCAACTGAGCTACCTGGGCAAATCCGACTTTCGTCTCCGTTTCCGGAGTGTTCCCTGCGGAACGAGCGGGGTTATACAAACTCCTTTGGGGCTTGTCCAGCCTCAAATCGCATTTTTTTTGTGATCCTGCTTCGCGTTAAAATTCTTCTTCATCTTCAAGGTCTTCGAGATACTCTGGCGGTTCGCTGGCGGGGATGGCGTAGCCTTCATTCATCCATTTGCCAAGGTCGCGATCCGCACAGCGTTTCGAGCAAAACGGTTTGTATTTCTCATCCGCCGGTTTGCCACAAACGACGCAGTCGGAGCTGGCTGTTTTCGTTGTCTTTTTTTCGTTCATGCTAGTTTTTCTCCAACCGATAGGCATCGTTTTCAAGCGTCAGGTCCGCGACAATTTGCGGCGCAACCCCAAAGGTATTTGTCAGGATCTGGATTGCAGCACCGCGGTTCGCAAGCCCCCTTTCCACGCCAGGGCTGACCGACAGAGTGAAGTTACCTGCCACCCCGTTTCGGCTTTTAGCCACAACAGCGCGCAGTACCGAATTCAGCGCAGCTTCCGTCAAAAGCGGCAGATGTTCCTGTTTGGCAAACAGTTCCGCGTGAAGCGATTCGCCCGCACGCTGGCGGCTGAATTCATAAAGCCCCAATCGCGTGAAGCCGCCAATCTGAACTGCACCATCAAGTTCCGGGCCGAAGGCGCCCCGAATTGCCGCATCGAACTTGTCGCGCCCCGCGCGGGATTTCATCCGCAGCGGGTCAATAACAACAAGGCCGCCAATATTGCGCAGGCGGATCTGATGCACGATCTCGTTTGCGGCGCGCAAATTAACCTCGACCGCCCGGGCTTCAATGTCACGACCGGCCTCTGCCCCGGCAGCATTGACGTCAATCGCACAAAGGGCGGTTGCCGGGTCAATCGCGATCCACCCGCCCCCTTGCAGGTCAACGCGCGGCGCCAAGGCGGACACTATTTCGTCCTCAACATCCTGATCGTCAAACAGCAGACGACTTCCGACATGACGCTTGAGGTGGTCATCAGACTTGCCCAGCATGGTCAACAAGCCACGCAACCGCACGAATTCGGCCGTGCCATCGACGATACATTCACCCCCCGCCATCAGGTGGCGTTCAATGACCTGATCGGTTTCCGATTGGGCCTTGCTGACCAATTTTGGTTTGGACGCATCAGACAGTGCCTTTTGGGCCTTTTGCCACTGCGCTTTCAGAAGTTTGTATTCGGCCCTAATGGCCTCAAGCGTCCAGTTGAGTGCGACGGAACGCAGCATGATGCCATCATCGTCTGTTTGCAGTGCGTTCAGCAATTCCTGAAGTTCAGCACGCCTGCCCTCATCCTTGAGCTTACGCGGCAATTCGATGTGGTTTGCGTTCGGGCGCAGAATCATGCCGACACCTTCGATCGCAATCCGCCCGGTAAGCTTGACACCCTTGTCTTCAAAGCCAAGGCGGGAAATCTGCACGAGAACCCACTGCCCTTCATGAAGCGGGCCGGTATGGCGATCAAAGGGAAGAAGCCCGTCAGGGATGCCATCAAGGACGACCATGGCCGCAGACATTTCCGGCATCATTTTGGATATGCGACCAAGGTGGATATCAAAACGTGCGGGACCACCGCGATCAATCCATAGTCGGGTCAGGCGATCATTTTCGATCAGGGCAACCCTGCGCTCAAGCGCGACAGCGTCAATCAGCAGGCGGGAGTGATGGGTGCCGCCAACTGCCATAATCACACCTCTTTGGGGGTATAGCCAAGGCCGCGCAGAAGACCATCCACCTCGCAAAGCGATAGCCCGACGACGTTGGAGTACGATCCCGAGATGACCTTTACAAAGGTCGCGGCAAAGCCCTGGATGGCATAAGCCCCGGCCTTGCCCTGCCATTCATCATGGGACAGATAGCGATTAAGATCATCTGTTCCGAGGGTGCGGAATTTTACCTGTGTCTCGATCACACGCGAACGTTCCGTGCCATCGGGCGCAATCAGGCACATGCCACCATAAACCCGGTGACGTCGCCCCGACAGGAGGGTTAGGAACTTGCGCGCCTCGCCAATGTCCTCGGCCTTGCCAAGCGCACGTCGACCGCACGCAACGACCGTATCCGCAGCCAGCACAAAGGCCGCGCCATTGGATTTGGCCACAAAACGTGCCTTTTCTTCGGCTAGACGCAGCGCCAAGCGACGCGGGCTTTCATCCGAATGGGGTGTTTCGTCGATATCGGCGGGAACGACCTGATCTGGCACAATTCCGATCTGCGCAAGCAGCTCAAGACGGCGCGGCGATGCAGATGCCAGTATCAGTTTTGACAAGATGCGGCTCCCGGATATCCGTTCCCAGACCAATCCAATCGAAAATGTGATGAATACTCACATTTCCATTCGGGCAGCAAAATGCTCCCTGACGGCAAAGGTAAACGCCCCGCCAGACAAGGTCAATTTGCGCTTGGTCTTGGTTTCAGATTACTTGAAACGGAAGGTGATACGACCTTTGGTCAGGTCATAAGGGGTCATTTCGACGCTGACACGGTCACCTGCGAGAACGCGAATACGGTTCTTGCGCATTTTGCCCGAGGTGTGGGCAAGGATTTCGTGGTCATTGTCCAGCTTCACGCGAAACATCGCATTGGGCAGAAGTTCAACGACAGTGCCCTGAAACTCGATAACGTCTTCTTTAGCCATGTGACTCCTAGCTTTCGTATTGCAATATCAAAATACCGGTGGGCCGCAAACTGCTCTGAACCGGGCAAAAGGTCAAGTCCTTTCACG
>NZ_PAQR01000047.1 GCF_002709775.1 Thalassospira sp.
GCGACGCCGTTGAACATCTTCTCCCGAGTGTGGTGAGGGAGGCCGAGGTAGGGGAGCGTCCCGAGGGGCCTGCAGCTGAAGCTGTGGGTCGTGGTGGCAAACAGCCCGACATACGGCCCGCCGTAATTCAGCGCATTGCCGATCGACTGGCCTTCGCCGCAAACGATGTCTGCGCCAAAGCTTCCCGGCGATTTCACCGCACCAAAGGCCACCGCCTCGGTAAAGACCACCACCAGAAGCGCACCCTTGGCATGGCAAAGATCAGCCAACTGGGTGTGATCCTGAATGCGGCCAAACACGTCGGGATATTGCACAACCACACAAGCGGTCTGGTCATCAATCAGATCGTTGAGTTCCTCGGCAGTTGCCTGATGTTCCGGATGCCCGTCACGCCCGGCAACTTCGGTATCGCTGTACTGGCAATATGTCTCGGTCACTTCGCGGTAATGCGGGTGCAGACCACCCGACAGGACCGCCTTTTTGCGACGGGTTGCACGGCATGCCATCAGAACGGCCTCGGCACAGGATGTTGCACCATCCCACATCGAGGCATTGGCAACATCCATCCCGGTGATTGAGGCAACCTGGGTCTGGAATTCAAACAGGTACTGAAGCGTCCCCTGTGCGATTTCTGGCTGATACGGGGTATAGGCGGTCAGGAACTCACCGCGCTGGATCACGTAATCAACCGTCGCCGGAACATGGTGGCGATAGGCACCCGCGCCAAGGAAGCTGGGCACGCTTGAGGCACCCATGTTTTTCCCCGCAAGGGCCAGCATATCGCGTTCGACCTGCATTTCGCCAAGGTGGGACGGCAAATCAACAGGTGCATCAAGCAACGCACCTTCCGGAACGTCACCGTAAAGTTCATCAACAGATGATGCCCCGATGGTATCGAGCATCGCAGCACGATCAGCGCGTGTCAGTGGGAGATAGCGCATGCTTAAAGGCCTTCGACGAATTCTTTGTAAGCGGCTTCATCCATCAGCTCATCAAGCTGGGACTCATCGCTCAGCGTCATTTTAAAGAACCAGCCTTCTGCTTCCGGGGCTTCGTTGACCAGACCGGGATTGGCATCAAGCTCTTCGTTGATTTCAACGATTTCGCCATCAAGCGGGGCATAGACATCACTTGCCGCCTTGACCGATTCAACAACGGCCGCGTCGCCATCCTTGGTCAGCTTTTTGCCAACTTCCGGCAGCTCGACATAAACGATATCGCCCAGCGACTGCTGCGCGTAATCGGTGATGCCGACAGTTGCCACACCGTCTTCAAGCTCGATCCATTCGTGTTCCTGCGAAAATTTCTTAGTCATTTTCCTTTGTCCCTCTTGATCAATTCAATGCCAATGCGGCGATGCCGCTCTCTCTGAAAAATTCTGGTACTTAACCGCGGAAATAACGATGCGGTGCAAAGGGAAGCTCGACCACCTCGGCCGGGCGCGCCTTGCCACGGACCATCAGGTCGACCTTGGTTCCCGGTTTGGAAAACTCGATTGCAACATACCCCATCGCGATCGGACCATCGACGGTCGGGCCAAAACCGCCCGACGTGATCTCGCCGATTTCTTCACCGTCAGTATTCAGGATTTGGGTATGCTCGCGCGCTGGCGCCTTGCCTTCGGGCTTGATGCCAACACGTTTGCGATCCGCGCCATTTGCCAGCTGATCAAGGATCACATCAGATCCCTTGAACCCGCCTTCTTCGCGGCGGCGCTTGTTGATGATCCAGTTCAGATCACCTTCAACCGGGGTCGTGGTGGTGTCGATATCATTGCCATACAGGCAAAGGCCAGCTTCGAGGCGCAGCGAATCACGTGCGCCAAGGCCAATCGCCTCGACTTCTTCCTCGGCCAGCAATTTGCGCGCAAGTGCCTCGGCATCCGCATTGGGCACCGAAATCTCATAGCCGTCTTCACCGGTATAACCCGACCGGGTGACAAAGCACGGGCTGCCGGCAATCTCGATCTCGGCAAAGCTCATGAATTTCAGATCGGCAACGGCGGGTGCAAAGCGCGCCAGCACCTTGGCCGCATCCGGCCCCTGCAACGCCAGAAGCGCACGATCATCGATTTCTTCAAGGGAAACACCATCGCCAAGATTGGCGCGCATATGGACGATATCATCATCCTTACACGCCGCATTGATCACCAGAAACAGGCTGTCGCCGGCATTGGTGATCATAAGATCGTCAAGGATCGTGCCATCATCCTGGGTAAAGGCGGAATACCGCGTGCGGCCGGGTTTGAGGATGGCGATGTCACCAGGCACAAGCTTTTCAAGCTCTGCCACGCGGTTTTCACCGGTCAGGCGAACCTGCCCCATGTGCGACACGTCAAACAGGCCAGCCTTGGCACGCGTGTGAAGATGCTCGCCCTTAACCCCCAGCGGGTACTGAACCGGCATGTCATAGCCAGCGAACGGCACCATTTTGGCACCGAGTTCCACATGCAGGTCATAAAGGGCAGTTTTAAGCAGTTCGGTCTGTTGATCCACTCTTCCTTCTCCGGGACAATCGTTGCGAAACATAGCCGACCACTGGCCAACCACATTCCCCCTCTGTCTCGGAGCCTGAAAGAATCACAGCCAATGGTCGAACCTGTCTGCTTACATCTTCGGCGAGGTGCACTTTGATCAGAATGACCCAGCACCTGCTTTCCAGAGTCCCATCTCCACGCGGTCCTTTTGCCTGAGAGTTTCCGGGGTGGTTGCTCCTTCGGCGTCCGCCCATCCCTAAGGACTGCGGCCTCTCCCACGTGGATCATTTGGGTATGTTTTTGTTTATACGGGTTTCCGCGCAAACCGACCAGCCCCTATTTTCGGGGCAAGGCCGGATCAGCACCGCAAAGGCCGACAAACAGCAATAAAATCAGTCGGTTCCGAACCGGCGATTATATTCAAGCTGCTCGGCACTCAGCTGGAAACCAAGATAGATTTCATAATCCGGACCGGTCCAGACATCAGCCAGCGGCACGGACAAAGTGACCTGTTCGTCGCGGATCCGCGCCATGTTCAGATTGTCGGCAAAAGCCATATTAACATCGAACACCGACTTCTGGATGAAGTTGCCTTCCGGGTCACGCAGCGCCACGAAATATTCGAACTTCACATTGCGGTTTTGTGCTGCCGGGCCAAGCTCGGCGGTGATGATCGGGCTGATGATGACGTCCAGTTCGCCGTCATCAAGGTCATAACCACAATCCCCGACATAGCCGGTAAATTCCGCCTCGACGATCACATCGGTAAGGTCACGCCCACCGCCACTGAACTGCACAAGCTTTGCCGTATCCTTTGGCAGATAGGCCGACGGGCAGATCGGAACCGGCTGTTCTTCGAACGGGTTGCCGCCGCCGCACGCACTTAGCAATCCGCCAAGCGAGACCATACCCAATGCATAAACGCGCCGAAGTCCGTTACCGATCGTCATCCAAGCCTCTATCAAACCAAATGTTTTCGGGTCTGTGTCCGACCGGAACAGCCCGCGCGCAGTCTATTCTTTCACGGTTCGCGGCACAACCCGCTTGAAGGCCGACCGGCATTAGAAAGCATCAAAAAACCGGGCAAGACGCAGCCGCCATTTGCCGCAGAGTCATTGCACCGCATGATCAGGCAGGTTATGTAACGTCAATGTTTGAATAAAGCGCCGGGACTGCCAATCGGGACAGTCCGGACGCGTTTGGGAAAGCCGGACCTGTATCATGTCTGACAAAGCCAGCCTTCAGATCGTTCTCGCCAACCCGCGCGGTTTTTGCGCCGGGGTCGATCGCGCCATCGAAATCGTCGAAAAGGCGCTCGAAAAATATGGTGCGCCGGTCTATGTCCGTCACGAAATCGTGCATAACAAATTTGTGGTTGATCGCCTGCGCGATATGGGTGCGGTTTTTGTCGATGAACTTGATGCCGTTCCCGATGGCGTGCCGGTCATCTTTTCGGCCCATGGTGTGCCAAAATCCGTGCCCGAGGCCGCCGAAACCCGCAAGCTTGAATATCTTGATGCCACCTGCCCGCTGGTCTCCAAGGTCCATCGCGGCGCCGAACGTCATCACGCTGATGGCAAGCATATCCTTCTGATCGGCCATGCCGGCCACCCGGAAGTCATTGGCACCATGGGCCAGTTGCCCGTCGGCAGCATGACGCTTGTCGAAACCGAAGAAGACGCCGCAACCATCGAAGTTTCCGATCCTGAAAATCTGGCCTTTGTCACCCAGACCACCCTGTCGCTTGATGACACGGCCAAGATCATCGAAATCCTGCAGAAACGCTTCCCGTCGATCTCCGTCCCGAAAAAGGAAGACATCTGCTACGCCACGACCAACCGGCAGCATGCGGTCAAACTGATCGCTGAAAAGTCTGACGCCATTCTGGTCCTTGGTGCGCCGAATTCCTCGAACTCCAACCGTCTGGTCGAAGTCGCCAAGCGCGAAGGCTGCATGCGTTCGGTTCTGGTCGAACGCGCAAAAGATATCGACTGGTCAAAGCTTGAAGGCATCAAAAGCCTTGGCATCACCGCAGGCGCATCCGCCCCGGAAGTTCTGGTCGAGGAAGTCATTGATGCCTGCCGCGAACGGTATGACGTGACGGTCGAAACCATCACACTCACCGACGAGAACGTCACCTTCAAACTGCCGCGTCAGCTTGCCAGCTAATTCAGCAGATACGCTTACCTACAGATCAGGACGACGATAGAACCCATGGCCGTCTATACCGACGTTTCAGACGAAGATATCTCTCGTTTTGTTGCCGAATACGATATCGGTGACGTGGTTTCGTTCAAGGGCATCGCCGAAGGTGTCGAAAACACCAACTTCCTGCTTCAGACAACGACAGCCCCCTTTATCCTGACGCTCTATGAAAAGCGCGTAAATCCGGATGATCTGCCGTTCTATCTTGGCCTGATGGATCACCTCTCGGCCAAGGGGCTGAACTGCCCAACCCCGATCCATGGCAAGGATGGCCTGGCACTGCGCACGCTGTGTGATCGCCCCGCTGCCATTACATCCTTCCTGCAGGGCATGTCGCCACGTCGCATCCAGCCCCATCATTGCGCAGGTCTTGGCGCGGCACTGGCCGAACTGCACAGTGCCGGTCTTGATTTCGAAATGCATCTGCCCAATGCGCTCAGTGTCGCGGGTTGGCGGTCACTGTTTGAAAGCTGTCAGGAACACGCCAATGACGAGCTTCCGGGCCTTGGCGAAATGATCGCAGAGGAACTCGATTACCTCGAAGCAAACTGGCCACACGAACTGCCCAAGGGCGTCATTCACGCCGATCTGTTCCCCGACAACGTTTTCTTCTTCCCCGGCAAGGAAGAGGTATCAGGCCTGATCGACTTCTATTTCGCGTGTAATGACCTGCTTTGCTATGACGTCGCGATTTGCATGAATGCCTGGTGCTTTGAACCTGACAACAGCTTCAACGTCACCAAGGCCAAGAACCTTCTGTCGCATTACAGCAAGGTGCGCCCGCTATCCGATGCCGAAAAAGAAGCCCTTCCCATTCTTGCCCGCGGTGCCAGCCTGCGCTTCCTGCTGACCCGTCTGTATGACTGGGTCAACACGCCGAAAGACGCACTGGTCACGCCGAAAAATCCGCGCGAATACATCAACAAATTGCGCTTCCACCAACGTGTGGAAAACGCAGCGGCCTATGGGCTTGATTAAGGCCACCGGCCAGGGACACGACGATATGACTTCAGGCAATGGCGGCGATAACCGCGTCGAGATTTATACAGACGGCGCGTGCAGCGGCAATCCCGGCCCCGGTGGCTGGGGGGCAATTTTGCGCTTTAAGGGCGTGGAAAAGGAAATGTCGGGTGGCGATCCGGAAACCACCAACAACCGCATGGAAATGATGGCCGCCATCAGCGCGCTCGAAGCCCTGAAACGCCCATGTGTGATCGATATTTACACCGACAGCAGCTATGTCCGCGACGGCATCACCAAATGGATTTTCGGCTGGCAGAAACGTGGCTGGAAAACCGCTGACAAGAAGCCCGTCAAGAACGTAGAGCTTTGGCAACGCTTGCTAAAAGCCCTTGAACCGCATCAGGTTGAATGGCACTGGGTCAAGGGTCATGCAGGCCATCCCGAAAACGAAAGATGCGACGAACTGGCCCGCGAAGCCGTCCCGCGCTAACGAATTTTTCGTAGATCCCCGTAAAACTGCTTGAAGCTGAATGACTTCGCTACAAAATAGATAGGTTTGCTGGCCTCGGTCAGTTATTACTTATGTAATGAAATCGAGCTTGCGTTTTCATCAAGTTACGGTTTGACTTGAGACTAATTCAGGGGAGTTGGCACCCATACAAAGGTCGAGTATTGTATATTCGACCAGCTTAAAGTTGGGCGCTAGGGAGAGAACGCTTGTCGCGCGGATCATACGGGTTTTTACAACGCAAGTCCTTGAGCAGTCGGCTGCTGTTTATCGCATTGCCGCTTGTCTCGCTGTTCTCGCTCGCCCTGTTCATTGTCTTTGGCTATGTCAGCTACAAGGTGCTGCGCGACGACCTGAATGGCAAAGTCGAACAGACCGCCGATATTAACGCCCGCGTTCTGGCGACCCCGTTCTGGTATCTCGACGTCGACAACATCGAATCTGCACTGAACGCGATGGCGCGTGATCGCGACATCGTTGCGGTGCAGGCCCTTGGTGCCGACGGAACCGAATTTGCCCATACCGGTGTTTCCCAGTCCGAACTGACCGACACGCTGCGCCTGTCGCGCCGTGTCTATTTCGAACGCAACAATGTCCGCCACGACGTTGGCGAACTGGTCATCTACTTTACCGATGACCGCGTGCAGGATTTGCTGTTCCGCCGCATTGCGATCGACATGATCCTGTTCGGCCTTCTGATTTCGGTTGTGGCCGCAAGCCTTCTGATCGCGAACAAACGCTCGATCAAGGAACCGCTCAATCGTCTGCTGCATTCCATCCGAATGACCAAGCACGGCCGTCTGCGCCGTCCGGTGGAATGGAACAGCTCGGACGAACTCGGCCTTCTTATTCGCGAATATAACGAAATGGTCGCCCTTCAGGGGCAGGCACAGGAAGAAGCCCAGCGTAAGCAGGCCCTGCTTGAAGCCACCCTGCACAATATCGGTCAGGGCATCTGTCTGTTCGATCAGGACCTCAACCTCATGGTCTGGAACGAACGTTATATCGAATTGCTGAACCTGCCGCGCGATCTGGTCAAGGAAGGCACGCCTCTTTCCGATATCCTGCGCTACAATGGGGAGCGCGGCGAATATGGCGATGTCAGCATTCAGGCCCTGATTTCCGACCGTGTTGCAATTGCACGCCGTCGCGAACCCTATCGCATGGAACGCACCCGCCCGAATGGCCGTGTCATTCAGGTTGATCACAACCCGATGCCGGGTGGTGGTTATGTTGCAACTTATACCGACATTACCGAACGTAAACAGACCGAAGCACGCATGCGCCATCTGGCCGTCCATGACGTTCTGACCAGCCTGCCGAACCGGACCCTGTTCCTTGACCGTCTGCGTCAGGCACTTCTGTCGGCCCGCCGCTTCCAGCGCGGTGTCACGGTTCTGTTTGTCGACCTGGATCGCTTCAAGGACATCAACGACCACTTCGGGCATGATGTCGGCGACTTGATGATTCAGGAAATGGGCCAACGTCTGTCGCGCATCATCCGCGATTCGGATACCGCGGCCCGTTTGGGCGGCGACGAATTCGCGATCATTCAGACCGATGTCCAGAACATCGAAGACACCATCGCCCTTGCCCAGCGCATCATTGACGAGCTGTCCCAGCCGTTTGATTGCCGTGGCATCCGCCTGCATTCGACCGCCAGTGTCGGCATCACGCTGTTCCCCGAGGACGGCGAAAACCCCGAACAGCTGGTCAAGAACGCCGATATGGCGATGTATGCCGCCAAGGCCGAAGGCCGCAACAATTACCGCTTCTTCCTGCCGTCCATGCATGAACGGGTCAAGGAACGCAAAACCATCGAGGAAGATCTGCGCAACGCGCTCGAACAGGATCAGCTCGAACTTTACTATCAGCCGAAAATCGACTGCCGCACCGAAAAGGTCGTTGGTGCCGAGGCACTGGTGCGCTGGCATCATCCGGAACGTGGCCTGATCCTGCCGGGCGAGTTTATCTCGGTCGCCGAGGAATGCGGCCTGATCAACCGTCTGGGCGCTTGGGTTCTTGAAAAGGCTTGCCGTCAGACCAGCGCATGGCGCAACTCATCGCTGGCCGGACTTCGGATCGCTGTCAACCTGTCCCCGGCACAGTTCCAGGATGCAGAACTGGTCGACAGTGTCACCAAGATCGTCAAGGAAACCGCCCTGCCCGAAGGCACGCTGGAACTTGAAATCACCGAATCCATTCTGATGAACAACCCCGAAAAGGCTGTCTCGACGCTGAAAGAACTCAAGGAACTTGGCGTTCTGATCGCGATTGACGATTTCGGTACGGGTTATTCATCGCTGAACTATCTCAAACGTTTCCCGGTGACCTCGATCAAGATCGACCGTTCGTTCGTGAACGACATCCATGTCGATGTCGATGACAAGGCCATCGTTGATGCGGTGATCGGCCTTGGCCACAGCCTCAACCTCGAAGTGGTGGCCGAGGGCGTGGAAGAAGTCGAACAGCTTGTCTATCTGCAGGAAAAGGGCTGTGACTTCATTCAAGGCTTCCTGTTCTCCAAGCCACTGCCGGCCTCGACCTTCGAAAGCTGGGTCAATGAACGCCACGGCACCGAAACCGAAAAGGTTTCTGCCAAGTCCTGATCGATCTGGCATATCCATAAGAAAACCGGTCGCACCCGATAATGGGTCCGACCGGTTTTTTTGTTACGCGGCTCTGCTTGGCGGGGCGCTTAGTACAGCGCGGTGTCGCCCTGCGTTTCCCCGCTGGCATTTGATGGTGCTGCGGCCTTGTCCGATGATTTGCGATCAACCAGATCAACAATCTCCGAGATCACCTTGACCAGCTGATAGTCCTTGGGCGTATAGACAGCCGAAACGCCCATCTGACGCAGAACCAGCATATCGGCCTCGGGGATAATCCCGCCGACAACCACCGGAATATGACCGGCCCCTTGCGCCCGCAGGCCATTGACCACTTCGCGCACCAACGGCACGTGCGAGCCCGACAGGATCGAAAGCCCGATCACATGTGCGCCATCTTCAATCGCGTTACGCACCAGTTCCTCTGGCGTCCAGCGGATACCTTCGTAAAGGACCTCGATCCCGGCCTCGCCCGCCTTGACTGCGATCTGTTCAGCCCCGTTGGAATGGCCATCCAGCCCCGGCTTGCCGACCAGCATCTTCATGCGTTCGCCAAGTTTGTCGGACACCTCATTCACGCGATTGCGCAGATCCAGAAGGTTTTCCTCATCCCCGGTCACAATCATGGATGTGATCCCGGTCGGTGCACGATATTCGCCAAACACGTCGCGAAGCGTCTCGGACCATTCACCGGTGGTCACCCCGGCATGGGCACATGCGATGGAACTTTCCATGATGTTGCGCCCTTCGCTAGCGGCTGATTTCAGCTCGCTCAGGGTGGCATCAACTGCGGCGTGATCACGATCCGAACGCCAGGCTTTCAGCTTTTCGATCTGCTCCTGCTCGGCCATGTCATCAACCGTCAGGATCGATTTTTCACCCGATGTCAGCGGGGATGGCTCCGTCTCGGTAAAGGCATTCACGCCAATCACCTTGGTCAGCCCGCTTTCGATATCAGCCAGTCGAAGCGCGTTGGATCGCACCAGTTCCTGTTTCATATAGCCGCGATCAACGGCCGCAATCGCACCGCCCATGGCATCGATCTTGGCAAGCTCTGCCCGCGCTCCTTCCTTAAGCGCCCCCACTTTGCGTTCAATCGCCGGATTGCCATCAAACAGGTCTTCATATTCCAGAAGATCGGTCTCGTAGGCCATGATCTGCTGCAGGCGGAGCGACCATTGCTGATCCCACGGTCGCGGCAGGCCAAGCGCCTCGTTCCAGGCCGGCAATTGTACCGCACGCGCCCGTGCATTCTTTGAAAGAACCACCGCCAGCATCTCGATCAGGATGCGATAGACGTTGTTTTCGGGCTGCTGTTCGGTCAGACCCAGTGAGTTGACCTGAACCCCATAGCGGAACCGGCGATATTTGGCATCTTCAATGCCATATCGATCGCGGGTGATTTCATCCCACAATTCGCAGAATGCGCGCATCTTGCAGATCTCGGTAACAAAGCGAATCCCGGCATTCACAAAAAACGAGATACGCCCGACCACCTTGGCAAAGTCTTCTTCGGGCACCTGCCCCGAATCGCGCACCGCGTCAAGCACCGCAATCGCGGTCGCCAGCGCATAGGCCAGCTCCTGCTCCGCTGTCGCCCCGGCTTCCTGCAAATGGTACGAGCACACATTCATCGGGTTCCATTTCGGAAGCTCGCGATAGGTAAAGGCCGCCACATCGGTAATCAGCTTCAGGCTCGGTGCGGGCGGAAAGATATATGTCCCGCGCGACAGGTATTCCTTGATGATGTCGTTCTGGGTCGTGCCCTGCAGGCTGGCGCGTGCCGTACCCTGCTTTTCGGCCACCGCAATATAAAGTGACAAAAGCCACGCTGCCGGCGCGTTGATCGTCATCGATGTGTTCATCTGATCAAGCGGGATGCCGTCAAACAACGTCATCATGTCACCCAGATGCGCCACCGGCACGCCGACCTTGCCGACTTCACCGCGCGCCAGAACATGATCGGAATCATATCCGGTCTGGGTTGGCAGATCGAAGGCCACCGAAAGTCCGGTCTGACCTTTTGCCAGGTTCTGGCGATACAGCGCATTTGATGCCTGTGCCGAACTATGCCCGGCATAGGTGCGGATCAGCCACGGGCGATCGCGTTCCGGCTTTGCTGCATTGCGCTTGTTTTCCATCGACATCGCGACCTCTTGTATTTTTATTACCGAGTTTCTTTACGATAATTACGTGGAAACGTTATTAAATTATCCACTAGACAATGTCCAAGTAATTATATAACAATTTGTGCAACGCGATAAAAGCGAAAACAAATGTCGCCCCGGTTTTATCTGCGAGAAACCCGCAGAAAACCGGGAGATGCCCGGGGAAATAGAACAAATTCCGTGGCTTGGAGGATTCGTCGACCGCAGCGCAGCATAGGTAATTTCATTACCCTGCAACCCGGATCGACCCCGAACAAGGAGTGAAGGCCATGAATACGTCTGCTGAAGTGCTGCCTTTCCGTGGCGGTCAGGAAGAAAAAGATCTTTATGAAATCGGCGAAATCCCGCCGCTCGGCCATGTGCCGAAGAACATGTACGCATGGGCGATTCGCGAAGAACGCCACGGCGAACCCGATACCGCCATGCAGTGCGAAGTCCTGCCGGTAACCCAACCCGACAGCCACGAAGTCCTCGTGCTCGTGATGGCGGCTGGTGTGAACTATAACGGTGTCTGGGCATCGCTCGGCAAACCGATCTCGGTCTTTAATGTCCATGACTGCCCGTTCCACATTGCCGGATCGGATGCATCGGGCATCGTCTGGGCCGTGGGCTCCAAGGTCACCCGTTGGAAAGTCGGTGACGAAGTGGTCATCCACTGCAACCAGGATGACGGCGACGACGAAGAATGTAACGGCGGCGATCCGATGCTGTCCCCGACCCAGCGCATCTGGGGCTATGAAACCCCCGACGGGTCCTTTGCACAGTTCACCTGTGTTCAGGCACAGCAATTGATGCCGCGCCCCAAACATCTGACCTGGGAAGAAAGCGCGTGCTACACGCTGACCCTCGCCACCGCTTATCGCATGCTGTTTGGCCATCGTCCGCACATCCTGCGTCCGGGGCATAATGTTCTGGTCTGGGGTGCGTCTGGTGGCCTTGGCTCGATGGCGATCCAGCTGATCACCACGGCGGGGGCCAACGCGATTGGTGTCATATCCGATGAAACAAAGCGCGACTTTGTCCTCGGTCTCGGGGCCAAGGCCGTGATCAACCGCAAGGACTTCAATTGCTGGGGCCAGCTGCCCACGGTCAACGGGCCCGAATTTGGCGACTACATGAAAGAAGTCCGCAAATTCGGCAAGGCGATCTGGGACATCACCGGCAAGGGCAACGACGTTGATATCGTCTTTGAACATCCGGGCGAACAGACCTTCCCGGTATCATGCAACGTTGTGAAGCGCGGCGGCATGGTCGTGTTCTGTGCCGGTACCACCGGCTTTAACCTGACCTTCGATGCCCGCTTCGTCTGGATGCGTCAGAAACGTATTCAGGGCAGCCACTTTGCCAACCTCAAACAGGCATCGCAGGCCAACACCCTGATGGTTGAACGCCGGATTGATCCGAGCATGTCCGAAGTCTTCGCGTGGGAAGATATTCCGCGCGCCCACATGAAGATGATGCGCAACGAACACAAACCCGGCAACATGGCCGTTCTGGTTCAGGCCAAACGCCCGGGCATGCGCACGCTTGAAGAAGCAGTCGAAGGATAATCCCACTTGGGTGCTGGATTCTCCCAAGTCGTCCAACACCCGGCCTTCGACTGATTGTTGGCACCCTGCGCGCATTCTCGCCCGATTTGCGCCGGGGTGCCACCACCCTTCCGAGCCTTGATGCACCCATAACCGATCGCGCAATCGCCCCACAGGATTGCACAAAGACGACCCGATCCGAGGACCCGAACAATGACTGATAACGCCCTTTTGCCTGACCTCGAACGTTTGTGCGATGACGCGCTTGCAGCGCTCAGCCCCGTTTATGATGCCGCCGAATATGCGCTGCGCAGTGCGGTGACGGTTGATGGCCGGGTCAATGCCGATGCCTTTGATGACAACCAGTTTGCCGCACATGGCTTTGCCTGGTTCACCACTTATGTCACGGCCTTGGGGCAAATGAAGGCATGGGCAACCCGGCTTAAGGACCAGGGCAAGTTTGGCAATCTCGAACAGCTGATCCTGCAATCGGCCTTTGGCGAATATCTGGCCCAGATCATCGGTGGCATCCCCATGTCACAAGGCGAGATCATCCGTCTTTCGACCCTTGGCGTGGCCGAAGACATCATTTCGTCCCTTGCCGCCAACCCGTCGGTCGCAACACTGGCGCGCAGTGGCAATTCCGATGCCGCCCGCCGTGCGATTGCGGCTGAAATCGAAGACAGTCTTGATACCGGTCGCTTCGGTGAAACCGGCCTTGAAGACGAAACCCTTGATATGGTGCGCGATCAGTTCCGCCGCTTTGTCGAGGAAAAGGTCTCCCCGCATGCCCATGGCTGGCATGAACGCGACGAGTTGATCCCGATTGAAATCGTCAATGAAATGTCCGAACTCGGCGTTTTCGGTCTGACCATCCCCGAAGAATTCGGCGGCCTTGGCATGGGCAAAACCTCGATGTGCGTCGTGACCGAGGAACTGTCGCGCGGCTATATCGGGGTTGGCTCACTCGGCACCCGTTCGGAAATTGCTGCTGAACTGATCCGCCTTGGCGGCACCGACGCGCAAAAGGAACATTACCTGCCCAAGCTGGCCTCGGGTGAAATCCTGCCGACGGCTGTCTTTACTGAACCCAACAATGGATCGGATCTGGCGCATTTGCGCACCCGCGCGGTCAAGGATGGCGATAGCTATAAAGTCACCGGCAACAAGACCTGGATCACCCATGCGTCGCGCTCGGATCTGATGACGCTTCTGACCCGCACCAACCCGGACGAGTCCGGTTATCGCGGTCTGTCGATGCTTTTGGCGGAAAAGCCACGCGGCACGGATGATAATCCGTTCCCGGCCGATGGCATGTCCGGTGGCGAGATCGAGGTGCTTGGTTATCGCGGCATGAAGGAATACGAGCTGTCCTTTGATGGCTTTAAGGTCCCGACCGAAAACCTTCTGGGCGGTGAGGAAGGTCAGGGTTTCAAACAGCTGATGGCGACATTCGAGTCGGCCCGCATTCAAACCGCGGCCCGTGCTGTTGGCGTTGCCCAGAACGCGCTTGAAATCGGCATGCGCTACGCCAAGGACCGTATCCAGTTTTCCAAGCCGCTTTATGCCTTCCCGCGGGTGTACGGAAAAGTTGCATGGATGGTTGTTGAAACCATGATCGCGCGCCAGCTGACCTACTTCTCGGCCTTTGAAAAAGATCAGGATATTCGCTGCGATATCGAGGCCGGCATGGCCAAACTTCTGGGCGCGCGCGTCGCCTGGTCGAACGCCGATAACGCCCTGCAAATTCACGGCGGCAACGGTTATGCGCTCGAATATCAGATCAGCCGCGTGCTTTGTGATGCCCGAATTTTGAACATTTTCGAAGGTGCGGCTGAAATTCAGGCACAGGTCGTTACGCGCGGCATTCTGACCCGGTGAATCTGATAACATTCTGAAATACTGATTAAATTCACATTCGAACCGTGGCCCCTGTGAACAACGAGGGCAAACTCGGCCCGCCACCACTGGCGGGCCCTTTTTTTATATCAACCTAAAGTATGATATCTTCTAGACTTACCTAAGGTGCTACACTCTCCGAAAGCACACATAGATTAGCGAAAATCTGTGAATAAGCGGGCAAAACCGCATGCATGGAACAAGGGAGTGAAATATAAATGAATCACACTTCTGCAATGCCGGAAAATACAATCTACGCGCGAATTGAAGATGCCAAAGGCCTTTTTGCGCAGCACGGCGAACAGCTTGCAGAAAATCTGGTTTCGGAACTGCTGGGCTCCGGACAAAACAGTGCCGCGCCAAGCGATCCGAAAAGCCACGTTGCCGGTCTCACCGCACGCTTTTCGGCAATGGCCAATGCAAGCAGCGCCGCAGCGCTTAATGACCTGCTCAACAATCATCTTCTGGCCAATGCCGTGACCGGACTGGCCACCGATCAGCTTGTCCTGGCCTATCACAAGGTTTCGGCAAACTGCGCGACGCTGGCATCGCGTGCCAAGGGTGGTGCTGCTGTCGCCGATGCCGCGCGCTGCCTTTTGATGGCAGATATGAGCAGCCTGATCACGGCCCGCCAGAACGCACTTGGCAAAGACAAGTCGGCTTCTGAAATCCAGTCGATGTCGGAAATCATCGAACGTGAAACCGACAACATCATTTCCGAAGTCGGTTTTCAGGCCGGGCGCACCAATGATGTCGCCCAAGCCATGGAAAGCGACGCCAGCGAACTTTCGCAACTGGTCGAACGCATCACCGCCACCACCGACATTGCCAGCAACAATGTCGCCACCGTGGCCTCTGCGACCGAGGAATTGCAGGCATCCAGTCACGAAATCGCCGAACGCATTCACAAAACCAACGACATCGCCGGTCAGGCCGTAACCCGCGCACAGGAAACATCGGCAACGATGGGCAGCCTGTCGGAAACCGCGACCGAAATCGGCAAGGTTGTCGATATCGTCAAACGCATTTCCGATCAGACCAAGATGCTGGCCCTTAACGCCACGATTGAGGCCGCACGTGCTGGCGATGCCGGCAAGGGATTTGCCGTCGTCGCGAACGAGGTCAAGAACCTCGCGACCCAGACCGAAAAGGCCATCCTCGACATCAACGCCCAGATCACCGCGATCCAGGGCGCAACGTCCGAGGCCGTCACCGCCATTGAGGGCATCGGTGGGGCGATTGACGAAGTCAGTCAGCTTTCAAGCGACATCTCGGCATCGGTCGAACAGCAAACTGCAGCAATTGCCGAAATCTCGACCAGTGCGCAGGAAGTCTCGACCCACATGCAGGGCATCTCGAGCGACATCGAACTGGCCAGCCAGAAATCGCACAATGCCAGCCAGACGGCTGAAAACCTGCGTATCCTGTCCTCGAACATCCGCAACGACATCAACGAGATGGAAACCCGGTTCCGCATGGTTCTGCGCAGCGCAGACAGCACGAACCGCCGCCACGAAGAACGCGTGCCGATTGCCGTTGATATCAAGGTCGACTTTGGCAATGGCGATGTCCGCTCGGGTGTTACGGCCGATATGTCGATTGCAGGGCTCCTGGCCCGGATCGAGGCCAGCGAAGAAGATCGCAACAAGGCGATCAACATCACCATGGAAGACGGAACGCGCCTTAAGGGGATTGTCAAAGCACACTCCACCCTTGGCACGCACATCCAGTTCACCGAAGTTGACGAGGCCGCAACGCAGGTCATCCTCGGACTGCTCAAGAAAACCAGCGAACATGATCAAAAGATCGCTGGTCTGGGCAAGGAACTGGCCGTCGAATTGGGCAAGGTACTTGAAAGCGGTTTGCGCAATCAGGAATTCACCCACGAAGACCTGTTTAACACCCGTTATGAACCGATCCCGGACTCCGATCCCAAGCAGTTCATGACGCCCTATATCCCGTTCACGGACCGCAACTTCACCCCGCTTCAGGAAGCAATTCTCGATAAGGACGAACATATCGTCTTTGCCGCGGGCGTGGATACCAACGGCTTCCTGCCGACCCATAACAAGGTCTATAGCCAACCGCAGCGACCGGGCGAACCCGCTTGGAACATGGGCAATTGCCGCAACCGGCGCATCTTTGATGACCGGGCCGGCCTGATGGCCGGGCGCAATACCAAGCCCCATCTGCTGCAGACCTATTTCCGCGACATGGGCGATAGCGTCGTCTTCATGAAGGAATGTGACGTTCCGATCATGGTCAATGGCGAACAGTGGGGGAACCTCAGGATCGGTTACAAGTCCTAGGTCGCCACAAACCGATTTGGATAACGAGCAAACAAAAGCGGGCGGTTCAATCACGAACCGCCCGCCTTTTTTATTGCCGCTCACGGCTTATCTGAAATCAAACAGCTCCTGATGGAACGCCCGGCTAGGAAGACCAGCCGCGACCAGATCGTCCTTGATCGCCTGCCCAAACCCGCTTGGCCCACAGAACCACACACCGGCCTTTTGCCAATGCGCCACATCACTGCGCAGCCGTTCCCCGGTCAGGAAACCATCGCGGGCATCGCGCCATTCATGCAACCGCACCCCGGCACGTTCCGCCAGATCCTTGATCCGCGCCATCAGCTTGGGATCGCAATGCGGTGCCACCTGATAAAAATCGATCTCAAGCGGGACCGGATTGGCCACCAGATCCTCAAGCCAGGCAACGAACGGCGTCAGGCCAATGCCCCCGGAAATCCAGATCTGCTGGCTTTGCGCGCGATCAAGGGTAAAGGTCCCGTACGGGCCTTCCAGCACCACCGGGTCGCCCGGCTTCAAGGTTTCCTGAAGCGTGCTGGTATAATCGCCCAGCTTCTTGGCAATGATGGTCAACCCGGGAACCCCGTCATGCCATGCAGACGCAATGGTAAAGGGATGCGGCTCGTTGCTATTGCCAAATCTCGCAAAGGCAAACTGCCCGGCTAGATGACCTTTCCAGCCACCACCGGATTTAATCGCGATCTGAAGCGATTGCATCTCCGGCAAATAATCGACTTCAACCACCTCGCCCGTGGATCGACGCCCGGCACCGACTTGCCCGAACAGAACAATGATCGCCGATACCGTGCCCACGACCAACATCACCGCCAACGCCCAGCCAACCGGCGTCGCCCAGTTCGCGAAATCAAGCAAGACGATGCTGTGATAAACAAGCGCCAGATAAATCACCGCCAGAACCGTGTGCGTCTTGGCAAACCAGCGATACGGGATGCGCTTGATAAGCGCGATAAGGATCAGGGCAACGGTAATATAAAACGCCCACTCACCGACACTTTCCGCCAATCCACGATATTCAAGAAACAGTGACTGCGCCCAGTGCATGCCCGCCCCGTCCGGCCGTGGTCCACGCCGACGCGGTTCAAGAAGTTCAAGCGCCACCGCCCATTTCGGCGCCATCCGCCACGCCCAGTGAATGGTCGCCACCACCAGCACGGTAATGCCAAGCCATTTATGCAGACGGTATGCCTTGTCCAGCCCGCCCAAACGGCGTGTCAGCCACACCGGACGGATCGACAAAAACAGGATCAGGCTCATCATGCCAAAGGCAAGAAAGCCCGAATACTGGACCATCAGGTTGCGAAAACCGACAAAGTCATGATCGGCAAAAAGTTCGGGATTAACCGCCAACCAAAGGGCGGAAAGACCCAGCAACGTTCCAAAATATATGCGCGTGATGTTGTTCATGGGACCAGTTCCTGAAAATCCATTGAAGGCCCGTGAATTCAAAATACCAACACGCGCCATTCGACGCTTTGATTTAAACAAATAATTTTCGTGAAATTATCCCGGAAACCCCTGAAAAATGTATCAAATCGTATCAGGAACACTGCAAAAGATTTTCAATTTCAGTAACTTGCGCCCGCATAAAGCGAACAGCGCCCCGATCCGCACGCTGCACTGGCAACTGCGCCGCAACGCCCGAACCAGTCAAAGGGTGCCCCTGTTCGAGCACCCCTTATATCGGTCTGGTGCTTAGCTATGGGAATGCAGGATCGCTTCGGCGATTTCGCGTTCGACATCTTCCGGATAGGCATAAAAGCCCGGCTTGAACGATGCCGCCCCGCCCGATGCCAGCCAGTCGATCCCGCGGATCAAAATGGCCGAGAACGGATCAAACAGATCCTTGCCCGATCCACCCATTCCGGGCGCGAGGTTGAGCAAACTACCGCGATTAAGCAGATAAACTTCGCGGCTGTTATCAAGCTCGAACCGTTCGATATGACGGCGCATTTTCGTAAGCGTCTGGGTATCAAGCCATTTGACATCAATCTCGGTATTGGAATGCCCGACATTGACCAGGATCGCACCACGACGGCACTGCTTGATCTGTTTCTCGCCCAGAATGCCCGAAAGGCCGGTGGCGGTGACAATGATCGCACATTCCTTGAGGCCGTCTTCAAGGCTGACAACCCGGCAACCGTGATGCTGCGCTTCAAGGGCACGCACCGGATCGCGTTCCGCGACCGATACCACCGCGCCCAGATTGCGCGCACGTTCGGCAACACCGCGCCCGACCGGGCCAAAACCGATCACAAGCACCGTCCGCCCATAAAGCGCAAGCCCCGTCACATTGGAAAAGACCGGCCACATTTCCTGCGCCACGTGATGGCGGTTATGCAGGCGATCCTTGATGGCAATGTCGTTCCAGTTAAATACCGGGAAGGAATAATCGAGTTTTTCCACGCGATGCACGCCAGTCGTCGTGGCCTCAAGTGCACCATCAACCTTGTGACCTTTTTGGACAAACGCCTCGATCAGCTCACCACCCATATCGGCCACGATATCGGCCGGCTCGGACGACAGGATATCGATGCTTTTGGCATATTCTTCTGGCGTCATCCCCGAAAAGGCATGGACCTCGACCCCGTTCGCAGCAAGATATGCAGCAGCAACATCATCGGTACTATCGGGGTTGCATGCCCCGACCTTGACCTTCGCACCCGCCTTCACAAACGGCAACAATGTGGGAATGGTGTCTTCAAGAACGTGCTGGAAACTGACGATGGTCTTGTCGCGCAAGTCACGCTTGGCAACATAGTTTCCGTATTTCGCCGTCACCGGACAAATCACCTCGCGCCAGGCAAGGGTCTCGTCAGTGATCTGTTGGGCAAGGGCAGCGTCCTTGATGCGGCTCGTCATGATCGGTCTCTTAACTTCGTGGGAAAATGCGTTCCCCACTAATTAAGGCGAGCCTGACCGGATGGAAAGCATTTGTATCCATCCGGTCAAAATCAGGCGCGATTAATCGCGCGCCGGAATATTCAGGCCACGCTGAACAGCCGGACGATCAAGCCCGCGCTCAAGCCAGACCGGAACGTTTTTAAATTCGTGATAGTCGACAAGACTACCAGCGTCATAAAACCCGATCAGGTTGCGCACCCAGCCAAGTGATGCGATGTCGGCAATGGAATATTCATCGCCCATGATCCAGTCACGCCCTTCAAGGCGGCTTTCAAGAACACCCAGCAACCGTTTGGATTCATTACGATAACGATCAAGCGGACGCTTATCCTCGATTTCCTTGCCGGCAAACTTGTGGAAGAAGCCCAGCTGACCAAAGATCGGGCCAAGTCCGCCCATCTGGAAGTAGACCCACTGGATCGCTTCAATGCGTTTGGCCGGATCGGCTGGCAAAAGCTTGCCGGTTTTTTCCGCCAGATACTGAATGATCGCACCGGATTCAAACAGACCAATCGGCTCGCCATTCGGGCCGTTCGGATCAATGATTGCCGGGATCTTTCCGTTCGGGTTCAGCGACAGAAATTCCGGGGTCCAGGTTTCGTCTTCACCGATATTGATCAAGTGCGGTTCATAGTCCAGACCGGTTTCTTCCAGCATGATCGAAACCTTCACCCCGTTCGGGGTCGGCAAGGAATAAAGCTGGATGACATCCGGGTTTTGCGCAGGCCAGCGTTTGGTAATGCCGAAGCTCGACAGATCAGCCATGTTAAAGCCCTTTCCAAGTCAATGTGTTGTTGACCATAACATTTAGACGATCACGCAAAATGCGCCACCGGCAATCTGGCAACTTATTGTTTCCAGTCCGGTGCTGGCTGCTTTGGAACTATCCAAAAAGCAAAACCGGCCTGCGTGAAACAGGCCGGTTTCGTCTTCTGCGACTGCTCGTACCGGGTGGTTATCTTACCAGGCGCGGTATTTCAGGAATTTACCATCAAGGGTAATGACAACACGGTCGCCCTTCGGGTCTTCCTTGCGCTCGATATACATTTCGTAGTCGATCGCGCTCATGATGCCATCGCCGAATTTCTCGTGGATGATTTCCTTGATGGTCTCGCCGTAAACACTGACGATTTCATAAAGGCGATAGATCGCCGGATCGGTCGGAACGGCCTGATCCCAGATTTTCATCGGGCATTCCTGCATGACAGCCGATGCTTCGGCCGGCAGATCAAACAGGGCCACCAGCATGTCGGCCTTGTCCTTTGGCGCGGAATTCATGCCAAAACAGACAGAGGTCGTCCAAACCGGCGACATGCCGATCTTGCTTGCGACTTCTTCCCAGCCAAGGCCTTTGGCCTTTTTGGCTTCGATGATCATTTCTTTGACATCTGCTTTTTTCACAGCTTTTCTCCTTCTAAGTAATCAGCGTGCGTTTGGTTATTCCGCCCGGCTGGTGGCCGGTTTGCGGTTGTCTTTCGGGTCCGTAATCACCCCGTGCGCGCCAAAGCGCACAACGGATGGCTCGGCCAAAACGCCGTCTTCCTGTTTGCCCGCAAGTTCCTTGGAACGGGTGGCAAGGAATTCGACCAGATGGTTTCGGATGTCGTAATAGTCGGAATGGTGGATGATGTTGGCCCGTTCACGCGGACGCGGGATATCGACCTGAACGGATTCGGCAACGCGCGCATATGGCCCGTTGGTCATCAGCAAAATGCGATCAGCCAGCAAAATGGCTTCATCCACATCATGGGTAATCATGAAGACCGTCTGATCAGACCCCGACCAAATACGGATCAACTCGTCCTGAATGCTGCCACGTGTAAGGGCATCAAGGGCTCCGAACGGCTCATCCAGAAGCAACAATTCCGGCTGGATCGCAAAGGCCCGGGCGATGGATACACGCTGGCGCATGCCACCCGACAGTTGCGATGGCTTGCGAAGCTCCGCCCCGCCAGCCAGCCCGACCATTTCCAGATACTTCATCGAATGATCGTGAACCTGTTTCTTGCTCCACGATTTGTAGCGCGCCTGAACGGCAAAGGTGACGTTCTTAAGCGCGGACAACCACGGCAGCAGGGAATAGTTCTGGAACACGATCCCGCGATCAAGACTGGGACCCGAGACTTCCTTGCCATTCATGATGACCGCCCCTTCGGTCGGTTCATCAAGACCGGCAAGGATATTGAGGATGGTCGATTTACCACAGCCGGAATGACCGATGATGCAAACAAACTCGCCCTTTTCGATCCCCAGATTGACGTTTTCAAACACCGTCAGGGCTTCACCGCCCTTGGGTGCCTGAAAACGCTTGCTCAGATTCTGCAAACTCAGGAATGGTGTCGACATATCAGGTCTCCTTATTCCTGGTACTGCACAAGACGTGCGCAATAGGCGAAGGCGGTATCAAGCAACATGCCGACAACACCGATCATGAGGATCGAGAAAACCACGCTGGTCAGATCAAGGTTGTTCCATTCGTTCCAGACGTAGTAGCCAATCCCGGTCCCACCCACGAGCATCTCGGCGGCCACAATCACAAGCCATGCAATGCCGATCGAAATCCGCATGCCGGTCAGGATGGTCGGTGCCGCAGCCGGCAGGATCACGATCCAGGCCGTCTTGAATGCGCCAAGTTCATGGGTACGTGCCACATTGACCCAGTCCTTCCGGACCCCCGCCACACCAAAGGCGGTATTGATCAACATCGGCCATATCGAACAGATAAAGATGACAAAGATCGCCGAGGCCTGACTGTCCTGAATGACAAACAGGGCCAAAGGCATCCATGCCAGCGGGGAAATCGGTCGCAACACCTGAATAAACGGATCAAGTGCCTTGTACATCAGAGGTGACATCCCGATCAGGAACCCGACCGGAATGGCCAACGCCGCCGCAAGGAAATAGCCGCTCAGAACGCGATAAAGCGAATAGCCGATCTGGATACCGATCCCCTTGTCGTTGGGACCGGCATCGTAGAACGGATTGCTCAGCTCTTCCCATGCCTTGGCGATGACGTCTGAGGGGGGTGGCACAGCCGCTTTCGGCTCTGCCCCACCCATCAGAAGTTCATATTCTGTAAGTTCGCCAGCAAGTTCCTGCTTTGGGCTGGCGGCCTCCCATAAACCCAGGAAGACCGCCAGAAGCACGAGTGACAACACCAAAGCTCTGGCATTGAGCGATGCCAGCATATCAGCTTACCCCTTTGCCGATGGCAAAGCTGTTGACATAGGCTTCAGGCTGATCGGGATCGAACGTCTTGCCCATGATGGTATAGCTTTTGTACGTCTCGGTCGGCGCTTCATAGCCAAGCTCTTTCATGATCTTGGCGCAATCGGTCGCGACATAGACTTCTTCGGCGATCTTCTTGTAATCAACATCGCCTTCGATATAGCCCCAGCGTTTCATCTGGGTCAGGATCCAGACACCCATCGAGTGCCATGGGAACGGATCGAAATCGATGCGATCAGGTACGTTTTTAACTTCGCCCAGACCATCGGCGTAACGACCGGTCAGGACCTGCTCAATCACCGGAACCGGCTGGTTCAGATAGTTGGCCGGCGCAATCGCGGCTGAGATTTCCTTGCGGTTTTCCGGCTTGGCTGCGTACTGGGTCGCATCAACGATGGACTTCAAAAGCGCGCCATAGGTGTTCGGAAGCTCTTCGGAGAATGCCTTGGAGCACGCAAACGCACAGCACGGGTGGCCTTCCCAGATATCCTTGGTCAGGGTGTGCAGGAAGCCGATCTTTTCCCAAACGGCACGCTGGTTGAACGGATCAGGCGACAGATAGCCATCAAGGTTACCGGCACGCAGGTTTGCGACCATCTCGGGCGGCGGAACGACACGGATCTGGATGTCTTTATCCGGGTCCAGACCATGCTCGGCCACGTAATAACGCAGCAGGAAGTTGTGCATGGAATATTCAAACGGCACACCGAACTTGAAGCCTTTCCAGTCTTTCGGATCGCGCTTGTCCAGGTGGTCGTTATGCAAAACGATGGCCTGACCGTTGATGTTTTCAACAGCTGGCATCAGGAACGGGGTTGCGGTCGAACCCGCGCCCATCGAAATTGCCAGCGGCATCGGGGTCAGCATGTGCGACGCGTCATATTCATTGTTCAGCGACTTGTCACGGGCAACTGCCCAACCGGCCGTTTTGATGACATCAACATCAAGGCCGTATTTCTCATAAAAGCCCATCGGCTGCGCCATGATGATCGGCGTGGCACAGGTAATCGGCACAAAGCCGATATTAAGCTTGGATTTCTCCGGCGTACCCAGATCATCAAGGATCGCGGCCTTGACCTTATCAATCGGCAGGGCCGAGGCGAGTGCCGCCATCATGGTGCTGCCGCCAACCATTTTGGCAAACGAACGACGCGAAATGTCGTTATGGCCAAAGACGGAACGCACGATGGCGCTGTCGATGGCACGATCAAGGATCTCTTCGCTCGTTTCCGGCGTTTTGGCTTCCATATCACTATGGGCCGGCATGCTGGCCAGATCGTGTTTCAGGCCATGGTCATGGTCTTTGTGTGATGCATGTGTATGCCCATCTTTTGACGATGCACAAACCTCACAGCCACACCCCTTGCTGTGGCGCAGATCGGTATCGCCGCTAAATGGATTTCCCAGACTTTTAACTGACATGTGATCACCCCCTGTGTTGTTACGCTGCCAGAAAGGCAGCACCAGATGTTCACCCCCACTACAGCAACGGGCGTGCCATTTTGTGCAATGCGTCATTTTTCGTTGAAAATGCTGGACTCTTGGCCTGCGGGGTGCCACGCTTACGAAATACGAAAATTCGTAATTTACGAAATGTCGTAACTGTTATTACGACATTTCGTAGTGGGAGTGCGAAGCAGCGCGATGCGGATGAATGAAATCAACCCGATACCGGTCATGATCGAAAACCTGCACTTGCAGGCATTGCTCGCGCATACCCACCCGACTTTGCTGATTCATCCCAAATCCGACCGGATTGTCTTTGCCAATCAGGCGGCAGCCAACCTGCTTGGCCGCAGCATAGAGGAGCTTCTGGCGACCTCGGTGAGTGCACTGCACAAGGGTCAGGTACCCAGCCTCGTCGTCTTTAGCGAGGCCGCCTTTTACAACGGATTTGCCTGGACCCGCGGGCTTGATATGACCCGCCCGGATGGCACGGAACTTAAACTCGAACACGAAGCCCGCCCATTGATCCTTGAGGGCGAGGAATATCTGACGGTCACAATCTCCGACCTTGATGCCCGCCATCGCCGCGATGTCGATTCCGAGGCCGATGATTACTTGCGCGAAGGCATTGCCGAATGGCGCCGCGCCGAACGTTTCTTCCGCGAGATCGAACGTGAAAACCAGCTGATCCTGGGGGCTGCGGGCGAAGGCATTTACGGGGTGAACAGCGATGGCGTGACAACCTTCGTCAATCCGGCCGCCGAACGCATGCTGGGCTGGACGGCGCAAGCACTGGTGGGCCGTGAAATCCATTCGATCATTCACCATTCCCACGTCGATGGTGAACCCTATCACGCCGAACAATGCCCGATTTACAACGCCTTTCGCGAAGGCATCGTTCGGCGCGTTGATGACGAGGTCTTCTGGCGCAGCGACGGCAAACCGATCCGTGTCGAATATACCTCCACCCCGATCCGCGACCATGGGCTGGTGATCGGCGCGGTGATTGTGTTCCGTGACATCACCGAACGTAAAATCGCCGAGGAAAAGCTGCATGCCGCCTTGGCCGAAGTTGATCGCCTGCGCGAACGATTGGAACTTGAAAACGCCTATCTGCAGGAAGAAATCCTTTCGACCAACAACCACCATGAAATCATCGGCCAGTCCGATGCCATTCAGGGCGCGCTTAAACAGATCGATCTCGTTGCCCCCACCGATGCCAACGTCCTGATCACGGGCGAATCTGGTACCGGCAAGGAACTGATTGCGCGCGCCATCCATCAGGCAAGCGCAAGGTCTGACCGTGTTCTGGTGCGCGTGAACTGTGCGGCGATCCCGCACGAATTGTTTGAAAGCGAGTTCTTTGGCCATGTGCGCGGTGCCTTCACCGGGGCGGTGCGTGATCGTGTCGGGCGGTTTGAACTGGCCGATGGCGGCACCCTGTTTTTGGATGAAGTCGGCGAAATCCCGCTGGAGCTTCAAGGCAAGCTGCTCCGCGTTTTGCAGGACCAAAAGTTCGAACGCATCGGCGAAGAACGCACCCGCGAGGTCAATGTCCGCCTGATCGCCGCCACCAACCGCGACCTTAAGGAAGAAGTCCGACAGGGGCGCTTCCGCGAAGACCTTTATTTCCGCCTCAACGTCTTTCCCATCGAATGCCGCCCCTTGCGCGAACGGCCCGATGATATTCCGCCTCTGGCGTCGCACTTCCTGCGCAATATCTGTCAGCGTCTTAATATCGCCCAGCCAACCCTGACCAAGGGGCAGGTCCGCACCCTGCAAAACTATGGCTGGCCGGGCAATGCGCGCGAGCTTGAAAACGTCATCGAACGTGCAGCCATCCTCGCCCATGACGGCAAGCTGCATTTCGATCTGCCCGAACATGGCGGGCGCGACAGCCGCAAATTGCCAACACCCGATGCAGAACCCGACAGCAAACCGGAAAAGACCGTTTTGACCCGCGGTGAACTGCGCCAAACCGAATATGACAACATCATCCATGCCCTGACCGTGACGAAGGGCAAGGTATTTGGTGCCAATGGTGCGGCCGCCCTTCTTGATATCAAACCAACCACGCTGGCCTCGCGTATCAAGAAGTTCAAAATCGACCGTCGCAGCTTCGGGGAAAGCGAAACCATCGAATAATCGCGCACCTCGATGCCGATGAAATCGCGGATTTAACCATCGTCTGGTTGCCTGTTGCGTCCGTTTGGCGCAGCATGTCGCCGCCTGACAGGTCAATCGGCTGGCAATTAGGGATCATCGGTGGTGCATTACCACCATTGCGCAGCCGCAAAAACGGCATAAGTCTGCAGGCAGAAACAGGGAAGAAACAGGAATGGCTGGTTTTTTACAGATTGGTGTTTTGCTTGCGATGGCAGCTGTCGCCGGGGTTCTGATCATGGGCATCGTTTCCATGGCGCGCGGCAAGGATGCGCGTAAACAGAACAAACTGATGCAAATGCGCGTTTTGCTTCAGGGCTTGGCCCTGTTGCTGCTTTTCATCCTGTCGCTGATGGCGGTCGGCTCCTAGAAAACCCAACCAGATAATCCAGGATTACGGACGGCACATGGTTCAACTGACTCGTATCTATAC
>NZ_PAQR01000048.1 GCF_002709775.1 Thalassospira sp.
CATGCCTAAGACGTCTTTCGATGGGCTTTGATGATACTGTTTCGCGCTTGAATCGCGAGTTCACGCGATCTCGAGAAAATCTTGTTAATCCAGTGGCTTGCGCCCCAATGCTTGCCCACAACTTCGCCTCAATGTAGAGTAGCGCTAGCCGCGCCCTGGACGCTTGCACTGGCGGCAACCGAGCAAGGCGTCATCGCGTTCGCGCGATGTGGCTCCATAATGGCGTAAGCCATGGATCAGTTTGCCGGCTGGATTATAGGGGAGCTTCGATCCAAGTCCACCAGTTAACGTCCAGCGAGAGCGCTGCCGCACCACTACTTGACCCTTCTTAGGCTACTCATCCGGAATGTTTAAACGACTACGCGGCCTGTTCTCAAACGATCTTTCCATCGATTTGGGTACGGCCAACACGCTCATTTTCGCACGCGGGCAGGGCATCGTCCTGAACGAACCTTCCGTGGTGGCCATTACCGACGAAAAAGGCAAGAAACAGGTCCTTGCGGTTGGTGAAGAAGCCAAACAAATGCTCGGTCGTACCCCGGGGTACATTCAGGCGATCCGCCCGCTGCGTGACGGCGTTATTGCGGAATTCCATATCGCCGAAGAAATGATCAAGCACTTCATCCGCAAGGTTCACAACCGCCGCAACTTCGCGAGCCCGGAAGTGATCATCTGCGTACCGTCCGGTTCGACCGCTGTTGAACGCCGCGCCATTCAGGAAAGTGCTGAAAGTGCTGGTGCTCGCAAGGTCTGGTTGATCGACGAACCGATGGCTGCGGCAATCGGTGCCGGCCTTCCGGTGACCGAGCCGACCGGCTCCATGGTTGTTGATATCGGCGGCGGCACCACCGAGGTTGCCGTTCTGTCGCTGGGCGGTATCGTCTATGCACGTTCGGTCCGTGTTGGCGGTGACAAGATGGACGAAGCGATCATCGCGTATATCCGTCGCACCCATAACCTTCTGGTTGGTGAAAGCACCGCGGAACGCATCAAGAAAGAAATCGGCTCGGCCTGCGCCCCGGATGACGGTGATGGCGCAACGGTTGAAATTCGTGGCCGTGACCTGATGAATGGCGTTCCGAAAGAACTTCTGATTTCTGAACGCCAGATCGCAGAAAGCCTTGCAGAACCGGTATCGGCGATCATCGAGGCGGTGAAAGTCGCCCTTGAACAGACCCCGCCGGAACTGGCTGCTGACATCGTCGACAAGGGCATTGTCCTGACCGGTGGTGGCGCGATGCTTGGTAACCTTGATTATGTTCTGCGTCATGCGACCGGCCTTCCGGTTTCGATCGCTGACGATCCTCTTTCCTGTGTTGCACTGGGTACCGGTCGCGCACTCGAAGAGAAGAAAATGCTGCGTAACGTTCTGCACACAGCATACTAAACAAGGTCGGCTTGAATTTTTATCACCGGGTCGTATCCTTACTGGACGCGACTCGGTGATTTCGTTATGGTTGAATATCCCGCACGGGATGAAGAACAACCTTTTGGGAATTCGCGGGGAATACATTGGCACAGCATGGTGGTCCGCAGCAGCGTATCTTTTCGCCGTTACGCACGGCCCTTCACCGCTTCGCTTTCATACTGCTGATTTTTTCGGCCTTTGGCCTGATGCTTCTGGGCAAGGCCGATACCGTTCTGATCGAACGCATTCGTGCGGCGTCGGCCGATCTCGTATCCCCGGTCATGAATATCGTTTCCCGCCCTGCGGCCAGCATCAATGAGCTGACCGACAAAATTTACAACCTCGCCCATCTCTACGAAGAGAACGAGCGCCTGCGCCGTGAAAACCAGCATCTGCTGGCCTGGCAGCAAGCTGCGCGCAATCTGTCGCATGAAAACGCTCGCCTGCGCGATCTGGCGGGGTACACCTCCCCGCCTGCACTGCATCTGGTGACGTCGCGCGTGATTGCCGATATGGGCGGTGCTTATGCCCACAGTGTGATGATTTCGGCCGGGTCCCGTGATGGTGTTTCCAAGGGTCAGGCCGTGATTTCCGATGAAGGTCTGGTTGGCCGCGTTGCCGAGGCTGGTTATCAAGCTTCGCGTGTTCTGCTGATTACCGACATCAACTCGCGCGTGCCGGTCGTGGTTGAGAATTCGCGCGACCGTGCGTTTCTTTCGGGCGATAACACAAACCGTCCGCTTCTGACCTTCCTGACTGCCGATGCCGCTGTCGCCCCGGGCGATCGCATTTTGACATCCGGTCATGGGGGCGCCTTCCCGCCGGGTATTCCGATCGGGGTTGTGTCATCGGTTTCGGAGAATGCGGTTCGGGTTGCACCGATGTTCCGCCGCCATCAGCTTGAATATCTGCGCGTTGCCGATTACGGCCTGCACGGTATTCTGAGCAACGAACGTATCCAGCAAAGCCAATCGGCGAATAATGAAAACACCGTCGACGTCTCACCAGACATTCCTGACGGTGTTGGTATTGTTCCGGCCACACCGGATCCGGCAGGGGAAGCCCAGTGAAACCCGGCGTCTGGCAACGACTGGACATTATTGCGCGCGGCCTTCTTCCTGCCTTCAGTGTTTTTGTCCTTCTGCTGATCAACCTTCTGCCAATCAGTGTGCCGCTTTTATCAACGGCATCACCCGCACTGGCCCTGATGGCCGTGTTTTACTGGTCGGTGAACCGTCCGGACCTTCTGACCGGGGTTACTGCCTTTTTGCTTGGCCTTTTGCAGGACCTTTTGATGGGTTTGCCGCTTGGTGTCAGTTCGCTTGTTCTGTTGCTGGTCCAGACTGGGTCGGCAAGCCAGGGACGTTTCTTCCATAACAAGCCGTTCAGCGTGATGTGGTGGGGCTTTGCCCTTGTTGCGATCCCGGCCCTTCTGGTTCAGTGGCTTTTGAGTTCGGCCTTGATCGGGGCTCTTTTGCCCATCAAGGCAACCCTGATCAGCTATGTTCTGACCGCTGTGCTGTTCCCGACTGTTGCCTGGGTTCTGGCACGTGCGCAGAACAGCCTGCTACGTTATGTGTAAGGCCACTTGCGCTGGCGGAAAACTGCGCGATATTGATGTTTTGGCAACGGCTATTGGCTAAGCTGACGGTTATGCTGGGACAAGGTGGTTTTAATCCCCGACCAACCGGGATAAAACGGCCCCGAATTTGAACACCCGGCCTTCGGGCCAGCGACGAAATACAGGTATCCATCGCCCATGTGGCATCGTGACTCAGACCGGTTCAGACTATTTACCCGACGCGCCCTGATGCTTGGCGCGGGCAAGGGTGTTTTGCTAACGGGTCTTGCGGCACGCATGTATTACCTGCAGGTGCTTGAAAGCGACCGCTATCAGACACTGGCCGATGAAAACCGTATTTCGCACCGCCTGTTGCCGCCGCCACGCGGACTGGTCACCGACCGGTTTGGTGCGCCGCTTGCCGTCAACCGGCAGAACTATCACATCATGATCGTGCGCGAACAAACACCAGATGTTCGCCGCACATTGGAAATCCTTGATCAGATCATCGAACTTGGCCCCGACACCATTGAACGCGTCGAACGCGATGTTGAACGCAGACGTTCGTTCGTACCGGTCACGGTGCGCGACAATCTGACATGGGATGAAGTTGCCCGCGTTGGCGTGAATGCGCCGGACCTTCCCGGCCTGATTATTGATGCCGGTCGATCGCGTGATTATCCCGAAGGACCGCACCTTGCCCATACGCTGGGCTATGTCGCGGCAGTGTCGGAAAAGGAACTGACGGGCGACCCACTTCTGGAGCTGCCGGGCTTTACTATTGGCAAAAGCGGCGTTGAAAAGGTCTATGACCTTGCCCTGCGCGGCACCGCAGGCACCAGTCAGGTGGAAGTCAATGCGCTGGGCCGCGTTATTCGCGAACTTGAACGCGAAGAAGGTGATAGCGGCAACACGGTTGTCATGACCCTTGATCTTGAATTGCAGCGCTTTGCCAACCAGCGCCTGTCGGATCAGGAAAGTGCTTCTGCCGTTGTTATGGACATCCATAATGGCGAGGTGCTTGCCCTTTCGTCGCACCCGACCTATGACCCGAATGCCTTTACCAACGGCATTTCGCACAAGCTTTGGAACAGTCTGGTCAACAACCCCTATGCACCGCTATCGAACAAGGCGGTCAACGGTACCTATGCGCCGGGATCGACCTTCAAGATGTGTGTCGCCCTTGCCGGGTTGGAAGCAGGGATCATTACCCCCAACCAGCGCTTCTTCTGCAACGGTCATCTTGATCTTGGCAATGCGCGTTTCCACTGCTGGAAACGTGGCGGTCATGGCTGGATGAACATGCATGATTCCATCAAGCATTCCTGCGACGTTTATTATTACGAAATTTCGCAAAAAATCGGCATCGACCGGATTGCCGCCATGGCGCACAAGCTTGGCCTTGGCGAAGATACCGGCATTGACCTGCCCAATGAACGCAGCGGGCTGATACCGACCAAGGATTGGAAGGAAATCCAGCTTGGTAAACGCTGGCAGGGTGGCGAAACGCTGATTGCCTCTATCGGGCAGGGATACGTGCTGGCAACGCCGCTACAGCTTTGCACCATGACCGCCCGCCTGGCATCGGGCAAGGCCGTTCGCCCGCACCTGACGCGCGATAATGTCACGCCCGAAGGTGTCACCAGCCGCGAAGCCGAAGAATTCCCCGAACTTCAGGTCAGCCGCGCTAACCTTGCGCGTGTGCGCGATGCCATGAACGGGGTGACCAACGAATTGCGTGGTACGGGCCATCGTGCGCGAATTGACATCAAGGGCATGGAAATGGCTGGTAAAAGTGGCACCAGTCAGGTCCGCCGCATCACGATGCGTGAACGCCAGACGACCGGCGTGCTTGATAACGATGAATTGCCGTGGAAATACCGCGACCACGCCCTGTTTGTCGCCTTTGCGCCAGTGGATAATCCGCGCTATGCATGCGCTGTGGTGGTGGAACACGGTGGTGGCGGCTCAAGCGTCGCCGGACCGATTGTCCGCGACCTTTTGCAAAAGGCCCAGGAGCTTCAATCTGCTCGTCAGGGCATCTCGGCTGCCGACCTTCCAAACAGCGCTAACCTGCGCCGCAACACGGCCCAAACCAATCAGGACGAGGGCTAAGCCATGGCATCAGGCAAGTTTCGTATTGGTGAAGATCCCGATTACGTACCGATCGGCCGCCGGTTGCTGTTGCTCAACTGGACGCTGGTGCTGTTGATCGCTGCCCTGTCGGGGATCGGCTTTGCCATGCTGTATTCCGCGGCCAACGGTTCGCTGCAGCCATGGGCGGAACGCCAGATGATGCGCTTTGCCGTTGGTGCGGCACTTATGATCGTTATTGCGGTCACAGACATACGCATATGGCTGAGGCTTGCCTATTTCTCCTATTTCGTAGCACTCGTCTTGCTGATCGGGGTGGAGATCAAGGGCGATATCGGCATGGGCGCACAGCGCTGGATTAACCTCGGTTTCTTCCAGTTGCAGCCGTCCGAATTGATGAAAATCTCGCTGGTGCTGGCCCTTGCCCGTTATTTCCATGGCCTGACGCCAGAGGATGTCGGACGCATCCCGCTTTTGATTCCGCCCATTCTGATGGTGCTGGCGCCGTCCGCACTTGTGTTGCGTCAGCCCGACCTTGGCACCACCCTGCTTCTGATTGCCGGTGGTGGCGTTATTTTCTGGCTGGCCGGCGTGCGGATCTGGAAGTTTGCGCTTGTTCTGGGCAGTGCGCTTGCCGCGATCCCGATTGGCTGGCAATTCCTGCGCGAATACCAGAAAAACCGCGTTCTCACCTTCCTTAACCCGGAAAATGATCCGCTGGGGGCTGGCTATCACATCACCCAGTCCAAAATTGCGCTGGGCTCTGGCGGATTGTTTGGCAAGGGCTTCATGCTGGGATCGCAAAGTCATCTGAACTTCCTGCCGGAAAAACAGACCGACTTTATCTTTACCATGCTGGGTGAGGAATTCGGTCTGGTGGGTGGCATGGCGTTGCTGGGGCTTTATGCGCTGGTCATCACCTATGGCTATGTCATTGCGCTGCGTTGTCAGAACCAGTTCGGGCGCCTGGTCGCGATTGGTGTGACCTCGACCTTCTTCCTCTATGTCTTTATCAACATTGCAATGGTGATGGGCCTGATCCCGGTGGTCGGCGTGCCGTTGCCGCTGGTGTCCTATGGCGGGACGGTGATGATGACCATTCTGGTCAGCTTCGGCCTGTTGATGAGTGTCTCAATCCACCGCGACATCCGGATTTCCCGACAGGGCAATGACGACGGGCGAAACTGACCCGTCCCACACGACTTACTGTCCGCCGAAGATAACGGTCAGACGTCGAACGGAAAAACTTCCTTGAATTCGGAAAGTGACTTGAAATCGGCCAGTCGGCAACGATTTCGGCCTTCTTCCTTGGCCTTGTAGAGCGCCTGATCGGCAAGCGAATAGAGGATGCCCGAGATATCGGCACGTTCCGCTTTGCGCAGGGCATCAAACTGTTTGGCGACTTCCGGGTCTAATGCGGCCATCCCGGCAGAGGACGGCAAACCGGACACACCGAAGCTCGACGTGAAGTTCAGTTTGCTGCCGCCAAAATCGACGCTGCTCTTCTCAAGCTCCTTACGCAGACGTTCCGCAAGGATCATGGCACCTTCGAGTTCCTCACCAGGCAAAAGAACTGCGAACTCCTCGCCGCCCATACGTGCCGGAAGGTCGATTGCACGCAAAGCCTTTCTCAGCATCTCAGCCAAGGCAACCAGAACAGCATCCCCCGCCTGATGACCATAGGTATCATTGAGCGCCTTGAACCGGTCGATATCAAGCAGGATGACGGATACAGGCGTATCTCGACGGCGCCAGATCGAAATGGCTTCATCCAGCCGCGCAAGATAGGCACGCCTGTTTGGCAATTCGGTCAGTGGATCGGTGGACGCGAGCACTTCAAGCTTGCTCATTGCTTCATTGAGTTCTTGCGTGCGCTGTTTGACGCGTTCTTCCAGCGTAATGTTTGCGTTCTGCAATTCGTCGCGCGCCTTGCGCAACTGGCCAAGCTGCTGACGGATCATCCCGAAAAGCCCAACCGTTACGGAGCCCAGCAGCTGCACCTCGTCATCATGGCGATGTTCCGGTGGCATCTGCAAAGGACGGCTTTCATCGGTCGGGTCGGCGTTGACGATATAGTTGCCAAGCCTGATGACCGGTCGTGAAAAGATAAAGTAGCTCATCATGGCAAAGGCCATGGCCATCACCGCAGCGAGAACCATCGTCGCCAGAAAAGACCACGAAAGACGCGTCATATAGGCGTCGACATAGACCTGCGGGTTCAGATCGACAACCATCTCGCCGATCGTCGTGACAGGTTGGCGGTCGGGATCGCGTACAGGAACGGTAATGGTTTGAAGACCGGCAAACATCTTCTCTGCCCAGCGCGATATCGGTATTTCGCCAGCCGGGCGTTTCAATTCATAGAAGATGCCATCATCGGCGTTGGTCAGGGTGACGCGCGCGATAGAACGATTGTTGAGCATCCCGCGCGCCATAACTTCGGCCAATTCAAGGTCGTGTTTGGCCAGCACCTGCGTTGCAACCGGTACACTCGATGAAATCAGGCGTTGGTTGCCCTGTTGATAGACACCATCAAGCCAGTAGTAATCCTGATACCCGCGAATTGCCACAATCAGCAGTCCCAGAGCAACGGCAAGGAATAGAGAATATTTCAACTGCCGTGCCGCAATGGTACTGCCCAGCTTCATGCTGGCAAGCACGTTGTCACGCTTTTCTGATGGCTTTCCTGCCAAACACTGTTACCCCGGTTAATGTTCCGATCCCCGGAACATCGTGCCTTACTCAAGATCGGCGACGCCGCCGTGCAACCCGAAGTTATATTCGGTCCCTGACGGTGAATTGGCAATACTGAACTGGTGAAAGTCCAGACTATTCCAATTCCTGCTGCCCAGAATATCAACGAAATAAGAGATGTTGTCCCGTGTGATCGCTTCCATCCTGAATGTGATTTCGGGATGTTTGGACAAGATTTCAACACCTTGAATGTAATCATGAAGCAATACCATTACCCAGGCTCCGGCAAAGAAGTGCCCGCCATGGGTAATTGTCATTTCGCCGTCCGCAACTTTGCGCAAGCCATCAGGGGACCAGTTCAAACCGCCAACAAATACATCCTTGCCCGGTTTGCGTCCGGCCTTTTCAAGCGCTGCAATAGCCCCCAGTGCGATATCATCATTTGCCGCCCAGATGGCATCAACACACCCATCTCGATCCAGCCAGTTTTCAGTCTGCCGATAAGCTTCATCATATGACCAGTTCGCGACAAGGCGGCGTTGCTCACGAAGCAATGGAAACCGGCTGAGCGCATGGTCAAGACCGTCCAACCGCTGCAAGGATGCCGGCGTGTTACGGTCACCCGCGATCGACAGAAGGCAAAGTGGCCCCGGCTGCTGATTGTCGGCTTTAAGGCGTGCACCATCAATCAGGGACTTGGCGATGTCATATCCGGCCCGCTCATTATCCGGGGTCAGTGACAGGATCCAGTTTTTGATGTCCTTGCCGGGATACCCGTAATTCTCTTTCTGCTCGTCCGTCAGATCATTGAGCAACATGATCACGGGAATACCGCGTTCTTCGGCTTCCAGAACGATGCGTGTACCCTGCTGATGCTCGTTAACCGCGATGATGTAATCGGGTGTTGGTTCAAGGGCAAAGACCTTCTGCGCACTTTCGATCATCATTTTGCTGTCGCGGTTGCTATCAAAAACCAGCAGATCATAGCCAAACTGATCGGCCGCCGCCTGCATGGTATCGCGCACGTCTTTCCAGAAACCCCGATCACCGTAACCGGGATTGATAAAGGCGACACGCACGGGTGAACCGCCAGGATTGGTTTCGGTCGTATGGGCGTTTGCTTGATATGCCGGATTGACCAGCACCAGCAGCAGGGCGAAAAGAAAAAGCACGGCGTGGGGCTTCAAACCAGTTTCCTGTTTTTTGTTTTTGTGACTGTTCACTTTAACAAACAGTCAGATCAGCCAATCGGGCGGATCTTGATTTACAACCATTCTACAAAACTGCCAAAGCCGGGTATTTTCAAGCGCGACGTTAGTCGCGTGGCACCTAGATCGGATTACCACGATTGGCGAGCTTCAATATACCACTGTATACGAATTCAGCAGCAGGAATGAAACCGGTACTTTACAACATCAAGATAAAACAACAGGCCTGTCACGCATTGCCCTAATGCGCTCGTTTCAGGGCATCCACCAATTCCTGATTGGACATCTTTGCCCGGTCCTTGATCCCCTTCTGCGCGGCCAGATGATAAAGATCATCACGGCGCCACTTGTCATAGGTCGGCGCACCGTTCAGACGACGTGCAGAAGTTTCCTGATCGGAATTTCCAGAGAGTTTCTTATAGCTCGCCACTCTTGCCTCCTTTTTTGGACGGTCATAAGCAGTCTCGGCACTGTATTTGGTTCAGTGTTTTGTGCTGATAAATTGGAGCACTTCCATATTTCATGTAGGGGGATTTGACGCGTTTTCTATTCCCCAAAGCCATTTTTTGCCGACTTCGAGCCTAACGATTTGAGCTGTAATCAAAAAAATCTGACGCAAAAGGCAGACCTGACAGGTCTGCCTATTTAGGAATTCCACGCCGACCATGGCGGGATGGTAGTTATCTGGCGGCAAGGGATGCCTGCATGGCAGCAACCGTATCGCTGACCAGCTGATCAAGCATTGCGATCTGTGCCAAAAGCGGATCACCGAAATCACCGTCAAAGCTTTCAAGGACGAGTGCCGCCTCGGCAAGTTGCCCTGCGGCCATGTTTCTGGCCATGCCCTTGATCGCGTGGGCAGATCGATGAATGGCATCAGCGTCCTTGCTATTGGCCGCCTCCATCAGGCGCACGCGTTCCTCCTCGTAAGAAGCCGGAAGCAAATTCACCAACATCAATACCTGTTCTGCACCAAGAGCTTGGCACAGCTCGTCAAACCGGGCGGTCTCAATCAATTCCATCTGCACACCTTATTTCGTGCTGTTGGTGCCAATATCCCATCAGCCATCATCTTTCTCAACCACGACCAACGACGATGTCACGACGGCACCTGTTTTATATGGCCCTTGGCTGCACATGCGTCCACAACCGCGCGGGCCCATGTCAGCGTATCCGCATCCATCGATTGCATATGACGATATTTGTCAAACTGAATGGCAATCAAGGCCAGGCGTTTCAAAAATGTCGGTGGACGATCTAGCCCCAACAATTCATCGGCAAGCGGGTCAAAGGCAGCATTCTGAAATTCAAGCGACAGACTGATCCGTGGTTCTTCGGCATGCGGGCTTGCGTGTCCGCCCCAATGATAAACGTCCTGACGCCATCCCATCACGGCACCTGGTTTAGCCGGAAGCGCACGGATATCCTGCAAACGGACTTCCCCCGGCTCTGTCACGGGTGCCGGGTATCGCTTTTCAAAATTGCGCGGCAAAACATGCATGCAGCCATTGTCCGGTGTCGCATCACTGAGCGGCACCCAAAGCGAAAGACTGATCAGCATATCATCGCCAATCGCACTTTCCCCCTGATAATCCCGGTGTGGCGGCCAGCCGCTGCCATCGGTGCGCGGGTCGACTTGCCATGCCCAGAAGTGCGGCAAAAGCGCGATCCTATCGCCAAGAAAATGGGTCAGAAGCGGGCGCAAACGGCGAAACACATCCCACGCTTCGTCATAAAGATAAATCAGCGATGGCGACAGACCATTGGCAACAAGTGTCTCGATCCCGGTGCGCAGCTTCGCCAGCTCATTGATCGGCAAGACATCACGGATCAGAAAATACCCCTCATCCCAGAACCGGTCCGAAAGCGCCCCACCGTCAAAACCACCGTGATCCGCGCCAATTTCGGCAATATCAGCACGCGGCATTACACCGTCCGAAATCGAAAGCTGCGGATTAAGCTTCTGCCAGACCTCTATGTCGGTGGCTTTTTGGGGTGTGATCATGGGAAAATGTCCGGTATTGAGGATGGCCGGACGATACGCAGCGCATCCGGCAATGGCAAGCGCGGAAAATCGATCAAACCGCGCAGTGCCCACTTACAAACGCATTCAAATCAGGTTTGCTTAAGCCATGACAAACAAACCCATCCCGCCAACGGAACAATCACCGATCAGTCACGGTGGTGCGGTTGATCGGGCGGCAAACCGATACGGCATTCCTGCAAAGGAGTGGCTGGACTTATCGACCGGTATCAACCCGATCGCCTATCCGGTCCCAAAGATCGACAGCACCCATTGGCAACGCCTGCCCCTGACCTCAGAGCTTGAGGATTTAAAAGCCGCAGCGAAGCAATATTACGGCCTGCCAACGTCCGCACATCTGGTTGCAGCCCCCGGCACGCAGGCCCTGATCCAGACGATCCCGTTTTGGCTCAAAGACCGGTCAGGTGGGCAGGCAGGAACAGTAAATGTGATGGGCCCGACATATGGCGAGCATGAAAGATGCTGGCGCCGTGCGGGGTATGACTGCGACATCCATCAAACGGACCCCGCAGACCGGATCACGCATGCAACAAGCATTCTGCAGGCGGCAGCACCTGGAGCCGTTGTTATTCTGGTAAATCCCAACAACCCGGATGGCGCATTGTTTGCCCCGTCTGACATTGTCGAACTCGGCAAGCTGGCCCATGCCCGAAACTGCTGGCTTCTTGTCGATGAGGCCTTCATGGATTGCAAACCCGACCAGTCGGTATGTTCGCAGATTGATCAGATGCCAAGCACCATCATTTTGCGCTCCTTCGGCAAGTTCTTTGGTCTGGCAGGCGCACGACTGGGCTGTGCGGTGATGGCAGTTGATCTTGCCTCAGACCTTGAAAACCGCATCGGTCCTTGGGCGATCCCCGGCCCCACCCTTGTTGTCGGCACCACGGCCCTGCTGGATCAGGACTGGCAAGAAGACGCTCGTGCGCGCCTCAGTTCAGATGCAGAACGCCTTGATCGGATAATCTCGGAAAACAGCCAACTCGTTCTAACTGGCGGCACCAGCCTGTTTCGTTACTACGAAGGATCTGACTGTGACGCACTTGCCGATCACTTGGGCAAGCAGGGCATATTGGTGCGTCTGTTTGACCATGACCCGAACAAGGTTCGCTTTGGCCTGCCCGGCCATGAACGCGATTGGGATCGTCTTGAAAAGGCAATGACGGACTGGAAACAGGCAGGTTGATAAGACGGTCTAATGACCGCTCTCTTCCCAGGATTGTTTTTTGCGATAAATGGTCGATGGGCTAACGCCAAGCGCGTCTGCTGCTCGCGGGATAGAACCGCCGCAACGTTCAATCGCCTCTTCAATCGCCTGTTTTTCGACCTGCCAGAGTGGTTTGATTTCACCAAAACCGAGCCCACCAGAACGCGGCAAGGCCGATGGTGACAGGTGGGAACTGTCGTCCGATCCGACACTGACACCAACGCTGGCGCCAAGAAGATGGCTGTTGCGTTCGGAGTGATGGTTTTCGACCACCTTGCGCATCTGGCGCGCCCCGGCCAGAAAGGCCAGTGCTTCGGGGTCGCCTTCCCACAGGCGTCCGGGACCGCCTGCCTCGTTTGAGACGACCGGATGGGGAGGCGGGGCTTCAATCGTGCCCGATCCGAACTGGTCGCCTTCTGATCCACTATTAACCGGTCGCGGCACCATCGAAAGCGTCACCTCGGTGCCGTTATTCAGGACAACGATGTTACGAATGATGTTTTGCAACTGGCGAATATTGCCCGGCCAGGAATAGCGGGCAAACAGGGCGGAGACTTCGGGGCTGAAGCGTTCAAAGTCGCGGCCCTCTTCACGCGTGAAGCGTTGAAGATAGAAATTGGCGATCTGCAGGATGTCATTGTCGCGATCACGAAGCGGCGGCATATGCAGCGGAATAACGTGCAGGCGATAATAAAGGTCTTCACGAAAGCGACCGGAGCGGACTTCTTCAAGCGGATCGCGGTTGGTCGCACAGACAAAGCGCACATCGACCTTTTCAATCGAACTGCCGCCCACCTTCTGGAAGGACCCGGTCTGAATAAACCGCAGAAGCTTGGTCTGCAGATCAAGGTCCATTTCGCAAATCTCATCAAGGAACAGCGTGCCGCCTGCCGCGCGATGTGCCGCCCCCTCGCGGTCGGAAACCGCACCGGTAAACGCCCCTTTGACGTGACCGAAAATCTCACTTTCCATCAGGTCTTTGGGGATGGCGCCGCAGTTAAGCGGAATAAAGGGTTCCTTGGATCGTTCCGAGCGACGGTGGATCGCCTCAGCGGCGAGTTCCTTCCCCGTACCGGACTCACCGGTGATAAAGACGGTCGCACGGCTGGGTGCCGCATTTTCAATGATGCGATAGATATCGCGCATGTTTTCCGACCCGCCGATGATGTCGAAATACATCTCGTCGGTGTCAGCAAGCTCCGGAACGGCATCGGGCGCATTCTGAAGTGCTGGTGCGCCTTTGACAGCCTTTGCCACGGTGTCGCGCAGCTTGTCTGCGGTAAAGGGCTTCAAAAGGAAATCCCATGCCCCTTCGCGCATCGCCTCGACAGCGACATTGATTGATCCATGTGCGGTGATGACAACGATTTTGCAGTCCGGTGCTATCTGTGAAGCAACCCTGAGAACCTCGCGCCCGTCCATGTCAGGTAAAATAAGATCAAGAACAAGGACATCGGGCGGATCATGACGCAATCGTTCGATGGCGTTTGTGCCGCTAACCACATGATCGACAAGGTGACCATCGGCACGCAGGTAATCCTGATACACGCGCGCCAGCGACAGTGTATCTTCAACAATTACAATGCGTGCCTGCTCTGGCATTTTCTTGTTCGTATCCCGATATACCAATGTGGGTCAGCATACCGACAGTGTTGCTCTTCCCACAACTACTAACATGTATTGCAGTCACTACCCAAACCATACACAATCAGATTAACGTTAAGAAAAGCATAGTCTTGGCCGGGATTTCGTCCCGGATCACACGCTTTGAGGAGAGTCCGGACTTGAACTACAAGACAGAAATCGCAGATGGTACAACCACCGTCGAAGTGACCGGCCGCTTCACATTTGGGGATCATTCGAGTTTTCGCAAACTGATCGAAGAAGTCCGCGGTCACGATTCATCCACGCTTGTTCTCAACATTGCTGGCGTCGATTTCATTGATTCCGCCGGTCTTGGCATGTTGCTGCTGGCACGGGATGAAGGCGAAAAGTCCAACACCACCGTCGTTTTGCGCGGTGCACAGGGGCAGGTCAAGCGCATGCTTGAAGTCGCCCGGTTTGATACGTTGTTCAAACTGGAAGACTAGCCAATGCCCGTCGGCAATGATCAACGCCCAAGACATCTGATTGCTGTCGCACAATCTGTTGCGCAGGAAGACATTGCCGACCTTATTGCCAGTGGCGCCATATGGAAGAACCCCGAAGAGGTATCTTTCAGATACGCCCCGGGGCAAACGCCCGAGGATTTTTCCAGCCAGCGGCGTTTTTCCGTCTGCATGATGCCCCAACAGATCGGGCGTGACTGGCTTGGCGCCCTGACCCGGCTTAACTGCGACACCTTTGTCGAATGCTTTCCGGAAATCGACCTTGGCGATCTTGCCCCGCTCACGGGTCGAAAGTCACTGCCAAAGCTCGATCTTCTGGTCTGCCTTTCCACACGAAGTGCCTATCACCTGCCAGTCGCGCGCAAGTTCGTGACAAGCCTACGCCACCGCGGACTGATCGGGGATGCAATCGCCCCGTCCGTCGAAATGGCCGTGCAGGAAGCCTTCGCCAATTCGCTGGTGCACGGCAATCTTGAGCTCGATACCGGCGGGCATCTGTCCATGGACCGTTTCAAGGAGCTTGGCGATGAGACCGAACGCCGCCTTGCATCAAGCACCCATGGCACGCGTGCCATTATCCTGACCGCACGCCGCAGAAAGAATGGTCAGGTCGTGATTACGATCAATGATCAGGGAACCGGCTTTACCCCGCCAGACGAACAAGCAACGCTCGACATCACGCGCAAGGACAGCACCTTTGGCCGTGGCCTGCCGCTGATCCGAAGCATCTGCCAGTCGGTCACATTCCAGCGCGGCGGGCGTACCATTGAACTGACATTTGATGACGAGCAAGGCGTGCTTATTGCGCCGGAAGCCGCGTACATTGCGGATATCGAGCATCGCCTTACCGCCTCCCGGGAAGCCGGGCTTCGTATCCCGCAGAATGCCAAAATTCTGATTGCTGACGACACCATGTTGTCGCGCGAGATCATTGCATCCTATTTACGCGCGGACGGGTTCAGCAATCTGGTCTTTGCCAAGGATGGCGAAGATGCACTTGCCCAGGTCAAGGCACACAATCCTGACCTGATCATTCTTGATATCATCATGCCGAAGCTGGACGGCTATTCGGTTTGCAAGGCTCTGCGTGCTGATCCGGCCTATGCGAAAACACCAATCATTGCCCAGACCGCACTGGAAGAAAACGAAGGCCGGACACGTATTTTCGATGATGGCGCGACCGACCTTATCCTCAAGCCGCTCAACAAAGCCGAATTGATCGCGCGCACCAAGATCCATCTTGAGAACCGGCTTCTTGTTCAGCAGCTTCAGGCCTATCAGGAACGCACGCAGTCGGAACTCGAACTTGCGCGCAACATGCAGGAAAACCTGAACCCGGCCGCAGAACATTATCGTGGTGTTGGCCATGATTACGGCATGCGGATCAGTGCGACCTTCCAGATGTCTTCCGAACTGGGCGGTGATATGTGGGGGCTGGTGCCGATCGATGCGCACAGGCTGGGCGTTTATATCGTTGATTTCGCCGGTCACGGGCTGGGCGCTGCGTTAAACACCTTCCGCCTGCATTCCCTGATCTGGTCGGAACAGCTCCATGATCAGATGCCCGGTGAATATCTTGAGGTGCTTAACCGCCACCTCAAGGGGCTTCTGCCGATCGGGCAATATGCAACCATGCTTTATGGCATCGTTGATCGGCAAAAGAACGTCTTTTCCTATGCCAGTGCAGCCTGCACAGCCCCGCTTCTGGGTAATAGCATCACGGGTGATGCCCAATATCTTGATGGGTCTGGTGTACCGCTTGGGGTTATTCGCGATGCGCGTTACGAAACACGTGAAGTGCCTTTCAACAAAGACAGCTTCCTGCTGCTTTACAGCGACGCGCTGATTGAAACCACGCTTGATGACGGCCAGTTCCTGAGCGAGGAGCGCCTTCTTTCGATGTTGCAGGATACGGTGCTTGAAGGTGGGGCGGATATTGATCTGGCAGCACAGATCGCAGATCAGTTCATGGACCGTGCACCGGCAAAGCTTGGCGATGATTTCACGATTGTCTCATTGCAATCGGCACAAATTCCGGCCGCCCTTTCGGGTGAACCTGATCAGGAAACGTAACGAGCCCGACCGATACTGGATTGCACAAGGTCGCCAAACGGCTCGACATCCCCCCATACCACCTGTCGATGATCTGAAACCATTTCCGAACGAACAGTTGCGGTTTGCTGTGGGCTGGTCTGCATCCGGCTTGCGATGACAGTACGCACCAGATTGGCAAGGCCCTTGCGCGCACCTGCGTGATCGGGCTCGGCGGCAAGGACGCTGCCCAACTGATCAAGGGCACGCATCTTGTCGCGGCATCCCAGAAGGTCAGCGGCAAGAACTCGCAGTTCCCGTGCATCAGGACGCAGGCTGATCGCAATTTCAAGATGTTCAAGGCCAAGATCGCGGCGTCCGGACTGGATATACACCCGCGTCAGGCCAAGATGGGTCGCCCCATCAAGATCATCAATCAGAAGCGCACGACCAAAAGCATTAAGCGCGAGTTCCGAAAGACCAAGATCAAGCAGAACATGGCCCAACACGCGAAGGCGGGCCGGTTGATCGGGAAGACTGTCAATCAGATCGCGCAGACGGGTACGGATTTCCGGGGCAAGATCAATCTCGCCCGTGATGGCCATTGCGGAATTTTGCAAAATCTCTGTCTGCGACGACATGGTGATGGGCCCCGTTCCCGCCTGAATTCGGGACTGGTGGCTTTGCAAAATCGTCCAGATACCATTCCCGCTTTGAACAGAGTAACGCCATCTGGTTGCGGGAATATTAACCGAGTCGCGCCTTGGCGCATTTCAACTTGAGGATATTTGGGGTCAGGAGGGCTTTGTCCCCTCGCCCAGCGCATCAAGCTTCACTTCACGCTGGGGCATGGCAAAGAAATAGCCCTGCATCAATCGCCCGCCCAACGTGATCAGGGCATCGCGCTGGCATTCGGTCTCGATCCCTTCAAGCACGCAATCAATGCCAAGGTTCTGGCACATATCAATCACGGTCTTGACGATACGGCGGCTGCGTTCGTTATGGGAAAGCGGGGCGACGAAACTGCGATCGACCTTGAGCACATCGAATTCAAGCTCGTGAACATATCTGAGGCTCGAATAACCAATCCCGAAATCATCAAGGGCAATGCGTGCACCATGCTCGCGCAAATAACGGATGCTGGTTCGTGCCGCCTCAAAATCGCGCAGGAATGCGGTTTCCGTTACCTCAAAGGTCAAGCGTCCGGGGTCGATGTTGTGCGTTTTGATCTCGTCAATCAGCCACTCCACCGTGTCAGACAAAACGATATCGCGGGCCGAAAGGTTAAACGACACCGGCAGTTTTTCCGGCCAGTCCTGCATATCGACCATCAGTTTTTCAAATAACACCCGGGTCAGGAAGCTGACCTGACCGGTTTTTTCGGCAACCGGGAAAAACGTCCCCGGCGAGACCTGCCCCATCAGGACACTGTCCCACCGCGCCAGCGCTTCAAGCGAGCTGACCTCGCCCGATTGAATATCAAAAATCGGCTGGTAATGCAGGCTGAGCTCAGATGACAGGTCCGCCTTGCGAAGCGCCTGTTCGATCTGGGAGTCATGACAGATCAGGGTTTCGTGGTGGGCAGCGAACAAAACCGCCTCGCCGCGGGCGTTCTTCTTGGCGTGATAAAGCGCAAAGTCGGCCCGCTCGAACAAGCCATTCGGGCTGCGTGCCACCGCCGGATAGGTCGCAAAGCCAAGCGATGCAGATACCTGCACCGTCACACCATTCAACATGAACGGCCGATTAAGGTCATCACACAGCTTCTTGCCCAGCGCCATCAGCTTGAGTGCATCGTCATAGCCCTTAAGCAACAAGCCGAACTCGTCCCCGCCCAAGCGCGCCAGAAGCGTATCGGGTCCAACGATCTTGCGAAGCCGCTTGCCGGCCTGTTCCAACAATTCATCACCGGACGGATGGCCATGCACGTCATTAACCGGCTTGAACCCGTCAAGGTCGATCATCGCAACGGCGAATGTCTCTTTCTCCTTTGCGGCGTTCACCGTGTCTTCCAGAACGGAAAAGAAGGCACGCCGGTTGGATAGCCCGGTCAGCGGATCAACAAGTGCCAGAGCCTCGTTCTGGCGTGAAAGTTCGATCATCGCCTTGTGCTGAACTTCAAGGTCATTCTGGGTTTCGATCAGGCCGGAGAAATTGGCATAGAAGCTTCGGATGATCTGAATGATCATCACCGAAACCAGCGCCATATTCACCGCAATCGCAACATAGACCTCGTTCCCGCTTGATCCGAAAAAGACAACGAAAGTGCCCAGCACAATCGCCACCACAAGCATGGCCGCAGGCGGGAAGTTCACCAGACAGAAGATACAGCCAACAACCGTTATCGAAATGAAATAGGCAACGTGGCCGCGCTGAAAGGCATCGCCATAGCCAAACATCGTGATCGCCCACGCGGTAAATAGCACCGCGATCATCACGGCCAGAACCCGGATCCGCTTGAGATGCCTTATGCAGGCCTCGACATTGTCGACATCGACCTTTGCACGGTCCCAGGCAATGGCACGAAAAATACAAATCGCACCAAGAACAATCACCGAATGGATCGTCATCCAATCGGGGGCGGAGCCATAATGGGTGTAGGCAAGGGCGACTGCATTGGCCAGAAGCAGCATGTAAAGAACGGGGATCTGACGCGACAGCGCACTGACCTGCGCGCGAACCAGTTCCGGCTTGTCTGTGCGAATTTTAAGCGTATCGGCAAAACCTTGCCAGAAACTACCGGCTGCCACGTTTCAGAGACCTAATGCGTTCTTTATCCTTCAAAAATACTACACAGAAAATGTGCCCGGGAACATCCCTGTTTGTGCAGGGCACATAAAGATCGACCGAACGCATAAAACCTATGGCGTTTCACCATCAAAGGCCGTTTTTCGTTTGGCTTTCTTCGGTTTGTTTTTCGCGGCTTGCGCCCGATGCGCTACCCCAAGTGCCATTTGGGCAAACTCAAGCAGCTGATCCTCGTCATCAAGCCAATCACCGGGCACTTCGAAATAAGACAGCGTCATCGGCCTGCCCGACGGCACGGCAAACGGCGCCATCCCCATCGCATCAAAGCGGTCCTTGGTTTGCGCATCCCCCTTCAGATACACGACGTCATCATAAATGATCGCAAAGAACATCCCGTCGCAATAAAGCCCGAAGCCGCCAAACATCCGCTTTGGACGGATCACGCCCAATGGGGCGAGAAGTTCGGCGACCATCAGGACAAATTCGTTATCGACCGATGCCATTGAGTATCTCGCCCTCGACACCTTCGGAAATCAGATAATCACGAAGCGACCGTCCCGGAACCGGTCTGAAGCGTGAAGTGGATATATCCATCGCGGCAATACGATCAGCGCGGAAAACGCGAAAGGCTTCGCGCAACTCGCACCAGCAGGCCAAAAGCCACGTGCTGCCAAAAAACAGCATGCCCAATGGCCAGACCCGGCGGCGGGTATTGTCACCCTTGGCATCGGTGTAATCGATATCGATCAGAAACCGTTCGCGAATGGCACGTCTGAGGTCGGGCATCGAAATGGCGATCGGTTCCTGGGCGATTTCGGCCACCGCAATCGGCACACCGCCGACAAGTCCGCGAATTTTTTCCGGCAATACCGCCTCGATCTTGGTCAGGGCATCGCCCGCCGCACGCGCCATTTGCGGATCGGTCCAGCTTTGAACCATGCGCGCGGCAACGACAAGTGCCTCGATCTCGTCGGCATCAAACATCAATGGCGGCAGGTCATAGCCATCGCGCAGGATATATCCAACGCCCGCCTCCCCCTCGACCGGGACACCCGATGCGGCAAGGTCGCGAATATCGCGGTAAATGGTGCGTTCGGAAACTTCCAGTTCCTCGGCCAAGTCACATGCGCGGCACAGTTTCCGGCGGCGCAAGATTTGCACAAGGCGAAATAGTCGGTCGGCCCGTCTCATGATCACTCCTTCGTCATCCTGCCCCGAAAATTATCATACCGCTCCTGACAGGCTCCTGTCAGGAGGGATGTGCAACCATAACAAAACAGGGACAGGAATTACCCCCAACGTCAGGAGCATGACGATGAAAGTGACCAACGCCTATCAGATCATCATCACCGAAAAATTCACCCAAAGCCGCGCCTTCTATAAAAAGCTTGGTTTCACACCGGTCTTTGACGGTGACTGGTACTGCCAGCTTGTCTGGTCGACCGCACCATCGGTTCAGCTTGGCCTGATGAAACCGGGCCACGAAACCCAACCGCCCATCTTCCAGGCCGCCACCATCGGCGAGGGTACCGTTCTGACACTCGAAGTCGAAGAAGCCCGTGATGCAGCGGAAGAACTGCGCAACGCCGGTTTCGAATTCGCCGTCGATCTGCGTGATGAACCATGGGGGCAGCGTCACTTTGCCCTGCTTGACCCCAATGGCGTGCGTATCGATATCGCAAGCCCGACCGCCGAACTTTCCCCCGAATTCGCCCAGCAGTTCAAGGAAACCGGCGAAGGCGCAATGGTCTGATCCCCCTCGCGCCCCAAAGCCCCACGCACCTTAAATCAACGGCCCGTCACGATGGCGGGCCGTTTGTCTATGCAAGTGTCTTTGCAAACAGGGATATAGCCGCCGCCGCATCCGCAATGTTCTGGCTTTGGGTGCGTCCGGAGCTTTTGCGCGGCTTGAAATCATGTTCTCCGTCTTCAACCCAATGAAGCGTGATACGATCCGATAACTCATACCCTGCAATCTCGTCCGGTTTGCCAAACGGATCGCGCGTGCCATGGCAAATCAGGCTTGGCGTTTTAAGGGTCTTGAGATGCTCTGTGCGCAGGTTTTCGGGCTTGCCGGGCGGATGGAACGGATAGCCAAGGCAGGCGAGCCCTGCGACACCCAGATCATCCGCAACCATGCTGGCAATCCGCCCGCCCATGGACTTACCCCCGATGATCAGCTTTTCGGGTCTGCCAAGCTGGCGAACGACCTCGCCATAATACTCAATCAATACCGGCGCACGGTCCGGGCCGCGCTTTTTGCCATCAATCCGGCGTTTGGCCATATAGGGAAATTCAAACCGCGCAACGCGCAGGCCCGCCTTGGTCAATTCAGCCGCCATTTCGTTCATGAACGGGCTGTCCATCGCCGCCCCGGCCCCGTGGGCCAGAACGATGGTGTGATCGGCCTTTTCATCGCCATCAAACTGGAAAGTGATTGGATCGGTGCTCACAACAGGGTCCCTTTTGACTGCCGGATGTTTCCATCCGTCATACAGAACCTGCCGCCCCACTCCAAGTTCGATATGCCCATAATCGATTGGAACCATGCAAATACTCGCATCCAGCGCGCGACGCCGCTATACTGGCGTTCCCCACCATGGCACGCTCCACATGTGCCAAACGAATATCCAATCGCGCCACCCGCGATCAGATGCCTGACATTCACGACAAAGGCCCCAATCGTGTCCTCAGAACAAGATCCGTTACCGACAAATCCGCCCAAAGAACGGCTTGGCCGTCTTCCAAAACCGGTTCAGTGGCTTTTGCTGATTTCGGTTTCGGTAGTGTTTTCCGTACTGCTCCATCACTGGCAGGTTCCGGCATCCCTTCTGGTCGGACCGATGATCATTGGCATCCTGATGGGAACGAATGGGGCGACCATTGCCGCACCCAAGCCGCTTTACCTTGGTGCGCAAGCGGTACTCGGCGTGATGATTGGCGGATCAATGACGATCGGCATCCTGACATCCTTTGCCTCCGACTGGCCGATGATCCTTGGCATTACCGGCGTCACCCTTCTTGCCAGCAGTTTTCTGGGCTGGATCCTGTGCATCAAACAGGTCCTGCCGGGCACAGCTGGCATTTGGGGATCAACGCCGGGGGCTGCGTCCGCCATGGTGATCATGGCTGATGCCTTTGGCGCCGATGCCAGGCTTGTCGCCTTCATGCAATATGTCCGCGTCGTAATCGTGGTCGGCGTGGCATCAAGTGTCGCCAATTTCTGGGTCGATCCGGAAATGCTGGCCTCCATGGGACCACATGACTGGTTCCCGGCCTTTGACGGGTGGGTTTTTGCCATTACGCTTGGGCTGACGGTGGTCTGTTGTTACGTCGGGCAGATATCACGCCTGCCATCCGGACCGCTTCTGGTGCCGATCATTGTCACCATGATCCTGCATGTCAGTGGCGTTTTGGATGTGGTGTTGCCGGAATGGTTTCTGGGGCTGACCTACGCCATGATCGGCTGGGTGATCGGATTGAAATTTACCCCTCCGGTTCTGCGTCATGCAGCACATGCGCTTCCGAAAATCCTGCTCTCGATCTTTGTTCTGATCGGATTCTGTGCCGGGATTTCAGCGCTGCTGGTGGTGTTTATGGATGTCGATCCGCTTACTGCGTATCTCGCGACCAGCCCGGGCGGACTTGATTCGGTGGCGATTATCGCAGCCAGCACGAATGTCGATCTGTCCTTCATCCTTGTTCTGCAGGCGACACGCTTTTTCATGGTGCTGGCCTTCGGGCCACCACTTGCAAGGATGGTCGCCCGGCGCACCGCCCATCTGACGGGTCAGAACGCCGGGCAATAGGAAGTTTCGGCTTAGACCCGAATACGGCGAAACACGCCTGATGCGGTCATAACGCCAAGGATCACCAGAACCACGGCCAGAACCAGCGCAAGGTTGCCCGGCTCCGAAAGCAGCATCACCCCGCCAAGTGCAGTCAGGGCCGGTGTCATCGCGCCAAAGGCCGATGCGCCGGTCGATCCGATATGGCGCACGGCAAGGCCATAGGTAATCACGGCGACACAGCCCGCAAGCAACCCTTGGGCCGTCAGCAGCATCATGATGTCGCCCACCGGGGCATCGCCAATCGTGGTGCCGGTAAACAGCGCAATGATCGCCATCGCAACAAATGACCAGAACCCGACAAAGGATGCGGCTTCAAGCGCACCAAGGCCGCTTTGGCGCATCGCGTGGGTGTAACACGCCCACATGAAGGCCCCGGCCGAAACAAGGCCATAACCCATCAGCATGTCATCACTGATCACACCGGCTGGCTTAAGCGCCACAAGCGAAGCAACACCAATCACAACGGCGGCATAACCGATCATGCGGACCTTGCCTGGGCGTTCCCCAAACAGCAGGATCGCAATCAGAACCGCCCAAACCGCCATGACACCGGGTAAAAGAATGCCAACATGGCTTGCCGGGACGAATTGCAGGGCGCTTGCAACCATCAGGGTATAGAACGCGCCGGACCCGACGATCATCAAAAGACCGTTGGCCAATGAAAGGCCCTTGGGCCAAATGCCTTTTCTGATCCAGATCGGGGCAAGCAGAACAAAAGGCACAACAAAACGCATCAGACCAATATCAACAGCAGTAAAGCTTGATGTCATGGCATAGCGGGTGGCAATCAGCCAACCGGCCCAGATGCAAACCGTCGCAAGGGCGGCGGTCACACCAACCAGTCGGCTTTCCGTCGCACCGGTGGCAGAGAGCGCGGAAGTTTCAGACATAACAGGGTATCCAGTAAGGGTTTGATTTTGGGGCTATTGATCCTGAATTCCATCACGCATCTGCGAAGACGGCAACCCCTTTGACGTAGAGCCTGCTATGCGCCCCAGGATGCGCAACGAAAAACGGCGCAAGGTTTCCCCTGCGCCGTTTCGGTTTTAATCGCTGTGATTTCTGATCAGATGCCGAATTCGGCGAAGAAATCATTGCCCTTGTCATCAATGACGATGAAGGCCGGGAAGTCTTCGACTTCGATCTTCCAGACGGCTTCCATGCCAAGTTCCGGATACTCGTGAACTTCGACCTTCTTGATGCAATCCTGCGCCAGACGGGCTGCCGGACCACCGATGGAGCCAAGATAGAAGCCACCATATTTCTGGCAGGCATCCTTGACCGCCTTGGAACGGTTGCCCTTGGCCAACATGACGAACGAACCACCAGCGGCCTGGAACTGTTCGACATAGGCATCCATACGACCGGCCGTGGTCGGACCGAACGAACCGGACGGCATGCCTTCGGGCGTCTTGGCCGGGCCTGCATAATAGACCGGATGATTTTTAAGGTATTCCGGCATCTCTTCGCCGGCATCAAGGCGTTCCTTGATCTTGGCGTGTGCGATGTCGCGCGCCACAATCACAGTACCGGTCAGCGACAGACGGGTCTTGACCGGATATTGCGACAGCTGCTTGCGGATTTCATCCATCGGACGGTTGAGGTCAACCTTTACCACTTCGTCATCAAGATGCTCGTCGGTAACATGCGGAAGGTATTTCGCCGGATCGTGTTCGAGATCCTCGATAAAGATACCGTCCTTGTTGATCTTGCCGAGAATCTGACGGTCGGCAGAGCACGACACGCCCAGGCCAACCGGGCAGCTTGCCCCGTGACGCGGCAGACGGATCACACGCACATCGTGGCAGAAATACTTGCCACCGAACTGCGCGCCAATGCCCATTTCACGGGTCATCTCAAGGATCTTCTGTTCCCATTCAAGATCGCGATAGGCCTGACCATGATCACCGCCTTCGGTCGGCAGGTTATCGTAGTAACGGGCTGATGCCATTTTCACGGTCTTCAGGCACGCCTCAGCAGACGTACCACCGATGACAACCGCCAGATGGTAGGGCGGGCATGCCGAGGTGCCGAGCGTACGGATTTTCTCATCCAAAAACTTGCGCAGGCTTTCCGGGTTCAGAAGCGCCTTGGTCTGCTGGAACAGGAATGTCTTGTTGGCAGACCCGCCGCCCTTGGCCATGAACATGAATTTGTATTCATCGCCCTTGGTCGCATAGAGGTCAATCTGTGCCGGAAGGTTCGAGCCGGTGTTCTTTTCCTCGAACATGTTTTTCGGCGAAACCTGCGAGAAACGCAGATTGTGTTTCTGATAGGCCTGCCAGACGCCCTTCGACAGGGCTTCTTCATCGGAACCATCGGTGATGACCTTGCCACCACGTTTGCCCATGATGATGGCAGTCCCCGTGTCCTGACACATCGGCAGAACGCCACCCGATGCGATGGAGGCGTTTTTCAAAAGATCCATCGCCACGAACTTGTCGTTGGCGGTCGCCTCTTCGTCATCAAGGATTTTGCGCAACTGTTCGAGGTGCCCCGGACGCAGCAGGTGCGAGCAATCAAAGAAAGCCTGAAGGGTCAGCTTTTCAATCGCCTCAGATTCGACTTTCAAATAGGTCTCGCCATTGACGTCAACGGTCGAAACGCCCTCGTCCCCGATCTTGCGGTAAGGGGTCGTGTCCTTACCCTGATCAAACATGGGTTTATAGACAAAATCACTCATGGGAAGGTTCTCGTCTCTCTCAAAAACAAGGTGGGTTTGTTCTTTGTGTGGCTGGTTTTAGCGCCAATCGTATCAAATTGCCACGATACATTAGCTTAAGACGCCAAACCCCGGACGCGGGAAACATCATTGGAGTTCAGGCAAAGAAAAAGGGTGGAATACATCCACCCTTAAAAACGCTTATTTCTTTCGGAACGCATCAAGTGCGATGACCTCGCCGGTTTCATTGGCATCCGGCTTGGGCTTTTTACGCGCCTTGGACGGTTCGGCGACCAGTGTCGGTGCACCCTCTTCGTCTTCGATCAGATCAGCATCAAGATCGTCATCTTCATCATAGTCGAAATCTTCGTCATCCATTTCTTCTTCGACGCTGAATGTCAGCATGAAGTTGGCAGACGGATCGACAAAGGCCAGCATCGCATCAAACGGCACAACAACCGTGGTCGGCATGCCATCAAAGCTCATACCCACCGAGAAGTGATCATCTTCGGATTTCAGATCCCAGAACCGGTGCTGCAGGACAACCGTGATGTTGTCGGGATGCGCCTTGCGCTGACTTTCAGGCAGGGCCACACCGGGATGGTTGGTCTGGAAGGTGATGTAATAGTGATGCTCTCCGAAAAGGCCCTCTTCGGCAACGCGCGCGAGGATGTCTTTCACCACACCGCGCAGCGCCTGGTCGACCATAAGATCGTAACGGAATTCTTCCGGTTCTTGCATCAGTAATCCTGTGTCTGGCGAAACCACCGGGGATCTCCGGCGCGTTCCGTCATTGTCATATGGCATCTTAGCGCACCAATTACAGCTTGGCGCGTTTGATAATGACTCTATTCATAACGAAGCGGGAAAGAAATACAAGAGTGGGGCGTTCTGTTGCTAGGTGCCCCGTCCCCCACCAAATTACCGCTCCCGGCAACCGGAATTTCGCTTTGGTGCTAGTACCGCTTAGGCGGCAGCAGCAACCGGAGCATTGTTGTCGTTTGCATTTACAAACATTGGCCCGATGCGGTGGTACCATGCCGAGCGCCCACATTGACTTTTACTGCTCACGTCGATCCTATTTCGGCCCCACGAAGATTGCCTGAGTCGGACAACCGATAAATTTGGTGGAGCCGCCGGGTACCGCCCCCGGGTCCGTAAAGCCTATTCTGTCACGCAGTTTAGCGCCGTAGCCGGGTTGCCCCGACAGCCCCTATATAGGGCAAATGGTCCCCGTTTCACAAGGGGAATCGGGAAATCTTTTTTTGATTTTCGCGGGAACATTTCGCGACCTTACGGATTTTAATCAGGCTTTCACACGAGACCCCGCACTGCTTGCCGAGGCGTTCCGACCTGACTATGCTGCGACGAAAGCGATTCCAAAAATGCAAGGACCAGCATGCAGCAATATCTCGATCTGATGCGTTTGGTGCGCGACACCGGCACGCGCAAGGAAGACCGGACCG
>NZ_PAQR01000049.1 GCF_002709775.1 Thalassospira sp.
AAGCGCAAACATAGTACCAACGGGATGTTGTCACCCGTCGAATTCGAAAGACGAAAAATCTGATCAAACCGGGTGTCTACAATTCCAGGGGCTATTCAATCTCCGACGCCTTTACCTGAATAACGATCTCAGCGCAGGGCGCTATCCCGTCCTGGGTCGTCCGGTTTCAGTAGGAAGCATCACCGTACCGATGTTTTGCGTCGGCACTGCCTCCTATCATATTGCGCCGTGGCGCTCCGTCTACAAGCTGCATCTCCTGTCTTCAGCCGAACTGACCTTTGTACTGGCCACAGGCGGGCACAACGGCGGCATCGTGAGCGAACCTGGCCGTGGCAAGCGTCAGTATCAAATCCATACGCGCGCCCTGAATGAAGGGTACATGGCGCCGGATGAGCGGCAAGCCATGGCACAGACGCATCCAGGTTCATGGTGGCCAGCATGGTCGGCGTGGCTTCGAGAGCGTTCCGGTGAAGGTGTTGCGCCTCCGCTCATGGAAGCTGAATCCAATGGATACCCCACTATTTGCGATGCCCCGGGGGAATATGTACGCAGCTGAATAAGCGAATACCTCTCCCGCTATTGCGGCACGGTATGCGCAATATCTATTCGACACCCCATCTACTTTGATAACTGGAGACATTCATGTACTTAAGACTGCTGGTTCCGCTCGACGGAAGTTCTACCGCCAATTTGGTCCTCCACCACGCTGCGGTGCTGGCACGCCTAAGCGGTGCAACCATCATCTTGCTGCACATCATCGAGGAGATGAAGCACAGCAACGGATTCGAGAGGCCGAGAATTTACCTTGAAGAAGTAAGGCCGGGCTTCCTGGCGGTCATGCCCCGAAAGCGGACCACGATAGCACGCCATCCACCCTGTCGTTTTCGGGAACACTGCAGACCATCGTGATTTGGGGGCTGATCTGGTGGATTCCGGTTTTGGCTGCCTTTGGGCTCAGCCAATCGGCGGTTTTGCCTGAGCTCGGGATGTTTTTCTCCAAACTGGCTGTCGTAACCTTTGGTGGAGCCTATGCGGTTCTCGCCTATATGGCACAGGATGTGGTGAACAGTTTTGGCTGGCTGTTGCCCGGTGAAATGATGGACGGGCTTGGCCTAGCCGAAACAACGCCGGGGCCGCTTATTCTGGTGACAGAATTTGTCGGGTTCCTGGCTGCCTATCGTGAAGGTGGAATGATTTCCGGGCTTCTCGGGGCTGCTCTTACGGTCTGGGTTACCTTCGCTCCCTGCTTTCTCTGGATATTCGCTGGCGCCCCTTATATCGACTGGATCGCATCCCGGCCGAGGCTTAAAAATGCGCTTGCCATGATCACATCTGCGGTCGTTGGGGTTATCCTAAACCTCGCGATCTGGTTCGCACTTCACGTATTCTTTAAGAATGTGTCGAGATATGAAGCCGGAATTTTCAATTTCTGGCTACCTGAAATGGCGTCAATTGATCTACTCGCATTTGGAATTTCAGCTTTGTGCGGCATCATGTTGCTGGGTTTTCATTGGGGGATCGTCAGGGTTCTGCTGATTGCCGCCGTAGGGTCTCTTGCGTTGGCATTTTTCAATTTCTAGCTTTAGATAAATTGGGCGTCAAATCACAAATTTCATCTGCTGTTGTGATCTCTGAACTTTGAAGGAGAGATTCCCGTTATCTGATGAAAGGTATCCGTAAAGTGCGAATGGCTTGAGAACTGAAGGTTCAGGGCAATTTCTGTGATTGATTGATCGTGCTTTATCAGCATTTCTTTAGCCCGACTTATCCGTCTTTCCCGGATATAGCGCCAGGGTGACTTACCAAAACTCTGTTTGAATGCCTTCCTGAAGTAATCAGTGCTCAGATCAACCGCGTTAGCAAGATCATCCAGTCGAATGTTTTCAGTCAGATGATGTTCTATATAAACTTTAATGTTCTTCTCACGCACAGAACCAAGCCCTCCCGTAATGATAGAAGGTTGATATAGGCGTCTCTTTCCGAATATCTCGTATAACTTGATAACCAGAGATGCCCCTAATAGTTCGAGGCACGCACTATCGCAGTGAGCCGGTTCTCCGAGAGATTTCCGCATATACAACAGTAATTCGAGAAGCCAGTCGTTTCGAATGGCCAAGCGCGATGGCAAAGAGGGAATATTGCCGGAAAAGGCAGAAGCCACATTTTCTTCAATAAACTTGGTGCTCATTGCCACAACCAATATTCTTTGTGGTGTTGACCAGCTGAGTTCTGCAAGAGAGTTTGCATTACTGATGTGGATGTGACCGCATCGAACCTTGAGACGATAATTCCTCCGGGCAGAATTGTAGCGTAACAGGGTAGGGTCTCCCTCATGGAGTGCAACACAGGGTTGGGCTGTGCCAAGAATGAGTCCGTCGCAAGTAGAGATATCGCAACGACAGATAAACAGCTCTCCAACGGTTTTGTGATGAAGGAACCTTAGATGTTTGGTGGGGATTCCTGAGCCGAAATCCCAAATTTCAGTGTCGACCATTTCGAGACTTCCCAAGGGAGTTTATTCAACTTGCGGGTCTTTTCTTTGAGTTTTTAAACTTTTGATTGAAAGTTTATTTTGCGGTGCAAAATGGCCGAAATGTGACGGTTCTGAAGGTTGGTTGTTCCTGATGTAAAATAAGAGCAGATTACAACCACATTTTGTAATTGATGCCTGAATTTCGAAAGCATCATGCTCCGCTCTTATCGATATTTATCGATAATGCTTGCCGGTATTTTACGTCCATCAAGCATCTTCATTTTGCACAGTGGCTGATTGAAGGAGGCACACCACATGAATGGTTTGCCTGCAAAATCACAAGAGATTCATCCCCGTAATTCGACGGATCCTGTTGTCTATGATGGCTTTCATGCTTTGGACAGGGCCGGATGGGCATGGCAATGGCTTAAGAGGAATAGAGACCTTTCCAGTCATTTAGGGGAATGCGCTTTTCTCGTCGATAAACCCGTGATGCTTAAGTCAAGGATAGTCCGATCACGCTGCAATCAGAAATTGATCCCATGGCATGTCATGTTTTGCCGACCGGAAGACCGATACAGTCATCTGGTTGCCGAATATCAATCCCTTCGTTTTGGTTGCACATGCATTACGTACCGAGTTAAAGGACGAAGTCGACTTATTCGACATTTCCAGGTTTGGCACCGCATCTACCCTTTTTGTTGCGCAAAACCATCGTCAGCACTTGCTGCTGAGCGACCAATACCGTCATCTTCAAATAGTGATTGCCGAAGGCACCCTTCTCGAGGGACCAGTCCGTTTGCGATTTATCATTTCCGGTATGAAGCGCCTGAAAGAGCAGGCGCTTGCCTTGCAACGGTTTCATGCATTTTATCGCTTCGGACGATTTCCAAACGCCCTGTATCCCGTCGAACGACGCGCACCGCGCTGGAAAATGATGCTCCAGGCCTGGGATGGGCGGCAGGCCGGTGCTTCCCACCGGGAAATCGCCGAAGTGCTTTATGGTCACCGAACTGTTGCCGAAGACTGGTCGGCAGGGTTCCTGAGGACCCGCGTTCAACGCCTATTGCGCGGCGCCGACAGGCTGGTCCATGGCGGGTATCTGGACATTCTGCAAGGTGGGAGCGGGCTGTCATGAAGGAGGTCAGCCGGTCAAGAGCCAGAGTGGGCAAACACCTCTGCGACAGGTTTGTCAGGTCAAGAGAAAGGCTTTTGACCGGCCTGTCGTGGAGAACGACCATGACAGCTTATAATCGCAAAACGGGAAAATATACCCGCTCCAATCTCTATCAGGACATCACCGATAAAATCATTGCCCAGCTTGAACAGGGAACCTTTCCCTGGGTTCAGCCCTGGGGCAGTCCATCGGCAAGCGCCTCGCTCGGATTGCCGCAAAATGCCGCGACTGAACGTACTTATTCCGGCATCAATGTCCTGATCCTCTGGGGGGCTGTGTTCGAAGCCGGGTATTCATCGCAAAGCTGGCTGACCTTCCGACAGGCACTCAAGCTTGGCGGCACTGTACGAAAGGGAGAACGCGGTATCACGGTTGTCTATGCCAGCCGGTTCATTCCGGGTGAAGGTAAAAAGTCGGGGCAGTTCACATCAGATGCCAGCAAAGACCCGCGGGCCATTCCCTTCCTCAAACGTTTCACGGTCTTCAATCTCGACCAGTGCGAAGGGTTGCCGAAGGATGTAACCGTACAATCGATCCCGCCCGATACAAGCCTGATCGAGCCGAAGGCCGAGGAACTGATCCGGGCATCGGGTATCGACTTCCGGATCGGCGGACGCCGGGCATTTTACAGTCCGGATGACGATTATGTCCGGGTGCCGCCACCCCAAGCCTATTTCGAGCCGATTAACTGGCATCGCACAGCCTTGCATGAATGCAGTCATGCCACTGGCCATAAAACCCGCCTTAACCGTGATCAAAGCGGATCGTTCGGATCAAAAAAATATGCGTTCGAGGAACTGGTCGCTGAAATGTCAGCGGCATTTCTCTGTGCATCGCTCGGTATCGTTCCGACCGTCCGGCATGCCGATTATCTCGCCTCATGGCTTCAGGTCCTGCGCGAGGATAATCGCGCCATCGTGCGTGCGGCCAGCCAGGCGTCAAAATCTGCCGACTATCTCTTGGCGAAGCTCGATACCGTAACCGAGGCCGGATCAAAGGAGGTGGCATCATGCGTATGATCGTCTCTCTCAAATATGCGGTCATGGCCCTTGTCGTGATCGCTGGAGGGCTAGCCATCGCACCTGTGTTTGAGACGGATCTGCATAAAGGGCCCGCAGCAGTGATTGATGCGGACACCCTGCAAATTAACGATACCCGCTATCGTCTCTACGGGGTCGATGCGGTAGAGGCCAACCAAATGTGCCGCAAACCGGACGGAACACCATGGCCCTGCGGTCAGCAGGCGATAGTTGCACTTTCCAGTTTGCTACGGGGCAGGGAGGTCGCCTGCGAAGCCTGGCAGGGTGATCTTCGTGATACCTATGATCGTCTGATCGCAATATGCCATGCCGGGGCAGACAATCTGGCCGAATGGCTGGTTAAAAATGGCTGGGCGGTGGCTGATCCGGATGCCAATCGGCTGTACAATTACACCGCAGTGGAGCGCACCGCGAAGTTCCTTGGCAAGGGGATCTGGTCGGGCGGTTTTGAGCAGCCGCAGGACTGGCGGGCTACTCGAACAGGAAAAGAGTAAAAGAACAGGTCGGGGCTTTGTGACGGGCCCGGTTGGGAAAAGAAGGCTTTTCCCGGTCCGTCATGGAGAACCGATATGACCAATCGCAAGAAAATCTCCCTGTCCCGTTCGCAGGATATCCCGTTTGACAAACTGGTGATGAGCGAACGCAATGTCCGGCATGTCCGCGCCGGGATCTCGATCGAGGAACTGGCCGAAGACATTGCCCGGCGGACCTTGCTGCAATCTCTCAGCGTCCGGCCGGTTACGGATGATGATGGCAAGGAAACCGGTCGACACGAGATCCAGGCTGGTGGGCGGCGCTACCGCGCGCTGGAATATCTCGTGAAAGAAAAACGGCTGGCAAAGAACGCAGCAATCCCATGTGTCATTCGCGAAGACGGGTTGCTTGAGGAAGATTCCCTGGCCGAAAATGTCCAGCGGATCAATCTGCATCCGCTTGATCAGTTCCGGGCATTTCAGACCCTGAGCGAAAAAGGCCTGAGCGTCGAAGATATTGCCGCGCGCTTCTTTGTAACGGCGAAGATTGTCCGCCAACGGCTGAAACTGGCATCCGTATCGCCAAAGCTGCTTGATCTTTATGCCGAAGAGGAGCTGACGCTTGAACAACTGATGGCCTTTAGCGTGACCGATGATCAGGCTCGTCAGGAACAAGTCTGGGATAGTGTCCGGCAGGCCTACAATCAGGAACCGTATTATATCCGCCGCTTGCTGACCGAAGATACAGTGCGGGTTACCGACAAACGCGTGCGGTTTGTCGGTCTCGAAGCCTATGAGGAAGCTGGTGGTGTTGTCATGCGCGACCTGTTCTCGCAGGTCGATGAAGGCTGGCTTCAGGATGTTGCCTTGCTTGAAAAGCTGGTCGCAACCGGACTTGAAGCCGAGCGTGATGCGATTGTAGATGAAGGCTGGAAATGGATCGAGGTCGCGGTCGATTTCCCCTATGGCCATACCATCGGTCTGGAACGGATCAGCGGCGAGGTCGAACCATTGTCAGACGAGGAAACGGCCTGGCAGGACGCGTTGCGAAACGAACTGGCCGGGATCGAAGAGCATTATTTCGTCGATCAGGATGAAGACCTGCCCGAGGAAGTGGATAAACGTCTCGGGGAAATCGAGGCCGAACTTGAAGCCTTCGACAATCGACCCGTCCTTTATGCTCCGGATGATATCGCCAAGGCCGGTGTGTTTATCAGTCTTGAGTCTGATGGCAGTGTGCGGATCGAGCGCGGTTTCGTGAAGCCGGAAGATCAGGAGCAGGATGACGATACAGTCGATCCTGATCAATCCGGCGATCCGCAAACCGGTGACGAAGCGGACGACGATGAGAATGCACCCAATACGGCCATTGACGGGCTGGACGAACCGGATGATATCCGTGTCAAACCGCTGTCGGACCGGCTGATTCTCGAACTCACGGCCTATCGGACACTGGCTTTGCGTAATGCTCTGGCTGGTGATCCCGATATCGCCTTTCTGGCCGCTTTGCATGTTCTGGTCCTGCAGAGCTTTTATCACTTTGGTTCGGGCAGCTGCCTGCAGATCACGTTTAAAAGCAGTGGCTTCTCGGTCCAGCCACCCGATCTCAATGACAGCCCGGCGGCAAGCGATATCGCTGCACGTCATGAGAATTGGGAACGGCAGATGCCGGGTGACCCCGATCATCTCTGGGCGGCGCTGTGCGAAATGGACACGGATAGCCGTATGGCTCTGTTTGCCCATTGCGTCTCGCTGACCCTCTATGCGGTGTCGGAACCCTGGAACCGTCACAGCGATGCCGTCCGTCATGCCGATATCCTTGCCGATGTCCTGAAACTCGATATGGCAACATCCGGCTGGAAACCGACTGCGGACAATTACCTCTCGCGGGTGCCGAAGAACCGCATTCTCGAAGCGGTCACCGAGGCGCTGGGCACGGAAACTGCCCAACGGATCGATCACCTCAAGAAGGGGGGCATGGTACGTGAGGCCGAGCAGTTGCTGAACGATACCGGCTGGGTGCCCGAGCCGTTACGGACGCCGGAACTGCAATCAGTTGCCGAGGACGAGCCGGATGATGGGCCTTCGGAACCGGTCGCGACTGCAGCCGAATAATCCCGTCTCTATCTTCTAGCCCGGTCCGCTATGGATCGGGCTTCTTTTCTGAGGAGCGATATCATGCAGGTGGGAATGCTGGCAGATGCGCTGGCCTCTCAGGCCCTGGCGGTATGCCGATGTTATCTACCATCGGGCAGAAGGCAGGGACAATACTGGATATGCGGCGATGTCCATGGCACGCCGGGGCGCAGTCTTTTTGTCCGTATCAGCGGGTACCGTGCCGGGAAATGGTGCGATGCCGCCACCGGTGAATATGGTGATCTTCTCGATCTGATCATGCTCAATCGTGGCCTTTCGTTTCGCGATGCTCTGGCAGAAGCACGACACTTTCTAGGCATGCCGTGCCTTCCCGAACCACCGGTTACTGTCTCTCAGGACAGCTCGGATGCCTATGATCCGATTGCCGCGGCACGCCGCCTGTTTGCGGCATCAGTCCCGATCACGGGCACACTTGCCGAACGGTATCTGGGTAGCAGGGGTATGCAATTGACCCAGGATCACACGGCCCTGCGGTTCCACCCGCATTGCTATTACCGCAATGAGACCGGGGTTGAGGTCTGGCCCGCGTTGATTGCAGCGGTCACCGATCTCAAGGGCATGATCACCGGCATTCATCGTACCTGGCTTGACCCGGAAACGTGCGACAAGGCACCGGTTGACCAACCACGCCGGGCACTAGGGCAGCTTCTGGGACATGCCGTTCATTTCGGTCAGTTGGGAGACATTGCTATCGCGGCGGAAGGTCTTGAGACAGCGCTCACCCTCAAAATGCTGTTCCCGAACCTGCCGGTCCTTGCCGCTCTGTCGGCAGCGCATCTCGGGGCGCTGATCCTGCCCGATATTCTGCAGCGGCTTTACGTTGCCAGTGACAATGATCCAGCCGGATGGCAGGCGTTCAACCGTCTTCGGTCCCGGCATACGGATCGGGATATCCGTGCACTCGTGCCCCGGCTGGATGACTTCAATGCCGACCTGATCACCTTCGGTCCTGATCCGGTTCGGCAATCGATTGCGCGTCAACTACTTCCCGAAGACGTTCCGCGGTTTGTACTTTGCCCACAGCCTACACGTAGCCGTCATGCGTCTGGTCACGGCCCGGCATGACAGAACAGGTCTGTTCTCTCTCCTCAGGACCGCATCGCGGTCTTTCCAGTGCGGGGATTTGCCGGAGGTCGGGCCGGTGGCAACAGCAGGCTGTCCTCCACTGCGTTACGGTCCGGATCGTGCTTGTGCGCTGCCATCGCAAAAGGACCCACGGATGCCACCGGCCCTGATCCCTCCGGCGGGCAATCCCCGGAAAGACCGCAAAGAATGCGGTCTCGTCACCGGGAGAAAGAACCATGCTGTCCTGCAATTCTGACATGCAAACCGACCACTCCGATGCCTCCGCGACAAATTTGGCAAGCGATCAACTCCATCTCTTCGAAATTCATCCGGGGCCCCATGAAAACACTCTTGGTCCGATGCCCGAACCCGATCAGGCTGATCAACTGATTGCGGCCGGGATGAACATCTTCGTCGATCTTCTGGGCGACAGTGCGCTCGAAAAGGATCTCGGCGAATGCCTGTGGAACGTCGTCAATATCTTCCATCGCCGCATAGCCTGGCTGGATCGGTTGCTTGATGACAATGAGCAGCAACAGCGCCGACTGACCGCCGAACAGGATGGGTCGGAGATCAAATCCGTCGAACTCGAACGCTCTCTTGCCACGGGCGAATTAATCATCGAGCGGCGCGACATGTTCGAAACCTTTCGCGAGATTGCCTGCGATCATTATGAATTATTGACCGCCTCGGCATGGCGGCCGCGCAACGGATCGCTCACCAACCGTCGGACACTCACCGCTGCCATGATCGATAGTCGCGACTTCCTGGCTGCCAAACGCAAGGCGGAAATTGAACCCCTGATGCCGTCTGGCCCACGCATTGCCTTTACCGGTGGTCTCGAATGCAACGATCATGTCCGTATCTGGGAAGCGCTGGATGCAGCCAAATCAAAGCATCCGGATATGGTCCTGATCCATGGCGGTTCACCCAAAGGGGCCGAGAAGATTGCCGCCTGCTGGGCGGATAATCGAAATGTTTCCCAGATCGTGTTCAAGCCTGACTGGAACCGGTTCCGCAATGCTGCACCCTTCAAACGCAACGATCAGATGCTTGATGCATTGCCCATCGGCGTGATCCTGTTTCCCGGTTCGGGTATCTCGCAGAACCTTGCTGACAAGGCACGCAAGGCCGGTATTCCGGTCTGGCGGTTTGGTGAGAGTGGCGCGTGACGCGCTGCTCTTTCCAAAATCTGCGACCACGAAACTGTGGTTCGCACATAAGCAGGGCACCGTTCGATGCAACGAACCAACCCTTTCGCCCACGACTGCCTCCGCGATGAGTGAGCGATAAGCTTGGCTGTCCTATTATCGCGCGCCGGGCGTTCGAGAGGTAAGTGTTAACGAGGATTTTCCCGATAGATGACCGGGCGTTTCATGGCTCCGGTGAAACCACGCCCGCCTTGAGTTTCAAGCGATAAACATTCGTTTCCCGTCGTTCAAAGCCCATTCGTTGATACAGACGATTGGCTGTCTCACGAGAAGGTCGGGAGGTCAGATCTATCTTTTCGATCCCATGGGATGTCGCATGATTAATTGCTGCGCGCACCAGTCTTTCTCCCAAACGGCGCTTTTGATGGGTTGTCATTACAACCACATCATCAATGAAGGCACGTAGTCCCGTCGCAACCCGAAAGATGACCAGGGTTGTCATGCCGACTATTTCTTCATTGGCACGAGCCACGAAGATTGTTGTCGACGGGTCCGCTAGCATCGCCTTCAGATTTCCCAGAGAAAAGCCAGGTTCGGTTGAAGACAATTGTGTCACCAGGGCTCCAATAGCTTGAACATCTGTCGGTTTGGCGGTCTTAAGCTGGGTGATAGCAATATCGGTCACATGCTTCTCCGGTATGCAGGGATGGGGGGATCGGGAAACTGTGACGTTCGGAGTAAGCTGCAAATGTCTTGTCCTTCATCACCGATCCGATTTAAAGACCAGACTTGCAAAGTAACGGGCCTTAAGATGTCGGTAAAGCCGAGATAACTACTCTGTTCCAGGCCTCATGCAATCGATTGGCCGACTATTCTCCACCCTCTTTGACGGCCCCGATTTTGAATTATCTCGCCAGAATTTCGGCCGCTTCACGCGTTCTTGTGACGGAATTCCCGACCGTACCGGAAATACCCTGAATCTCGGTGAGCCTTTGTACCAGTTCATCGACCGATACCGCCATTGTCTGCATGTTTTGAGAAACACTCTCTGTCACGGCACTTTGTTCTTCAACGGATGACGAGATACTGGTCACACTGTCGCGTGCGGTCTCAATCGAGCCACGAATTGTTTCAAGTGACCGGACAACTTCGTTCGAGATTTCCTGCACGCCACTGATTTCGGCCGAGATCTGGTCGGTGGCTTTGGCTGCCTGATTGGCAAGGTTTTTGACCTCATTGGCGACAACGGCAAATCCCTTTCCGGCTTCCCCGGCACGGGCGGATTCAATGGTGGCATTCAGCGCCAACAGATTGATCTGCCCGGCAATGCCCTGAATGACTTCGACGATGCCGGTCATTGCAGAAACCACGTCCGCCATTTTTTGTGTCGATTGGTTGGCATTGACGGTTTGGGAAAAGGCACGTTCCGTTTCATCCCGGCTCTGTGCCATGCTGCGTGAGATTTCGGCGATCGAGGCGGACAGTTCTTCGGCACTGGCCGCGACGGTTTGGACGGAACTGGAGCTTTGGGCCGCCGCCGATGCACCGCTTGCTGCCGCCGTGTCGAGACTGACGATATTCTCGTCGATCTCGCCAAAGTTGGTGTCGATCATCGCTTTGAGATTGATCAGAAGCTGCACCTGTTCGGTGACATCCGTTGCAAGTTTGACAACCCTTTCCGGGACGCCGTTTTGATCAAAAATCGGATTATAGGCGGCTTCCAGCCAGACTTCCTTGCCATTCTTGCCAAGGCGTTTGAACTGGGCGGCCTGAACCTCGCCTTTTCTCAATTTACCCCAAAATTCTTTATATTCGGATGAACTGTCATAGCCCGGTTCGACAAACATGCTGTGGTGCTTCCCGATTATTTCGTCCTCTTTATATCCCATGCTATTGAGGAAATTCTGGTTGGCTTTGAGAATTTTGCCATTGAGATCAAATTCGATAACGGCCTGGGAGCGGTCAATTGCTTTGAGCATCCCTTCCAGCGCGGCGTGTTCCTTGCGGCGGGCTGTGATGTCTGTGGCAAACTTGATGACTTTGACCGGCTGGTCGCTGGCATTGAGGATCGGGTTGTATGTTGCCTCAAGCCAGACGGTTTCACCATCCTTGCGAATACGCTGAAACGCATCGCGCTCAAATTCACCGTTTGAAAGCTTCTGCCAGAATTCCTTGTAGGCGGGGCTTTTGGCATATTCGGATAAGACAAATATCGAATGATGCTTGCCGACAATCTCATCCAGTTCATAGCCCATGGTGGCAAGAAAATTGGCATTGGCGGTGAGGATTTTACCGTCCAGCGAAAATTCGATCACGGCCATTGATCGGCCCAGAGCTTCATAAATCTGTTGCCCCTGCAACGCACCATTACCGTTCTTGAAAAGATTGAAAGCCATGAAAGGTTCTCCCCAGAGGTGAGTTGTGATCGCGATGGGCGATCTTTAATCGTGTAACGACGGCCCGTAACTACTGTCCTATTCATAAGTATGGGGTGTTGCCTTTGATTCAAGTTCGTGTGGGCGAGAAATAATTCCGGGAATTGCAGGATTTGATGCGGTCAGGAGAACGGTTCAAAGCCGATACCTTGATCGAACGGTTTGGGTTTGCCTCAGAACAGCAGAATTGGGGACCGTGATGTTCCTCCGGAACCAAACGAGCTACGGGACTGGTTTCGACCTTTAAAACGCCAAGTTTCTGGTCGTCTTTATTCTGGTAAAGGCTTGGTCTGATGGCTATTCGTCTCCGCTTTTGGGCTGTTTGAGGCTCGTGGAAACCATTCCTGCATGTCTTTGTGCGCGTAAATCCCGCGCCGTTCCGTTCAACCCGCCTGATCGAAAAATGTCCCCGCCGTCCTGCGTCCGGCTTCCTCGCGCGACAAATTTTTCGATCGTGCGGGTGCTTCGCTGTGCTGCGCTCCTTCGGATGAACCGTTCCGGCTATGCGGTCTTTTCGCTGGCGACATCGCAGGGATGATCCCGCGATAAAACAGCAAATGGAGACCTATCATGGCTATCACCCTTGGCACTTTCACCAAACAGAATGACGGCAGCTTCACCGGCCTTCTCAAAACCCTGAATATCAACGCCAACCTGGTTATCGTTCCGACCGAAAAAATCGCCGAAAACGCTCCTGACTATCGCGTCTATGCCGGCAACGGTAACCGATACGAGGTCGGTGCGGGCTGGAGCCAGATCGCCAAAACCAGCGGTGAAACCTATATCAACCTCAAGATCGCCGCCCCCGAATTCGGGCCAAACTGGGTTCGGGCCCGCCTCGTCAAACTCGAAACACCGACCGAGGATGGCGTCTCGCATCTGGCCCTTTGGGAACCGCGCGAACGCTGAAAATATCCTTCTCACTTGGCCCTGCCGGGTTATCCCGGTGGGGCTTTTCTTATGTTCCGCCATCACAGACTGTGCTCCGTGTGGGGCAGGGGAAAGAGAGTTTGTCGTCTCGAATGTGCCATTTTGCCATCCGGCTTTTGGCATCCGTCAAGGATCGCGGGCCCCGCCAAAATGCGTCATTCCGCTTCGCTTCATTCTGCATTTCGGTTCCTCCCGCGCCCGCTTCGCGGCGGCTAAGGCCGTCCCTGACCGATGCAGCGCGGATGCCTTCGGATCGCTGTTCTCAATGACAGAACGGTTCAATCGAAGGAGCAGATCATGTCACATTCCATCGCATATCAAGGCCATTTTTACAGTGAAGACGAACTGCACGAGGCCCTCTGGCTGGTGCAAATTGAACTGCGGAACGGCCTGCCGGAAGAGGAAAAACGCGAAGCCGAGGAGCAGCTTACTGAACTGAATGGTCTGCTGAAATCCCTGCACAATCCATAACCAAAGGGCATGTTCAGGACCGCAGTTGAATATTGGTGTAGCCTCCTTTCGTGATGGAAATCCCGTCACCATGAGGGGGATCGTTTTTGACAGGGGGGCGGTTTTCGAGCGTCCCCAGACCCGTCCTGTCCCGCCACACTCCGATCGCTTTTGACGATGTTCGACGAAAGGATCGCGTGATGACGGATTACAACACACGGGCGATGGAAGCCCGCAAGGGCAGCCCTTTTCTCTCCACCCAGCAGGCGGCGTTCTATCTTTCCCTATCCGCCCGAACCCTTGAAAAGATGCGTTTCAATGGCAAGGGACCACGCTATCGCAAACATGGCCGTTATGTCCGTTATCATATCGACGATCTCGATGCCTGGTCGGAAGGGCGTGAACCCGGCACGCACTCCGATGACGGAGAACGCGCATGAGATACCGCCATTTATCGCGGCACTTGATGCCCCGGAAGGATGTCCGGCATGGCATCGGTCCCGGTCTTTTGGGTGTTCTCGGGATTGGCCTGATCGGTCTTTCTACAGCCTATAACAGAATCCCGTGGCTGATCTGGAACGCATCGCCGAGCGCCCCGGTCGGGCTCTATCGGATGGTTTCCGGCGCGCCCCAAAAGGGTGATTTCGTTCTGGTTCGTCCCCCGAAACCGGTATCCGCCTTGGCAAGTTCACGCCACTACATCCCGGCCAATGTCCCGCTTGTCAAACGCATTGCGGCCATTGCCGGGGACCATGTTTGTGTGGCCCGTCGCGTCATTCTGATCAACGGTCATGCGGTCGCCCGACAGCTTGAGCGCGACAGTTTCGGGCGTAAAATGCGCCTGTGGCAGGGGGGCCGGTTACTGCAGGACGGCGAATATTTCCTGCTGATGGCAGAAGTGCCAGCCTCATTTGACAGCCGGTATTTCGGGCCTGTGCGGAGCAAAAACCTGATCGGGAGGCTCGTACCATTATGGGTAAACTGAACCTTCTGATCTTCCTTCTTTGTTGGCTCTTCATCAGCAATATTCATGCTCAGCCAGCGGAGAATTGGGACCACGAAATCGTAACCGCATCGCAAAGATTTGCCATTCCCTCGGAATGGATCCGTGCTGTCATAGAGGTGGAAAGTAGCGGTAAACCGGACGCGGTTTCTTCGGCCGGGGCGATGGGGTTAATGCAATTGATGCCGGCAACCTGGGGTGAATTGCGACAGCGTTATGGCTTTGGCAATGATCCTTTCAATCCGCGTGACAACATTCTCGCAGGCACCGCTTATCTGCGCGAGATGTATGATCGGTTCGGCTATCCCGGTCTGTTCGCGGCCTATCATGCCGGTCCCGGACGGTATGAAGCTCATCTGCGTTTCGGAAAACCCTTGCCGGTGGAAACGCAACGCTATGTCCCAAAGCTTGAAGAGCTTGTGTCAACGCGAGAGGGCGACAATACGGGTGGGACCGGGGATTTCTCCGGGTCCGCTCTGTTCTTCCCGCTTTCCAGTCACAGCAATGGTTCCGGTGTGTTCCCGTGAGTTTTTCGCAGGCTTGGAGCCAGATGCGAACTGGTATGCGCTTGGAGGCAGAAGAGCGGGGCAGCGTAAGGCAAGATAAAACAACGGCACCATCGTGTTGCCTCGATGCCCTCAAATCTTTGTCTGCACATCTTTTTTTCATGGCGAAGGATAGTGCCAAGGCGGGCAGGGATGGTGCCATTCTCCACGCTGAGCCGCAGAAACCCTTGTCTTTAATGGTGCCAATTGTTGCTGGAAAGCATTGGAGAATGCAATGGCTGACGATGTCTTCAAACCGAAGCTTGGCAAGATTCGCTCGCGTGGCGGCAAGGGTGGGCGCAAGTTTCTGCATCGGGTGCTTGCAGCGACCAATCGCGCAGGGGGATACCGGCGTTTGGGCCGGTCGCGCTTTACCGGCAGTCGACTGGGGCGTGCAAGCGGGGTCGGGCAGATTCTCGCCAGCCGGGATCGTTATGCTGCCTTCCGGCAGCGTCGGGTGATCATCAAATCACGGATTGTCCGGTTGACCGGGAAAGGCATGCAGGGTGCACGGGCGCATCTGCGCTATATCCAGCGCGACGGCGTCACAAGAGAAGGATTGCCCGGCGCGCTTTACAACGCGGATCAGGATCGGGCGGATGGTAAAGAATTCCTCGAGCGGGCCGATGGTGACCGGCATCAGTTCCGCTTTATCGTTTCGGCCGAGGACGGTGCAGAATATGCTGATCTCAAGCCGGTGACCCGGCGGCTGATGAGGCAGATGGAAATCGACCTTGGCACGACCCTCGACTGGGTGGCGGTCGATCACTTCAATACCGGCCATCCGCATACCCATATTTTGATGCGCGGCAAGGATGATCAAGGGCGTGATCTGGTTATTGCCCGCAACTATATGGCACGCGGTATGCGCGAACGTGCCGCCGAGATTGTCAGCCTTGATCTCGGGCCGCGCACCGATCTGGAAATTGAAAACCGGTTGCGGCGTGAAATCGATCAGGATCGCCTGACCAGCATTGACCGTAACCTGCTGCGTCAGATCGGCGAGGACCGGATTGTGAGCGCAGCAGACAGAGATGCCTTTCGCCAGAGCCTCCGCGCGGGACGTTTGCAGAAGCTCAGGCGTCTTGGATTGGCCGAGGAAATTGCGCCCGGCCATTGGCGTCTGGAGGCAGGTCTGGAAACAACATTATCCCGGATGGGCGAACGCGATGACATCATCAAGACCCTGCACCGGGAAATGAAACGCCGGGAGATTGTCCGCAGCCCCGCCGATTTTGTGATTGATGCAAGAAGTGAATTGGACCAACAGCCTGTCGTCGGTCGTGTTGTCACACGTGGCCTGTCGGATGAACTTAATGATCGGCATTATCTGATCGTCGATGGGGTGGATGGCAAGACCCGCTATGTCGAGATCGGCAAGGGGGAGGCGACTGAACCGGTTCCCGAAGACAGCATCGTTCAGATATCTTCAAGGAACATTCAACCTCGGAAAGTCGACCGTACAGTTGCAGAGGTCGCCCAGGAGAATGAGGGGCAATACAGCATCGACTTGCATCTGGAACATGATCCGACGGCGACGGAGGAATATGCCAGAACCCATGTCCGGCGGCTGGAAGCCATGCGTCGTTTGACTCAAGGCGTAGAACGTGAACCGGATGGGACATGGATTATTGCGTCCGATCATCTCGACCGGGCGGTTGAATATGAACGGGAGCGCGGCAAGGCCTCGCCGGTGATGATCCGGCAACTATCCCATCTGTCGCTTGAGCAGCAACTGGAAACCGACGGAGCGACCTGGCTGGATCGAGAGCTGGTGGGTTCAGACTCATTATCTGTTCGGGATGCCGGTTTTGGTCGCGAGGTGCGCGACGCTCAGGCCAGACGTCGTCAATGGCTAGTTGCCCAGGGACTGGCGCGTCAGGAGCAGGACCGGACCGTCTATCGTTCCGATCTGATCGATAGATTGCAAAAGCGGGAATTGGCACGCGTTGCCCGGCAGTTCTCGAAAGAACTCGGTTTGACCTATGTCGAGGCGGGCTCTGGCGAGCGCGTGGAAGGAACATTGCGGCGTTCGGTTGAACTTGCCAGCGGTAAATATGCGCTCATTGAAAAGAGCCGGGAGTTTACCCTTGTTCCATGGCGGGCTGTGCTGGAGCGTCAGCTTGGCAAGCAGGTGTCGGGGATTATGCGTGACGGGAATACGATATCTTGGGCGATTGGCAGGCAGAGAGGTGGCCCGTCTGTTTCATGATTTCGGGCACTTGTTGTTGAACGATACTCCATCAACATTTTGGAAGAGAGAATATAGGTTGTTAAGTAATTAGTGGCGGTTTGACCTATCGTTGTGATGAGGACGATGTCGAAATCCTGCGCGGCAATGACGCCGACTGAATCGCATTGGAGGCGACCTTGGCAACCAGCGTCATGCACGGTGACATCGTGCGCATTGCCGAACGGTGTTTCTGACGGGTGTGCAGGCCACCCAAATTTTCAGGCCGCGTTTTCAATGGCCGATCTGGCGACGAAATGATGGGCGGCGACCTGTTGAAGATCGGCAAAATCGGGTTGATAATCCAGACCATGCACCGGGCTTGGTACTTCGCCGGTAATCAGGTTGAAATGCTGGCGCCGTTTTCTGGGATCGGGGATCGGAACGGCGGACATCAGCTTTTTGGTATAGGGGTGCTGCGGGTTTTCAAACACCGCCCGACGCGGCCCGATTTCAACAATCTGGCCCATATACATCACCGCGACCCGGTGGCTGATCTGTTCGACCACGGCCATATCATGGGAAATAAACAGGTATGAAATCCCGATTTCCGCCTGAAGCTCGCCCAACAGATCCAGAACCTGCGCCTGTACCGAAACATCAAGAGCCGATACAGACTCATCGGCAATGATCACCTTGGGCGATAAGCTCAATGCCCGGGCAATACAGACGCGCTGGCGCTGCCCGCCGGAAAATTCGTGCGGATGGCGGGTGGCGGCATCGACGGGCAACCCGACCCGATTAAACAGATACTCCACCCGGTCATCAAGCTCCGCCCCCTTGGCCAGACCATGGATCACCAGCGGTTCTGCCACCAATTCACCGACCGTCATGCGCGGATCAAGCGACGCATAGGGATCTTGGAAAATCATTTGAACGTTTCGGCGCACCGCCCGGGTTTGCAGCCGCGAGGTCGCATCGATTTCACGCCCGTCAATCACCACTTCGCCCTGCCACGGGATCAAATTCATCAAGGCCCGGCCGGTGGTCGATTTACCACACCCACTTTCGCCAACTATTGAAAGCGTCTCGCCGGGGAAGATATCGAAGCTGACCTTTTCGACCGCATGAACCCGTTTTTGCACGCGTTGCAACAACCCGCCCTTGATATCGAACCGTACGGTCAAATCACGCACCGAAACAAGCGGCTTGGCCAAGCCAAGATCAAGCGCCTTTCGGTCCGTACTTGCCGGGCCTTCGGTCCCGGTCATCGCACCAAGACGGGGCACGGCGGCCAAAAGGCCGCGGGTATAGGCATCACTCGGGGCTTCAAACACCTCAGTGACCGTCCCACTTTCGACCACCTTGCCCTGGTTCATGACAATCACCCGGTCGGCCATTTCGGCGACAACCCCCATATCGTGGGTGATCAGAATGATGGCGGTGCCGGTTTCGCGTTGCAGATCGCGCATTAACCCCAAAATCTGTGCCTGAATCGTCACATCAAGGGCCGTAGTTGGCTCATCGGCAATCAGGACATCGGGGTTGCAGGCCAACGCCATGGCAATCATCACCCGCTGGCGCATGCCGCCCGACAGTTCATGGGGATATTGCGAAAGCCGTTTTTGCGGTTCGGAAATGCGAACCTGTTTAAGCACATCAAGCGCGCGGGCGCGTACCTTGGCCGCGGACATCTGATTATGGGTCGAAATCGCTTCGCCAAGCTGACGCCCGATTGTCAGAACCGGGTTGAGCGACGTCATCGGTTCCTGAAAAATCATCGCGATCTTGTTGCCGCGAATGTTGCGCATTTTACGTTCCGACAGACCCAGCAAATCAATCCCGTTAAGACACACCGCCCCACTGGCAACCTTTGCCATCGGTTCGGGCAAAAGCCCCATGATCGACAGGGAGGTCATTGACTTACCACTGCCGGACTCCCCGGCAATGCAAAGCGTTTCGCCGCGATAAAGATCGAAGCTCAATCCATCAACCACGGTTTTCGGACCGGTGGATGTCGCGACCTGTGTCACCAGATCACGGACTTCAAGGATCTTTTCCACCGCTTTGCTGCCCTGTTCGGTCATTCTGCCAACCCTGCGAAATTCTTTATTTATTTGAAAACTTAAATAAGTGGCTCGAGGCAAGGCACCATCGGGTAACCCTGCCCCGAAAATGCTTAGTCGAATACAATGCGCGGGAAATAGAACGACACAACCCAGTTGGGCTGATCGACAATTTCGCTGATGCGCAGATCACCACAGACAGAACACAGCATATATGCATCAACCGCTGACATGCCCTGTGTCTTGCACAGCCAGTCGACCATGCGGCGCACCGCATCACGCGCCCCGGTCAGCAAATCATTGCTGATGCCGGTCGTGCATTCATAGCCTTTGCTATCAAGATGGCTGGTTACCGGCCCCGGTGTTGTGAAATGCGGCGTTTCAAGCTGCGCATTTTTCACCAGATCAAGGGTCACGGTGGCGTTCATCGGGCTTTCGATTGCCGTCCCGCAAACTTCGCCATCGCCCTGTGCGGCGTGCGTGTCCCCGATTGAAAACAGCCCCCCGGCAACTTCGACCGGAAGATAAAGCGTGGTACCCGCCGCAAGGTCGCGGATATCAAGATTTCCACCAACCCGGCGCGGCGGCACAACCGAATGCAGGCCCGGTTCCGCCGGGGCAAGACCAATGGTTCCGGCAAACGGTTTAAGCGGCACCTTGCCATATTTGGAAAACAAAGACGGGGCCAGCGTATCAGGATCATATTTCCAGATATGCAACGCCGGGTCTTCAAACTGATCGGCCAAAAGGCCAAAGCCCGGAATGTTGGCTGTCCAGCCAAATCCCGATGGTTTGAACCCTTCGAGCGTGATTTTGATCGCATCACCCGGTTCTGCCCCGTCAATAAAGACCGGACCGGTCACCGGATTGATTTTCGAAAAATCCAGTGCGGTCACATCCGCAACCGTACTGTTTTCATTGAACTGGCCTGCGGCACTGTCGACGCATTCAAATTCAATGGTGGTACCGGGCGCCACTGTCTGTGCGGGTGGGATCGAATGATCCCACCCATGATGACAGTGCGCAGAGTGGATTGTGTAATCCGCACATTTGCACATGTTTACTTCACCGCAATGTAGTCATAGTGAACAGGAATGTGGACCGGATCGACAAGCAGGGCGTCGTCGGCCACGATACGGGGCGAGCGAATGGTGAAACGCTGTTCATTGAACACCGGAACCCACGGCGCATCGGCCATTACTTTGGTAAAGATGTCGCGCCACATGTCGATGCGGGCATCGGCCTGTGACGGATCGGCCATCGCATCGGCCTTGGAGGCTTCTGCATCAAGTTCTTCGTTACAGTACCATGACCAGTTCCAGCCACCCGGAACCGCACCGCCACAACCCAAGATCGGGCCATAGAAGTTCGAGGGATCCGGGAAATCGGCAATCCATGCCATGCCACCCGACCAGATCATTGGTGCCTGATCGGCTTCGCCGCCAGCAGCAATCACGTTGGCCTGTGCCAGGGATTTGATTTCAACCTTCATGCCAATCGCCGAAAGATCCTGCTGGATGGCCTGTGCGATACGCGGCTGCGGATCGGTATTGGCCACAAACAGGGTGGTTTCAACGCCGTCAGCATACCCGGCTTCGGCCAGAAGTTCTTTGGCCTTGTCCGGATCAAAGGCGTAACCGGCATAATCGTTGTTGTAACCCGGCATCAGTGGCGGCAACGGCTGGTTGGCCGGCTGTGCACGACCATTAATGACGCGAACGATACGGTCCTTGTTGACCGCCATGTTGACGGCTTCACGGACCTTAAGGTTATCAAAAGGCGGGATGTTGGTATTAAGCGTGATATAGCCGGTATGGAGCTGTTCGCCCGATACCACCAGATCCTTGTATTCCGGGTCATTCATCACTTCGAGGAATTTTGCCGGCGGAATGCCGTCACCGGCGATATCGACTTCGCCGCGTTGCAGGCGCAGAAGTGCGACAACCGGTTCCTGACCAACTTCGACGGTGATCGAGTCAAGTTTCGGAATGCCGTCGATATGGTAGTCCGGATTTGCCTTGAAAATCAGATGCTGGCCAAGGGTCCAGTCTTCGAGTGCAAAGGCACCGGTTCCGACCGGATGTTTGCCGAAATCCTGCCCCCATTCCTCGACGGCTTCTTTCGGCACGATATGGGCAAAGTTCAGCGCCATTTTATGCAAGAAGGCCGCATCGGGCTGATTGAGGGTAAATTTGATGGTGTAATCGTCAACAACTTCGATCCCCGAGAGGCTTTCGGTTTCGCCCGCGGATTCTTCGGCAAATCCTTTGATGGTGTCAAAGAAACCGGCACCCGGGCTTTGGGTTTTCGGGTTTACGACACGCTCAAGGGTGTATTTGACGTCCGATGCCTTGAACTCGCGGCCATTATGGAACGTAACCCCTTTGCGCAGATTAAACGTATAGGTCAATCCATCATCGGAAACCGTGTAATCGGTCGCCAGATCGGGTTTGAGCGTCGTGGTGCCCGGCTCATAATCCATCAGTCCGTCAAACAGGCTTTTGATCATTGACCAGTTCTGCCAGTCATAGCCGATTGCCGGATCAAGGGTCGAAACATCGTCCTTATAGGTTACGACGATGTTGCCTTCACCGGCTTTGGCCTGATCGGCGCCAAGTGTCGCAGCCGTGATGCCGGCACCCGCAATAAGTGCGGCAAATGCGACACCTTTCAGTGCTTTGCTAAACATTATTGATAGTCTCCCTGTGAATTTGATCTTCCATGGGTTCCCTCCTGAAATGCTGCGTCATTTTTTGGTGCATCAGCGCAGCTTGATGCGCGGATCGATGAACGGTGCCACCAAATCCGCCAATAGATTGCCCATCACGATGGCGCAGGCCGAAACCAGCGTCACACCCATGATGATTGGAATGTCCACACGTTGAATGGCCTGCCATGCCAACTGTCCGATCCCCGGCCAGCCAAACACCGATTCGACCACCACAATGCCGCTCATGAACATGCCGATATCGATGCCGATCATCGCAATGATCGGTAAAAGCGCATTGGGAAAGGCGTGAACGAAAAAGACCCGTGCCCGACCAAGACCCTTGGCCCGTGCGGTGCGCACATAATCCTGACGCAGGACATCAAGCATCGATGAACGCATCATCCGCGAATACCAGCCCGCCCCAAGGAACCCCATTGAAATAGACGGCAACACCAGATGCGAAAACGTCCCGTAGCCACCAATCGGGAACCAGCCCAGAACCACCGCAAACAGATACAGCATCAAAATGCCGACCACGAATTGCGGTGCTGAAACACCGACAAAAGATGCGACCATCAAGCCCCGATCAAGCGATGTATTGCGTTTAATCGCACCAATGGCCCCGGCCGTCAGCCCCATCACAAGTTCACAGAAAATCGCCCCGGCCATCAAAAGAAGGGTGGCGGGAAGGCGCGCTGCAATCAGTTCGCCGACTTCGGTTTTCTGCAAATAGGAACGGCCAAAATCACCCATAAGGAGATTGCCGAGATACCGCAAATATTGCTGATAGAATGGAAGGTTAAGCCCAAGCTGTTCGCGGATATTGGCCACCGTTTCCGCCGTTGCCGAACGCCCGGCAATCTGGCGTGCCGGATCGGCCGGTAACATATAAAGCAATGCATAGGTCACGACACTGACGCCAAGCAGAATCAGAAGTGCTGAAACAAGACGACGAAGAATATAAGCAAACATCAGTGGCGTCCCTTCTGGGTCGGGTCAAGAATGTCGCGAAGGGCGTCCCCGACCAGATTAAAGGCCAAGGCCAACAGAATGATCGCAGTTCCGGGGACGAAAACCAGCCACGGTGCCGAGGTGAAATAGGTCTGGTTTTCAAAAATGATGTTGCCCCAGCTTGGCGTTGGTGGCTGTACCCCGACACCGAGATAGGAAAGCGTTGCTTCAAGTAAAACCGTGGTGGCAATGCCCAGCGTTGCCCAGACCACCATGGTCGACAGCAAATGCGGCAACATATGTTTGAAAAGAATGCGGAAACGTCCGGCACCGATGCCCCATTCGGCCTCGATGAACTCACGTTCCGACAATGACCGGGTTTCGGTGTAAATCACGCGCGCTACCTGCACCCAGTTGACCATGGCAATCACCATGGCAACGATCCACAAACTGGGTGTGAAAATTGCGGCCAGAACAATTGCCAGCAACAAGGCCGGAAACGCCATCATCAAATCGGTCGCCCGCATCAGGATCATCCCGATCCATCCTTGGAAAAAGCCCGCCGTCACGCCGACCAATGCCCCGATGATGACCGCGGCACCATTGGCAACGACGCCAATGATCAGGGATGTCTGTGCGCCATACATCAAACGCGACAGCAAATCACGCCCAAGCAAATCCGTGCCCAGAAGGAACTGAGCACTTGGCGGCATTGGCGCGCCTTCAATGGTCAGACCGTCAAACATCTGATTTTGCGGATCATACGGTGCGATCCACGGCGCAAGCAGTGCGGATCCCGCAATGATCACGATGATGATCAACCCCAAAAGTGCCAGTTTTCTTTTGGCCAGTTCAGTAAGAACAAGCATACCCACCCTGTTTCGTTAGTTCGGGGCAATCGTCGCACCGTCACCCGAACCGGTCCGGCCCGATGCAACAATCGCCGCGCAATAGTCTTCAATGGTTTGTTGTTTTTTCATCGCTTCGGCCCGGATGGCTTTAAGCGCCCCGTGCTCGTCGATATTGTGGCTGAGCATCACGGTCATCAGCACCTTGGCGACCACCGGACGCAGTTTGAGCCGACGGCGAAGCTCGCAAATCTCGGCCCGCAATTTTTGTTGTTGTTCAAAGGCATGCACAGCCAAAACCGCCGCACTGAACACCCCGGCCGTTGAAACCGGCTTTTGCAAATGGGCGCCACTTTGACGGCTTAATACCCATTCCAGACGCCCCGGTGCCTCCGACCCGATCAGGGCCACACTTGGCATTGGTGTATGATCGGGTGTCCAGGGGAACTGTTCATCCATGCCCATATCGGCATCGAAAAACAGGATATCGGCCCCTTTGCTTTGCGCATCGTCAAGCCCCGGCAATTCCGGCCAGTACCGGTCAACCGTCATCCCCAAACGTTCAAGATGCCGTAATAATGGATCTATTGCTGCACTCGGACGGTGCAGAACCCATGCATGCCAGCCTCTGAAATTCGGGATGCGGTTTGCGCGTTTCATTAACTGACCACCCGCAAATTTTTAGCCCCGGCCTTTCCCACCTTGCGGCGGAACGCATCGGCATCGAAATGCACAAGATAGGGATCGGGCTCAACCGCCTGATCGGCGCGTGATACGATCTTGAACCATCCGGCTTCGCCGATTTCACCAATCAACGGTGTCAACGCCGCATGGTTGCTGGTGGCATCGATCTGGACCATGCCAAAAGGTGTCTGAACCGGTTTGCGCATTAAGTGATGCCGGACCGCGGGCACGTCATCGGTATTGGCCCGCCGGATCGACTGGGCCAGCATTTTGACCGTGGCATATCCTTGCGCGACAAAGGCCGACGGGATGCGGTCCGCCCCGGCAAATTCGTGGAACCGCGCCAGCCAGGCGGTGTTTTGTGCATCGGTCTGATTGGCAAAGTAGATCGCCGTACTCAGATGCCCAATCCCGGCCGAGCCCAACTGCACCAATTCGCATTCCGTAAGGTTGCAACTGACAATAGGGCGCTTGTCGGCGGCGAATTCCGGGTCCTGCTCGGCCAGTTTTTGATAGGCCTTGAAAAAGGCATAGCTCGAATTGCCGATCATGTTGTTGAGGATAAAGTCCGGCTTCTTGGCTTTGATGTCTTCGATAATATGGTCGACATCGACACTGTCGATCGCCAGATACTTTTCGCCCAGAACTTCCCCGTCACAGGCCTGAATAAGTTCGCGCCCGATCCGGTTGGTTTCCCAGCCCCAGATATAATTCGATCCGGTCAAATAGACCCGGCGGCCGAATTTCGGGATCACATGCTCAAACAATGGCAGGATATGCTGATTGGGATTGGCCCCGGTATAAATCACATTCTCGCTGCATTCGAACCCTTCATACGGGCACGGATACCACAAAAGCGCATCGAGCTTTTCAACCGTCGGCAGGACTTCTTTGCGTGCCAGCGACGTGATCGTGCCGATGATGTGCTTGCACCCGTCATGGCGGATGAGGCTGTCGCAAAATTCGGTATAGCGTTCGGGCACACCGGCCGGATCGCGGAACTCCGGTGCAAGACGGAATGCGAATTCAGGATCGTGATTGACCTCTTCGAGCGCCATGCGCGCGCCATCATAAAGATCCTGCGCTATGGCCCGGTACGGTCCGGTCACGGAATAAAGAAATCCGACCCGGTAAACCGGATTGGTGTGCGTCTCGCCCAAAACTAAAAGCCCCTAAAACAAAAAAACCCGCGCTTCGTTGCAATGCAAAGAAACAGCAGGCCTTGATTGGCATGCGGCGATTTGTTGCCGCTATTTGATAGATTGTGCCCCGAAGGACAACATAACGGTAACAATAATTTCCAACTTGTCAAACGGGAGTTTCAGTTTTTCCGAATCTAACGTTGCGATGCAGCATCCCGGTTGAAACCCTTTACGTCTTCAGACACCTTTGAATTACTCAATAGTGCGTTGAATTTTCTGGGGAATTGGCGCCGACACGACTTACCTTTGACCCGTTTCCGTGATGAAATCGCTACAAAATTCAGGATTCAGCCGTCTGATATAAAATTTCTTCTGCCGACTTCGGGGGTTCAGGCGAATTGCAATAAGACCTGACAAAATAGAACTCAGCTTTCCCGCTATGATTTACACAGCTGCTGCCATCATCAATGCGCGATGAGAATAATACTCCATCAAATGTCGAGACTAAACAGTTTGCAAAAAGCAATGTACATCGCTTCCTGTTTCGGTGAGAGCACCGCCGATTGGGCGGTCTTTGGTCCCATCCGGATATCTTCGACGGTCTGTCGATTGCGCCATTTCCGGACAGTTTCTGAGTTCAGGTTGTAGGTTTCCGCAAGTTCTGTGACCGAAGCTTTCGATCGCTGTATTGTTGCTCGGACGGCGTGCGTGGTCGTGGCGTTTCCTTGCAAAACTTGTCCCATAGTTCTTCTTTTGCATGAAGGCACATTATATTGCCACCACATGCCAGGGCTGAAGACCTAGGGCGTAAATAATCAAATATAAGCCCGCTTTTTGCTTCACCCACATGATGATCTCCTGACCGCCACTGTGTGTTTATCGCGCTGCAAGGAATGGCGAGATCAGATATGACCCCGACCAAGCTGTTGATTGGTCAAATCCTTGTTGTTTTTACCGTCATCATACTCGGTGTTTGGGCGGCGACCCAGTGGTGTGCCGATATGCTGGGCTATCAGGTACAACTTGGTAATCCCTGGTTCATTATTCTCGATTGGCCTGTTTTTGAACCATGGAAGCTGTTTGAATGGTGGTATTTCTTTGAGGCCTATGCGCCGGAGGTATTCGATAAGGCCGGAATGCTGGCGGCCGGAAGCGGCTTCATGGGGTGTGCTGCCGCAGTAGCTGGTTCCTTATGGCGAGCCCGTCATAGCCGGTTGGTTACGACCTATGGTTCTTCACGTTGGGCTTACCCGCGTGAAATCTCGAAAGCCGGGTTGTTTCGTCCTAAAGGTGTTTTTCTCGGAAAATACCAGAGCAGGTATCTCAGGCATGACGGGCCGGAGCATGTGATGGCCTTTGCGCCAACGCGTTCGGGCAAAGGTGTCGGACTGGTCATCCCGACACTTCTGTCCTGGACCGGCTCAGCCGTGATCCACGACATCAAGGGGGAGAACTGGCAACTGACGGCTGGATGGCGCTCCAAATTCTCCCATTGTTTGTTGTTCAATCCGACCGATCCCCGCTCGGCGCGTTACAATCCCTTGCTGGAGGTGCGTAAAGGACCGGATGAAGTCCGTGATGTGCAAAACATCGCGGATATTCTGGTTGATCCGGAGGGTGCACTGGAGCGGCGGAATCATTGGGAGAAAACCAGTCATGCGCTCCTGGTCGGTACCATCCTGCACGTTTTGTATGCTGAGGAAGAAAAGACACTGGCGCGTGTTGCGACGTTTCTGTCCGATCCACGACGTTCTTTTCCGGCCACTTTGCGCCGGATGATGGCAACCAATCATTTGGGGACGCCGGATGACCCGAAGGTGCATCCGATTGTTGCATCGGTTGCACGGGAAGTGCTCAACAAATCCGAGAACGAGCGGTCCGGTGTCCTGTCGACAGCCATGTCTTTTCTCGGGCTGTATCGCGATCCGACGGTGGCGATGGCCACGGCAGCGTGTGACTGGCGGATCGCCGATCTGATGGATGCCGACAAACCTGTTTCGCTCTATCTGGTCATTCCGCCATCCGACATTTCCCGAACCAAACCTTTGGTGCGGCTGGTGCTTAATCAGATCGGCCGCAGGTTAACGGAACGTCTTGAAGGCGACCCTGCCAAGGGACACAAACATCTATTGTTGATGATGCTCGACGAATTTCCGGCTCTTGGGCGGTTGGAGTTCTTCGAGACGGCCCTGGCCTTTATGGCCGGGTATGGCATCCGGGCTTATCTGATTGCACAATCGCTTAATCAAATCTCGAAGGCCTATGGCGAGAACAACGCCATCCTTGATAACTGCCATGTCCGGATCGCATTCTCGTCAAACGATGAACGGACTGCCAAACGGATTTCCGATGCGCTTGGCATGGCAACAGAGCAGCGGGCCATGCGCAACTATGCCGGCCATAGATTGGCGCCTTGGCTCAGCCATGTGATGGTCTCGCGTCAGGAAACGGCACGGCCGCTTCTGACCGCAGGTGAGGTGATGCAATTGCCGCCCAAGGATGAACTGGTCCTGATTTCTGGGTTTTCGCCGATCCGGGCGAAGAAGCTGCGCTACTACGAAGATCGAAACTTCACATCCCGTATCTTATCGGCGCCGCTTCTTTCGGACTTAGAGTATCCGAACAAGCCAGTCGCTCGCAAAGATGACTGGTCAGGACAGGTGCGTAAAATGGATGAACGTCTGTCTGGTGCAGATCGTGATCCTTCTGTTTCCGGGAATGCCGATGAGGGTGGAATGCAGCAGCAACGCCATCCGTCATTGTCCGAAGAGCAGAAGGTGACCGAACCGGATCTTACACAAGCTGATCTGCCCGGATTGCTTGATGAAGATAGCGAGGTCGTTGCGGACAAACGGGTGATTGACCGGTTGTCAAAGCCTGCGCGTGTCTATGGCTTGAACGAGGCTTTGGGACCTGATCGGGACCTGCTTGATGGTTTGTAATCACATGTCCGCAGCAAAATACGGGGTGTTTATCGCAGGCTTGTATTCTGGAAAGGTCTTTTCGTCGGCTAGGATTTGATAAATACGGATAGTGTTGCAATTGATCAAGGTAATGCTACTTTTAGTCAGCCTTCGTGTTAACGGCACTTAGATGTGTGGACGTTAGCTTCCTTATTAACTCAAAACTATAGATAACTATAAATTATGGTGAATGAGCAAGTTGCTCACGTATTGGAGCATGACAAGATTGCTACTGCGGGGGCTGAATCTCTGCAGGCCGGTGCCACCAAACTATTATTGGCTGGAGAGAGTGGCTGTGGGAAGACCAGCGTTGCAACCAGTATTTTTTCGCGCCTAAGCGAAACACATCACGTTCTTACATTCTTCGCAGATGAGGAGCGTCAAACACAGTCTTATTATGTATTCCACCAACTGAAACGTAATGACTTGAATGCTCGTCGTTTAAGTCGTGCGTTAGAGATTGGTAGAGAATGGGTATATGAGGAGGTGCCGTTTGCCAAACAACTTCATTCGCTTGTGGATTTGGTTAGTTCCTTGCGTCAACAAGAGACGCTTGATGTCATTGCAAAGGAAGTTGACGATGTTGCTGAAGGAGTTATCAACCTTCTGTCAGCCATGTCGAAATCTCGACCACTCCTACTTTTTGTAGATGATCTCCAGTATCTCGATGCTCAGTCGTCAAGACTACTGCTTCGGTTATTAAAAAAGGGGCGAAATTGGCCAAATCAAGTCAAAATTCTTGCAACGCTAAACAATACGGCAATAGAGAATCATCCCTTACCCGTGCCACAAGCCAAACTAATGAGGGAACTGTTCCCACAAATACATGTACCAAAATGTCACCGCGACCAGTTCGGCGCGTTACTTCAGGCTTTTGGACTTAAATCGCCTATCGCAACACACGAGTTAAATATGCTCTACGATTGCTCCGGAGCGCATTTGGAGATCGTACGCACCTTTATAGAAGATGCAAATCTTCGGGGGATATCTACAACGTCGCTGCCCATTGAGACTACAGATGCGCTGGTAACTATATTGCAGAGATATTTAACTGAATCTGGTTTCTCCGGCAGTGATTCCGAGACGATATTGGCCGCTGCCGCAATCTGTGGACAAAATATTGTAGCAGAGGAGGTCGCTTGCGTTAGCGGTGCTGACCTTCCAGAGGTTGCACGCAGTATTGAAACTGCAATGCGATGGAAATTGCTCGAAGAAAATCTCGGAGGGCCGCGCTTCCGACACGAAATCACTCGTCACTATTTTGAGCGCAATCATCATTCGGACAGACTAAGATTACACGCGACCTATGCCCGATGCCTTCAAAAAATGAGGCCTGCAGAATTTGGGCTGCATTTTAATCATTTGCGAAAGGCAGGTTTAATTCATGATGCTGGCGTTGCCTATTGCCTTTGGACTATCCGTTCTGCCGTAATGCATACGGTGGCCGACTTACCAGAATTGGATTGGTCGGCACCTTCCTGGCAGAGAGCCCAATATCTAGGACGTACACTTAACGAAATTCTTAAAGCCATCGATCTCTATCGAGAAGGGCAATATGAACTCGCACGCAAACAGCTTTTGGTGATTGATGATGCTGTACCAGACCAGCTAATGGCAGAACGCGATGGTTTGATGGCCATGTGTTTGTTGCAAAGTCTGGAACAAGCGGATCGAGCGAGGGCAGCGACCTTACTAGAACCTTGGCGAGACAAGCTACAGCAAGCAAGCGACACTTGGGTCCGGCTTATGATATCGCTAATGTTTGCTCAAATTCAGTTGAGTCAGTTCTCGGAGGCGAGACAATTAGAACGAGAGGTTCTAAGACGTCTTCAGAAATATCGCCTTCATGACGAAGGCGTTCGCCATTTGCTCAACAGGTTCCGTGCTGCGAGCTGCATGCTTCATGCGCACGAAATAGCCTTGCCGAGAACGGAACGGCTGATTGAAGAAATGGAGAACCTACCAGTTGGAGAAAGATATATAGAGAACAATACTTATTTTGTTGCTCTGACCAATGCCTCATCTCTTGAATTGACAGCAGGAAATTACGAAAAATCTGCCAAATATGCAGAGCGTGGATTAAAGCTTAGGGGAACGGCTCCGACCAGCAAATTTCAATCTTTTGTACCTGCGTTAAGCAACCTGCTAGTCGCTCATGCCCTTGCCCGTCCATCTCAGATAGAGAATATCGTCTCGGTTTATGAAAGCACGGGAAAGATAAAGCCTGAAGATGAGGACAATCTTCTATATCGTAACAATCAAGCAAGTGTTCTGATTATGGCTGGGCGTTTCAAGCAGGCCAAGGAAATGCTGACGGAAGATTATCTATCAATGAAGGTGATGCCGGATTGCGATGGATATTTCTTCTTCTTCACCACACAAAATCTTGCACTAACCGAGTATCTAACTGGTAATTTAGAGAATGCGATATCTCTATTAGATGAATCTAGCGAGAGGGAAGATGATCTCTTGCCAGACTGTATAAGTTATCTTGTTCAACGTACCCGCTATATTCGGGATATCTGGGAATCCAACGCCAAGCTGACGTTGTCAGAACAGAACGGCCTCTTGACTGATAAGGCAAATGTTAAAGGGAGAATAGGCCCTTGTTGGCCGTTTTATGGGCGCCTGCCTTTATTCACCCCAATCGAAATTTGGTCTCTTATGTAGGTTGTTTCTACGTCTAAGGCCAACACCTACTAAGCAAGCTATCATTGCCTCATAAGGAAACCCCATAAACTGAAAGGAATGGGCAACCGCACCATGCCGGGTTAAATGGGGAACTGCATTGAGGTCTGTAATATAATAGAGGCCAGTATCAGAAATTCTGAAATCTACACGGCTAATACCATCTAACGTGAGCAAAATGTGGGCAGTTGACGCTGTGACAGATATCTTTTGCGCTAGTTCTGGCTCTAATTGAGTGAAGTCTTTGTATTCATAGGCATCATTAAATACTGTTTCGAAGGTGAGGTACTGATCTGCAAGATTGATTTTTCCGTCCAAGACCACACTGCAAGGAGGTAGACTAACTGCATCTTGAGCACCGATGACAGGTACTTCCACTTCTTGGCCAGGGACAAAGGCTTGCACCATCAAAGGTTGACGTAATTCGTACGATCGTTTCTTGAGAAAAACTTCCTCATCCTCGTTCCAACAGAAAACCGACTGATCATCGATACCTATCGAAGCAGACTCATAAACCGGTTTGGCGATTACTTTTTGGCCGACCGATGGTTTGAGGCCGTTAAGCCAACCAGAGCTACTGGAGAACAGCCAACTGTCTGGAACTGGGAGACCAAATTGACGAAGTAACGTGACTACATGAAATTTGTTTTGCGTTAGAGCAAGCCCGTAAGGGTCAATTGTGCAAGTTGCTATACTATTTGCAGCGCAAAAAAGTGGAATTGTTGCAGATGCTGCTCGAGCCCGAATGGGCGAAACAGTGCTATAGGTTATGTGTTTTTCGTTTGGTAAATCTAACCCGCCAATTTTACTAACAAAATCAAAAAAGTCAGCCTCATTCTGGAATAGTTCGCAGTATGACACGACGCTTCTAATCGCCCAAAGAAGATCGCTAACTTCGCCGTCCGAAAAGAACTCCGTGATAATGGGATGTTCTTGCACATCAGCAATCCGGTCAAATCCAGTTACATAAGCAATTAGACAAAGACGGACCTCTGGTCCCTCCTCCTTAGCCAGTTTCATCAGTTGCCCGACAATTTGAGGAACAGGATGCACCATAATTTATAGTTATCTATAGTTCTCTTCCTCCTTCTGCTGCATAAGCTCACCTATCCAAAAAGAGCGACTGGGTCGGCATTTTGCAGCACATTCCGCAAGCTCTGATCACTCACATGCGTATAGATTTCGGTTGTAGAGATTGTGCTGTGACCCAACAATTTCTGCACAAACCGGATATCCACTCCTTTTTCAAGCAGCATGGTTGCTGCTGTGTGGCGGAATGAATGTGGTGTGATCCGGGTTTCTGATTGCGACAGCTCTGCAAGTTTCTTAATTCTGAGACGAAGTGTTTGTGGGGTCAGAGTGGATCCGTTTCTATTCACAAAGAAACTTGATGATGGTTTGCTTCCGTCCGAGTAACGGGCACTCATATAGCTTCGGAGTCTCTCTTGAAGAGACGGGTTCATCACATAGACAATGCGTTCACGGCTGCCTTTGCCCCGAATGCGATATCTCTCGCCATCTGTGGAAACATCCTCCAGACGTAAAGAGGAGAGTTCTCCAACTCTGATCCCGGTTGCGATCATCAGTCGAAGTGCCAGATCTGTTGAAAGCTGCATGTTTGAAGGCTTCTGAAACTCCGTCTTCCTCCCCGTTGAAGCAGAAGATTTTGTCGCCATCAGCATTCTGGAAACTTGTGGTTCGCTTAAAGCTCTTGGTAACCGTTTGGGTAACTGGATGCGAACAGGCAAATTGTCGCATGGAGAAGGGGAAAGAAATCCCTGACCCGCCATCCACGAAAAATACTTGCGAATACAAATCCATCGACGTCGGACGGTTGCGGGGCCATTTTGCCGTTTAACCCTCAGATACTCTATAAAATCTATTATCTTTTCAGAGGTCACAGCCTCAGGTGAGGTTTTCTGATTAAGGAAATTTCCGAAGATATTCAGGTCCTGTTGATACGCTTTGATGGTGTTGGTTGAGAGCGATTTGATCGACCTGCAATGATCGATAAAACCTTGAATGTGGACTGTGTGAGCGGTCATGCGTCAATACTCCTTGAATGAAGATATGACGGCATACCTTATGTTTTCTGTTTGAAAACAGCTATTTGTCCAAATCGGGACAGTTTGTTTCCAAGGATCGTCTCACTCTTTCCTGTTACCTTCTGAAGTGAAGCGGTCGATACGGGTTCAGTCCCCACGTAAGCGTCTTTTCACGGCTACCTTGCGAATTTTAGGGAAAGAGCGGATTTAGGGAGCGAAGAGGGAGCGTTGCTCCGAACAGCTTGGGGAATCCGAAC
>NZ_PAQR01000050.1 GCF_002709775.1 Thalassospira sp.
AGCCCCCGAAACAGCACGCGACCGCCTTTAACGACAATAACTTAACAAAATAGTCTATACTTTTAGCTGCTTATCGCCCGACTGGCTACCGGCAAGTTTATCGTCCATCACGCCGCCCGACAATCGCGACAAAACAGTCCGTAATTCCCGCCAGATACGCGAAAGGCAGGAACCGGAATTGGTCCTGCCTTTCACACATTTTCTTTTGGCGTGCACCAGAACACCCCATGACGCGTAAGGCCGCGTTAGTTGCTCAGGCGTTTGACCTGCGCATCGTCAAGTTTGGTTCCATCGAATTCGACACTGATACCGTCTTCATTGGCATTACGCACGATGGCACGCACCGGAGCGCTCACACCGGGCAGATCAAGTTCGATTCTGGTGCCCGAAGCAACATTGTCATTGCAGACAAGATGCGCACCCCGTTCCGAGATGTTTTCAAGCCGTGCTTTGGACGTTTTGCCACCAAACCGGATAGTGACCTCCCTGGAAGACGGATGACGCTTCGATGAACGGCGATCCACATCTGTGGTCGAGGTCCGGACAACTTCGACCAGCACATTGCGAAGATCGCGCACAGCTTGTGCAACCTGCTCGGAAAGGCCTCCGACTTCAGCAGCGAGTTGCCCGGTGCCAGCGGCTTCAGTAGAAACCTCGTTAATCCGCGCAGACACCTCACGCGATGCCTGAGCCGTTTCGTTGACATTGCGCGCGATTTCAGAAGTCGCGGCACTCTGTTCTTCAACAGCAGCCGCAATCGCGGTCGAGACTTCATCCATTTCGTGGATTTTCTCGGCAATGGTTGCCACCGCGCTGACAGCAGAATCCGTCACCGCCTGAATTTCAGCAATCTGGCGGGTGATTTCATCGGTCGAACGGCTGGTCTGGGTCGCCAGGTTTTTGACTTCCTGCGCCACAACCGCAAAGCCCTTACCGGCGTCACCGGCACGGGCAGCCTCGATGGTTGCGTTAAGAGCAAGCAGGTTGGTCTGTTCAGCAATACCGGAAATCAGTTCAACAACTTCACCGATACCGCGAACGCTATCGGCCAATTGCGAAACGGTTGCTTCCGTCGAACGGCTGGCCTCAACCGCATCTTCGCTGACACGGTTGGCGCGCGAAATTTGACCATTGATTTCCCCGAGCGAGGAATTCAGCTCCTCGCCTGCACCCGCAACAGCTTCAACTGTTGCCAATGCCTGCTCAGAAGCCGCAGCTACGGTCTGGGAGTTGCCCTGAACGAGATCAGCAGAACTCGACATCCGCTGGGCAGCTTCGGCGAGTTCGCCAGTCTGACCCGAAATGGTATCAACCACGCGGCGGGTTTCGCTTTCGACGCGTTCCGCCATTTCCCGCAGCGATTGACGACGCTGCTCTTCGGATTCAAGCCGGTCCGCTTCCTGCTGCTCACGCATTTTCAGGTTATTCAGACCGGTTTCGCGGAACACATGCATGACGCGCACCAGATCGCCGACTTCGTCATTGCGATCAGATTTGGTCAGTTTGACATCGAATTTGCCATCAGCCAGTTGGCCAAGCCTGTCAACGCTTTCAGCCACCGGTGCTGCAATACGACGATGCATGACCCATGCGATCAAGGCGCAGATAATGATTGAGGCAATCGTCACAGACGTTGTCAGCATAAAGACCGACTCAACGTTGCTTTCTAGACCACTCAGCTTGTCGACAAGTGAGGTTTCAATTGATCGGCTAAAGGTATCGGTAAGCTCGACCGCGGCTTCGAGTGCGCCAGCAAGACGAGCCGCCGTCGCATCAAAGTCACCCATGATCTTGTTGCCAACCTCAGGGCCGCCATCAATATAGCCCTGCGCCATTCTTTTGCCCGTGGTGTAATAATCCGGGAATGCCGCTTCAATCTGCTTAAGGGCCGCCAGAAGCTCAGTCTGACCGAGCTTTTCGCTAAGCGCTTTTGCCGTTGCCAGATTTTCGGCGAGACCTTGCGCAGCGGCCTCGGCTTCGTCAAATCCGTCATTAAGACCGTCAAGCCCACGGGTTGCCGAAATATCGGTTAACCACTGCTGAACCTGAATAACGTTGTAGCGTGCACCCTCGATCGCCTTGATGAGATTTGGGACATCCGTACTGGCAACGACGCCGATTTTGGCCGCTTCGTGAGTCGCCTGCCGACCGGCTGTATTTACAACACCTATACCAACGGCAACGGCGATCAACATGACGACGATGATCGCGTTCGAAAGGGCAATCTGCCCGGCAATCCTCAATTTCATCAAGGTATTCCTACTCGAAAAGCTGCATTACTGAACACTGGACTTAATCTGATTCGCCATACGTATAGTGTCGACAACACGTAATGGGAACCATTAATTTTAAAATACTACCAAAGCGGCAGTTGTATATTGATCTAGATCGTTGCAATCAAAAATTATTAAAAGGTGCTAATGGGACGTTTTGCCGGATTTATTTGGCCTGCGAGGCCGATTATCCCAGCTTTTTGCCGCGCTGGCGGAACACGAACGAGATGATCTCTGCAACGGCTTTGTAATGTTCCGGCGGGATTTCCTGATCGATCTCGACGGTTGCAAAAAGCGCACGGGCAACCGGCGGGTTTTCCATGATCGTGATGTCGTGTTCTTCGGCGACCTCACGAATTTTAAGCGCGACGTTGTCCTGCCCCTTGGCGATGCACATCGGTGCACCCATGGTATCGATGTCATATTGCAGGGCGACGGCAAAGTGCGTCGGGTTGGTGATGACCACGTCGGCCTTGGGCACGTTTGACATCATGCGCTGCTGGGCGCGTTCCATCCTGATCTGGCGGACCTTTGCCTTGATCTCGGGACTACCTTCGGTCTGCTTGTATTCGTCCTTGATCTCCTGCTTGGACATTTTCATTCTCTCGTTGAACTCGTACTTCTGATAGGCAAAGTCGAGCCCGGCGATGACCGCCGTCAACGAGATGGTCGCAATCAGCAAGATGATGATCATGTCGTAAAGACGTTCAAGCGTCCGACCGAGCGATTGCTGCGGATAAAGCTCGACATCAACCAGTTCAGGCATCACCACAAGCGCCAGAACGACGGCAACAAGGACGATTTTGCTGATATTTTTGGCGAACTCGACCAGACTTTTCATCGAAAACAGGTTCTTGAGCCCCTCAAGCGGATTGAGCTTCTCCGGCTTGGGCTCAAGACGCTCGGCAGCAACGACGACACCGTTCTGAATGATGTGGCCAGCAGCAGCAAAAAACACGAGAAGAACAAACGGAATGCCCAACACCCACAACATGCCCAGAAGGACATCCTGAAACAGGTCTGGGAACCCTGCCTGCGACACATCAAATGTGTGAGGATGAGCAAGAAAACCAACGGCAAGATCACGCACACCAGCCGCCATGGTCGGGCCGAGCATGATCATGACAAGACCACCGCCGAACAGGAGGAAGAAGTTTCCAACCTCTTTGGAAACCGCCACCTGACCTTTTTTTCGCGCGTCCTCAAGCTTTTTACTTGTGGGGTCTTCTGTCTTTTGGCTGTCGTCTTCTTCTGCCATTGGGAAACCCATACTGGGCAATACGGGGCAAAATGCCGCCCGTCACTGCCTTACGGATTGAGGAACGCCTCAAGCCCGTTCTCGAAATATGCAAGATAAACCATCATCATGGATGGCAGGGCCAAGGTCAACAAAAGCAATGCAATCGCGATTTGCACAGGCATCGCGACAAAGAATACCGGCAATTGCGGCATCAGCTTATTTAGCAGGCCAAGTGCAACCTGCAAGCAGATTGCCACCACCAGAAACGGCGCCGACATCTGAGCGGCAATGATAAAACTGTTATTGAGTGCATTGGCGAAAAATTCGCTCATATCGCCAACCGGCAAAACACCGCCGGGCGGGAACAACGTATAGCTTTCAAACACCGCCTGGATCATCAGATGATCCATCCCGGTCGCAAACAAAAGAACAAGCCCGACCTGCATAAGAAAATTGCCCGTCACCGCACTTTGTGCACCCGACAATGGATCGGCGGTAAAGGCGTTCGCCATAGAGGACAGATAGGCAATGATTGACCCGGCAGTCTGAATCCCGGCCATCATCACTTGGGCAAACAAGGCAAAGAAAAGCCCGACAGTAACTTCATAGCCGATCCCGACCAGAAGTGACGCTGCATCGGCAGGTTGCGGCGGAAAAAGTGGCCCGGCCAGTGGCGAGATCACAACCGCCACCCAAAAGGCAAAGAAAAGCCGCGCGCGCGCCGGCACTGCACGGGACCCGATACCGGGCATAAAGGCAAAGGCCGCCCCCACCCTGGCGAAAGTCATCAGGACGACGTAAACATTCAGCGTAAGAAGTTCTTGAAGATCCATGTCGTCTTCGACTGCCTTACATATTCACGCGGGCAAATTCACGCTGGCGTGCGCCGGGGTTAACGCTAATTGGGCAACCCGATAAAGTGGTCGACCATCCGGCCCATAAATTCGATCAGTTCTGTCATCATCCATGGCAGCAAGACCAGAAGGGCCGTAAAGATCACCAGAATCTTGGGCACGAAGGTCAGGGTCATTTCCTGAATCTGTGTCAGGGCCTGAATCAGAGCAATGATCAGACCGACCCCAAGCGCAATCAGCATGAGCGGCGTGGTGACTTTCAGCAGTGTCCACACCGCGTCATAGGCCACGTCCATGATTTCAGCTTGATCCATCGGGTCTTCCTGTTTCGCCGTCTTGTCATGCGGGCCGCATCGGGCCTTTATCCTTCATACAGGATTTATCACGGGGTTTGCCATGATTTCCTGACTTATCAAACGCTTCCTTGTGCATTTCCCGGAAACACAAAAACCGCACGAAGGATCGCGCGGCTTTCAAAAAATGTCTGCAAATATCGATCAGACCGGCATGTTGAGAATGCTCTGATAAGCTTCCACTGCCTTGTCACGGACCGACACCACGGTACGCAGGGTTACTTCGGCGGCAGAAACCGCCGTTACAACTTCATGCAACTCGGCATCACCGGTAATGGCCTTCTGGGTCATCTGTTCACTGACCGCCATGGTATCACGGGCATCATGTGCCGCCCCCTTGACCATGTCGGCAAAACTTTCCCCCGGGTTCACGGACTGGCCCGTACCGGTTACGGTTTCCGTAACGGTGTTGGTCTTGCCTGCGGCCGCATTGCGGTAGGCAGAAATGGCATCGTTGAATCCGACCATGGGTCTCAATCCTTAAACGTGTTCTTGCCCGGGTATATCGTCTGCTTACTGCAGGATATCAAGGGTCTTGAGCAACATGCTGCGCGATGACTGGATCACATTGAGGTTGGCCTCATAGGAGCGCTGTGCTTCGCGCATATCCATCATCTCAACCAGCGTCTCGACGTTCGGGGTCTGAACGTAACCCTGATCGTTTGCCGCCGGATGGCTTGGTTCGTATTTCATACCAAAATCGGAGCGGTCCGGCATCACCTTATTGACCTTGACCATCTCGGCACCGATTTCGCGGTCCATGACGTTCTTGAAGGTCAGAAGCTTGCGGCGATACGGATCCTGGCCTGGTGCTGTCGGCAGGCTGTCTGCGTTGGCAACGTTTTCTGCCGCGATCCGAAGACGCGTACCCTGTGCGCGCATGCCAGCAGCAGAGATTTTGAAAGCCTTGTAAAGTTCCATGGTTCTTACTCTCTACTTACCGGTTAGCGGCCGAGGGCCGAAATGAACATTGTTTTCTGTTTGGCATACAGACGGGTCATGGTCTGATAATCGACCTGGTTTTCGTTCATCTTGACCATCTGTTCTTCAAGGATGACGGCGTTTTTGCCCGGCGCGACTTCATAGTTCTTGCGCACTTCCTCGTCCTTGAAGTTCTGCGGTTTGTTAAGACCCTGACTATGGCCCGGCGTCGTCGCCTGCATCGCAAGGATGAACTGGCGGTCGCGGCCGATATTCTTCGGGTCGAATTCCTTGAGATCATTGGCGCGGTAGTTTGGCGTATCGGAGTTGGCGATATTCTGCGCGATGACTTCCTGACGCTGTGTCAGCCAGTCCATCTTTTCCTTGAGGTTGGCGAACATGCCAAGTTTGCCGATATCCATTTCCTGCTCCTTGTCTGCGCATTGACGAGTATTGGGTGCGCGGGTAAAGCCGAAGTTAACGTTGCGCCCTGATCGGGGCCGGAATTTCCGAAGGGCCGTTTTTGCCGCCCCGTTCATTCCTGCCAACACAAATGCACGTAGCGTGCCAAACATAAAAACAGCGTTGAAATCGCCCGTAATTCGTTCTAATCACTGCGGGCACTAGACCCCGCCTATGAAACCGGGCATATTGGGCGCGTCTGATGAATAATTGTCATCAATCTATCAAAACCGGGAACTTGCATGCTCTATCTCACACGAAAAGTCGGCGACTCCGTTGTCATTGATGACAATATTGAAGTCACTGTCGTTGAGGTGCGCGGCAAGACCGTGAAGCTTGGCTTCACCTTCCCCGAGGATGTGCAGGTCCTGCGTCGCGAACTTTATGACCGCATTCAGGAAGAAAACCGTTCGGCCGCCGTCAGCGAAGACCTTATTCGCCATCTTGGTACCGTCGGATCATCCGATAAGGCCGCATCCGAGAAAAAGAGCGATTCCAACGAAGACTAGGCATCCCGGCCTGCTTCGCACCCTCGTCCTTTCGACCATCCCCTGTCTTTTCCATGCCAACCCTGCCGGACATCCGTGACTGTCTGCGGGGATTTTGCTGATCTCAACGCATTGGTGAAATGGCGGTGTGGTCGACAACGATTTGTTGACCATCTTGGGTCTATGGTCGACGCTATTGAGGTCAGATACCATGGACAGACAAGGCAAACCGTCCTGAATTGAAGGACCGAATGAACGGGAAAAAGCCCACCTATGACATTACCGACAGCCCGGCAAGCAAGACGGAAAATCTTGCCGCACCGGGCGCGCATGACCAAAAGGCCGTCGCGCTTCGGTATCGGCATGGGCGGGACAATGCCCCAACACTAAGTGCGAAGGGCGAAGGCAGCGTCGCGGAACAGATATTGCAGGTCGCCTTTGCCAACGGCATCAAGGTCCGCAAAGACAGCGACCTCGCCGAAATTCTGATGGCGGTTGATGTGGAAAGCGAGATCCCGCTGGAAGCCTTTGCCGCCGTCGCCGAGATTTTGAACTATATATACCGGATCAATCGCATTTATGGCGGTCCGTCGCGCAGCCAGTCCGATCCCGAAGATCAGGTCATGGCCACACCACAAGATGACGTAAACGGGGAAGGCCTATCATGAGCCCAGAACAGTACAAGCCCGATCAGTTCAAGAACGACCTGAAACGCGTCCTGTCCCTGATCCGCACCGGACAGCGATATCTGGAAGACGGCAAGGTGGTCGAACTGTCCGCCCTTGAAAGCCGTATTGCCGATCTGTGCGAACAGGCCCGCACCCTTGCCCCGGAACAGCGCAAGGAAGTCGCCCCGCTGCTGGCATCCCTGACCGAAGAACTCGGCCAGTTCGAAAGCCAGATGCAGCAGGAATATAGCGATATCCAGCGTCAGCTTCGCGGCATCAGCAACACCGCACAGGCAACAAATGCCTATGCTCAGGCCGCCCGCACCAAATAGGAAATTCATCCAAGACACTAAATTGAAACGGCCTATGAGGACTCCTAAGGGGATGGGTCATCGGGATGCTGCCTTGCCTGACCTTCCCGGGCACGGTAAACAGAAATACCAAGACAGGTGATCATTGCGGTGATCAACCTGCTATCAAGCGACACGGGTTGTAGACGGGGAAAACTGCCTGATGGAACTAAGCGCCTATTTCCGGTTTGTTGCCGCCCTGCTTTTTGTGCTGGGGATCATTGGCGTCTTTGCCCTTCTTGCACGGCGGTTTGTGCCCGGTGCGCGCAACATCAACCGGCGCGGCACCAAACGACGCCTGTCCGTCGTTGAAGTCGTCCCGGTCGATACCAAGCGCCGTCTGGTTTTGCTCAAGCGTGATGACACCGAACATCTTGTGATGTTGGGCCCGAATGGTGACACCGTGGTCGAACGCAATATCGGCACCCATTTCAGCGAAATCCTTGGTGATCAGAACCGATCAGACGAAACCCTGTCGCCTGAGAGTACCGAGATTGCCATCGACGCCACCAAAGACGTCGCCCCGACTGACAGGAATGCGCCTGCATGAACCGTGATATCCCATCAGCCCGCACCAAGGATGTGAAACCGGCAAAGGCCGGATGGCTAGCACCACGCTGGCTGACACTCTGTGCAATCTGGTCGCTGATCCCGCTGATCGCGATCCTGGCAGGCGGCGATACCGTTCAGGCGCAGACATTCAACTTTGATCTGGGCGACGGCCCGGGCGTGACATCATCAGGCCGCCTGATCCAGCTGATCGGCCTGATCACGGTTCTGAGCATTGCGCCCGCCATCCTGATGATGGTGACGTCCTTTACCCGTATCATCGTGGTGCTGAGCTTGCTTCGAACGGCACTCGGTATTCAGCAATCACCGCCAAACCAGGTTCTGATCAGTCTGGCCATGTTCCTGACCCTGTTCATCATGATGCCGACATTGGAGCGCGTCTGGGACGAGGGCCTGCAGCCGATGATCAATGGCAACATTGATGAATTCGAAGGGTTCGAGCGATCCGTCAAACCGGTTCATGACTTCATGATGACCCAGGTGCGCGAACGCGATCTTCAGCTGTTCGTCAATCTGGCAGGGATCGAGGAAATCACATCCCCTGACGACATCCCGCTGCGCTCCCTGATCCCGGCTTTCATGATCAGCGAATTGCGCCGTGCGTTTGAGATTGGCTTCCTGCTGTTTATTCCGTTCCTGATCATCGACATGGTGGTTGCCAGTATCCTGATGTCGATGGGTATGATGATGCTGCCGCCGGTTATTATTTCCCTGCCATTCAAACTGATCTTCTTTGTCATGGTTGATGGCTGGTATCTGATCGCCGGATCACTGGTCGAGAGTTTCGGCGGTTAGAGCCTATCCCCTCTCGGTTTCTCAGATTTTGTTTTTGTTTGGCGTAGCGTTTGGCAAGGCACAGCGCACCGGACGATGCGGCGCATCGTACAAGCGGTGTAACGCAGCGAAACGTCGCCAAACAAAAACCCGGAGGGCCGGGAGATTTTTCTGTCCAGCCGCGTCAACGATCTTGAATGTAGCACCGCTACGTTCTGCGATCCTTTCCTAACTGGACAGAAAAAGTTCTCCGGCAAAATCAAGAAACCGAGAGGGGATAGGCTCTGTGCCGGCGGGCCAAAAACGCCAAATACCAACCAACAACAAAGAAACCTGATCTCAGCTTTCGAGATGATCGCGCAGGCGATAATACCAGATCGCAATCGTCGCATAAGCGCGGTGCAGATCATGCGCATAGAGCGGCTTGATATCGCGGAACCGCAATGGCAAAGGCGTATCGGGTGTCAGAAGGTTATCGGCAATTGCCTTACCGAGCGAAGTCGACAGCGCCACCCCGCGCCCGTTATAGCCAACAGCCATCGTCATGTTTTCAACCGGTCGATGGATATGCGGGAAATGGTCATAGGTCATGGCAAGCCGGCCTGACCAATAAAACTCAAGTGGCACCGACTTCACCCACGGATAATAGGTGTGGAGTTCTGAGATGATTTCCTTGAACCCGGCACGATCCTTGGGATCCTCAAACGTCCCGCGCCCACCCAGCATCAGTCGCCCGCCCGGACCGATACGGAAATAATTGCCAATACGGCGGGTATCGGAGACCGGCGTTTTGGTCGGCAAGGTCGTCGCCAGTTGCTGTTCGCTGAGCGGCGCTGTCGCCACCTGAAAGCTGTTTACCGGAATTATGCTTTTGCGAAGCTTGGGGAACAGGTCCCCGGAATAGGCATTTGTCGCCACCACCAGATGATCGCTTTTGATCGTGGCGACGCCAGCGCCGATCTCGGCATGCCATTTCCCGGAAATGCTTTTAACCCGCTTTACCGGTGCCGGGGCAAAGACCTGACAGCCTGCCGCCTGTGCGGCACGGGTCAGCCCGCGGATATATTTCAACGGATGCAACTGCCCTGCCCGATTATCAAGCCAGCCACCAACAAGGCGCTCACTGCCGGTCATTGCCTGAACTTCTGCGGTATCGAGCATTTTGACATCCGCGCCGCGCGATTGCCATTCGCGCATGCGGGTTTCAAGCCAGCCCAGATGATCACGTTTGACCGATCCCTGTATCCAGCCACTTGGTGTCGGGTCACAGTCAATGTCGTGTTCCTTGATCAGATTAAAGGTCGTCTCGGCGGTTTTGCCTGCGAACTCGGTCGAGTATTCACCATAAAGCTTATCGATCTTGTCAGGGTCATGCTTAAGCCCCGGAATGACTTGCCCGCCATTGCGACCTGATGCCCCAAACCCAGGACGTACTGCATCGACCAGAATGACCGATGCGCCGCCCTTGGCCAGTTGAAGCGCGCAGGACATGCCGGTAAACCCGCCGCCGATAATCATGACATCGCAAACGTAATCGCCTTCTGGCTGCGCTGTTTCGGGGGCGTCACTGGCGGTCGCTTCCCACAGCGATGTCAGATCATCTTTCATGTGGACCTCGGTGGCTTGGCCTTACGGCTGGTGGCAGGAGATGCAGGGTGTTAACAGTGTGATTTCAAAACCTTAACTCAAATTCCAGCTATATCAATACATTCCTTTAAACTGATAAGCAGGACACACGGGAATCAGCGGCACCCAAAGGCTGGCATGGCAAATAAAAAAGCCGTCTGCTACGCAGAACGGCTTTTTGGTCTTCCCTAGACTTGGGCATTGGTGCCCAACGGTATCCGGTCCTAGCCTTTTTGGCGGCCGGATTTGAAAACATCCTGTTCAAGCGGCTTGAGGCCAAAGCTGCCCCGACGCGGCGCCGGATTTTCGGCCACGTATTTTTCGGCCAACTGACGTTCCCGCTCGCTCATGCGGGCATGAATGGCGCCCATTTCGCGCTGTGCCTGACTGCCTTCGGTCGGTGCCGACATTTTCAGCCAGTAATAAGCCAGAACATTGTCCTGTTCGACGCCGCTGCCAATTGCATAAAGACGCCCAAGGGCGGCCTGACCGTTGGCAGAGCCTTTACCCGCCGCACGCTCGTACCAAGTTGCGGCACGTACCATATCAACCGGCACGCCAAGGCCATGTTCATACATCACCCCGATCAGGTGATAGCCACCGGGATGGCCAAGCTCGGCCAGGTCCATGGCAAGATCAAGCGCATTGGCGTAATCGGGTTCGCGATGTGGCACACCGAAAATCTGGATCTGCGTCATCTGGTATTTCGCAGACGCATCTCCCTGATCAACCGCATGGCTCAGCATTTTCCAGCCACGGTTAAACAGCTTCAGATCCGATGAATGACAGAAATACATCGCAAGGTTTGCCTGCGCATAGGCATCGCCTTCGCTTGCGGCAAGTTCAAACCAGCTGATGCTTTCCGCAATATTGCGTTCTGCGCCAAGCCCAACACCAAGTGCGTAGCCAAGGGCTGATGCGGCCTCGACACTGCCAGCACGGGCGGCGCGCATATTGAATTCGAACGATTTCGACGGATCGCGACGAACGCCACGCCCTTCGAGATAAAGGTATGCCAGAACACTGGCAGCTGACGGGTCATTCAACTCGCTTGCACGTTCGAAATAGCCAACGGCCTTTTCGTCGTCCTGCGGCACACCCCAGCCGTTCAGATAGCAAACACCAAGGTTGTAAAGGGCCGCGACCGAGCCGAACTCGATGGCCTCTTCAAACCAGTGGGCGGCAGTTTCGGCATTTTCCTGAACACCAAGCCCCTTGGCATAAAGATAGCCAAGGTTATTGGCCGATACCGGGCCGCCAGCGGTGGCTTCTTCGTTAAACCAGTAGGCCGCTTCGCGATACCATTGCTGGCCTTCGCCAAGATCCTCGGCAACGCCGAGTCCCTTGCTGCGCATATAGCCATAGCAAACAGCGGCAAACGCACGGCTTTGGCGGTGAATCTGGTCAAGGATACGGCGGGTCGCGGACTCATCACGCGGCATCCCGTCGCCCTGATAATGCTTTTGGGCAAGCGAAAGCTGGGCGAAAATGTCCTTTTCGACATTCGCCTCATCGTAATAGACCATTTTAAGTGCACGATCCATCACAGCACTACACTCATCACCGTTCCAAAAAAGCCAACAGAATCATGGCACTGCCACCCATCACGGGCGAAATGCGTGCCACGATATATTTATCGAACGTTAATTTATAGCACTAAGCTGCGACTTTTCCAACTGGTCTCGATAGGTTGCGAGGAATCCCTTGAACTCCTCGACCTCATCGACCCGGTCGGCAAGGGTCCGATAGTCAATCAAGCCCTGTGTCGGCGATGATGTAATCAGGCTGAAAGCCTCGGCATAGGGGCTTTGCGCCATCACCTCGCCATAGCGGCGTTTAAGCATATTAAGCGTGCGCTCCTGACCGGCCATCGCGAGGTTGACCGCCCAGTTCAGCATAAAGCGCCCACGATCATCCGAGATGCCAGCCGGATCAAACGGCTCCTCGCCGACCAGACGCTGGAATGTTTCGGCCGCAGACATATAATCCTGTGTCGCGCGGTAATGATCGATGCGCAGCAATTCGGCATTGCGCGAATAATCGCCTTCAAGCGTTGCGACGGCCTCGGCCCCACGATCGGTATCAAGAAGGGCGCGGGCGCGCAGATGACGGCGTTGGGTCGCCAACTCATCAGAAATCCCGTCAGCTTCCGTTTCATCGATGGTGCGAATGGTTTCTTCGGGCTTGCTATCAAGAAGATAAACCAGCGCGAGGCGCGCCCCGACACGGGCCTCTTCAACGCCGCTCAGACGGAAGTTGACCTGGTGTTCAAGCAGCTCCTCGGCGCGTTCAAACAGCTCGACATCAACCATCCGGTCTGCCAGGCGGCGGATAAGCTCATCACCCTTTTCGCCAGCCGGGGTCAGTTCGCGGAACTCGTCATAAAGTGCAACCGCCTTGATCGCCGAGATATTGTTGATCTCGTCGCCGAGATAGAGGTTCTCAAACGTCTTGTGCATCATGTCGGTTGCTTCGGTCGCCACTGGCATGTTCGGGAAGAAGATCGCGACCTGCCGCAGGGTATTGAGCCCGTCGCGGAAATCCTTGTTTTCGATCTGCAATTCGCCGATGCGTTTCAGCAGCGCCATCTCGAACGCATCGCCGCGCCAGGCAAAACGCAGCTTCTGAAGTTGTTCGATGGCATCTTCGACTGTCAGGCGTTCAAGGCGCATCAGAAGTTCTGTACGATCAAAGATCGCGTGCGCGCGTGCCTTGCGGTTATCGCCTTCGGCGACCTGATCCCAGGTCGATACGGCCTGTTCAAGTTCGCCCGCCTCTTCTTCAAAGATACCCTTGAGATACTGGATATCCATGATCTTGCTTTCGGAAAGCCCCGGGGTGACCAGCATCTTTTCGATCATGTCCATGCCCGCTTCGGGGTTGCCGACGATCAAGGCCTGCTCGGTCGCAATCGGCACGATCCGCGACAGCAATTCTGGCGGGTAATAATCAAGGATATGAACACTTTCGAGAAGATCACGCGCACCTTCATTCGGCCGTCCACGTGCGGCGAGGGTCACCGCACGCCACAACTGCATTTCGGGAATTTCGCGCAAGCGATCATCCTCAAGCAAGCGCTCGGCCTCTTGGTAATCACGGTTCAGGAACTTGACGGCGGCCTTGAGTGCGCGGAACTGCAGGCGCTGGGCAATCAGCGGATCGTCATGTTCCATGGCGGAAATCACAGCATCGGCTTCCGGTCCCAGACCGTTGGCCAGATAATACTGCGCAAGATCCAGACGGGCATTGTTGCGGTGTTCATCGCCACTTTCGGCAACCTTACGACGCAAGCCACGGATCACCTTGTTGTAGTTATCAAGACCACCACGACGCCAGTCATCAAGTTCGAAAATAAGCCCCTCGCGCCCGTCACCGGTCCGCGACCGCACCCCGGTTGCCGAGGCCAGCAACCGTGCGCCTTCGGGAGAAATGTTAAGCCCGTCTGCAGCCGTCACAATCACCGCACGGCCATCATCGCGCCCGGCAACCTGAACGCTGTCATTCATCGGTGCGACGACAACACCCTGAACCGACGGCAGAACTTCAAATTCCGGATAACGTAGCGCAACCTCGATACCATAGCCGTTCTGGGTGGTCGTGGTCACGCGCAGCGTATCGCCCACTTCCGGGTCATCAATCGGAATAATCGGCCCGACATCATCCAACGGCACAATCAAGCGTGCGCGGGTCTGTTCATCAAGCTCGATCGACGGGCCCAGTTTTTCAACCGGCTGCATGATGCCCTGCTGCATGGTCACACGCCAATCGCCCGTTTCGCCAAGCGTCGTGTAAAGGCCGATCCCGTCCGGGATGGTCATGCGCACGATGGTGGCATAGGGGCTTTCGATCTGTTCGATCACGCCGATGATCTGGGCTGCTTCCTGACGCACGGTATCAAGATTGAGGTTGGCGCGCACATCAAAGGCCATCCACAGGAACCCGGCACGCGACCAGACAGCCGCCCCGCCCGGCTGCCCGAACGGGAAGCCAAGCGAAAGTTCGGTTGCTGTCTGATCAACCGTGACAACGAGATCACCGATGCTTTCACGCTCAACCGGGGCCTGCCCGTTGGTACGAACGGTGCTTTCGGCATCCTGAGCTGCCTGTGCCAGTGCTTCGGGCGAGTTGGGATCAACTTCAGCACCCTCTGTCACCGGGCTATCGGCATTGGCCGTCTCTGTAGCGCCATCTGCGGGCGCGTCTTCACCCGAAGCCGTTTGCGCGGGCGCTGTCGGTGCGGCCGGGGCCGGTGGTGCTGGTGCGGTTGCCCCGCGATCTGGTGTCGGGCTTGTCTGGTTTTGTGCGGTGGTGGTTGCCGGGGCGCGCTGCACACCCATGATATCGACCACGACCTTGTTACCGGACCGGAAATGGCGCAACTGGCGTGCCGGGGTTGTGTCGATCACCACATCAAGCGGATTGGTGCCGTCCTGACGGATCCGAACCCCTTCGGGCAAACGCCGCGAGACATCGCCGGCATTGATCCGGGCCGGGGCATCAAAGGCGATGGTTTGTGATCCTTGCGCACCTTCAAGCACGTAATCCGTGCGGTTTGGCCAATCAAACACCAGACGATAGAAGGTCGGATGACGCCCGACACGCACATCAAGCTCGGCAAGGTTTCCTGCACTGTCATCGGCAACCGTTTCGACCGGGGTGGTCGGGGCTGGGGTGATCGCCGGGGTTTGATCATCCTGGGCTGGGCGTGTCGGCGGGGTTGGGACAGCAGGCGGCTGTGCATCGGGCTTATCAAGGATATCAAGCACGACATTGCTGCCGACATTAAACGCACGCACCTCGAAATCATCGCTCAGGACAAAGGCGACGGTGCGACCATCCGGGTCAAAAAACGCATCGGAGATATAGCGTGAAACAGGCGTCAGGACGCCGCGCAAAGAGGCGACCAACGGCTGATCGAAGCGCACAACCAACTGATCGCCGATGATTTCGGCGGTGTAGTCGACCGGCTCGTTCCATTGCAGAACAATTCGTCCATAACCGTTATGTACCCCGGAGCGGATAATGACAGGGTCCGCCACCTGGGCTATTGCAGGACGCATTCCGCTGATGGGCAAAAACATTGCCGTGGTGGTCGCAATCACGACCGCCAGCAGGATGCGCACGGCAAGTTTCGCCATACTTACGTGCCTCCGATCCCGCTTCCCCCATGAGGCTCGATTACAATGTCGACCCGACGCGCCATCGCAAATCGCGCCTCCTCATCCAACAATTGAGGAAGCTGGTCGTACCTTGATGCCGCAAATCCGTAAATATTTATGTAATCTGTGTAACCGGATTGCTTTAACTCGTTGGCAACAGCCCCGGCACGGGCCAGCGAAAGTTCCCAGTTCGATGCATATTGCCCGCGACCACTGAGCGGTCGCGGATCCGTATGGCCCTGCACACCAATACGGTTACCGATATTTCGCAACACACCGCCCAGCACAAACAGGGCCTGCTGCGCCTTGGGCGTCATGTCCGAACTGCCCGCAACGAACAAAATATCGCCCGGAAGCGAAATCACCAGCTTGTCGGCTTCGCGCGACATGCGCGCATCGCCCAGAACCGGGTTATCATCAATCGCGTCGTCGATCACCGCACTCAGGTAATCAAGGTTCATCGCCGGTTTGCGATAGACGCGCGGGATATTCATGTTCGCCATCGGCTCGTCGGTATCTTCGACCGGCGATGGCTTGATTGATTGCGACAAAGCGTCAACCACCTCGTCCCAGCGATCGATCTTGACCTTGGACATGGCAAACAGCATCACAAAGAATGTCAGCAGCAGCGAAATCAGATCTGCCAGACTGAGCATCCAGGGCGGTGGCCCCTTATGTTCTTCCTTGCGTGGTGCGTCGTCGCTCATCCGCCACCTCCCGATGCTTGGGGTCCAAGCGGGATCGGCTGGGAAATGGACGGCTGTGCGCCACCATTTGCCGGCGGGATCATGAATTGCTGGGGTGCGACGGCCCCCGCCTGACCGTTACCGCCACCATTGGACGGGGTCGACGCAGGGATGGGTGATGGCGTTTCGGTTGCGCCGCGTTCAATCGGCTCTGGCGGCTCTTTCGGGCCAAAGTTCCAGAAGAAGCGGAATGTCACGATGAACGGGTCAGCCCCCGGGTCAACACCAACAAAGAAATGATCTTCGGGCGCGCCAACATCAATCAGTTCGCGGGCGAACGATCCAGCCTGGGCGATCTGCAGATTGTTTTCGATCTGGATCGTGCCCTTGTCTTCGATCTGGCTGCCCATGACCATTTCCATCTCGTACGACGCATAGCCTTCCTCGTCGGCCAGCACTTCGGCCAGCTGCCGCATGAAATCGGCCTGTCTTTCGCGGATCAGGATGGAGTTGTTATCAAACAGCTGATCGACATGCATGATAACTTCCATCAGCTTGCCCGGCTGAATAACTTCGACCCGGACCACCTTGATGGCGGTTTCGAAAAGATGCCCGAGCTTGTCCTGGGTTTCCTGTGCGGAAACCGTCGGCCCCTCGATTGAGGTCACCGTTTGCAGACTGGTTGTCGGCGGAAGAATGGCTGCAAAGGCCGAGGAAAGGCTTTCCTGCACTTCGCGGGTTTTGACCTCTTCAAAGGTCGAAATGGTATTGAGAAGAATGAAGAAGGCAAGCAGCAGAAGATAGAGCGCCAGAAACAACGCCACCGCCCCGTTCGCAGGGGGGGATGGTGGTGTCGGTCCGTCGTCCTCTATCTCCGCCATGATAACGCCACTTAGTTAAACATCGCGTCGATGTCGGCCTGCGTTACGCCTTTTCCTTCAAGCTGCGGGCCGTTCAGCAAAGCTTCTTCGCCTTCGGCTTCCTTTTTCTGCCGCGGGTTGGCAGCAGCATATTTGGCAATCTCGTCGCCAAACGCGGTCACAAGCCCTTCGACACGTTCTTCGATGGATTTCAGGGCCTTGATCACCTTGGTGGTGCGCTGGCCGGTGATATCCTGGAAGTTACAGGCTTCGTAAACGCGCATGGTGGCACCGGTTACGATTTCAGCCTGCTCGGGTGGCAAGGTGGTTGCGAATTCCTCAAGCGCGTCCATGGCGTCAAGGATTTCGTGGGTTGCCCCGGCTGTCGCATCAACAATCGCATCGAGCTCGTCGGTTGCGTTGGGGATGTATTCGGCCTTGATATCGTCCGGGCGAAGGGATGCGATTTCCGATTTCATCTTGCGGATGATGCCGGAAAGTTCATCAAGTTCGCCAAACAGGCGTTGCTGATCGTCGGACGGCTTGTCACCCATGAAGCGCGACAGCTGATCCATCAGCTCAGATAATTGTTCAACCTTCAGGTCGTCGCCATCAAGGCGCGCCCGAAGGTCGTTCAACAATTGACGAAGTTCGTCTTTGGACGATTTAGACATAGCGGTATCGCGGGACGTGTGCCCCGCGCTCCTGATCAGAAATCACCAATGACAGTCTTCATCTTGCCTTTCAACGTCTCTGCGTTGAACGGCTTCACGATGTAGTTGGAAACGCCTGCCTTTTTCGCCATGACAACGTTTTCGGTCTTGGCTTCAGCGGTGATCATAATGAAGGGCATGTCCTTCAATTTTGCGTCTGCGCGGACTTCTTTCAGAAGCTGGAGACCGGTCATCGGTTCCATGTTCCAGTCAGAAATCACGAGGCTGAACGGTGCCTCACGCAGTTTGCGAAGCGCCATGCTACCATCGGTCGCTTCTTCGATATTCGTAAAGTTGAGCTGCCGCAGAAGGTTACGGATGATACGCAACATGGTTTTGTAATCATCCACAATCAGGATCGGCATATTCGGATCGACGGCCATTCACAACTCCATCAGCTATCTGATCTCCCACGCCTGCCTACCATACTTCCGCATAGTGACAAGGCCCCTAATAATCGTGATGTACATATTTAATATTGGTTAATCAAGATGTTTAACCCACGATTAAATTCGCCACCACGTTGTCTTCTCTCAAAATTTCTCCCCACAGGCCACTCTTTCCCATTCGGGCCGTGCGGTCAATCTTTTGCAACAGTGCCGCTATTGCAGCGGCAGCATGTTGATATCCTGTTTGTAGGCCAGCTCAGACGTCAGCGCGCGTGCCCGATCCGGCGTCATTTCCGACAGAACGGCGGCCGTATTGGCCTCGCGCATACCAAGAGCGACCTGAAGCAGGATATCCATATCGAGATCGTTCCAGATGCGCGCAGCATCTTTCGGCTTCATTTTTTCGTAAACGCTGATCAGCTTCTTGATGCGATCGTCTTCCTGCGCTTCCTTGGTTTCGCCCAGACCTTCGATGGCCGATTTCAGGGATTTCATCTCCTCGATCTTGGCATCGATGCGGGCTTCGGCAGCAGCAATCAGGCTTTCGCGTTCGTCAAGGCGCTGTTCCTTGCGATCAAGCTCGCCACGACGCACCGACAGGTTCTGCAAAAGGTCAATTTCTTCCTGGGTAAACAGGGTCGGATCCCCGCCCAGCATCGGCGGCACATTAGCATCCCCGGTAACACCGTCAATCGGCTCCCCTTCCATGGTAAGCCCTTCGGGGCTATCAAGGCCGGGATCGCCGTTTTCCGGGGTGGCTGCCTGTTCGGCCGCGGGATCGGGTGCTGGCGCCTGCGCCTGGGCCATCTGCACCATGCTCACACCTGTTTTCTCCGCAGACTCAGTGGTCGCAGAGTCAGACGAAAACAGGTTGACCACCCGCATCGACAGCACCATCACGCCGACCAGTACGACCAACGGCAGAATACGCACACCTGACATTCACACACCCAAGCATGTAGGCACAAAGTGCCCATGCTCCTTCTCACTTGAATTCTTTCCACATTCCGACAGAACGGGGTCCTGCCCTTTAGATAAAAAGAAAACTCATAATCTCAAGACCGCAACCCCCGCAAAACGCGTTGTTTGCGACTTCTTATCGAACCGAACGCAGCGCGGCCAGCAATTCACGTTCCGCTTCCGAGCGACCGGCATCTTCATCCTGATCATAGGGATCAGACACGTCAGCCCGGCTCCCGCCATATGATCCACCAGAACGTGCTGGCTCTTCACGGTCATAACCATCATCGGCCGGGCCGTTTGATCCACGCTCAATCTCGCCCACCATACGTGCGGCAAGTTCTTCAGCGCGGGTTTCAACCCCGACACGGTCACGATCATCAATCACATCGTTGCGGTCCTTGGCCCCCATCATGCGACCCAGACCGGCATTGGCAGAACCACCGGATTTCGGCGCATCAGCAGCCCCGGATTGAACGCCCTCGCCAGCAGCACCAGAAGTCCGGCGGCCGGAATTAACGTCGCGCGCAGCCTTTTCAAGGCGGTTGGCGATGCTTTCACCGCGATCAACCATGAAGCTCAGATCTTCATTCAGCGCTTCTGCCTTTTCGATGTCTTCGCGCAGCTTTTCACCGGAATGCTCCGCCATTTCCTTAAGTGCGGTGATCGACGTTTCCGCGCGCTCATTGGCTGCATTGAACGCCGTCAGGAAGTTCTGCATGTCTTCGCGGCTGCGCCGAAAGGCCGCAAGCTTGCGGTTCAGAATAATCGCGTACACGATCGTCGCCACCAGCAGAACGATCATTACGAGATCCAGATAGAACGCGAAGTCCATCACTTGTCTTCCTCGTTTAAGCGCGCACGATCACGAACCTGAATGGCAATCCTGTCACCCTTGCGCCCCATCAACCCCTTGAACAGGGGAACATCCCCGCATCGCACCTCGACCGGCGAGGTCGGACTGGTATTAAGAACCAGTCGGTTACCAACTTCAAGGTTGATCACATCGCCCAGCGCCATGATCTGCTCGTCAAGGACGGCCAATAGATTAACATGGGTCTGCCAAAGCTCGTTTGCGAGGTGGTTTTCCCAAATGGAGTCACGACCGAACTTCTCACCCATGAACATCTGAAGCAGAAGTTCACGAACCGGCTCCAGCGTCGCATATGGGATCAGAAGCTCAAGCCGGCCACCGCGGTCTTCCATGTCGATACGAAGCTTTGCCACGATGGCAGCGTTGGCATGACGGGCAATGGTCGCAAAACGCGGGTTGGTTTCAAGGCGCTCGAACCGGAAGGTCACCGGGCTCAGCGGATCAAATGCCGCTGACAAATCACCCAGAACCACATGGATCATACGTTCGACAAGGTTACGTTCAATCGTGGTGTAGGGACGGCCTTCAATACGCATCGCAGCCGTACCGCGACGACCACCCAAAAGAACGTCCACGATCGAATAGATCAGTGCCGAGTCAACCGTCAGCAGCCCGTAGTTATCCCATTCCTCCGCCTTGAACACGCCAAGCATGGCCGGCAGCGGGATCGAGTTCAGATAGTCACCGAAACGCAAGGACAGAATGTTATCGAGCGAGACTTCAACGTTGTCCGAGGTAAAGTTACGAAGCGAAGTCGACATCATACGCACAAGGCGGTCAAACACGACTTCCAGCATCGGAAGTCGTTCATAGGCCACCATCGACGAGTTGATGATCGCCTGAATGCCTGACTGGTCACCCGCACCCGAGCCGTCATCAAAGCCGAGAAGACTGTCAATTTCGTCCTGGTTCAGAACGCGCGCAGATGTGCCACCGCCCATGGCTTCGGCCATATCATCGCCGCCGTCACCATCGTCGCCATCATCATCGCCGAGCATGGATTCCCATTCGGCGGCCATGTCCTCGCCGCCGTCGTCTCCACCCTCGTCATCGCCGCCTGCCATGGCTTCCCATTCAGCGGCGAGAGCATCATCATCTTCTTCATCAGCCATCAGCGATTGCTTCCTGAATTTGGCATTCGGGCCGCTACAAGATTATTGTACCAGCATTTCCTTGAACAAAACGTCGTTAATTTTCGCGGGTTTGGCAGCAGCACTTACCCGGATCAACAGCTCTTCGCGCAGCCTGAACATGCCTTCGGACCCGGATAGATCCTCTGGACGCAGCTCGCGAAGGTAAACCTGAAAGTTGTCAACAATGCGCGGCATCATCTGTTCGACCTGCGGCAGCATCCCCTGATCGGAAACTTCCAGACTGACGCGGATCTTGAGGTAACTCTGTTTTCCGCCACTGGTATTCAAATTGACAAGAATTTCCGGCAGATCGACGAAGCCAACATTTTCCGGAACGCCGGGGGCTTCTTCGATTGAGTCTTCGGTAATGACTTCCTCGGTCTGCTCGCCGCCGCCACCGGTCAGCATGTCGATCACTGGCTGCAACAGGCCCGTGAAATACGCCGCCGCAGCACCGCCAAGCAACAGCAGCACAAGCAGAATGACCACGACCAGCATCTTCTTGCTGCGGCCACCGCCACCACCATCGTCCATTTCTATTTCGTCGACGTCGTCACCCATCGCTTCGCGAATTCCTGCCTGTGAAGTTCTGTCTTCTGTATCCAGCAAACACTGTGCCGGATTAAAAGCCATAACGCTATCACGTTAAAAATCTGTTGCGTTTCCGTCCACTGGCGATTTGCCAACCCCGGAAATTTTGCCTTTCCCCGCCATATGTTCAGCCCCGAGCGCCAAAACAATAGCCAGCCCATACCCGTCGGAAGAAATTGCCGGATAACGTCCGTGCACCACAGGAACCCGAAGAGGCGGGCTTCCGGAGACCGGTCATGACGACAGAAGAGCACCCTATCATCGCGCGTTTTACAGCAAACCCGGCAAACCTTTGCCAGCACCACACGGCGGCTTCGGCACTTTCTGCCAAATCGCATCCAAATCACGCCCGGCAACAAATGCCGAATTCAACATTTATATCTTTAAATCAATAACTTAATCAAATTGGCACGCGGCTCGCATTCCTGATGGACAAGATTTCGGTCCTGAAAGGGAAACTCGACCATGGAAAACGTTTCATATATTGCACTGTCCCGTCAGAAGACGCTGCGCAGCATGATGAACAACCTGTCGCAGAACATGGCAAACATGAACACGACCGGTTACAAAGAGCAGCGCATGATGTTCACTGACTGGATCGCAAAGAACAAGGATGCACCGTTCCGTGGTGAACGCGAAATTTCTTTGGTTCAGGACATCTCGCAATATCGCAACACCACCGTTGGTACCATTGAACATACTGACCGTCCGCTTGATGTGGCACTTAGCCAGCCGGACATGTTCTTTGCCGTCGAAACGCCAACCGGTGTGCAATATACCCGTTCAGGTAACTTTTCCCTCGATCCGGGTGGTCAGCTGATCACCAATGACGGCTATCCGGTTTTGAGCGATGCCGGTCAGCCGATGTTCTTTAACGAGGCCGATGGCCGGATCGAGATCAAGGGTGATGGCACCATTTCCACCGATATCGGTCAGATCGGCAAATTGCAGATCGTGACCGTCGACAACGTTCAGGAAATGACCGTTACCGGCAACACCCTGTATCGCGCTCCTGAGGGCGACAATAATCAGGACGCGGTTCAGATCGTCGAAAACCCCGGAATCGTTCAGGGGGCATTGGAAAAATCCAACGTCAATCCGATCAGCGCCATGACGCAGATGATTGACGTTCTTCGTACTTATCAGTCGGTCAGCCGAACTCTCGAAAGCGAGAACGAGCGCCAGCGTAACATGATCAACAAACTCGGGGATGTCCGCGCCTGATAGGCCGCCGGAACCCAACCGTTAAGAATTCAAGCGCAGATCCTGCGCAATCGAAGGAGAAGACAGATGCGGTCACTTGATATCGGCGCCCTGGGCATGCAGGCACAGTCCACCAACGTGGATGTGACCTCGCACAACATCGCCAACATGACCACCACCGGCTACAAGCGCCAGCGCGCAGAATTCCAGGACCTGCTTTATCAGGATCTGCGTCGCGCGGGCTCGCCGTCATCTGATACCGGAACCATCGTTCCGACCGGTGTTCAGGTTGGCCTTGGTGTCAAAACCGCTGCAATCGGACGCTATATGGGTCAGGGTTCGCTGACCATGACCGAGAACGAACTTGATATCGCAATTCAAGGGCGCGGTTATCTTCAGATCGACCTGCCGAGCGGCGAGACCGCCTATAGCCGTGATGGTACGCTGAAACTTGATGCCAATGGCGCTTTGGTAACCAAGGACGGCTTTGCGGTTCAGCCTGGCATCACGGTTCCGGCCAATGCCCGTTCGGTGACAATCAACTCCAGCGGTGAAGTTTTTGCCGAGATCGATGGTCAGGTCGCGCTTCAGAACCTTGGCCAGATCCAGCTTGCTACCTTCATCAACCCGCCGGGCCTGAATGCGCTTGGTGACAACCTGTTCCTTGAAACAGAAGCATCGGGCCAGGCAAATGTCGGCGCGCCGGGTGATGTTGGTTTCGGTACCGTGCAACAGGGTTATCTTGAATCATCGAACGTTAACGTGGTTCAGGAAATCACCAACCTGATCAAGGCACAGCGTGCCTATGAGATGAACTCGAAATCCATCTCGACCACCGACGAGATGATGAGCGCAGTCAGCAACCTGCGTTAATTTCTGGCTTAAGAAGCTTTTGGTTTGCGCAAGTCGCTGTCATTTGACTGGCGAACTTGCGCAAACTGTATTTACGCGATGTATACCGTTCCGTGGTATAGTAGGCGGATGAAGATAAAGAACGTAATCCTAGCTCTCGCGATTTTGCCCGCACTTGTGTCTCTGAGCTTTCTGACAGAGGGCGCATACGCGCAATCGTCGCAAGGCAGCAATCTGCGCAACAATCAGCAGAACGCTTCTTCTATCTTCCTCAAACCCGATGCACTGGTCGAAGGCGAATACGTGACCCTTGGCGATCTGTTTTCCGGGATAGATCCACAACAACAGGACATCGCTGTTGCCCACGCGCCACAGCCTGGCAAGCAGACCATTCTGGATTACCGTTGGCTATATGGCATTGCGCAGCGCCATAATGTTGAATGGCGCCCCCGCACAACTGCCGATCAGGTCCTGATTACCCGCGCAAGTCAGGTTATCACGATTGATGAAATTCGTGATTCAGTTGAAGTTGCGCTGGTTGACCATGGCATCCAACGCCCGTTCATTGTCGACCTTTCAAGTGATAATTTCCAACTCCACCTTCCGGTTGATGCAAAGGCCCTTGTTGATATCACTGCGCTTGAGATCAATTCACGCACGCAGCGCTTTGTCGCCAGCGTCACCACCGGCGCCCAGACAGCCCAACAACGCACATATCGCATCAGCGGCAAATATTACCCGCTCACCAGTGTTCCGGTGCTGGTCGAACCGGTTTCGCGCGGCTCTGTCATTCGAGCCGATCAGGTGGAATATCGCGATTTCCGGTCCGAACGCGTTCCGGCCGGTGCCATTCGCGACATCAATGACGTGATCGGCAAGGAAGTCACACGCCCGTCCAACCCCAATGAACCCTTGATGTTCCGGGATTTGAGCAACCCTATTCTGGTTCGGCGTGGCGCGCTTGTCATCATTCGCCTTGTAACAGCAAATATGGCTCTGACCGCACGCGGCAAAGCGATGGAAAACGGATCGCTCGGTGATGTCATTCGGGTCGTCAACCAGTCGAGCAACAAGACCATTCAGGTCGAAGTCGTTGCTGAAAATGAAGTGCGCGCCCTACCCGCCATGTCGCAGTAATCTGCACGACTTCGCACGGTTTCACTCGGCAAGGTTTTCCCCTTATCCCCTCTGATAATTGGCACGGTACTTGCGTTAACAAATGCAGGAACCCAGGAGGAATTCATGCCCGGTAAAAATGTACAGATTTCATGGCGGCGTTTCGCCCTTGTCAGTACCCTGATCGGTGCCACCGCACTGCTGTCAGGCTGTAACGCAATGAAACGACTTTCCGAAGTCGGCGAGCCGCCAAAATTGTCATCGATTGACAACCCGACCCAGTCAGAAGCCTATCGCCCGGTCAGCTTGCCGATGCCAGCCCCGCAGGTTGCGGAGCGCAACCCGAACTCATTGTGGCGGGCCGGTGCGCGGTCCTTCTTCAAGGATCAGCGTGCCAATCAGGTGGGTGATATCCTGACCGTGGTTGTTGAAATGGAAGACCGTGCAGCCCTTGCCAATACGACTGTGCGGTCGCGGACCAATTCCGAAGACCTCGCGGTGCCGAACCTGTTCGGGCTTGAGGCCGAAATGACCAAAGTGCTGCCGGAAACCATTGACCCGACGTCGATGCTTGATTTCGACAGCAATACCTCGAACCGTGGTGCCGGGACCCTTGATCGTAACGAAGCAATTGATCTACGCGTTGCCGCCATCGTCATTCAGGTTCTGCCCAACGGCAACTATGTCATTCACGGGCGCCAGGAAATTCGCGTGAACAGTGAAATCCGCGAAGTCCAGATTGCTGGCGTGATCCGGGCTGCGGATATCAGCTCTGCCAACGAAGTGAATTACGACAAGATCGCCGAAGCACGCATTTCCTATGGTGGTCGCGGAACCATCTCCGATGTTCAGCAGCCGCGCTACGGCAGTGAAGTTCTCGACATTATCCTGCCGTTCTAAAACGCAGAAACACATGTGGTTCAATCCCGTTTTCCGGGTTCCGGTTGATCACATGAAAAGTAAGTCAAAGGTCACCTTCGGGTGGCCTTTGGCATATCCGGCACAGCCCGCAAAAGGAAAAAGCCCGGCCAGAAGGCCGGGCTTTTGATTTTGGTTATCCCTAACCAGTAATCTCCCACCGTGTCATGTCGTTGCATGACCGGGATCGGCAAAGCCGGATCCATCGTATTTTTTTATCACCCGGCGCGATCAATCGTCGCGACGCGTGCGCTCCATCCGTTCGTGGCGTTCCTGGGCTTCAATGCTCAGGGTCGCAATCGGACGAGCTTCAAGTCTTTTCAAGCTGATCGGCTCGTCGGTTTCTTCGCAGTAACCATAAGATCCGTCTTCAATTCGACGCAAAGCAGCATCAATTTTTGAAATAAGCTTGCGCGCCCTGTCACGAGTACGAAGTTCAAGTGCCCGGTCTGTTTCAGCCGACGCACGGTCGGTGAGATCCGGTTCCTGAAGCCCGCCATCTTGCAGGTTCGCTAATGTTTCTGAAGATTCATGCAGAAGTTCTGCCCGCCAGGTCAAAAGTTTCTGGCGGAAATATTCCCGCTGACGCGGGTTCATGAACTCTTCGTCCTCAGCAGGACGATAGTCAGGTGGTAAAGTGATAGTCATGTATGCCCTCTATACAGGACTCATCGATCGCGCGGCAATATAGAGGCCACACGCCAACGGTGCAAGCCGATTGAACAAATAAATGTCAATCACCCCTCAAAGGCGCAGATTTCTGCGATTTTCAAGTGGAAAATACCGTAAATTAAACAGTCAGATCAGGCCGGAAACTTCCAGTTTCGCAAGCTCCACCCGGGCGCGCAGGTCAATCTCGTCCAGAACGGCTGAAAGCTCCGGATCATCAATTGTTTCGCGCTGTTGATCCATCAAACCGACCAGTTGCTGCAGGCGCGCTGCCGACAATTGGCCGCTAAGCAACCCATCCCGCACAGCTTCAAGCTGCTCAAGCATGCTTTTGGCGCGCAACATCGCAGCCTTTTTCGGCGAATCCAGCGCATCGCCACTTTGCTGAAGTGCCAGCAGCGCATCAAGGGCACTTACAGCACCGGCACTGTGAACACCAGCAGCCCCCGATGCATTCCCGGATGAGTCGAGCGAACGCATGGCATCGGCAAAGCCGCTGCTACCGGATGCGCCAGTTGATTTCTTGCGCGATGAAGTGCTCGTACCAGAAGCCTTGGAAGCGCTAACCTTCATGATCCGTGTCCGCTTAGTTGTTGTTGATCTGTTCAATGAACATATGCAGTGCACGGGAAGCGTATCCGGGTAGCCTATCGGTTACCGCCGATACCCAAACACTACCGTGCGCAAATATGAGTCTCCCCTAATCGCGCCAGCTGCGCAACGGGAAAAAAATGCCGGGTTGTCGCCAAAGCGCAGGCCGGGCCGCGACAAATGCACGTTTCACCGGGCGTTTTTGGCGGAATCCCTGTCTGACGCACCTGGCTGCGGCAGAATGCCTCGGTTGGCACGTTTTTCGCAAACAGGTTTGCAAACGCGGTTTACCCGATCAATCGCCTCATTTGCCGGATGCGCTGCATCCCACGTAAAAGCGGAATTAAGAGTATGATCACAGGTCTTGGCAAAATAGCACGCAATTGGCTCGCAACGCTCGCGGTGGGGATGTTTGTCCTTACACAGCTTGGCCCTGCTCATGCACAGTCACGTATCAAGGATATTGCCGATTTCGAAGGCGTACGTGACAACATGCTGGTGGGTTATGGCCTTGTCGTTGGCTTGAATGGCACCGGTGATGATCTGGGCGATGCAGAATTTACCCGTCAAAGCATGGTGGCGATGCTTGAACGTCTGGGGATTAACGTCCGCGATCAGATCGAAGACCTTGAGTCTGATAACATCGCAGCGGTCATGGCAACCGCGACCCTGCCGCCGTTTTCGCGTCAGGGCTCGCGCATTGATGTCAATATCAGCGCGATCGGCACGGCCGAAAGCCTGCAGGGCGGTACGCTGCTTGTGACCCCGATGGTCGGTGCTGACGGTGAAGTTTATGCCGTCGCCCAGGGCAACCTGGCGGTTGGCGGATTTTCCGCTGGCGGGAATGCTGAAACCATCGTCAAGGGAGTTCCGACCTCTGCGCGTATTGCCAATGGCGGCATTGTTGAACGCGAAATCGACTTCAACCTGAATTCCATGCAGGACATGTCAGTTGTGCTGCGTAACCCGGACTTCACCACGGCACGCCGTGTATCCGAAGCAATTAATGCCTATCTCGGCGAAGTTGCCGCACGCGCTAGCGACCCGGGCACGGTGCGCCTGAACGTTCCGGAACGCTACAACCAGAATATTGTCGCCCTTCTGACCGATATCGAACAGCTGCGTGTAGAGCCCGATCAGATTGCCCGCGTCGTGATTGACGAAAACACCGGCACCATCGTGATGGGTGAAAATGTCCGGATCAACCGTGTCGCGATTGCCCAGGGCAATCTTACGATCCGGGTGACCGAAACCCCGCAGGTTTCCCAACCCTCGCCCTTCTCCCAGACCGGTACGACCGAAGTTGTCGACCGTACCAATGTCGAGGTCGATGAAGGCGAAGACAATCAGCTTGGCATCATGGATGGCGGTGTGAGCCTGCAGGAACTGGTCAATGGCCTTAACAGCCTTGGCGTTGGTCCGCGCGACATGATCACCATCCTTCAGGCCATCAAGACGTCTGGCGCGCTTCAGGCTGAAATCGAGGTGATGTGATGATGACCGACGGCACCACCGCCCTGATGGCGCAGGCACAGGCCAACGCACAGTACGGCAAGCAAAACAACATCGCCGCCCGGATGAACTCCCTTACCGACGGGCACATCAAAACCGAAGCAGAGGCCCGCAAGGCCGGCGAGGAATTTGAATCCATGTTCCTTGGCCAGATGTTGAGCCACATGTTCACTGGCATCGAAACCAACGAGATGTTTGGCGGCGGGCACGGCGAAACGATGATGCGCTCCATGCTGGTTGATGAATACGCCAAAGAAATGTCCCGTGCCGGTGGCATCGGAATTGCAGATGCCGTTACACGCGAAATCCTCAAAGTCCAGGAGGGATGAAAATGACCACCGAAGAGCTGGTTACCGAGCTTAAAAGCGTCACTTATGACCTTATGTCCCTGTTGGAACGTGAGTCCAACGAGCTGCGCAGCCTGTCATCGAGCGAATATGAGCAGTTCCTGTCGGAAAAATCTGCCCTGTCGATGCAGTATGAACAACTGGTCGTCAAACTGCGTAGCCGCGGCGAGGAACTCCGCGCCCTCTCCGAGGACGAACGCGAAGAACTGCGCGAACTGCAGGCCGAATTCCAGGAAACCGCACGCCGCAACATGATCACGCTTCAGTCCGCCAAGGAAACCAACGAACGTGTGGTTCAGGCGATCGTGCGCGCGGTCAATGAAAAGTCCAAGGAAGAGTGCACCACCTATAACCGCTCTGCCACGACCAGCAAGGCGTCGCTTGGCGGTTACGGTCGCACAATGAATAAATCCGGTGGCTCCTACAGCGTTAACGAAACGCTTTAAGGGTAAAGGCAAGCATCATGTCACTTACTCAGGCACTTAATACAGCGATCTCCGGCCTTAACACGGCGCAAGCCCGTATTGCGATCACGTCTTCGAACATCTCGAACGTGAACACAGAAGGCTATTCCAAAAAGATCGCCGGTCAGGAAACCCTGACGCTTGATGGTATCGGCGCCGGTTCGCAGGTTGCCGACATCTATCGCAACGTCAATGAAGGCCTGGTACGTGAGATGCGTGGCGAGCTGGGTAAAGCTGGCCGCGAAGAAGCACGCTATGAATTCTTCATGCGTATTCAGACCCTGTTTGGCACCACCCAGTCTGATGCCGCCATCAGCCAGCGCATCAATGATATGGCTGACGCGTTTGAACAGCTTGGCGTCACACCGGACCAGAATTCCCCGCGTATCGAAGCCATCGAAAGCGCCATTCAGGTCATGGAATCGTTCGAGAAGCTCTCAAGCCAGCTTCAGGACTTGCGTGATGACATTGATGACCAGATCACTGATGAGGTGAATACAGCTAATACGCTGCTGACCCAGATCTCGGAACTTAATACCGGCATCATTCGCCTGAAAAACCTCGAGCAGCCGACGACCGAGCTTCAGGATCAGCGCGATCAGAAGCTGAACCAGCTTTCCAAGATCATCGATATCACGACCTTCAGCCGCAGTGATGGATCGATCGTTGTGTATTCGGCAAATGGTTCAAACACGCTCCTTGATCGCTCGCCGAACTCGCTTTCCTTCACCCAGACTGCTGGCTTCGAGCCGGGCACGGGTGGTTCTGGCATTACGCTTGATGGCGAAGACATCACCGACACGCTGCGCACCGGGACCCTGAAGGGCCTGTTTGAAATGCGCGATTCCGAGATCCCTGCGCTCAATGACCAGATCAACGAGCTGGCGGGTGAACTGCGTGATGCGATCAACCAAGAACACAACAAGGGCACGTCGTTCCCGCCGCCGGCCAACCTTTCAGGCACACGTACCGTTGCAGGCAGCGACCCGTTGACGGCAACCGGCGCATTTCGTGTTGCTGCCCTTGATATCGATGGCAACCTTGTCGCGACCGATAGCTGGGCTGATATCAGCCTGCCGACGACGCCTGCGACAGTTCAGGGCATCGTTGATGCCATCAATGCGTCGGATGCCAGTTCCTATCTGACTGCGTCATTGGTGGATAACCGTCTGGTGATCGAAGGCCAGGACGGCAACCGTGTTGCCATCAACGAAATGGATAGCGAGATCACGCTGAGTGATGGTCGCAAGCAAGGCGCATCACACTATTTCGGTCTGAACGACTTTATCGCGACTACCAAACGGTCAGATACGATGACGTCGGCACCGCAAAGCAGTTCAACCGACGCCCTTGGCGTTACGGCAAGCTCCTTTACGATCACGGCGGGCACTGGCGTGCTTGCGGGTGCAGGTATCACCGTCAACTACGCGGCAACGGATTCACTTGAAGACGTGCGCGACAGCATTCGCACCGCTCTTCAAGGTGCTGGTATGACTGTTGCCGCATCGGAAGAAGCAGCCTTCCTTGTCGAGGATGGCGACCGCTTTCGTCTGGTGGTCGAATATAACGCCAACCTGACGATCACTGATTCTGGCACCATGTCAACGAAGATCGGTTTCACAGAAGACCGGCCGAATTTGTCGGGCAACATGGATGTTGCCGCATCAATCAAGAATGACCCGTCACGCATTGTTCGCGGTCAGTTGAATGCCGACACCTACAACACCTCGACCGCGGTTGTTAATCCGGATACAGCGATCCCGAACCTCGGTCCGCTGGTTCCTCCGCCGACCAACTATACGCTGACCGTGAGTGGTGATTTCACCGATGTTGATATCGATTATGACAGCACCACCTCGCTGCAAGATATCGCCGATGCGATCAACAACAGTGCGACTTTGACCGACAACAACATCACGGCCGAAGTCAAATTTGACAGTCAGCTTGGTGGCTACAAACTACATGTGATCGATGCCGATGGCGACCCGTTCTATTTCTCGGATGATGGTCTCCCCAATACCGATGCCATCACGACGGTTCTGGGCCTTGGCATCAATTTCGGCGTTCACGAGGGTGACAACTCTGCTGCCAACGCGATCAGTAACGCGTTTGAACGCACCGACATCGATTTTGAAGCGACCGACGGACTTTCAGGCGAACGGACTTCGCTGACAGACTATGCCGCTGGTATCGTCGCAACGGCTGCAACCAAGGCACGCGTTGCCGAAAGCTCGTTTGATTTCCAGGACAATCTGGTGATTGACCTTAGCACCCGCATTCAGAACGAAGCGGGGGTCAACCTTGATGAAGAAATGTCCGATCTGGTTATTTTCCAGCGCGCCTACACCGCAACCGCGCAGGTAATCTCAACCGTTGATGAAATGTTTGATGCATTGCTCAATGCAGTTTAAACTGCAGGGCTTGTAAAGTGAGGCTGTCATGGTAACTCGTGTCGCAACATATACTAACCACACATTGCTTTCGGATCTCGCGCTCCGGAACGCTTCGCGTGTCACCGACCTTCAGAACCAGGCATCGAGCGGCTACAAATCGCGCAACTATGCAGGTATCGCTGACAGCGCGCAGCGCTTGCTTAATCTTGAAACCGAGTACAGCCGCACGGAACAATATCTGCGCAACACGACGCAGGGCAAATTGCGTCTGCAAAGCATGGAAACAGCTGTTGATAGCATGCTGACCATTGCGACCGAGATGAAGACGCTGCTTATTCAGGCGAGCTCCGCACAACAGGCAGATGACGTCAACATCCGTGATGAAGCCGATCAGGCGCTGCAGCAGATTGCCAATTTGCTCAACACCAACCTTGACGGACGCTACCTGTTTGCCGGTGGGCGTTCGGAAGAACCGGCTGTTGATATCGAGAAGATTGGCGCCCCCGACAACTATATGAGTGCACTTGATAAATCGCTCACCACGGCTACCACGCTGACCGCTCTTGGTGTCACGTCTGGTCAAATCCAGATTGTTAGCACGGATATCGACGGTAACAGTTCGACTTCAACAGTCAACTACAATGCCGCCACCGATGATATCGGTGACATCATGGATGCAATCAACAGTGTTACAACCAACCGGGCGATTGCGTCACTGCGCGGCCTTGGCGGCGAAGGCGCGCCGCTGCTAAACATCGAAAATGTCGGCAATGGGTCAATCACCATCACCGAAACCGGTGCGGGCGATCTGCTTGGAAAACTCGGCATGGAGAAAATAGGCAACCCGCGCCCGGATGCCGACTATTACAATGGTGATCATCAGATCATGGAACTGCGCGTCGATGAGCAATACGATGTGTCGTATGGCATTCTCGCCGACAACCCGGCATTTCAGCAACTGATCCAGGGCCTTGGCATTGCCGCAAGCACCGAGGATGAAGACGCGCTTACGACGGCACTTGGCTTTATCAACAACGCCATCAATGACCTCCCCAACGTTCAGGGGCAGATTGGCCTTGATATTGCCAATGTCGAACGCTTCGAGGAGCGTCATCAGGATTTCAAGGTTTTCGCCGCTCAGGCGATCAGTGATATCGAAACTGTCGACGTTCCTTTGACACTGGCGGAACTGACCCAGTACGAAACGGCCTTACAGGCCAGCTTTATTTCGATCTCGCGTGCCGCAGATTTATCTTTGGCTAACTATTTGCGTTGATTGTGATATAAATCGTATTGCGTGATTAACTGTTTTGTCAGAGCAACACTTTAAGTAGTATGCACGACAGAACCTTTCGACCGTCGGAGAATTGCGGGAATGGAAACCGAAAACGTCGCCGAAAATAAAACACCTGAATCCGTTGTCGTGGAAACACGCTTCGGCGACATCGAGTTTAGCTGGGACAAAGGTATTTATATGCCGGTAGGTCTTCTCGGCTTTCCTGAACACCATGTCTTCGGACTGGCAAATATTCCCAACACCTCGCTTGATCAGTTCAAGCTTTATCAAAGCCTGACCGATGCAAGCCTGTCCTTTATCGTCGCCCCTTATAATATGGAAAGTGGCGTTTATGCGGATAAAGATTTGATGACAGCCCAGAAGAGCCTCGCGATTGAAGCCGCGGACATGGCGATCCTGATGGTTGTCACCATTCGAAGCGCGCCGGGCGGTCAGGGCATCACGATGTCGACTAACCTTCGCGCTCCCATTCTTGTCGATACGGCACGCCAGGTCGCCTGGCAGCACATTTTGCCGAACGAAAAATACTCTGTGCAGCATGACCTGTAATTTTTGCCTAGCATACTGGCACGCGCATTGCTTTACTGTTTCACAAGGCAATGTCGCCGATGGAATGAATGGCCTGAGCCATTCTTTCTTATCCGTGTAGGAGGAATAAAATGGCTCTTAATATTATTTCCAACTATGCAGCGAACGTCGCCCATCGAAACCTGACTGCTTCGGACACGATGGCGACGCGCTCGCTTGCAAAACTCTCGTCTGGTACCCGCGTTGTTTCGGCACGTGATGATGCTGCATCCATGGCCATCGGTGCACGTCTGAACGCGACGACGGAATCCCTTAAAACCGCAACGGTTAACGTTAACCAGGCCAACTCGATGCTCCAGATCGCCGATGGCGGCATGGCAACCATCGATAACATTCTGGTGCGCATGAAAACGCTGGCTGTTCAGGCCTCCTCGGGCAACTTGTCCGACACTGAACGCGGCTTCCTGAATGATGAATTCGTTCAGCTGCGCAACGAAATTGACCGTATTGCATCCTCGACCAACTTCAACGGCATTCAGTTGCTGGGCGATGGTGGCGATGTTGCACTCGAATTCGGCGACCTTGCCTCAGGTGCTGGCGGCGCCGCGCTGGTCCCAGCAACCGGCTTCGATGGCTTTGCCATCACCGACAACAACTACTGGGCGACCGACGCCAACAGCAACACCGTTACGGACAACAACTTTACGGTCGAAATCAACGAGCTCGCCAGTGGCCAGATCATCATGACCGTGTCCAGCACCATTGATGGCGCAGCTGACCGCTCACAGTCGATTGACGTTTCAGATTATGCATCTGGCGGCACCACGGCAATCAGTGCCGGTGAAAACGCGACCCTGAACTTCGATGAACTTGGCCTGTCCTTTACCGTCAACACCAACTTCTCGGCCACCGTCACCGAAGTTGGTGCAGGCACCAACGGCAGCACAGACTTTGGTAGCGACACAGCCTTTGGCGCCGCAAGCATTGACTCAACTGACAACACGGTCACCATGGCCGCTGACAATGGCCAGCAGCTACAGCAAACCGTGGATTTCCAGGTTGGTGCTGGCAACACGGCGAATGACCGATTGGCAATTGAGTTTACAGCAGTAGATTCAGAAACGCTTGGCTCTGGCTCGAACGGGACGCAAGACTCTCTTGCAGACCTAACAGCGAACGCTATTGATACGGCAGCAAATGCACAGAGTGCGGTTGAAGTCGTAACCCGAGCAATTGACGATCTGCAGCGTGCAAGAGCCAATATCGGTACTTATCAGAACCGCTTGGACTTTGCAGGGCAGAACCTTGCGTCCACGCAGGAGAATACCGAGTCCGCACGCTCCACTCTGCTTGACCTCGATGTTGCGTCTGAAATGACCAATTTCACTTCCAAGCAGATCCTGGTTCAGTCGGGTGTCGCCATGTTGGCACAGGCGAACCAGATGCCGCAGAACCTGCTGCGTCTGCTTCAAGGCTAACGCCCGAGCGACAAGACTTACAAAACAACATAGAACGGCGGCAATGCTTCATTGTCGCCGTTCTTTTTGTTTCTTAGGTCTCGCCACCACTATAAGTGTGTTTTCACCTTAAAAAAAAACAACACCTGAGCGAGCGGCCTTTCTGCACAAGAGGCCGTCAGATCGAACCAAAGTTTGACAACGCCGGCATCTTTCAAAAGGTCCAAACAAAACTGACTTCCGGGAATTTTCTTGCACCCCCTACCAAAGGAAAATAGGAACTGGACAAAAAAACACGATATTTCATTGTTTTTATTGAGTTAATTTTTCGTTCATTTTTTTCTAGACAACAAAACCATACGTAGGTATACATTAGGTTGATGATAAATTTGTGCTCGAATTATCAAGAAGATCCCCTCAAGCACAATACTGGCAATGTCGCCAGTTCCTGAATGGCACTTGACCATTCCGTTGTCCAAGTAGGAGAACCACTATGGCTCTTAATATCATTTCCAACTATGCAGCCAACGTTGCTCACCGCAACCTGTCTGCTTCTGATGAGATGGCGACCCGTTCGCTGTCTAAACTTTCTTCTGGTACCCGCGTTGTTTCTGCTCGTGACGATGCCGCTTCGATGGCAATTGGCGCACGCTTGAATGCAACCACCCAGGCACTCAAAACCGCAACCGTCAACGTTGGCCAGGCCAACTCGATGCTGCAGATCGCCGAT
>NZ_PAQR01000051.1 GCF_002709775.1 Thalassospira sp.
CCCCTTCGTCTAGAGGCCTAGGACACCGCCCTTTCACGGCGGCAACAGGGGTTCGAATCCCCTAGGGGACGCCATATTTTCAAAAAAATCAATATCTTGCGTTGAAATGCTCGCCCGATGGTTCGGCGGGCGTTTTTTGATTCCGGTTGTTTACTCTGCTGGTGGGACTGACAGGGTAAAGGTCGCAATCAGCCCGCCTTCGGGATTGTGTTCAAGCCAGATATCCTCGCCGTCTTCACGGCACAGATCACGACACAGCGACAGCCCGACGCCAGAGCCGATTTCACCCCCAGTGCCGTCCTTGGAGCCATAGCTGGTGCTCGCAGTGAAGGCCGCGATCATGTCATCGGATGCGCCGACACCGCGATCAATGACCTTGATCTGGATTTTGTCAGCGGCCTTTTGCGTTGAAACCGTGATCGAGCCATGCGGGTTGGAAAACTTGATTGCATTGACCAGAAGGTTGCGCAGGATCATTTCCGCATGCGGTGCAATGCCATAGGCGGTGGGTTCATCGACTTCGCTGATCACACGAACCGATTTGGTTTCCAGAAGCGGGCGGGATACCTTGATCGTGTTGTTGACCAGTTCATCAAGGGCGATGGTGCTGCGTTCGGGTTTGCGTTGATCAAACAGGGTACGCCCCCAGACCAGAAGATCGTCCAGAAAGCGCAAGGTTTCCGCGGTTGACGAATGCAGCTTGCGGATATTGCCAAGTGCTTGTGCCGGGTTGCCTGCCACGAGGTCCTGCTGCGCCATCAGTGATAGCCCTGCAAGCCCGTGAAACGGCGTTCTGAGGTCATGGGCAAGAACGGTGAACAGGCGGTTCTTCGCACGCGCCTCAGCCATCAGCGACAGGTTCAGCGATATGATGATCATGGCGGTAAAGCCAACCGCGGTCAGTAGCAGGAAGATGATCACATCAAGGAATGCCAGCATGTGGATGGTTGATGCTGACATCAGTTGGGTCATGGCCTCATCATCGATAAGGGCAACGATCCCGCGTGCCAGATGGAAAAGACAGTGTGCGGCAAAGGTGATCGCCATCAGGATTTCAGGTGCGGTCAGTTTCCGGCACCTTGATTGCGCCAGAACAAGACAGCCTGCCAGCGACACGGCCGAGATCGTCACGGAAATGACGACGACCCGCATCGAGAAATCCGGCACAAATTCAAGGTAATAGACAAATAGTGCCGCATAGGCCGCGATGGCGATGCTGACAGACCGGTAGCTTGGCTTTTTGGTGGTGTAGGCCTGAAGACCAAGCAGATAGAACGCATGTCCGGCCGCAATCAGCGTGTTGCCGACCACGACTGACGCCAGATCGGGGATATAGCCCCGGAACCCCAAAAGAACAAATCCGAGTGCATTGGCAATGCCGCCAATGGCCCACAGCATGGTCGCATTGTCGCGCCGCGACACCATCCAGAGCGACGAGAATGTCAGCGCCTGGATAATGGCCGACAGGGTCGCGACAAATGCCAGTGTCCGGATATCAAGTTCTACGCCAAACATTGGCTCTCCCATTCGTCGATCTTTTGGGCGCAGAGGGTTCCTTGCGCGCGATAGCTATACTTTCGGGGTGCTTTTACCTATTCCGTAAGGTAATGCAACGGAATATCGCGTTAAAGTGTCACCCGATCATGCCGATCTTAGGCAAGCACGTTTTGTGCTGCCATTAAACTAAAATGGAAAGCGTCGTTGTTTCGGTTTGCCTTTGTGCTGCCGATAGCGCCGTGTGAGGCTTTCACGCAATTGTTCTGCCGTCGGGCGGGGCAGGTCGATGACCGTGCGCGGGCTGTCTGACGCGAGTGCCGTCGTATCGGCATCACCATCGGTGTTGGCAAGGCCGTCACCTGCAAACAGATCCACCGGGTCGGCCATATCGGCGGCATATAGATCGGCAACCCCGACACCCAGCAGGCGATAGCGCGTGCCATCGATTTCCTTTTTAAGCAGGGTGAGTGCGGCATCAAGAATGACGTCTTCGCGTAAGGTAGGGTAGGTGAGGCGCATATTGCGCGTGCGGATTTTGAAATCCGATGATTTGAGCTTCAAGACCACCGTGTGACCCGCAATCTCCTTGCGCGCCAGATCGCTTGCGACCCGCGATGTCAGGCGGGTGGCAATTTCGGTGAGTTCTGAGATGCTTGCGATATCTTCGTTAAAGGTGGTTTCCGACGACAGGCTTTTGCGTTCCGTGCTTTGTTCGACCCGTCGGTTATCTTCGCCGCGTGAAAAGTAAAAGAACCGCTTGCCGATGCTGCCATATCGACCTTGCAGGGCATGGATATCCATTTCCTGAAGCTGGCCGATGGTGGTGATGTTATCAGCATGGAGTTTGCGTTCCATCGCTGGACCCACGCCCCACATCATGCGCACCGGCTTATCGGCCAGGAAATCGACTGCTTCGTTGCGTCCGATCATGGAAAAGCCAAACGGCTTGTTGAGGTCCGACGAGATCTTGGCAAGGAACTTGTTATAGGAAAGACCGATGGAAACCGTGATGCCGACGTCGCGTTTTATCGTGGCCTGAAGATCAATAAGGCATTCCGCCGCCGACTTGCTGTGGGTTTCGAACGCGTTTGACAGGTCCATGAAGGCCTCGTCAATCGACAGCGGTTCGATATCGGGGGTAAGTGCGCGCATCATGTCGCGAATACGATAGCCTTCGCGCTGATATTTCTTCATGTCGGACTTCAGAAACACTGCATCCGGGCAGAGTTCGCGCGCCTTGAAGGCCGGCATGGCGGAGCGCACGCCGTATTTGCGCGCAACATAGCAACAGGTCGCGACAACGCCACGATGGCCACCGCCAATGATGACGGGCTGATCAATCAGTTCCGGTCGATCGCGTTTCTCGATCGAGGCATAAAACGCATCGCAATCAAGATGGCCAATGGCTAGGTCGGGAAGTTCTGGGTGGGCGATGGCACGCTTGCAGGAACAAACCGGGCAGGGCACGTATGATCCGCTGCCGCTTTTGGGAAGCGGGCGATCAAGATGCAGTCGCCATTTGTGATGGCAGTCCGGGCACAGCGCGTACAACATGCTTATGTGTACTGCTTTTGTTCCGGTTTTGCCAAGGGGTGAAATGAAGCCGGTTGCCTGTCAGGTGCGGCTCCTGACGGATTTGTCAGGAGGTGGCGGTAAATGCCACCTATCTGGTCGGCTTTCCGTCAGTTGGTTTGTTCGGTGCTGGTTTGACAGGCTTTTTGGCGTCGCGTTTGGCGCGGCGCTGCCGGGCGATCATGTTGTCGATATAGCGACCCTGGAACAGGGTAATGCCAAGCGACTGGCCGAACTTGATCGCGGTCGGTGAATCACAGCGGCACAGAATGACGCGTTCACGGCCGGAGTTCTTCACCAGACTGTCCATTTCGGAGTATTTCTTGCGGATGACGTTATCGGTCATCTCTTCGCGCCAAGCGACCTTGATGAAGTCGGCTTTCAGGCGTTTGCGATCAACAAAGGACAGGGCTTCCACGGTCAGGTTGTCAACCAGAATGCGGTAGCCGCGCTCGTGGAAATCGTCACGCACGGAAAGATAGGTTTCAAGGTTCGAAAACAGATCAACCTGATTAAGCTCGATGATCACGTTGCCCTTCCAGTTGCGGCGTACGGTTTCATCAAACTTATCAAAATCCCTGGAGGTCAGGGTGCCAAGGTTGAGGTTGATCGAGAACGAACTTGCATGCGTCTTGAAGGTCCGCTTGCACAGATAATTGAGCATGCGTTTATCAAGCGTCTCGGTCATATGCTGGAACAACCAGCGGTTTGACGCCAAATCGATATTGGGCATCAACGCATTGCGCAGATCGGCAATCGAGACAAAGAATTCATCAAAGACCGGATGCAGTTCTTTGGAGCCGCCATGGGCAAAGACACAGACCGGTTGCTGGCGGATATGTTCCGACAGATCAGCTGTGTGAATGGTTTCTTCGAGCTCGGCCAGGTTTTCCGCCGTGATCGGGTTTAGTACATTGTTGTCTTTTTCACGCTGGATGGCGGTGCGCATGTTGCTGCTTTTCTGCAGCTTCTTTGCACGCTCATCAAGGTGCTGACACAGCAGCAGGAATTCCTGAAACTCGGTATTGAGGTTGTACCAGGTGCAGAAACCTGTTTCTTCGCTTTCGTCCTGAGACAGTGGATCATCACGGAACAGATAGCGCAGGGTATCAACAGCCGGTTCAACATCGGCGATCGATTTGTCCTTCCAGACAAAGATCAGGTCGCTGTTGGTCAGAACAAAGATACGGCCGACATAGAGTTTCACATAGCTTTCAAAGGTGTTGGTCGCAACGCGGATATGATAATCGCGGCGATGGAACGGCTTCATGCGTGACAGGTGAATGTGTACCGCCCGGTGCCCGTATTTGCGGGTCTCCAGTCGTTGCACATAATCCAGCAACAGGTATTCCTGAAGGGCCTGTTGGCCATATTGCTGCGGTTCAATCACGCGAAACCCCTGAAAGAGAAGATGTTTTTTACTCGTTATAGGCCGGTTGAATACACCGAAGACCAAAGTTTGATCAAATCATAATGTTCTGAAAGTCTGGTTAATGGCTTGGTTCATGATCCTAGCACTATTCTATTTATAGAAACTATACGTATGGCAGGACAAGTCTCGCGTCAAAAAGAGTGATGAAATTGCTTTAACGAATTGTTGGCAAGCAGGGTGCAAAATCAACGCCGTATGGGGGAAGTCCATGCATGGTTTTGCTGGAATATCACGGGGCAATACAGCATGGTTTCCGATAACGGGTTTTAAGGAATAGGGGATTGGCGCCATGCAGGTATCCGCGAAGCGGACCGGGAACTGGCTGAAGATCGGCAAGGGAATTGCTGTGATCGGTATGGTTTCATGGGTGTCGGCCTGTGCGCCGCTGCTGGATCAGGATTTCTGGGACGAAGCAACGTCCTTTGCCGATGACAACTACACCGCCCTTGGTCTGCAACAGCTTGCCAGCGGTGATTATGCATCAGCCGAAAAGTATTTTGACGAGGCACTGCGCAAAAATCCCCAGGATGGCCATGCGATGCTGTGGCGTTCGGTCCTTTATCAAAACACCAATCGTCCGGATCGGGCACAGGATGGCTACGAAACCCTGATTGCGATGAACCCGCCCGGCACGGTTCTGATGTCTTCGGCGACGGGAACCCAGCCACGTCCGCTCCGCGATGCAGCCGAATTCAACCTGTCGCGGCTTGAACGCGGTCTTCCGGGATCGCTCAGCATCAATGATCAGATCATTAGCGGGCCGTCCGGGCTTGGTAACGGGGCGGCTGCGGTTGCGTCTGGCCGCACGGGTGCTGCACCCATGACTTCGGCCCCGATGAGTTCGATGAGCAGTGGTTCCACCAAGCCGATGGACATTCCGGCAGGTGCTGCCCTTTCGGCCGGGGACGAGGCCATTGCCAAACGTTTTGCCATCTTGCGCAATCTGCAGGCGACCGGCCTTGTCACGCCCGAGGAATATTCAGCGCGGCGTTCGGCCAACCTTGGCGCGCTTCTTCCGATGAGCCAGCCGGTGCCATCCGCGTTTCTCAATAACCCGCCGCCGGAAGGCGAGCAGGTCGAGCAACGCCTTAATCAGCTAAACCGTGCGCTTCAGATCGGGGCGATCACGGTGCAGGAACATGTTGCCGAACGAACCGCCATTCTTGATGCGTTGCTGCCCGCCCAACCGCGCCAGCGCGCAACGCCGCCGCCTGCACCGCAAGGCTTGATGGATGCGGCACGCCAGATCGCGCGCATCGAAGACCTGCAGCAGATGAAGCTGGTAACACCCGATGAATTCAAGCGCGAACGCGATGCGATTGAAGCGGCGATTGTCGAACCGGCACAGGGCACGGCCATGACCCTGAACTCCGGGGAACCGGTCCGTCGGGTCGCCACAGGTGAAAGCCGCCCGGTACAGGCGGCCGAAGAAATGGCAAATGCACCGGCACCGGCCGCTACCGGTTCGAAATCGGTGCATCTGGCATCCTATCGCAACGAGGCACAGGCCGAACGTGGCTGGCAGATCCTGAGTGGCCGTTATGGCCAGTTGTCTTCGCTGCAGCATGGTGTGACGCGTGCCAACATTCCGGGCAAGGGCACCTATTATCGCCTGATGGCCACGGGACTTAGCGACAGTGCGGCAAATTCTCTGTGTGCGGAGCTGAAGCGACGTGGCCAGTTCTGCGAGGTGAAGTAGCACTTCGGGCCCCTCGGCCATATATCTGAACTATTGCGACAACGCCGGTGGGATCAAAACGTTGCCACCGGCGTTGTTGTCTTCATAAGACAGTTATTTAATCGACTTTCCGGTACCAGCCATGATCTTTGTCTTTAGCGATTTTGGTGTGAACGGCCCCTATAGCGGGACGATGCGTTCGGTCGTGATGCGCCATGCCCCGGATGTGCCGATCTGTGATCTGATGCGTGATGCGCCGGATCGAAATCCCAAGGCGGCAAGTTATCTTCTGGCGGCCTTAAGTCGCGAATTTCATAAAGGCGATGTGGTTCTGGCTGTGGTTGATCCCGGGGTCGGGAGCGCGCGCAAGGGGCTTGTCGTCGAGGCGGATGGCGTTTCGTTTGTCGGGCCTGACAATGGCCTTTTTGAAATGGTGATCCGTCGCGCAAAGCAGGTGGCGATCAAGGTGATTGACTGGATGCCCACTGATGCCTCGGCCAGTTTTCATGGCCGTGATGTGTTTGGGCCGGTGGCGGCACGGGTGGCAAATGATCAGGCCTTTGCGTCGCATGACATTGCGCCGGGTGATCGATTTGGTGATGCGCAAGACTGGCCAGATGAATTGGCCGAGGTGATCTATATCGATCCTTATGGCAACCTGATGACCGGGCTTTTAGCGCGGGCAGAGGATGAAAAAGTCACGATCAATGAAGATGTTGTATCGGGCGCACGTACATTTTCTGACGTCGGCCTTGGATCGGCCTTTCATTACCGCAATTCGATCGGGTTGTGTGAGGTGGCAGTAAATTGCGGGCGGGCCGATGAAATGATGAACGCTGTGATCGGAAGCACTGTTGGCGTGAAGTGAATGTGCTAGGTGCAATCAACGATTGGTTTGTTGTTGTTTGATGGTATCGTTTGCAGGCGGTAAGGCCGGTGTCAGCGATAAACAGACAATCCTTGGACAGGATTTGATGAATGGCGATTGAGGTTAAATTCTGGGGCGTTCGTGGCAGCATTGCATGCCCGTCACCAGATCATGTTGTTTATGGCGGTAACACCAGCTGCATTGAAATGCGGATTGGTGACGAGGTGCTGATATTTGATGCCGGAACCGGCATTCGCAACCTTGGCAAGGACCTGATCCGGCGCAACGTAACCCATGCCAACATCTTCCTGACCCATACCCACTGGGACCATATCAACGGCTTTCCGTTCTTTGTGCCGGCCTATAACCCCAATGCATCCTTTCGTGTGATGGCAGGCCACCTGACCCATCAGGGTGGGGTGGAACGCGTATTTTCTGCCCAGATGGCTGATCCGACATTTCCCGTGCCGCTTTCGACCATGCAATCGAAACTGACATTTGATGATTTCAATGTTGGTGATGAACTGCACCCGGCAGAAGGCATTGTGATCAAGACTGCCCCCTTGCGTCATCCCAACGGGGCGACAGCGTTTCGGGTCGAGCATGGTGGAAATGCGGTGTGCTACGTCACCGATACCGAGCATGACCCGGACAATCCCGACCAGATCATTCTCGACTTTATCGAAGATGCCGATCTGGTGATCTATGACAGCACCTACACCGACGAAGAATTCCCCAAAAAGGTCGGGTGGGGGCATTCGACCTGGCAGGAAGGCATCCGGTTGTGTCGGGCGGCAAATGCCAAGCGTCTTGCGTTGTTCCACCATGATCCCGATCATGACGATGCAGCGATGACTGCGATTGAGCAGCAGGCACGCGCGACGTGGTCCGGCGCCTTTGCTGCACGCGATGAGATGGTTCTGCATATAGAGTGATCGAGCACATATCTGCTCATGGAAAAGGGGCTGGCGGCCCCTTTTGTCGTTTCAGATCAGGTGTGTTTCGAGCGTCCGGTCAGAACACCCGCGAATATTTCGGGAAGACGCGGATTTCGATCCGCCGGTTGGCTTCGCGGTTTTCCTCGATCGGGTTTCCGGAATCATCGCGGTTTGGCAATTTCGGTTTGGTTTCGCCATACGAAATGGTGCGCATGCGTTTGCTGTCGGGATCAACGCCCAATGCGCCAAAGAAACGCACAACTGCAATCGCCCGGCCCGCGGCCAGATCCCAGTTGGTCGGGAAACGCGATGAGTTGATCGGGCTGTCGTCGGTATGGCCGGAAACCTCGATCTGGAAACCGAGATAGCGGGGCTCTTTTAATAGATCCCCGACATCCTTGAGGAACAGCACGGCATCATTGGTCAGGTTTGCCGAGCCCGGCTGGAAAAACGACCCGCTGCCCATTTCCATCAGGATGCCTTCATCATCGGTCGACACATTGACCGCACTATCCATGCCCATATTGAACACCGCATCGCGCAGATCGGTCTCAAGCACCTGCGTCGGGCGCACGACTTCGCGTTTGCCGATCTGTTCGGCAATGCCTGCCTGGACCTTTTCAAACATCGGGATTTCAACTTTGGAAAAGCTTACCAGCATCACAAAGAACGCCATCAGAAGGGTGATGGCATCGGCATAGGTTGCCAGCCAATCCTCGTTGATCGGTTCTTCTTCCTGATATTGCAGGCGTCTTTTGCGGCGGGCCATGATCGGTCCCCTTAGTTCGAAGACTTGTCGATATTGAAATGAATGGCCGGATCAAGGAAGGAATTCATCCTGTCCTGAATGGCGCGCGGGCCCTTACGATCAGCCAGCATGATCAGTCCTTCGGCGATCAGGTAATTGCGAAACCGCATGATTTCCTCGCGCTGCTGGATCTTGCTGGCAGCGGGCAGGAAGAAAAAGCGTGCAGCAACAATGCCATAAAGCGTCGTGATCAAGGCAATAGCCAGACCCGCGCCAAGCGATGTCGGGTCATCGGCCATCTTATCGAGCATGATAACAAGACCAACCAATGTACCGATCATGCCAAAGGCCGGGGCGGCGGCAGCCATGCTCTTAAGGATAGCAACCGGGACCAAATTGCGGCTAAAGGCATTGTCGATGGCGTTATGGAGCATCTCAGCCGTTTCTTCGCCGTCATAGCCGGTAATGATGACTTCCATCGCCCAGCCAAGGAACGGTTCGTCCTTGCCGACCCGTTCTGCTTCCTGTTCCAGGGCGTTGATGCCCTTTTTCTGCAGCAGATAGCCCCATTTAACGACACGACCGACTTCGCCGGTCAGTTGCCCACGGCCCATTTGCGGGGCGCGAAAGATCTTGAAAATCAGCTTGAGCGCGAGCAGCACATAGCGTGCCTCATAGGCGATAAAGGTCGCGGCCAGAGTGCCGCCAACCACCATCAGCGCACTCGAAAGGCTAAGGAATACCAAATAGTTATCGGTCGAAATAAGGATCGATCCGATAAACAGGCCGATACCGACCATGATGCCTAAAATCGTCGTAAACGACATTGTCCCCACAATCCCCCGGGTCGTCGACATAGCGCTTCTTGCGGCACAGCCGCCAGATATTAGCAAAACGCGTATTATTTTTTACGTAAGAATAGGCACGTAAAACGTTGCTTTGAAGTTAATTTTATCAATTGCAGGTGGATTGTGCATTTTGCTCCCATGGCTGTTGCTACGCCGTGGCGGCAACATGGGGCATGTTTTCATTTTGGCAGCACGCGGCCAAATACAAGACCGGCGGCAAAACACCTGTCTTGCCGCCGGTTGATGGATTGAAATGTCGGGACGCTATTTCTGTTAGCTGCTGCGAATATCGGTAAGGAACTGATCGACTTGCGCGCGCAGATCGTTTGACAGGGTGCCGAGCTCTTCGGCGACATCGAGAACAAGGTGGGCCGCCTGATCGGTGTCGGCAACGGTGTTGCTGACGCGTTCGATATTGCTGCTGACTTCCTGGGTGCCGATGGCGGCCTGTTCGACGTTTTGCGCAATTTCATCGGTCGCATCGGACTGCTCACCAACGGCTGCCGAGATGGTGTTGACCATTTCGGTGATGCGGCTGATGACGTCTGAAATATCCCCGATTGAGGTCACCGTTTTACCGGTTTCTTCCTGAATGGCGGTGATCTGTTCGGCGATTTCGCTGGTCGCACGGGCGGTCTGGTTGGCAAGGTTTTTGACCTCGGCCGCGACAACAGCAAAGCCTTTACCCGCTTCACCCGCACGGGCCGCCTCAATCGTGGCGTTCAGCGCCAGAAGGTTGGTCTGACCGGCGATATCGCTGATCAGTTCAACGATTTCACCGATGCGGTTGGCAACTTCCGACAGACCCTGAACCGTCTCGGACGACTGGGCAGCTTCGCGCGATGCTTCGGCTGCAATTTGTGTTGATTGCTGGGCTTGTTCGCCGATCTGGGAAATGGATTCTGACAGATGATCGGCGGCATCGGCGACGGTGCGAACATTGACCGTGGCTTCCTCGGATGCGGCGGCAACCGTGGTAGCGCTTTTGCTGGCGCGATCAGCAGAATCAACAAGGCCGCGCGCGGTGGTCTGCATTTTATCGGCAGAAGTCGAAACAGCACCGACGATCTGCGCGATTACGCCTTCGAAACTGCCGATATGGCGTTCAAGGCTTTGCATGCGTTCTTCGCGGCGTTTGGATTCAATTTCCTGTTCGGCTTCCATCTGCTTTTTGGCAATAGCATTGGTGCGGAACACATCCACCGATTTCGCCATCTCGCCGATTTCATCACGGCGGGACAGGGCGTTGATTTCAAAGTTGGTATTGCCATCGGCAAGGGCATTCATGTCGCGGCCCAGATCTGAAAGCGGGCCGGTAACAATGCGCGAAAGCAAAACACGCATGCCGATGATGGTGGCAATCGCAATCGCCAGACCACCCAGAACGATACCGATCAGAATGCGGTTGGTTTTTGCCTGTTCCGGGGCTACAGAAAGGCTTGATGACAGAACCGCGATCACGTCGCCGGTGTCGGCTTCCATCGCCCCATGGCAGCTAAAGCAGACTTCGCGATCAGCCCCCTTGGTTTCGCCCAAAACAATCGGCATCGACAGGCGATAGGTGCCGTTTTCGGTATAGCGGCCGATCATCTGGCCGGTTTCGATGGCCTCGGCATCAATTTCGTCACGCGGGGTCTTGAGCGGTTTGTCGCCGAATTCTTCCATGTAGGCCATGGTGGTCGGTCCCCATGCGGACCAAAGCTCACCCGGGTAGTCGCCATTACGGCTGTCAAACCAGTTGTTGAAGACCTGAATACCGATGTCATCGACATCGTCCGGGCGGGCCGCCATGACATTGACGATCAGCGCATGCAGGGATGTCAGCTCGTTCTCGCTGAGCTGATGAAGCTTTTCATCCATTGCTTTTTCTTCGACCACGGTCATCATCAAAAGTGCGATGATCACGGTGGCAGAGACACCAAAAGCAGACGCCCACATAAAGCGTTTGCGGATGCTCATGGCGTTAAAGGCAGACAGAATGCGCATGGTTATTCCCCGGTGGCGAAGACTTCACGAAACCCGTTGAAACGGATTTCCTTGATCCAATTCATGGGCTTTTGAACCATGCATGTTCGCGCAAAAAGTGCTTTGATATGCCTCAAGCGGGGTGAATTGAATTTGTATAGTTCGCATTCGATGTAGCACTGTTTTCAAGGGCGCGGGGCTTGTCAGGCTGGCACCAAACAGGCATAAGCAGGCGTGTAAAAGAAATTCCAATGACAGGACAACCTGATGGCGCTTTCCTATAGCGACACCCGCAAGAAGCTTGATCAGATCACGGCAGAAATGCTGGGGCTGATCCGCAAATATGATCTGGATGCGGCAAGCCCGTTTGACGTGATCGAAGTGGCGCGCGCCAAGATCACCGATCAGAGTGACTATATCCGCTTTCTCGAACTGTCCCTTGAAGGGCGGATTTACGGTGAATATGGCGATGCCCTGCAAAAGCAGATCGACGAAGAAGCCAAACAGGCAGAAGCAGCCAAAAAGCTGAACTAGCATCTTTGCTACGCATCACTTGCGCGTGCGTTTGAATATTTTTACGGCCTGTCTTCATTCAGAAGGCGGGCCGTTTTCATGTGCATGATCAGGTGCCGGATCGCGCGCAAACTGGCACAAATCTTCTATTGCCGGGAAAGACGGTTTTTGGCGGTATGAAGAATTGGGCAAACTGTCACAAATTCTTCCTGATCTTGTCACCGTCCTGCAGTTGAGAGGCCATGAAGTTCGGACTATATGGCTGCTGTGAACGACGCATCACCAAAAAGGATGCGCAGCATTTCGGCGAGTAAACCGTCGAAACCCCAACGAGCAACAGGAAGACTGACATGAAAAAGAGTTACGTCCAGACTCTGATGGAAGTCGAAAAAGTTTTCGGTCAGATCAATGACCACGATTACCGCCTTTATCGGGCGGTGTGGGGCAACCGTCAGGCCGCCCAGACCGGCTTGCCACGCGGCACCCGTGCAGAGATCAGCAAGAAGCTTGCAAATGATTTTGTCGCCGGGACGCCGCCCGTCGCGCACACCAATCCGCGTCTGGCCACACCACACGCGGCCTGAGAAGTTCTAAGGCTTGGCCGCCAAGGTGTGCCAAGCGGGTTGTACCTTGCCAATTCGCTCCGTTTCAGGCATCAAGTGTCGCCGTATGTGATCTGGCTGTGAAATTCACAGTCAGAGCCTTGCGAAATCACTTTTCCTGATATCTGGCCGGAGTATCCCATGTCGATCAAGTCGTTGATCCGTACCATTCCCGATTACCCGAAAAAGGGCATCATGTTTCGGGATATCACGACGCTGTTTGAAGACCCTTATGGGCTGAGCGAAGTGATCGACAGTTTCGCCGCCGAATTCCAGGATAAGAAGATCGACATGATCGCCGGCATCGAAGCCCGTGGCTTTGTCATCGGCCCGGCGGTTGCGGTCGCACTTGGGGTGGGCTTTGTCACCATCCGCAAGCAGGGCAAGCTGCCGGCCGAAACGGTTGGCGTCGAATACGAACTTGAATACGGCACCGACGTCATTGAAATCCACAAGGATGCCGTCAAACCGGGCAGCCGCGTTCTTGTTATGGATGATCTGATTGCCACCGGCGGTACGGCACTGGCCGCGATTGATCTGGTCGAAAAGATCGGGGCAGAGGTCGCAGGTTGCGCCTTTATCATTGATTTGCCCGATCTTGGCGGCGCACAGAAAATCCGCGATCGTGGGATCGAAGAATTCCATCTTGTCGAATTTGAAGGCGACTAAGCCGCCAAGGGCCTGATGCAGCGGCAGGAATTGCGAAATTGCTGCCATATACCTATATATCCATGTATAATGCACAGGTTGAATTAGGTTTCTGCCCATTTTGGGCGTTCACCAAGGCAGAGGAAGATGATCGCACCGGTCCAAAACGCACAGACAGTTTCACAGGTTGGCCAGTATGGCCGGCTTGCGCCTGCTGGTGCGCGCGGTGCGGCAACCGTCGACCGCGATAGTCAGGTCGAAGCATCTTCGCAGCATTACACCTATGACCCGGATGATGACGGTATTCTGTTTAATGCCTATGTCGATGGCAAAGACAAACGTCAGTCCGGGCAGGGCAATTCCGGCGAACAAAAAGACCAGCGCACCGAACAGCGCAACCTCTCTGCGGCCCGCCGGGCAAGCGACCGTGAAGGCGCAGTCGAACTGCCAAGCGAGGTTGATTTCGCAAGCTTGCTGGATCCGTCGATCCCGTTTGATCTGTCGGTCAATAGCGGCACGTCATTCTATGCCGTGGTCAATGCCGTGACCCATGGGGTTGGCGTACGCGGTACGCATCTGGATGCGACCGTCTAGGTTCGATCAGACGACGACGCGGCCTTGAACGCCACTGTCATTCCCTTAAATTTGAAAAACCTGATTGGTGATGCTTGTTGGCGTCTGCCATAGACTTTATGATCCTTGGCAGCACGTAATTGTTTCCCCAGACCATCGGGCCCAGCATGAAGAACAAGCCGGTTCTCAATACGGTATTTGACGCCGCCTTCAGGTTCATTGACCTGGCACTGAACGACAACGAATACTTGCAGCCGCAAAAACTGCATCGTCTTTTGTATCTGGCGCAGGCCTATTACGGGGCGAACTATCACGGCAATATGCTGATGCCCGCGATTTTCGTGGCAGAGGAGTTCGGGCCGGTGGAGCCGAACCTTTATGCGGTGATGGAAGAATCCCGCCCGGATGTGCGGCTGAAATCGGTTGACCCGAAAACAATCCATTTCCTTGAAAGCATCTGGTCGCAGTTTGGCCATCACACGGTCGAACATCTTAGCATGACCGTGCGCAACCATCCGCCCTTTACCAAGGCCTATAAGGAAGGCATTGGCACGATCATCCCGTTTGAAGAACTGGTCGATTTCTATGCCTCGGTCCGCAAAAGTGCGACCACGCCAGAGGCCAAGGAAGTCGTGCGCCCGCGCGTCATGCGCTCGCACAAGGGTAAGCCGGTCGCAACCACCGACTGGTTGCCGCGCAAGATCAAGTAATCAGAAATTGAATGTAGTCGGGGCCGCAAGGCTGCCCAGCTTACTGGCCCATGCCAAGGTTCTGGCAGGGATCACCGCGTGCGATATCGTTGGTAAACCACATGAAGTCGATATCGTCGGGCGCACCAAACCGCATGGCGTAATCTTCGACCAGTGATGCGTCGGGGCCGGGGTCGTCGGCCTCAATCAGGCTGACGACAGCAATGTCGCGCATCTCGATATCCGGCTCAAAGCGCTTGATGTGCCAGGGGGCGGCAATGCTGTTACGCACATGCATGGCACCGGCAATCAGGAACGCACCATCAATGCCGTCAATCTTGGCTGCTTCGGTCATCGCGCGGGCAAGCGATGCATCCCGTGCGAACTGAACGGCCGAGAAACTGCCCAGCATGCTTTCGGGCAGCATGTTGCAGTGGCCCTCGGCAATTTCGACATTAAAGCGATCCAGCATTTCGGTCGGCATGTCGGGCAGATCAAGCTTGGCGGCCAGATCATCGGGCAGGGCATCATTGCCGTCGCTGATCATGGGTTTAAGCAGATCGTCGGGCAGGTTCCCCGCCACCATCATCAAGCCGTTGTCACGCGCAGCCTGTGCGATCGGGGCATAGTCATGCCATGACGGCCAACCGCGATCTTCCCAAGCCAGAGCCGGGCCAAGTTCGGCAATCGGAATTTCCTGCCAGCTATCATCAAGGGTGACTTGCTGATCGCGGGTAAACATTTCCCAGACAATCGCACGCTCCTGTTCATCGGCCTTGCTCAGCGCGTCAACCAGTTGGGCCTGATGATGATGATGGATCGGGTTGTCGTGCTTTTCGCCGATCAGAACATATTTGCGATCCGACAAGCGTTGGACAAGCACATCAAACATGATGTATTCGCGCGCCTTCACATCAAAGATCAAACCCGGTGCCGGGGGCAGAGAATTGACATCCGGAAGGGTGCCCTTTGAAGCGCTATTATCCTGCGCTGCTACCGGGGTGACCAAGACAACAGGCAGAACGGCCGATGCCAGCACGACTGCAGATACGCCACGGGTAAAAACACGTGTCCAGGACCTGATCGTATGGTGCGATGGCATCGGTTGTGGCATGGGCGATGTCGTTCCGGCTAAAAGAAAAAACTCTGTATATGTTTATTTACTTATATTCAAGGCCGTTTCCAGGTCGTTAACAAGATCATCACAATCTTCGATCCCAACGGACAGGCGCAAAAGGTCTGCCGGAACCGGGCTGGTCGGGCCTTCGACCGAGGATCGATGTTCGATCAGGCTTTCGACCCCGCCAAGGGATGTTGCGCGTTTGAAAAGTTTACACTGGTTGTGGAAATCAACCGCGCGCTTTTCACCGCCCTTGACCCGAAGCGACAACATGCCGCCAAATCCACCCTGCATCTGCTTTTTGGCAATGTCATGGCCGACATGGCTTTCAAGGCCGGGATACTGGACCTGTTCGATTTCCGGATGGTTTTCGAAATGCTTGGCAATTGCCATGGCATTGGCACTGGCACGTTCGACACGTACCGAAAGGGTGCGCATGCCGCGCAGCAAAAGCCAGGTTTCAAACACACCCAGAACCGCACCACCGGATGCGTGCTGTTTGCAGACACGCTGCCAGAATTCGCTGTCTGCTGCGGTGGTCAACGATCCGGCTAGAACGTCGCTATGGCCATTGAGGTACTTGGTTGCCGAATGCATGACGATATCGGCACCAAATTCAATCGGGCGGGTCAGAAGCGGAGTGGCAACGGTGTTATCAACCGCAACAACGGCACCGGCCGCCTTGGCAAGCTTGGCAACCGCAGCAATATCAGTGATCTGCCAATCCGGGTTGGCCGGGGTTTCAAGCCAGACCAGCTTGGTCTTGCCGGCAACGATGTGCTTGTCCCAGTCGGCGATATCGGCGTTATCGACAAAATCAAAGCTCAACCCGGCGCGCACACCGCTATCGAGCATGAAGCTGCGTAGCGCCCAATACATTACCTTGGGCGCGACAACATGATCACCGGGGTTCAATGCGTGCAAAACCGCAACGGCGGCCGCCATGCCCGATGCGAACAGGCGGGTTTCAGAACCGCCTTCAAGCTCATTCAATACAGCACAAGCCTGATCATAGGTCGGGTTGTCCGCACGGGTGTAGCAGCGCCCGTCATGATAGCTGAGATCCGTGTTACGTTCGAACGTGGTCGACGGATAAAGCGGCGGTGTAACGGATTTGGTGGCTTCATCGACCCAGCCAAGCGCCTGTGCGCTGATGGTGGCGGTGGACTGTTTTTTTGCATTATCAGACATGGTGGCACCTGATTTGGTTGAGATTTGTTGGCGCGCAACATAACGTGGTTCCCGCCACACACCAAATTGAATTGCCACCAAATCTGATCTTTAGGGTCAGGAGCGGTTAATTTGATTGGAATGGCAGAATTTATAGTTGTGAAATCCAAGGAAAATCCCGCTGGGCGGGGTGGTATCCCGCGCAAGGGGTTTGACGTCGGAGTTTGCAACTATAAACTCTGTCCTCCGGATCGCTCATATTTGCACGGGCTACTTTGTTGCAAAACCTTGAAAGATAAATATCTTCCTGCGGTTTAGCTCCGCGTATCCGTACAAATCTGAGCGACCATTCGAACCAAATTAACCGCTCCTGACCCTAGGCCCCCACATGACGAATTATCCCAAAATCACCCTGCCCAAGGAATGCGACGTTGTTGTTATCGGCGGCGGTATTCACGGCTCATCTTCCGCCTATTACCTGACCAAGGCCGGCATGAAAGTCGTGCTTCTGGAAAAGGACACCATTGCATCGCATCAGTCCGGCCGTGCCTGGGGCTTTGTGCGCCAGCAGGGGCGTGATCCGATTGAATTGCCGCTGATGATGGAAGGCAACAAGATCTGGCAAGGCCTTGAAAAGGAACTGAATGCCGATCTGGAATGGCGTCAGGGCGGGGTCCTGTTCGTTGCGCGCGATGACAAGGAAATGAGCGAGTTCGAACAGTGGATCGATGATTCCAAGGGCTTCGGGATCGAAACGCAGGTTCTTGATCCCAAGGGTGTTGAAAAGCTCGTCCCCGGCATCACAGCACCCGGTGTCGGCGGTATCTACACGCCATCAGACGGTCAGGCCGAACCGAAAAAAGCCGCTCCGGCCATTGCCAAACGTGCCAGTGAACTGGGTGCTGTGATTGCCGAGGGCTGCGGCGCGCTTTCGATTGAAACCGAAGCCGGGGCAATTAGTTCTGTTGTCTCTGAACAGGGCGAGATCAAGTGCAAATACGTCATTTGTGCTGCCGGGGCGGCGACGCATAAATTCGTTGCCAAGTTCGGGCGACGTTTGCCGCAACAAACCACGCGCGGCACCGTGATCCGCACCACCCCGGTGCCTGATATCTCTGCCGCTGGCACATTGGCGGCCGGTCTTGCGTTTCGTCAGCGCGCCGATGGCTCGATGAACATCGCCGATGAATTCATGACCGACATTGATCTGACGATGGGGCGGTTGAAATTTGCCCGTGACTTCATGCCGGGGCTTTTTGATAACTGGGCGACCTTCAAGTTCCACATGAACAAGCGGTTCTTTGATGATCTGGTTGATCGCATGCCGGGATCAGATGCCGCAAAACAGCCGATGATCGGTCGTCGCACCAATCAGGCGGAACCCTATGAAGTACGGGTTAAAAACGCAATGCGCAACCTGCAAAAGGTCCTGCCGCAGATCAAGAAAGTCGGCATTGTCGATACCTGGGCAGGTGACATTGACGTCACCCCGGATGCCGTGCCGGTGATTGATCAGTTCGAAAATCCCAAGCACTTCTTCGTTGCGTCGGGTTTCTCGGGCCATGGTTTTGCCATGGGACCCGTGGTGGGCAAGGTGCTGGCGGACTGGATCACCACCGGGCAGCCATCAATCTCGGTCAAGGGCATGGAGCTGGGCCGGTTTGAAGATGGCACCCGCCGCACACCGCGCACGCGCGTTTGATCGCCAGACGGAAGAACGATATCGGGTAGGGGCGGTTACAGGCTGCGCGCCAGTCGCAGGATAATCGCCCCGCCCAGCGTCATCATGGTTGAGGACAGCTTCACAAGGTTAAGCTTCTCGCCCATGAAGAACACGCCAATCAACAGGGCAAAGACGATACCGGTTTCGCGAAGGGCGACTACAAGCGGGATCGGTGCCTGCGTAAAGGCCCACATAACGGTGGCGTAGGCAGCAAAGGATGCGGTGCCACCTATCACAAAAACCTTTTTGCCCGATCTTGCAATATCAGCCAGCATGCGTGGGCGCATGAAGGTTACGATCACGGCAAAGATCACAACGTTGCCAATCGTCTGATAGCTGTAATAGCCAAGTGCCGTTCCAGCCAGCCGTGCGCCCGTACCATCGACCAGTGAATAGCTGCTGATAAAGCAACCGGTGACGATGGCAGCAAGGGCAGCATTGCGGTTGCGCAGACCATCGGCCTGACGGGTGATGCACATGCTGATGATGCCAACCCCGATCACGACAATCGCCAACCACTCACTGACATCGAGGGTAACCCCCATGATCAGCACCGAAACGGCGGCAACAATCAGCGGCGAAGACCCGCGCGCAATCGGATAGACTTGGCTCAGATCCCCAAGGCGATAAGCCAGGATCAGAAACAGCTGATAGCCGATATGAAGCCCGATGGACCCGATCAGATAGGGCCAGCTTTCCGGGGCCGGAAGATCAACCAACGGCAAAAGGATCAGAACAATGGGCGTATGACCGAGCACAATCGCCGTCATGTTCATCAGTTTGTCCGCGCCACCCTTGACCAGTGCATTCCACACGGCATGCATCAGGGCAGCACCCATAACGGCAAGAAACACAGTCAAAGTCATGGCGGGGCAATCAATGTTACGGTTTTGTGACGCAATCATTGATGCTTAGCACGCAGTTTGAAAAACCACCAAACCGAACTTGAATGGGCTGCTATGTGGCAGACGCCGTAGGCTCGACATTTTCGCGGGTTGTCGATGCGGGTTTCGGTTTGCCAGCAAAGATACGGGTCGCGCCAATTGGTGGCGCAATGAAATCGCCATCGGCAATTCCGGCATCCTTGCGCGCGGCGTCCAGTCGCTGCGGCGGTTCGTCAACCGGTTCGGCTGTCAGCACAAAGGTGCCCCAGTGAATGGCAAGTGCCTGTTTGACACCCATTTTCTGCATGATCTGAATGGCTTCTTCGGGATTGCAGTGGGAATTGCGCATAAAATCGCGCGGGTCATAGGCCCCGATGGGGATCAGGCCGAAATCAATCCCGCCATGGATGGTGCCCATTTCGGTAAACAGCGCCTCGTTCCAACCTGTATCACCGACAAAATAGAAACGGTAACCATCAGAGAACTCAAGAACATACCCGCCCCAAAGCATTTCCTTGCGGTCCTTGGTGGTGCGGCTTGACCAATGGTTGGACGGCACATGGGTGATTTTCAGATCATTATGGTGATGGCTTTCATCCCAATCGAGCTCGACATAACGATCAACCGTAATGCCGGCCTTTTCCAGAAGCGCGCCGTTTTTAAGCGGCAGGACATAGCGCGGCGCGTTGCCAAGTTCTGTCAGGCTGGCCAGATCGAAATGGTCATAGTGATTGTGTGACAGCAATACCAGATCAAGCTTGGGCAGCTGATCAATGGTAAGGCCCGGTTTGGTATAGCGTTTCGGACCAAGGTGCTTGAACGGGGATGCGCGGTCGGAAAAGACAGGATCGGTCAGGATATTAAGCCCGCCATATTGCACCAGAACCGTGGCATGACCGACCCATGTGACCTGAAGGCGGGTCGGATCCGGATTGTGGATGGCCGCATGATCGGGGGCTTCGGTCGCGATCTTGCCGATCTGGTGTTTGGCCTTGGGCCAGTTGTCATCACCGAAATAGCGTCGCCGCAGAAAATGCCAGAAGGACCGTTTGACCGTATCAGGAAGGGGATGACGGTTTTCAAAGCCGGTATCGGTGTGATGGTCGGGTTTTGCTTTTTTCTGCACGTTTGTGTCCTGGTCCGGTTTGGGCGTGATCGCCATTCTACGCTTTATACGGGCCTTTATAAGGTAACGGGCAATTTCACCTGCGCAAGGGAAAGGCCGGAATGCGGGGCATGCTTTCCGGCCTTTCGGGGTGCCTTCGCAGGTGCTGGGACGCAGCCCGCGAAAGCAGGGGGGACTGGTTGGTTACTCGATCACGGTTGCATAGGTTTCCAGCGCCGGGGTTTCATCAATCAATCCCTGTTTGACCATGTAATCGGCAAAGCGGGCATAGCGGGCCTTGTCAAGGGCTGCCGGGCGCAGGGCAAAGCGCGGGATGGTATCGGCCCATGCCTTGATATTGAGTTCGTCATCAAGGTTCGGATAGGCGGCAATGAAGGCCTGCCAGCTGTCATCGGGATGGTTGATCAGGTACTGAACACCTTCTTCAAGGGCCGCCAGCATGCGGGCGTAGCGCGGATCATTGGTCTGATCATTGCGGACTGTCAGGATCAGCTCGTCATAGGGTGGAACGCCTTCTTCCTCGACAAAGAATGCCTTGCCGGGCCTGCCTTCGATTTCCATCTGATTGAGCTCGAAGTTGCGATAGCCGCCAATGATCGCATCGACCTGACCGGAATAAAGCGACGGCGAGAGCGAGAAGTTCACATTGATCAGTTCGACATCGTCAATCGATACCCCGTGGCTGGCGAGCATGGTGCCAAGCAACGCATCCTCGAACCCGGCCAGCGAATAACCGATCTTTTTGCCTTTAAGGTCAGCGATTTCCTTGATCGGGCCGTCTTCCAGAACGATCAGGCTGTTAAGCGGGGTCGCAACAAGCGTACCGATCCGGGTCAGCGGCAGACCTTCGGCGGCCTGAACATGAAGCTGCGGCTGATAGTTTACCGCAACGTCCCCCTGACCAGCCGCAACCAAGCGCGGCGGCGCGGACGGATCGGACGGTTCGATCAGCTCGACATCAAGATCATGGTTGGCAAAGAATCCCTTTTCCTTGGCAACGATCAGCGGCGCGTGATCGGGGTTAACAAACCAATCCAGAAGAATGGTCAGCTTGTCTGCGGCAAAGGCCGTGCTGGATGTTGCCAGAACAGCAGCCCCAAGGCTTGCCGCGGTAAGCATGGATTTCAGGCGTGACATGGAAGAACCTCCGTATTTATGCGCCGTGCATTCATTGTGTAAGGGATGTTGTCGCAGCCCATCGGGCAGCGAAATTCGTTTATTGTGCCGGTTTCAGACTGTCGGGTTGCCATGGCAGGGCTGCACGCAGCACACGATCGACAATGAAATATTGCGTGATCGAAAACGCACACAGGATCAGAAGACAGGCAAAAACCATATCGATCTGAACCCGGGCATTGGCATGCAGCATGAGATACCCCAGCCCATGACTGGACCCGACCCATTCGCCAATCACAGCCCCAATCGGGGCGACTGCGGTGGCGACCCGAAAGCCCGATGCAAAGGCGGGCAGGGCGGCCGGCAAACGGATATGGGTCAAAATTCGCCAGCGACTGGCCCCCATGGTGCGCCCCAGATCAAGCCAGCCGGTTTCAGTCCGTGACAGGCCATCGAAAAAGGCGACCGTCACCGGGAAGAAAATGATCAGGGCGGCCATGGCGATCTTGGATGCCAGGCCAAAGCCCAGCCACAGCACCAGAAGCGGTGCTAGGGCAAAGAACGGAATGGCCTGCGAAACCAGAAGGATCGGCATCAACCAGAAGCGCACCGGTGAAAACAGCGCCATCGGAATGGCGGCCAGCGTCCCAAGGGCTGCCCCGGCAAACAGACCGATCACGGTTTCTGCAATGGTATATTGCGCGTGATCGAACAGCACATCATGCCTCGCGATCAACGTCATCCAGACATCTGCCGGGGTTGGCAGCATGTATTTCGGTGCACCGGTGACGATCACCAGCACCTGCCAGGTGGCAATCAAGGCGACGACGATGATCAGTGGCCGGGCGAGGATCAGCCAGCGTCGCTCTGACAGCGGTTTTGATTTGGCCTGATGATTAATCTGATGGGTCATGCCGCGCCCTCCGACGGCTCGGCACCCAACTGGCCAAGCAGTTCTGCCTGTTGGGCCAGAATATCGGGATCAGCAATGTTGCGCGGGCTTTGCCCCTTGGGCGTGATGGCATCCTGCAAACGTGCGGGGCTTCCAGACAGGACATGAACATGATCGCCAAGACGCAGCGCCTCAAGCGGATCATGGGTTACCAGCAAGACCGTCTTGCCGCGCAGAACCCGTGCAGCCAGTTCCTGCAGACGCAGGCGGTTGAGCGGATCAAGGGCCGAGAATGGCTCGTCCATCAGAACAACGGGGCGATCTTCCATCAGCGTTCTGGCAAGGGCCGCGCGCTGCTTCATGCCGCCAGACAGCTCCGTCGGGCGCAAATGGGCGGCATCACCCAAGCCGACCTCATTTAACAAATGTGAGGCTTTGTCATGTTTGGGTTTTTCACCGCGCAGGACCGCGCCCAGCACCACATTTTCATGCACGGTGCGCCAGGGTAAAAGCAGGTCCTGCTGCGCCATATAGGCAACGCGACCGGCAAGCGGGATGTTGTCGGAACAGGTGATGGTACCGCTAACATCACCTTCGACGAGGCCTGCAAAATAACGCAATAGCGTACTTTTCCCAACCCCGCTTGGCCCCAGAAGGCAGGTGAAGCTGCCGGCCCGTAACGTCAGGTCAAGATCATGGAAGATGTCGGTCGCGTTGAACGCAACGCGTCCGCCACGCAGGGCGATATCAAATTTGGTGGGATTTTGCGCCGTCGGGGGCGCTTGTTCTGTGCTGCGCATTCGATCCTTCCTACGCCGGTCTTAACCGGTTCAGGTTCAAAGGGTCGTTCGGCAACACCGAACCTCTCAGCCGATTTACGATCGGCCCCCCC
>NZ_PAQR01000052.1 GCF_002709775.1 Thalassospira sp.
AAACTTGCCGGTAGCCAGTCGGGCGATAAGCAGCTAAAAGTATAGACTATTTTGTTAAGTTATTGTCGTTAAAGGCGGTCGCGTGCTGTTTCGGGGGCTCATCCTTGCTGTAAGTGTCGCATTCGTTGCGTTTGTCTTCGTCCTGATGGACGTGCTGGCAAAGGCAGGGCTTGATGCGCGCCTGATGTGGATCATCGGGGCCATGGTCACCGGTGTGGCCGTGGTTGCCGTGGCATCCCTTACGCTTTCGGCAAAGCTTCGCAATGGCGGGCATGATGGCCTTGGACCGCTGATTTCCGGTTTTGCCAATTCCGATATCGGGGTTGCGCTGATTGATGCCTATGGTCGGACGATCTATGCCAACCCGGCCTTTTCATCCAAACTTGGCATCGAAGCCGGATCGGACATGCTCTCTGCGCTGGAAGCGCGCCTGTCCTTCCTTGGCATCGGCAGTGAAGAACTCGCCGAGTTGCGCACCCGTGCGATGCGCGGCGAAGGCGGGCAGATGTTTGTTGATCTGTCGCGCTCTGAAAAGTTTGAAGCGGACGCTGCCGCTTCGGGTGACGAAGGTTCGGAAAAAGCCGCCGACACTGGAGACGGCGAAACTCCGCCAGAAGAAGATAAGTCTGCAAGCGGTGCATGCCTGCGTATCTCGGTAACGGCTGCGGATGCCCGTGCGGGCAAGATGCTTTGGACTGTTGACGGTGTTGATAGCACGGTTATGTCCGATACAGGTTCTTCGCTGTTGCTGCCTAAGCAGGATGCCGAGGAACGATTTGCGCTTTCCGGTCCGCAGACCAGTGAAATGGTCGCGAACCTTCCGGTGACGGAAGCCGATAGCGGGTTCGAGCATGCCGATCAGATGATTGAACGTCTGCCGGTCGGGGTGTGCGGATTGGATGAAGAAGGCCGCATTCTTTACCTCAACCGTCGTCTGGCAAGCTGGCTGGGTGGGGACCCAGAAGACTTCAACAATGGCACGGTCGAGCTTGCCGATCTGATTGTCGGTGACGGCATCAATGGCGAGGTCAAATTCAAGGTTGCCGGTGGCGAGCCCATTCGATGCTTTGTGACCCATTCGATCAATGCGCCGGGCACCGGCCCTGTGCGCAGTCAGGCCGTGATCTTCCCTGATCCGATGCCGGCCCATGAATGGGAACATGCACTGGCCGAAACCGAACGTCGGGTGCGCTGGTTCTTTGATGAAAGCCCGCTTTCAATTGTTCTGGCTGATATGTCGGGTACGGTGACGGATGCCAACCGTGCGTTCATCGTTACCGCCGGTCAGACCCATGACAAGGTTGTCGGTCGGTCGATCCTTGAGCTGATCCTGCCCGAAGATCGCGACGAAGTGGCGCGATACCTTTCAAAGGCCGTGATGGGCATGGGTAAGGGTGGCCAGATTGAGGCCCGCCTTGCCGGTGCACGCGGTGTGGCGGCCCAGATTTACCTGCAACGTGTGGCGGGTCGTTCGGGCGAAGCCGGTGCGTTGCTTCTGAACTTCCTTGATACGACGGAACAGAAGAACCTTGAGGAACAATTTGCCCAGTCCCAGAAAATGCAGGCTGTTGGTCAGCTTGCCGGCGGGGTGGCACATGACTTCAATAATCTTCTGACCGCGATGATCGGCTTCTGTGATCTTCTGTTGTCGCGCCACGGGCCGGGTGATCCGAGCTTTGCCGACATCATGCAGATCAAACAGAATGCCAACCGCGCTGCCAATCTTGTCCGGCAGCTTTTGGCGTTCTCACGCCGTCAGACCTTGCAGCCCAAAATCATCAATATCACTGACGCATTGGCGGAAATGTCCAATCTTCTGCGCCGCCTGATCGGCGAGAAGATTGACCTTAAAGTCAGCCATGGTCGTGATATCGGGCTTGTGAAGGTCGATCCGGGCCAGCTTGACCAGGTGATTATCAACCTTGTCGTCAATGCACGTGATGCCATGGCGGGCGAGGGCGGAACGCTTACGGTTCAGACCAGCACCGAGATCATTGACGAGCCGACTGCAACCGGTACTGAAGTCATTCCGCCGGGCGATTATATCGGCATTAAGGTGACCGATACCGGTATCGGCATCCCCAAGGAAAACCTGACCCGTATTTTCGAACCCTTCTTCTCCACCAAGCAACGGGGCGAAGGAACAGGTCTCGGTCTTTCAACGGTTTATGGCATCGTCAAGCAGACCGGTGGCTTCATCGCGGTCAACAGCGAAGAAGGCAAGGGCACGACCTTTACCATCTATCTGCCGCGCTATGAGGCATCCGAAGAAGAGCTTGCCGAAACCCAGGCCGTGATCGAAGAAACCCCGTCACGCGATCTGACCGGAACCGGTGCGATCCTGCTGGTCGAGGACGAAGATGCCGTGCGTACATTCGGTGCGCGCGCATTGCGCAGCAAGGGCTATGACGTGCTTGAAGCCACTAACGGCGACAACGCGCTCGAGGTACTTAATAACACCGACAAGACGATCGATCTGGTGATCTCCGACGTTGTCATGCCGGGCATTGATGGCCCGACACTTGTCCGCATGCTGCGCGAGAAAAAGCCGGAGCTTAAAGTCATCTTTATTTCGGGCTACGCCGAAGATACCTATCGCGACGAACTTGATGAAGAAAACGGCGTGCACTTCCTGCCCAAGCCGTTCTCGCTTAAGGACCTCGCGACCAAGGTCAAGGAAGTCCTCTAGGCTTCGACACGTAGGATCAGCCGGCCAGATAGAACACCGATGCCCCATAAAGGCCGAGCATCGCGACACTTTCCCAGCCGATATTGCCAATGCCTCGGCGCTCGCGGTTCAGCATCCCCAGCAGCAACACCCCGCTCATCAGGATGACGAGTGCGATCGTAAAAATGTGCTGGTCGGTAAAGGCGGCATAGATCGATCCGTCGCGATAGGCGAAATCCGATGCTGCCAGAAATAGCACGTCAAAGGCATTTCCGCCAATGATGTCCCCGACCGCCAGATTGACTGCCCCCATCCGCACCGCTGCAATGGCCGATACAAACTCCGGGAAGGATGTTGATATCGCGGTCAGGAAGGTGCCCACGGCGGTTTCACTGATCCCGGTAACGGCAACGATGGCAAGACCTGCCTGACCAATGACGTGACCGGCAATGGCGGTCAGAAGCGCAAAGGCAAGGAATTCCGTCCACAGGCGCGCACTGCTTTCCGGGTTGGTGTCGGCCTCGTCATGTTTGGCATCTTCCTCGGTAATGTCGGTCTTCTTGGGGTGCCACATTGGCTCGTCCCGAATTTCCGAAAGAAGGTTCAGGCCAAACGCATAGATGATAAACAGCAGGATCGATGCCGGATGAATATGGAAAATCATCCATTCGGGCCCGGCATAAGCCAGAAGCGGCACCGAAAGCATGCTAAGAAGCAGTGTGGTCTGGGCAAGGCCCGTCGCACTGGCCGCAGCATGTTCAAGATTGCCCTTGCGATAAAACAGATCGGCAATGGCCAAAAACGTCGTCTGGGCCGCAATTCCGCCAAGCGCATTGCCAATCGCAAGATCGGTATGTCCCTGCCAGGCGGTGGTCACCGAAAGCACACTGCCCGGGAGGCTGGTCGACATGCCAACAAAAAGGGCCCCGGCGATGATCTGTCCCATGCCGGTACGCTCGGCCAGCTTGACGGCAATGCCGGCAAGCCTCGTTCCGGCAAAACCAATGATCAATGTGCAGACCACAAAGGTCACGACAATAACGCTGAGCGATTGTTGGCCAAGGTCAAAGGGCATGCACTGCTTTCCGTGATCAGAGAGGACTATCTAGTCTAACTTCTCACAGGCGTGCTTGTTCCTTGGCGGATGGGATGCGCGTGGCTTACGGGATTTCAGGAACGCTTGGGCGCGGACGCAGCCATGATGGCACAAGGTTCAAGACCAGCGCACAGCCAACCATGATGGTGACCCCGCCGACAAATTGCATGGCTGAAAGCTTTTCACCCAACACGGTCGCACCGATAAAGACGGCAATAACCGTGACCAGAAATTCGACGCTGATCGCGCGGGTCGGGCCGATGGAAGCCACCAGTCGGAAATAGGCGATATAGGTGCAGACACTCATCAGAACCGCCGCAATGATCAGATACATGTAATCCATCGCAACCGGTGTGCGTTCAAGCGGCACGGCAAAAATCAGCGGCAGGGTCATCAGCCCGCCAAACAGAAATGCCCCGATGGTGGTTTCCCAATTGCCGCTGTTGCGCAGATGACGGCTGGCATAGTTGCTGCCAAACGCGGCGCAAAGGGCGGCAAGGATCGATGCCACACAACCAAGGGCAAATTCGAATGTCACAGGTACGGCCGGGAAGCCCACCAGCAAGACAATGCCGCCAATACCCAGCACCAAGCCAGCAAAACCCTGTCGGGTGGCGCGCTCAAGCCCCCAGAGCTGGCTGATGATCATGGAAAACAGTGGAATGGCCGCAACAAAGATCGCCGCCATCGCAGTGCCGATACGGGGTGCGGCATAGGAAAGCCCGATCAATTGCCCGGCAACGGTTGTCGCGCCGACAATGGCGAAGGGGCGCCAACCGGCAGCAAAGTCAAGCTTGCGGCGAAACAGGCGGGCAAGAAGATAAAGCGATCCCGCCGCAATCAGGGCACGGAACGTGACCGCACCGACCCAGCCAAAGGCCTCGACAATTTTGACTACAACAAGGAACGACAGTCCCCACACGATGGCGAGGAACAGGTAGCGGGCAATATCCCCTGGTTTCATAAAGGGCGTCCGGAATATGGGGCGTAGTGCATCCATGCGGGATGCAAGGTGGCGCGGTTAAAATGACGGTGGTGGTTTGGTAGCGCGATGTTCCCGTTTTCCGGAACGTCAGCACGCGGATGGTGCGCGCTAAACGGGGTGCCGTCAAGCTCGAAATACGTAGTCTTGCGGAGGGATTAACACCGCCGGATATTGAAAACTGAAGTTCCCATTTTTCAACACCATAAGAGTCCTGGCATCTTGCATTCTGACAGCGTTGCACACACTTGATTCAACGGTCGTTCGTCACATCATCAGAAGGAAGCGCCATGGGCGTTTGCATGGGGCCAAGCCCGAGCTTTGCGATCCGTCAGACTCTTGGTTTCGCCGCGCTGTCCCTGATTGCTGTGATGTTGGCAGTGTTTGGGATGTCCACGGCGAATGCAGCGGAAAAATGCCTTAGGATTGCCCTGCCCGAACTGCACACAAATGAGCAAACGGCCGCTACGTATCGGGCCGTCATGAAGGATGCCGGGCTTTGTGTGTACACGATCTCGGTGCCGCAAATCCGTGCCTTTGATGCCATCAGCAAGGGGGAGGCGGATGGTATCCTTGCCGCACGCGAAGACTTCCCCGCTATTGTCGGCGTGCCGGTTGTGCCAGGCAATGTCGTGCTGATGACATTGCCCGCCATGCTGATTGTGCCCGAAGGTCCGATTGCTGGCATGGATGATCTGACCAGTGAGGTTCTCGGCCTGCCGCTTGGCGCAGTCTGGCCGCAAAAACTCATGGCCCGCTATCCTGATCTGGTGACGATTCCGCAGGCGGTAGAAACAATGCACAGTATGCTGCTTGAAGGGCGGATCAAGGCGATGCTGATTGATGCCTACTCGCTTGCCAATCTGGCTGGTGGGGTGCCGACCGGGTACAAGGCGATCCCGGTTGATCAGTTGTTGATCCGAAGCTGGTTACGTGCCGAATATGCTGATCTGGTGCCGCAGTTTGATGAAGGCACGAAAGCCTATCTGAGCCAGGCGGGTTATTAGTCCCCATTAAACTACACACATCCTGCGGTGCGTGAGGGCGCTGGTATTTCGCGCTGGTCAATTCGCGTGTTCCGACATATCGTTTCGCCCACGGGCCAAAAGGCCCCAATAAAGCTCTCGCGACGCGGGTAAATTGCCTGGTCGTGGTGGTAAAGAACAAAAATATGCCAAATACCGTGGGGGTGTGTATGGCGCGCTTTTCAAGGCACAGGTTTGCCAGAACCTGTGTGTTTGCGACGATTTGTTTTGTCGCCCTGTTGCTGTCTTTCCGACTGTTGCCATTCGCCAGTGCAGACGAAAAATGCCTTCGCATTGCCATGCCTGAAATTCACAGCGATCAACAAAAACTCATTCTGTATCAGCAGGTTATGAAGGATGCCGGATTGTGCGTTCATCCGCTGGTTTTGCCGCAAATTCGGGCGATTTCCGCCCTGGGTTCGGGGCGGATCGATGGTGTTTTTGCTGCCAAGAATGACCTGCCGGACATGGCAAAGGTCGCCATGGTTCCTGGTGAAGTTCTGCTTGGCTCGCTTGCTGGCTATCTGGTCGTGCGCGAAGGCCCGATCAAAAGTTTTTCTGATCTCAGTACCGAGGTGCTGGGCGTGCCGCTAGGGGCGACTTGGTGTGCCGGCATTGTCGAAGGATACGCCAATATCGTCAAAGTGCCGCGCGGCACGGCCATGTTGCAGGAAATGCTCGCCGAAGGGCGGATTGATGCCATGCTGGCTGATGCCTATTCACTGGGCCTTACCGGTGGCGTGCCTGATGGTTATAAGGCCATTCAGGTCGATCATTTCGATGTGCATAGCTGGCTTAAGGCAGAGTTTGCCAGCTTGAAGCCAGAATTTGATCAGGGAACCCGTAATTATTTGACGGCCCTTGGTCGCTGATCTGTTCCATTTTTCGGCGCAGAAACCCTCTGGACTCACGCAAGGCGGGCAATTGGCCCTAGCCAATTGATGCGCATGGCTATAACGTATCTGACAACGGGTCATAAAGATCCGAACAAAGGACTTGCGGCCCAATCGCAAGCCGACTTTCCCGGGATACGGTCATTCAACAATTCGTTGGTGCCGTGGGGGCCTGAAAATGGTGCGCTTTCAATTGCGCAGGTTCGTTCGAACCTGTGTTCTGGCAACGATTTCCATCGTTGCGCTTGTTCTTTCCTTTGCCCTGTTGCCGAGTGTCGAGGCGAAGCAGACCTGTCTTCGCATTGCCATGCCCGAATCCGCGAGTGGTCCGGTTGGGCCAGATGTTTATCGTGCGGTGATGCGCGATGCCGGATTGTGCGTTGATCCCATGCCGATGCCCAATGCCCGCGCCTTCATGTCCATGCGCCACAATCAGGTTGATGGCGTTTTTGCCATGCTTGAAGAATTTGAAAGCAGCGTCGGAACGCCCGTCATTCGTGGCAATGTTCGGGTTGGCAACCCGGATGGCATTTTGGTCGTCAAGAAGGGCGGCGCGCATAGCGTTGCGGAGCTGACCAGCGAAGATATCGGTGTCTGGCTCGGCGCGTCATGGTCGGAAAAGCTGCTTGGTGCTTATGATCATGTTGTGCGTGTGCCAGGTGGTCCGGCAATGATGCGCGAAATGCTGGTGAAAGGCCGTCTGGATGGCATGCTGCTAAACGCGTTTTCGCTCAGTGTTCAGGGCGGTGTGCCCGATGGCTTTGTGCAAATCCCTGTGACCAAGCTTGCGGTTTATAGCTGGCTGCGTGCTGAGCATGCCAGCGAGATCGCGAAGTTTGATATTGGAACCGCCCGGTATCTTGAGAAAATCCTGGCCTGGCACGGTCAGGCGTCCTGAGCGGCATCAAACTTTAGACGAAACCGCTGATCCGCTTTTGGTGGCGATTGCTGCGATGCGGGCTTACAAGCGTTGATTGAATATCAAAAACTTGCCGCTTCCGGTGCGAAATAATGTTGCGCGGCAACCTATACTTTTGCGCAGGTAAATCGGCTTGCGGGCGCTTGGCAAGACGCTCTGATTGCGCTTATAGTTTTTCCCATAACGGCAAAAGCCGAAACGAAATACCAATGAAAATGACCCGACCGCATAAAAATGACGGCGGGCAATCAGGTAGGTTCGCAACATGTCTCGCAACGTCGGGACCAAGGTTGCCTTGGGGGTGATACTATGGCGCTTCGCAAGCCAAATGCGATCATTCGGTCGTGTATGTTTGCTGTCATTTTACTGGCAGCACTTTTCCTGTCCTTTGAACTGCTGCCTTCGGCAAAGGCAGACGAAGAAGTCTGTCTCAAGATTGCTTTGCCCGAAATGGCCGATCGTGATCAATCTGCCGAACGCTATCGCGCGGCGATGGCCGAGGCCGGGTTGTGTGTCCAGCCGGTCTGGTTGCCCAACAAACGTACGGCAGTTTCCCTGAAACGTGGCGAGATTGATGGTGTGTTTGCCAGCGGTGAAACCATTCAACAATCGGCCGGTGTGCCGCTGGTTGCCGGTGGTGTGGTTGTCGGTCGCCCCAAAAGCCTTCTGATCACGGCAGATGCCACTGTGCATGCGCTGAGTGACCTTAAGGACAAGGATATTGGTGTCTGGCTTGGCGATGATCGCGGAAAGCAGGAACTTGTGGGACTGGCCGATATTATCACCGTGCCCGGCGGGGCTGGCATGATGTTGCGCATGCTGCGCCATGGGCGTCTTGATGGTTTGCTGATTGATGATTTCTCTCTTAATCAGACCGAAGGCGTGCCGGAAGGCTACCGCGCGATTGAGCTTGAAACCCGCACAAGCTATAGCTGGCTTCGCAAGGAGTACGAGGCGCTGTTACCGCAATTTAATCGCGGCACGGATATCTTTCGGGCAGCCCTTGATATGACCAACCCGGAAAGCAAATCCTGATACAAAATCGCCCGATTACCGGGACCGTCATGCAATAAAAGCAATTGCAAACCACCGAAAATTTGCTGCTTATGACAGGCAGGGTCGCCCCACCATGACCTGCTAGCTCAACCGGTCACAAGGCCGGGCAAACAAACATTTTCGGAAACGCGCCCCATGATTCCCCTGTTTGGCGAGGCCGCTGCCTTCACTGCTGCGCTCTGTTGGGCGACCTCAAGCATGATCTTTTCCAATGTCGGCGGCAAGGCAGGGGCGCAGACGGTCAATCGCGGGCGTCTGGCATGCTCGATCTTTTGTCTGACCGTTTTGCACTGGATCCTTGAAGGTCAACCTTGGCCGAATGCTGTGACATGGGAACAGCTTGGCTGGCTATCGCTGTCTTCCGTGCTGGGGCTGGTGATTGGCGATGCCATGCTGTTTCAGGCCTTTGTCACCATTGGTGCGCGACTGTCGATGCTGTTGATGTCGACCGTTCCGATCATGGGGACGATCCTGGCCTGGCTTCTGTTTGATGAAACGCTCCGTCCGATTGAAATTGCCGGTATAGCCTGTGGCGTTGGTGGCATCCTGATTGTCATTCTTGGCAAAAAGGGGCGTCCGGTCGGGCTTGTCGGGCGGGATTACCTCCGGGGTATTTTGTTCGGGCTGGGCGGTGCGATCGGGCAGGTCGCCAATCTGATCACCGCCAAATATGCCCTGATTGATGGATATTCAGCACTTTCGGCAAGCTGGATCAGAACCCTGGTCGCGGTGATCGCCATGTGGGGGCTTGCCGTCATATTGGGTCGTGTTCGCCGCACGGTCACGGCCTGTATTGCGCCAGATGTTGGCAAGTGGTTGTTGCTCGGCGCCTTTATCGGGCCTGCGGTGGGTGTATGGCTTTCGATGCTCGCAGTTCAAAACGCCAATGTCGGGATTGCCTCGACCCTGATGGCACTGCCGCCGGTTTTGCTGATTGTCTATGAAGGCCTGATCTTGCGACGTTCCGTTGGCTGGCAGGCGGTGACGGGCACGTGCCTTGCCTTTGGCGGTGTCGCCTTGCTGTTTATGCACTAGCGATCAGTGATGCTGGCAGGCGAAACTGCGTTGACCCCTTTTGACTTTGCGATCAATCGGCTAAGCTTCGGGCACGCAAACCAAAAGACCATCAGGACAAAGCCATGACCCGTGTAACCGTTTCCATCGAAGATGACCTGATGGAGGCCTTTGATGCCTTCCTTGATCACCGGGGCTACACCAACCGGTCCGAGGGATTTCGCGATCTGATCCGTGAAAAGCTTCAGAACACCAAGCTCGAGGAAAATGCCGACGGAGTCGGGATTGCTGTTCTGAACTATGTTTATGATCACGAGGAACGCATGCTGGCATCACGCCTGATGAGCACCCAGCACGAACATCACAACCTGACGGTTTCGACCGTGCATTTCCATATTGATCATGACACCTGCCTTGAAAGCGTGACGCTGCGCGGAAGGCTTTCGGAAATTCGGGCCTTTGCCGACAAGGTGCTGGCCCAGCCCGGTGTCCGCCACGGACAGCTTTATACCGTGCCGGGCGAATTGCATGTCGAAACCCATCATCACGGCGATGATCACCACGGCCATGCTCATAAGCACGAGCACCTGAAAATCACCACCTGACGGCACTGTTGGTCTGGCTGAACTGCGGACGCTTTGGATATGCATGTCGGGAGGGAGCCGTCCCGGGTTGCCGTGCGATGGCTCTTAAAATCGCAAGGCATGTGACAACTGCACCTCCCATCCCCTGAGGGATACGCGTTTGGGACGCGATGGCAAAAAGCATATCGCTTGCCGGCAAAAATACAATGTGCCGAGAGTCCAAATTAATATGCATTCCGTCCAATTTAGGTGATGGCGGACCATGAGCCTGTTTTGTGCGACAAATGGTTTGAGCCCGTTCCCATCTCCATAAACCGTAAAAATGAGAACAAACTTGCAACATCTGAAATTTTGTGAGAATGTTCGCATTATGTTCTCAGTTGTTTTGTCTATGAGAACGCGGTGGCAGGCCGCGGCAACAGACAAGACAGTCTAGCGGTGGCGTTCCGCAATTAGGTCCGGGGAACCGCCTGCGTTGCATCCAACCCGGCCCTGTGGAATAAGAGAGTTCGAGCAATGATTCAGACCGCGCTGCATTTGGTGGATAAGGATACTATGGATAAGCAGAAGGCACTCGAAGCCGCCCTTGGGCAGATCGAACGGGCATTTGGCAAAGGTTCGATTATGAAGCTGGGTCAGCGGGAAAGCGCCGTTGATATCTCCGCAATTTCAACCGGTTCGCTCGGTCTTGATATTGGACTGGGCATTGGAGGTCTGCCGCGTGGCCGTATCGTCGAGATTTATGGTCCGGAAAGCTCCGGTAAAACCACGCTGGCACTCCATACCATCGCCGAAGCCCAGAAGCTTGGCGGGACTTGTGCCTTTGTCGATGCCGAGCACGCCCTTGATCCGAGTTATGCCCGCAAGCTGGGTGTAAACACTGACGAACTGCTGATTTCCCAGCCGGACGCAGGTGAACAGGCACTTGAAATCGCCGACACGCTGGTGCGGTCCGGTGCGATTGATGTTCTGGTCGTCGATTCGGTCGCAGCCCTCGTGCCGCGTGCGGAACTCGAAGGTGAAATGGGCGATACCCATGTTGGCCTGCAGGCCCGCCTGATGAGCCAGGCGCTGCGTAAACTGACCAGCTCGGTCTCGCGTTCGAACTGCATGGTTATCTTCATCAACCAGATCCGTATGAAGATCGGTGTGATGTTTGGCAGCCCGGAAACCACCACCGGTGGTAACGCGCTTAAATTCTATGCTTCTGTTCGCCTTGATATCCGCCGTATTGGACAGATCAAGGACCGCGACGAAGTCGTTGGTAACCAGACGCGCGTCAAGGTCGTCAAAAACAAGATGGCCCCGCCCTTCAAGCAGGTCGAATTTGACATCATGTATGGCGAAGGCGTCTCCAAGATGGGCGAAATCCTTGATCTTGGTGTCAAGGCAGGCATCGTCGAGAAATCCGGTTCCTGGTTCTCCTATAACTCGACCCGTATCGGTCAGGGCCGCGAGAACGCGAAAAGCTTCCTGCGCGAGAACCCGGAAATGACCCAGGAGATCGAAAACAGCATTCGCGAGAGTGCCGGTCTGATCGCCGAAGCCATGACCAACATGAGCGAAGATGAACCGGTCAATGACGATTGATCTGATTGATCTTGCAAAATAATCTCAAAAGGCGGGATGCTGATGTATCCCGCCTTTTTTATTCGCGATCCTTCTGACGGAGCCCCACCGTGGTCACGTGTTATCTGAAATACATCATCGACAGCCACAAGATCCCTGAATTTGAGCTATATGCCAAACGCTGGATTCCCATCGTCAATCGCATGGGCGGAACCCATCATGGTTACTTTTTGCCCCATGAAGGGGCGAGCAACGTTGCCTATGCGCTTTTCAGTTTCCCAAGCCTTGCCGATTACGAGGATTACCGCAACCGCATGGCAAACGATCCCGAATGCCAAGATGTTTTCGAGATGGAAGCGCGCAATCGGAGCATAATTTCTTATGAGCGGAGCTTCATGCGCCCGGTTCTCGACTGAACGGCTCTCTAAGCTGTCAGCGAAATTCAGCGCACGGTGCTGTTTTGCTGCTGCCATTGGCTGGGTGTTTTGCCGGTGATGCGCAGGAATTCACGATTGAAGTTGGATTTGGTGTTAAAGCCGCTTGCGAGCATGGTGTTGGTGACATTCTCGCCGGCATCCAGAGCACGGCAGGCATGGTCGATCCGGTATTTGTTGATATAGCGCGACACGTTTTCACCCGTCACCGCATTGATTGCCGTTGAAACCTGTTTGAGCGGATAGCCCAAACGCCGTGCGATGCGCGCCAGTGTCAGGTCGGGGTCAAGATAAAGCTTCTCGCGTGCGACCAGTTCTTCAAGCTCTGCCATGATATCCGCTACCGGGATCTCGGTTTCGGGCTTGCTGGTTTCCGGTTTTGGGGCTGCGGCCTCAGTCGCTTCGTCGTCGTCACGGGCAAGCGCAATATCAGGCGATAGCGCCAGAAAGCCGATGGCGAGCAGGGCCAGTGATGAAAAGATACTAAGAATTATGCCCGGAGCCTGTTGCGCTCCCAGCTGCAAGGCAACGGAAATCAGGGCGTCACTTGCGGCTGAAACGATAAGCGCAATCGCAATCACCCGCCAGATCAATGCCGGAACCGGGCCTGATGCCAGGCGCGTGTGGGCCAGTTCATTGCCCTGGCGATGCAGGGCCAAAAGAATGGCAAGCCCGTAACCGACAAATAATCCCCCCAGCAGTGCGTCAATCAAAATGGGTACGACCAACACAACCGCCACCATTATGATCGGGGCGGCGAGATGCCAGATGTCGCTGGTTTGAAAACGTGGGCGCACGCCACCTTCCAGAAAGGCGACCCATGCCAGTGCCGGGATGACAGAAGCGGTGATCGGCTGCACAAGGCGCAGTTCCGCAACACCGTAATAATGAACCAGTGACACCACGACACTTTGCACGGCACAGGCCAGCAAGAGCGCGCCCAGCAAGTGCGTGGTTTTTGCAAACAGCACAGAGCGGAAAAACAAAAATCCCAACAGCAGGGCGACAATCAAGGAAACGGGTAAGGCAATCATGGTGGCGGTATTATCCAGAAATGCGTTATCCGGGCGTGCATGTCCCAAAACCGGTTTTGCACGTCCTTAAACCGGTTCGAGGACGCCAGAAACCGCAAGGCCAGTGCAATTTGATGTCCGTGAAACTTAGAACACGGATTGAAATCATGAAACACGTAACTTCTGCATGCGCCTTTGCCTTTGGTCTTTTCGCAACGCTTGCGTCCATGCCGGCTTACGCCGCAGATGACCTTGCCGGATATGACCGCTTTGATGTCGATGCGGCCCATCGGTCGCGCCCGGTGGCTGCATCCATCTGGTATCGGGCCGAAACCTTCATCTATCGCGCACCGGTCAACCAAAGCGCACTTTGGAAAAGCACGGATGCCTATATCGGGGCGGCGGTGGCACCGGGCAAACATCCCCTGATTTTGCTGTCGCACGGATCGGGCGGCAATATGGATGCGATTGGCTGGCTGTCATCCGAACTGGCACTGCGCGGTGCGATGGTGCTTGCGGTCAATCACCCCGGCAGCACATCGGGCGATTCATCACCGCGCCGCATGGCCGAGCTTGGTGCGCGCGCCAAGGATATGAAGGCGGCCCTTGATCAGCTTCTCTCACACCCGGAGTTCGAACCCTATATTGACACCGACCAAATCTCGGCTGCGGGCTTTTCGCTGGGCGGGGCGACGGTGCTGAACCTTGCGGGTTTGCGGTTTGATCGTGATGCTTATCGCGATTATTGCCAGCAGTTTGGCACGACGGTTCAGGATTGTGCCTTTTTGCAAAAGGGTGGTGTGCATCTTGATCAACTACCGGCCGATCTAGAAGCCGGGTCAAAAGATGCCCGCATTTCGAAATTCGTCGCGATTGAGCCGGGCATGACCTTTGCCGTCAATGACGACAGCCTTGGCGATGTCGACCCGGATTTGCTTTTCATCCGCTTGGGGCGCGAACATGGCTGGAAGGCCGCCGACGTCACGGAAACCGGAAGCAACCTTTTGGGTGAACTCGATGACCCGTCCTATGTGGTCTTTGCCCCGGCCAATCATCTGACCTTTCTCGGGGAATGCAATCCGGGGGCAGCCGAACTTCTGGCCGAGATGGATGATGATCCGATCTGTTCGGACCCGGAAGGCACCGACCGAGCTCAGATCCACCAGCAGATCATTGATGAAATCAGCCGTTATCTGTCGCTCGCGCCAAAGGCGTCCTGAAATCGGGATGCAAAAGCTGCACAAAAGCATGGGGAGGTCGCAAAAGGCCTTCCCATTTTACCGATTGAATGCATGTGCCCCAAAATGATCACGATTCAGAAAAAGCATTTAAAAACAATATTTTGAATGAGGTCAGATGGTCAAAAATCATCAGGCGAGATGCGATCAGAGGAACAATTCATGGTTGTTGTCGTTTGAATTCCTGTGAGCACGTTAAAAAGAGCAAACAGGAGAACGAACATGTCGAATACGATGAAAAAGCTTCTCGCGATTCTGATGATTTCGGGCATGGGCCTTGGTCTTGCTGCCTGTGAAACCGCCGAAGGCTTTGGCGAAGACGTCGAAGATGCCGGTGAAGCAATCCAGGATGGCGCTTCCTGATCCCGAACGGATCATTTCGTATAATCCTTAATAATAACCTTGGGAGACTCCCATGTTAGGTTGGGCAATATTCTGTTTGATTCTGGCTCTGATCGCTGCCGTTCTTGGCTTTGGCGGTCTTGCCGGGACCTTCGTTGGCTTTGCAAAGATCTTGTTCTTTGTCTTTGTCGCGCTGTTTGTGATTTCCCTTGTGGTCAACGCATTGCGCGGCCGTCGCCCGCCGGTCTGACGGGCAGAGATTTGCAAAGCTCTGATACGAGCAACGCATGTAAAAAAGGGACGCCAAAACGGCGTCCCTTTTTTTGTGTCCGGATCATTGCTGTGCTGGCCGGTGCGATAACGGTTGCAAGCCCGATGCCCCAAGGCCAGAATATTGCGATAAACAACAAGACGGGCGACATGCCCGTTATCCGGACTTGAATGGAGCATCCTGAAAAGATGGAAACGATCACAAAGCGTCTTCTGGCCGTCCTGATGGTTCTTGGCTTTGGTCTTGCCCTTGGTGCCTGCGAAACCGCCGAAGGCTTCGGGCGTGACATGGAAAACCTTGGTAAGACGATTCAGGACAGTGCAAACGACTAGTCCGAAAACGGCCCATCTTCGCGGGGCCAGTCTGAACACCGAACGGCTAGAGCTTTCGTCTGCCCGACTGGCCGATATCCCCGATCTTTATGCCTTCCTTGGCGATCGTGATGCGATGCGCTTCACCCATTGCGATGAAAGCTTTGCCGCTTGTCGCAAGCGCGTGCTGGTCCATGAATGGTTCCGGCGCCGCGACGGCTTTGCGCCTTGGGTCGTAAGGTTGCGTGAAACCGACGACATCATCGGCTGGGGTGGGCTTTACACGGACCCGTTCGCTCCCGGCTGGGGACCGGAACTTGGTTATTACTTCGCACCGACTGCATGGGGGCAGGGCTTTGGTCGGGAGCTGGCCAATGCAGCCCTGACCTATGGCCGTGACAACACATCACTCACGCACCTGACCGCCTTTGCCCATCCTGAAAATATCGGATCACACAAATTGCTACTGGGCCTTGGGTTTGAGCCGACCGGTTTTGTCGAGGCAATGAACCGGGATCGATTCACATTTTTACTCCGGCGCGGCTGAAATTCGGGTCGGCAAAAGCGGTTTGAATGCCATCTGATCCCTTAAATTCGGAAAACTTGCGGCAAATGCCCCGGACTTCTTTCGCCTGACTGGACAGGGCAGGGCCGAGCCGCTAAATAGGGCAGTCCGTTCGCCAGCATGGCGGACGCAGTTGTTCCGCGTTTTCCGGGTTGGAGAGATATGCAGACCGTTAACGATATCCGCACCACGTTTCTGGAGTTCTTCCGCAAGAACGGCCACGAAGTCGTTTCCTCCAGCCCGCTGGTGCCGCGCAATGACCCTACCCTGATGTTCACCAACGCCGGGATGGTTCAGTTCAAGAACGTTTTCACCGGCCAGGAACACCGCGATTATTCGCGTGCCGCGACCTCGCAGAAATGCGTGCGCGCCGGGGGCAAGCATAACGACCTTGAGAATGTCGGTCATACCGCGCGCCATCACACCTTCTTTGAAATGCTCGGCAACTTCTCGTTTGGCGATTACTTCAAGGAAAACGCGATCGAATTCGCCTGGAACCTGATCACCAAGGAATACGGCCTGCCCAAGGACAAGCTGCTGGTCACGGTCTATTCCGAGGATGATGAGGCGGCGGCGCTGTGGCGCAAGATTGCGGGCCTGTCTGACGACAGGATCATCCGCATTTCCACCTCGGACAATTTTTGGTCCATGGGCGATACCGGCCCGTGCGGTCCGTGCTCGGAAATCTTCTTTGATCACGGCCCGGACATCTGGGGCGGCCCTCCCGGCACGCCGGAAGAGGATGGCGACCGGTTCATCGAGATCTGGAACCTCGTCTTCATGCAGTTCGAGCAGCAGGCGGGCGGCGAACGCATCAACCTGCCCAAGCCCTCCATCGATACGGGCATGGGGCTCGAGCGCATCGCGGCCGTACTGCAGGGCGTTCACAACAATTATGACGTCGATCTGTTCGAGACCCTGATCAACGCCTCTGAAGAGGCCCTGAAGGTGAAGGCCGAGGGGGATGCGCTGGCGAGCCACCGGGTCATTGCGGACCATCTGCGCTCAACCTCCTTCCTGATCGCCGACGGCGTCACGCCGTCCAATGAAGGCCGGGGCTATGTGCTGCGCCGGATCATGCGCCGCGCCATGCGCCATGCGCACCTTCTGGGCGCCAATGAGCCGGTGCTGTTCGGTCTGGCGAAGACCCTGTCTGACGAGATGGGCGAGGCTTTCCCCGAACTGCCCCGCGCCCTGCCGGTGATCGAGGAGACCCTGCGCGGCGAGGAGGAACGCTTCCAGCGCACGCTGGGTCGCGGTCTGACCCTGCTCGATGAAGCGACCGCCAATCTGAAGGAAGGCGATGCGCTGCCGGGCGAGACCGCGTTCAAGCTTTACGACACCTATGGCTTCCCGCTCGATCTGACCGAAGACGCGCTGCGCACGCGCGGACTGAGCGTTGATCATGCCGGGTTTGACGCCGCCATGGAGCGCCAGCGCGCCGACGCGCGCGCCAGCTGGACCGGGTCTGGCCAGGCGGCGCCCGAAGCGCTCTGGTTCTCGGTCCGTGATCGTCTCGGCGCGACCGACTTCGTCGGCTATCACACCCATGACGGTCAGTCTGAGCTCACCGCCATTGTCTCCGATGGCGCCGAGCAGTCTGAACTCTCTGCAGGCCAGGGCGCCGAGCTGATCTTCAAGTCCACGCCCTTTTATGCCGAAGGCGGCGGTCAGATCGGCGATGCGGGCGTCATCACCTTCGACAATGGCGCCAAGTTCATCGTCTCTGACGTGCAGAAACGCGCGGGCTCCATCTACGCCCATATCGGCGTGCTGGAAGAGGGCGGGATCAAGATCGGGGACGCCGCATCCCAGTCTGTGGACGCCGAGCGCCGCACCAAGGTGCGCGCCAATCACTCCGCCACCCACCTTTTGCACGCCGCCTTGCGCGATGTGCTCGGCCCGCACGTCACCCAGAAAGGCTCCTATGTGGGCCCGGACCGGTTGCGGTTTGACTTCTCCCACGCCAAGGCGCTGACCGAGGCCGAGACCGCCGCCATCGAGGCGCAGGTCAATGCGGTGATCCGGCAGAACGCCGAGGCGAAAACCGCCGAGATGACGCCCGAGAAGGCGATTGAGGCCGGCGCGCTGGCGCTGTTTGGCGAGAAGTATGGCGAGACGGTGCGCGTGCTGGCCATGGGCGACTCGCTCAAATCCGACGACAAGGCCTATTCGGTCGAGCTGTGCGGCGGCATCCACGTCAATCGCACGGGCGACATCGCTCTGTTCAAGATCGTGGGTGAAAGCTCCGCCGCGGCGGGCGTGCGCCGTCTTGAGGCCGTGACCGGCGAGGCCGCGCGTCAATGGCTGGAAGCCGAGGCGAACAAGGCGAAGGATGCGGCTGCGGCGCTGAAAGTGCCGACCGTGGAGCTGGTGGAGCGCATCGAGGCGCTGCAGGCCGAGCGCAAGACGCTGGAACGCCAACTCGCCGAAGCCAAGAAACAGCTCGCCATGGGCGGGGGCGGCGGCGCGGCGCCGGCCGGTCCTGAAGAGATCAACGGGATCAAGCTGATCGCCCGTGTGGTCGAAGGCGTTGGCGGCAAGGATCTGCGCGGTCTCGTGGACGAGGCGCGCAAG
>NZ_PAQR01000053.1 GCF_002709775.1 Thalassospira sp.
ACAGGAAGCACAATGCGTTTACTTCATCTTGGCGACGTTCTGGGGCAATCCGGTCGCAAGGCAGCGCTCGAAGCGCTCCCGATGCTACGTGACCGTCTCTCGGTTGATATCGCGGTGGTGAATGTCGAAAACGCAGCCCACGGCTTTGGCGTGACGGCAAAGATTTGCAAGGAATTCTACGCCGCCGGTGCCGATGTCCTGACCACAGGCAACCATGTCTGGGATCAGCGCGAAATCATCGCCTATATCGACGAAGATGAAAAACTGCTGCGTCCTTGGAACTTCCCGGACGGCACGCCGGGCAATGGCGATTACGTTTTCAAAACCAAATCAGGCAAGAAGGTATGCGTGATCAACATGATGGGCCGCCTGTTCATGGATCCGCTATCCTGCCCGTTCCAGGGGGCGGACAAGCTGTTTGCCAAACACAAGCTTGGCAAGAATGTCGATGCGATGATCCTTGATTTTCATGCTGAAACCACCTCGGAAAAAATGGCGTTTGGCCATCATTGTGACGGTCGGGCATCGCTCGTGCTTGGCACGCACACCCATGTGCCGACTGCCGATGCCCAGATCCTGCCAAATGGCACGGCCTATCAGACCGATGTTGGCATGTGCGGTGATTTTGATTCCGTCATCGGCATGAAAAAGGAAAACTCGGTCCGCAAATTCATCACCAAAATGCCGTCCGGCCGGTTTGAGCCGGCAGAAGGCCCGGCGACGGTGTGTGGCGTTTATGTTGAAACCGATGACAAGACGGGCCTTGCCAAACGCATTGAATCGGTCCGTATCGGCGGCCGCCTTAAAGGCAGTTGGCCCAGCGCCTGACCCAAGGCCGCAGGGATGCGAGCAAAGAAAAAGGCCCGCCAAATGGCGGGCCTTTGTTGTTTTAGGTGTTTTCTAGAGATCAGGCGGCGCGATCACAGGCCTGCTGGCGCAGGTCATCAAGGATCGCGGAAATACGCGTGCGCATTTCGCTGACTTTCTCTGATGCAGTGCGCGAGGTGGTCAGAACCTCACCCGACAGCTGGCCGGTACGACCAGTTTCATTGGCAACCTCGGCAATCGATGCCGAAACCGCACGGGTGCGATCCGCCGCACCACGCACGTTGCGCGTGATCTCATCGGTAGCGGCCCCTTGCTGTTCAACAGCTGCCGAAATGGTCGTGGCAATCTCATTGAGGCTATCAATGATCGAGCCGATCTCGCCAATCGCGCTGACAGATTCCCCGGTGGCTTTCTGAATGCCGGTAATCTGGCCCGAGATTTCCTCGGTCGCTTTTTCTGTCTGGTTGGCAAGGTTTTTGACCTCGGCGGCAACAACCGCAAAGCCCTTGCCAGCATCACCTGCACGCGCAGCTTCGATGGTCGCGTTAAGTGCAAGCAGGTTGGTCTGCTCGGCAATGTCGGTGATCAGTGCGATCACCTCGCCAATACGGCTTGCCGACTGCGACAGGCTGTTGACCAGCTCGTTGGTGTGCTGGGCACGCTTGGCAGCTTCGTTCGAAATGCGGGTGGTTTCCGCCATCTGACGGTTGATTTCCGCGTTCGAGCTTGAAAGCTGCTCGGTCGCCGAAGCAACCGTTTCAACATTGCCCGTGGCTTCATCTGCCGATTTCGAAACTTCGTCACTCTGCCCCGAAACCAGTTCGGCACTGTCGGTCATCTGACCCGACACGCCCTGAAGCTGCTCGGCCAGTGTGGCGATTTCATTTACCGCACTTTCGACCTCACCCTGCAGGGTATCGGCCAGTGACAGCAACTCGTCACGAAGGGCTTCGTTGCGTTCACGGTTCAGGCGTTCTTCTTCGGCCTGCATGTCGCGGACCTTGATCGCGTTTGCCTTGAAGACGTCAACCGCGCGGCCCATGGCGGAAATCTCGTCACTACCGCCTGACGGGACAGCGGCCTCAAGATCACCATCGGCCAGCGAAATCATCGATTTCTGCAGACCGGCCAGACGACGCAGCAGGTTGCCACGCACATAAACCAGATAGATCAGAAGCGGGATCACGATTGCGGCTGCACCAACGCCATACATCACAAACGAGCTCTGCTGGGTGAGTGTGCTTGCTGCATCGGCCGAACCATCAACACCGGACTGAAGATCAGCCACAAGGGCGTTCACACCGTCTTCCATGGCAGCAGCGAATTCAGCACTGTCTTCGACGATGTCGATCTGCTCGTCGGCGAGCTTAAGTTCGTTGCTGCGTAGCGACGAAATGCTTTTGCGGCCCATCGACAGCTTCTTGATATCGCCCAGCAGCCCGTCATAGAACTTCTTGAGCTTCTCATTGGGCAGCTCGGCAATGGTGTTGGCGACAAGGCCAACCGCACCGCGCACCTGAACCCCCATGATACGAAGCTGCATGCGATCATTCGAAGACGCTGCTGACAGAACCGTGTTGGTGATTTCCGCACCGTTATTCGAAAGTGCCAGGATCGGGGCCTGAGCTGCCATCAGTTCATCAAGCTCGAACAGAAGACCCTTGATCGAGGATTCCTGCTCCTGGGTCATGAAGGCACCTGCCTGACGCAGATCATGAACCTGGCTGGTCACAGCGGTAATCTTGGTCTGGGAGGCCGACAGGATCGGCTGGATCATAGAATTGAATTTGCCGGTCAGCTGCTGGAACTGTGAGATGGAGGACGACAGTTCGCCAGCAACTTCAAACCGCTCGATCGTGGTGTCGTGAAGTTCCTGCAGCGCCTCGGCAAGGCTCTGGCCATTGGTTTCGATCACTGACAGAGTTTCTTCCGGAAGACCGGACTGGCTCAGTACACCGAGGTTTTCCTGCAAGGTGGCCAGCATGACATCCAAGTCAGCCTTGACGGCCTGTTCCTCTTCAACAGTCGAGGCGGCAACAATGCGCGGTGCGGATGCCACGATCTTGGCGCTTGTGGTGGCAAGCTGCTGTGCGGCAAACATCGGCGGAAGCTGCTCATAGGCAATCTTGTCAAGCTGGTTGCCGAATTTCGTGAAAGAGAAGACCGATACGGCCGCGGCGAGGATTGCAATCAGACCGACTAGAAAAAAGGCACCTGCCAGTTTTTCACGTACGCCCAGTCCTGCTTTGTTCGTTTTCTTAACGTTCTTCTTTTTTGGCGAAGACGGCTTGGCGCCGCGCTTGATACTTAAAGCCATATTCAACTTACCCCATAGACCAAAGAGACAAGCGTCAACACAACTTGTGCCGACGCATGTATGTACGTCGTTTGAACGTTTGTTCCCTGCCAAGCCACATTTTGGGGATACCCGATGCCTGCCCCGAACAGGATCACGGGAAGTAAAGTGGGGCCTGATTTATTATTATTAGGGTCAGCTATAACATAGCAACCCTGCCGCAATCATGGGTTTTTGGCCAAACCTGTACGTCTGTATAGCGACGGGTGTTGAATTCAGGTCATTTTTTCATCGGCTGTATTGCGTGCCAGGTGGGGGAGGCGGGTTTTTACGGACGCGACTCACAAAAAAGGCCCGCCATTGGCGGGCCTTTCGATTTTAAGCATATAAGAATTATCAGGAAGCAGCGCGGTCATGTGCCTGCTTGCGCAGATCATCGAGGATACCGTTAATTCTCGACCGCAGGTTTTCAACCTTCTGCGAAGCATCCTGTGCCGTGGCCAGAACCTGACCGGAAAGCTCGCCGGTCTTGCTGGTTTCATTTGCCACTTCGTTGATCGATGCAGACACCGAACGGGTACGGTCCGCAGCCCCTCGCACGTTGCGCGTGATCTCGTCGGTGGCAGCACCCTGTTCCTCAACGGCAGCGGAGATCGTGGTCGCGATTTCATTGATGTTTTCAATGATGCGGCCAATATCGCCGATGGCATTAACGGACTCACCGGTGGCTTTCTGAATGCCAGAAATCTGGCCAGAAATTTCCTCGGTGGCTTTTTCCGTCTGGTTGGCAAGGTTTTTGACCTCGGCGGCAACGACCGCAAAGCCTTTACCGGCATCACCCGCACGGGCCGCTTCGATGGTCGCGTTAAGGGCAAGCAGGTTGGTCTGCTCGGCAATGTCGGTGATCAGGGCGATCACTTCGCCAATGCGATCTGCAGACAGCGACAGGCTGTGAACCAGTTCGTTGGTTTCCTGTGCGCGGCTGGATGCTTCGTTGGAAATACGGGTCGATTCCGCCATCTGACGGTTGATTTCCGCATTCGACGCCGACAGCTGTTCGGTCGCGGCTGCAACCGTTTCAACATTGCCGGTGGCTTCCTGTGCAGAGCTTGCAACGTCTTCGGTCTGACCTGAAACCAGTTCCGCGCTCGACGTCATCTGGCCCGAAACACCCTGAAGCTGATCACCAAGGGCCGCGATTTCATTCACTGCACTTTCAACTTCGTTCTGCAGCGTATCGGCCAGTGCCAGCAGCTCATCACGAAGCGCTTCGTTGCGTTCATGATTAAGACGCTCTTCCTCGGCCTGCATTTCCTGCACCTTAAGGGCGTTCTTCTTGAAGACCTCGACCGCACGGCCCATGGCGCTGATTTCATCATTGCCCTTGGCCGGAACCGCGACCTCAAGATTGCCATCGGCAAGCTGGACCATGGTTTTCTGCAGAAGTCCAAGACGACGCAGAACGTTGCCACGAACATAAAGAACATAAATCAGAAGCGAGATCACAACACCAATCGCTGCAACAGCGGTCAGCGCGGTCAGGCTCTGTTTCTCGACAACCGATGCCTGGGCGGCAGCTTCGTCCACTTCGGCATTCAGGCCGGCAACCAGCTCGGCAACGCTGTTACGCATTGCGTTGGCATATTCGCCACTCTGTACGACAAGTGCCTGGCTTTGTTCGGTTGCTTCAAGTTCGCGCTTGCGAAGGTCGGGCAGGCTGCCGTCCCCAACCGAAAGCTTCTGCATCTTGTCGATCAGATCGACATAGAATGCCTTGAGGCGATCGTTATCAAGTTCTTCAAGCTTGCTCAGCGCGTCGGTATATGTCCCGCGAATACGCACCGGAATGATCGACAGGCGCACGGCCTGGTTTTCCGTGGTGCTGGCGATGATCATGTTCGCAGCCGACGAACCAAGGCGTTCGATATCAAGGATCGGGCTGCGGGTTTCAATCGCGCTTGCGTATTTCTGGAAGGACTCAAGGATCTCGTCCTTGTCCGCGCCGTATTTCTTTGACGGATCATCGGCGAAGGACGCGGCATATTCGCTGCCCTGTGCGATGTCATTCTGGGTATAGGACAATACCGGTTTCAGGGTATCGCCATACCGTTTGGCCAGATTCTGGAACTCTTCGAGCTTGCTTGCTTTCTCGTCGCTGATCTGGAAGCGTTCCTGCGTGACATCGTGCAGTTGTTTGAGGTTGTCCTCAAGCAAGGCGCGATTGTCATTGATGCTTGCGATCACAGCGGGCATGAAGCCTGTAGCTTCAATCTCGGCGATGCGCACACCAAGCTCTTCAAGGCGAACTGCAAGTTCGTCGTTGATCGCGGTTTCTTCTTCCGGATTGGTCGCGGCCACAATGCGTGGGGCGATTGCGACAATTTCCGCACTGCCGGTTGCCAGTGCCTGCGCAGCAGCAATCGGCGGAAGTTTTTCTTCGGTAATGGTGCTAAGCGCGTTACCGAACTGGTTGAAGGAGACAGCCCCGACGATGGCAGAAATAACCGCCATCAATCCAACCACAGCAAACGATATCAATAGTTTGCTTTGGACCCCGAATTTAGTTCCCATTCTATCTAACCTTTGTTTCCTAGCTGTTCCCGCATGGCTTCTTTGTCCATTCGGTTTGTGTCTGGCGCCACAGGATCCTTTTAAATCCTGTGTGGGTGGCGTCAGCTTGGACCCCTGAGAGTGTTCTTCTTTAGTTTAATGTTCTACTGCAATGTTTATTAATGAAAGAATATCATGTGGTCTGCAACATCTATCCGCGTATAGGGCAGGACTATCCTCGGATAGGATAGGGTTTGAATACGGTTGAAGCTCCTTCAACCTTGCCGTTTCTTTTCGATATTCTGCGTTGTGACCAAGCATGGCTGGACCTCGCAGAGCAAACAGGATATAGGAGCGGTCGAAATTTTCGTTCGCGTATGTCGCAGATGTGAATGCTCACCCTGTGCATGCCCGAACGGGCTGGTCTGTCAGGGAACGCCCGTATGACCGGCGAGGTATCGCCCGATACCGTTCCAAAATGAGTTCAATGACGACAGGTTTTAGGTTATGGCCGGCCATTCCCAATTTAAGAACATCATGCACCGCAAAGGTGCGCAGGATAAAAAGCGCGCCAAGATCTTCACCAAACTCGCGCGCGAAATCACCGTTGCCGCGAAAATCAGCGAAGATATCGACAGCAACCCGCGTCTGCGCGCGGCGATCTCTGCTGCCCGTGCTCAGAACATGCCCAAGGACAACATCGATCGCGCAATCAAAAAGGCGACTGGTGCTGGCGAGGGCGACAACTACGAAGAAGTCCGTTACGAGGGCTATGGCACCGCCGGTGTTGCCGTCATCGTCGAAGCACTGACCGATAACCGCAACCGTACCGCATCCGAAGTGCGCGCTGCCTTCACCAAGCATGGCGGTAACCTTGGCGAAACCGGATCGGTTGGTTTCATGTTCAACCGTCTGGGCGAAATCGTCTATCCGGCTGACAAGGCCGATGCGGATGAAATCTTCGAAGCAGCGCTTGAAGCCGGTGCGGCCAACGCGGAATCCGATGAAGAAAACCACATCATCGATACCGAGATCGAAGACCTCAACACCGTGCGTGAAGCCCTGACCGAGAAATTCGGCGATCCGGAAAGCGCAAAGATGGTGTTCCGTGCCACCACCGAAGCCGACATCACGGTTGATCAGGCACAGAGCATCATGAAGCTTGTTGATGTTCTCGAAGACAACGATGACGTTCAGAATGTCTGGACCAACGTCAACTGGACCGACGAAATCGTTGCTGGCCTCGACAGCTAATTAATATTTGCCAACACCCGCCTTTCGCTTTTGAATGGCGGGTGTTTTGTATCTGGAACCCGGTTTTCTTTGGGGGATGTAGTGGTCAGAGTGCTCGGGATTGATCCCGGTCTGCAACGTACGGGGTGGGGGGTCATTGACCTTGATAACAACCGTATGCGTCATGTCGCCAATGGTGTGGTGACATCTACCCAGTCACTTACCCTGGCCGAACGCCTTGATCAGCTCCATACCGGCCTGATGGAAGTCATCAAGGTCTGGACACCCGATGAAGCCGCGGTCGAAGAAACGTTCGTGAACAAGAACCCGGTCTCGACCCTGAAACTGGGGCAGGCGCGTGGTGTTGCGCTACTCGCCCCGGCACGCAATGGCATTCCGGTAACGGAATATACACCCAATGCCGTCAAAAAGACTGTGGTCGGTGCCGGTCATGCCGCCAAGCAACAGGTCGAAATGATGGTTTCGACCCTGCTTCCGGGATGTGACATTGCCGGGCCGGATGCTGCTGACGCCCTTGCCGTTGCCATCTGTCACGCGCAACATGCCGGGAACCGGTCGCTTGCCAATTCAATGGCATCAAAGCCAACACGAAACGGGAGAAAATACAGGTGATCGCCAAACTGCGCGGAATTGTGGATTTCATCGGCGAAGACAGCGTCATCATTGATGTCAACGGTGTCGGATATCTGGTTTTTGCCTCCCGCCGAACACTTTCCATGCTGCCGCCCAAGGGCGGGGACGCCGGGTTGATGATCGAAACCCATGTCCGCGAAGATCACATTCATCTCTATGGCTTTGCCGATAACGCTGAAAAGCAATGGTTTGCATTGCTCACCACCGTGCAGGGTGTTGGCGCCAAAGTCGCACTGGCCTTGCTATCTGTGCTGACCCCGACCGACCTTTTGCGCGCGCTGGCAGCCCAGGATACCACGGCCCTGTGCCGCGCACCGGGAATCGGCCCCAAGGTCGCGACCCGTATTGTCGGCGAGCTTAAGGACAAGGCCGCCAAGCTCAACCTTGGCCCGGTCGCAGCCCCCGCAGCGCCGGCAGCTGATGACGCCAAGCCCGCAGCAAAATCAAAGAAATCGACCAAACCGGCTGCTGATGTGAGCGCGGACACAGCGCCAAGCGAACCGGTCGTTGATGATAGCGTTGTTCTGGCAGACGCCGTATCCGCACTGGTCAATCTGGGCTATGGCCGCTCCGAAGCCTTCGGCGCGGTCGGCAAGGCCGCCCAGCAGGCCGGTGATGACAAGTCGATTGATACCCTGATCCGTCTGGGACTAAAGGAGCTTAGCGCGTGAGCGAAGAAGAAGACCGTCTGCTCAGTGGTGAGCGTCGCGAAGAAGACCATCAGGATGGATCGCTGCGTCCCCGTCGGCTTGATGATTTTACCGGCCAGAAAGAAGTCCGCGAAAACCTTGATGTCTTCATCAAGGCTGCCAGTGCGCGCGAAGAAGCCATGGACCATGTCCTGTTCTTCGGTCCGCCGGGACTGGGTAAAACCACACTTTCGCAAATCGTTGCCAGTGAACTTGGTGTCGGCTTTCGTGCAACCTCCGGCCCGGTGATTGCCAAGGCCGGCGACCTTGCAGCCCTTCTGACCAACCTGCAGCCGCGCGACGTTCTGTTTATTGATGAAATCCATCGCCTTAACCCGGCGGTCGAAGAAATCCTGTATCCGGCGATGGAAGACTTCCAGCTTGATCTGATCATCGGCGAGGGGCCAGCTGCCCGCTCTGTCCGGATTGATTTGCCGCCCTTTACGCTTGTGGGCGCAACAACCCGTTCGGGCCTTTTGACGACCCCGCTACGTGATCGTTTCGGTATTCCGCTGCGCTTGCGGTTCTATGAGCCCGAAGAACTGGTCAGCATCGTTGCGCGTGGTGCGAAGCTTCTGAATTTCGACATGACCGAAGAAGGTGCGATGGAAATCGCACGCCGTTCGCGCGGTACCCCGCGTATTGCCGGTCGCTTGTTGCGTCGTGTGCGTGATTTTGCCGCAGTGGCGGAAAAATCACCGGTCGATAAATTTATTGCCGATGCCGCACTCACCCGGCTTGAGGTCGATAACCTTGGTCTTGATAGCCAGGACCGTCGTTATCTTAGTTGTATCGCCAGCAACTATGGCGGTGGCCCGGTTGGTGTCGATACGCTGGCCGCAGCCCTTTCGGAAGAACGCGATACCATCGAAGATGTGATCGAACCCTATCTGCTCCAGCAGGGGCTGATCCAGCGCACCCCGCGCGGGCGCATGCTGGGCGTTAAGGGCTTCAAGCATCTTGGTCTGACCCCGCCGCGCGAAGCCGGTGGCATGCCGCTTTCCGATCTGTTTGATGGTCAGCCCGGGGACGATTCCTGATGTCGCAAAAAAATCATGAAGTCCTTCTGGGGCACCTTGAAGGCAAGCGGCATATCTATCCGCTTATTGTTTATTACGAAGATACCGATGCAGGTGGCGTGGTCTATCACGCCAATTATCTTGCCTTCGCCGAACGGGCGCGTTCAGCGATGCTTAACCTCTTGGGCTTTACCAATCGAAATGTTGCAGAACGCCACAAAGTTGCCATAGCCGTTCGACACTGTACGCTCGACTTCAAACGTCCAGCTCTTTTGGAGGACCGTCTGACGGTCGAAAGTCGGGTGATCAAGCTTGGGGGCGCATCGCTTGGCTTTGAACAAAAGATCATGCGTGACGGCGACGAACTTGTGGTGATCGAGATTTATCTCGCCTGCATGTCGTTGGAAGGACTTCGGGCACAACGCCTGCCCGATGAATTAAGAACAGTATTTAATCGATGTCTCGATGTGACAAAGGACTGACGGGAATATGGAAAATCAAGTGGTCGACGCGGTAACGCTGGGGCAGTCGGTCATGGCGCATGACATGTCTCTCTGGGGGCTGTTCATGCAGGCTGGACTGGTCGTCAAAACGGTGATGATCGGGCTTTTGCTGGCTTCTGTCTGGGTATGGGCGATTGTGATTGAGAAAATCCTGCGGCTGCGCAAACTGCGCGCTCAGGCCCACACCTTCGAAGAAGCCTTCTGGTCGGGCGGATCACTTGAAGACCTGTATGACCGCATCGCCGATCAGCCGCGCGATCCGATGTCAGCCATCTTTGTTTCGGCCATGCGTGAATGGCGCCGTTCAAACGCCAAGGGTGTCCATGGCGACACCATGCGCGCCCGCCTTCAGCAGCGCCTTGAAAAATCCATGGAAATTACCCTCGGCCGTGAAATGGACCGGGTGGAACGCTACATGACCTTCCTGGCATCGGTCGGTTCGACCGCACCGTTTGTCGGTCTGTTCGGGACCGTCTGGGGCATCATGGTGTCGTTCCAGTCGATTGCGGCTTCCAAAAACACCTCGCTTGCGGTCGTTGCACCGGGTATTGCCGAGGCACTGTTTGCAACCGCCATGGGCCTTGTTGCCGCCATTCCGGCCGTGGTTGCCTATAACAAGATTTCCAGTGACCTGAACCGGTACAGCAACCGCCTCGAAGCTTTCGTGGACGAGTTCTCCTCGATCCTTTCGCGCCAACTTGACGACACGAGAGACTGATTATGGGCGCTCAACTTGCCAAATCAGGCGGAGGACGCCGTCGCGGTCGCCGGGGGAACCGGCGCGCTGCCATGAGTGACATCAACGTCACCCCGATGGTTGACGTTATGCTCGTATTGCTCGTGATCTTCATGGTCGCAGCCCCGCTGATGACGGTCGGGGTCGAGGTCGATCTGCCCGAAACCAGTGCCGCCCCCATGACCGGGCAGGATGAGCCGCTGGTGGTGTCGGTTTCGGCCGAAGGCACGATCTACATCATGGATAGCGAAATCGCGCAGGACACCCTGACCGAAAAGCTCGCGGCGATTACCGAGAACAAGGCCGACACCCGCATCTTCGTGCGCGGTGACAAGGCAATTGATTATGGCCGCGTGATGCAGGTCATGGGCCTGATCAAGGATGCCGGCTTCACCAAAGTCGCCCTGATCGCCGAATTGCCGGCAAAGGGTTCGTAATCGAATTATGCTGCGTTACGCTCTCATATCGCTTGGTCTGCACGTCGCCCTGTTTTTGGTGGCGTGGCTTGGGCTGCCCGATCTGTTTGATGAAACACCGCTGGATTTGCAGTCCATTTCGGTGGAAGTCGTGACGGTGGATGAATTCTCTGCCGCGCCGACCAAGGCTTTGCCAAAGCCTGAACCGAAAGAGGAACCCAAACCGGCGCCGAAACCGGAACCAAAGCCCGAACCCAAGCCGGAACCGAAGCCCGAGCCAAAACCAGAGCCCAAGCCGGAACCAAAGCCAGAGCCGAAACCCGAACCAAAACCGGAACCCGTGCCTGAGCCGACCCCGGAACCTGCGCCAAAGCCAGAGCCGGTCCCGACGCCAGAGGTCAAAAAAGAGCCTGATCCACAACCGACAGAGCTTGCCGCTGTAAAGCCGGCTGCTAAACCGACGCCGCCGAAACCGGAACCGGTCAAAAAGCCGGAACCGAAAAAGGAAGAGCCGAAGAAACGCGACCTCATGAGCGTTCTGAAGGATGTCAGCAAGCTCAAGGAAACCTCGCAGGCAACACCGGAACCGCAGCAGGAAGAAACACCGCAGGAAAATGCCAGCGAGGTTGTGGCAACGCGTCTTGATGCCAATCTGACCATGAGCGAGCTTGATGCCGTCAAACGTCAGATCGAAAGATGCTGGAGCCCGCCGGCAGGGGCCAAGGAAGCAGGCAACTTTGCGGTTGAAATTCATGTCAGCGCAAACCCTGACGGAACCGTCCGTCAGGCGCGGATCAGCAACCTGAACGAAATTCAGGGCGATACTTCCCGCCGTACGATTGCGGAAAGTGCCCTGCGAGCAGTGCTAAATCCGCAATGCAGTCCTCTAAAACTGCCGCTGGATAAATACGAAATGTGGCGCACATTCACGTTCAATTTTGACATGCGTGAAATGCTGGGCCTTTAACAAACAAGTTCTTGAACACGCGTGGAAAATAGCGAGGCAGGATGACGATCAAGACCAACGCAAAAAAACGATTTTGGGCTAAAGGCAGTGTCGCGGCACTGTGCGCCCTTGCCGTTGTCGCTGGCCTGAATGTCGGGTTCATGTCGCCGGCAAAGGCGGAACTCCGGATTGATATCACCCGGGGTGAATTGAAACCGATGCCAATTGCCGTCACCCGCTTCCCGGGCGAAGGCGTTGCCGAAACCGAAATCGGTCAGAACATGACCCAGGTGATTGCCGCCGATCTCGAACGGTCCGGGCTGTTTTCACCGATCAATGAAAATGCATTCATTCAGAGTGCAGCGTCATTGGCGGTGAACCCGAACTTCGCGGAATGGCGCGCGATCAATGCCCAGGCACTGGTCAATGGTCGCGTTGTGACCGAAGCGAATGGTCTTTTGCGCGTTGAATTCCGTCTGTGGGATGTGCTGGCCGAAACCCAGATGTCGGGCGTTGCCTATCGCACGCAGCCGAGCAACTGGCGCCGCATCGCGCACAAGATCGCCGACGAGATCTATAAGCGTATCACCGGCGAAACCGGCTATTTCGATACGCGCGTTGTTTATGTTTCTGAAAGTGGTCCGGCCGATAACCGGACCAAACGTCTGGCCATCATGGATCAGGATGGTGCGAACCACCGCTTCCTGTCCGATGGCCGGTTCCTTGTGCTGAACCCGCGTTTCTCGCCGACGGCACAGGAAGTGGTTTACATGTCGTACTTTAACGACAAGCCGCGCGTCTATGTACTTGATATTGATAGTGGCGAGTTGGAATTGCTGGGCGATTTTCCGGGGATGACCTTTGCACCCCGATTCGCGCCAGACGGGAACTCGGTTGTGATGTCGCAAGCGCTTGACGGTAACAGTGAAATTTACAGTCTCGACCTGCGTACGCGCGAAAAACGTCAGCTGACGCGTCATCCGGCCGTGGATACTTCGCCTTCCTATTCGCCAGACGGGTCGCGCATTGCGTTCAACTCCGACCGCAGTGGGGCACAACAACTTTATGTGATGAATGCTGATGGTGGCGGGGCACAACGCATCAGTTTCGGTGGCGGGCGTTATGCCACACCGGTCTGGTCGCCACGCGGTGACCTGATTGCATTCACCAAATCCGAAGGAGGTCGTTACTATATCGGTGTCATGCGGCCAGACGGCAGTGGAGAAAGGCTGCTGGCCGAGGGGTATCTCGTAGAGGGACCCACATGGGCGCCGAACGGTCGAGTTTTGATGTACTACCGCCAGCACCCGTCCAGGGACGGGACCAAGGATCGCTATCGTTTGTATTCGATTGATCTTACCGGTTATAACGAGCGAGAGATCGTTACACCGGCGGATGGGTCGGATCCTGCATGGTCGCCCTTGATTCCCTGATATCTCAAGAGTATAGTCATCGCGAAGCACTGAATGCGATTCGCTTTAATCGCGGGCATTTTCGGTGTCGCGAGACATGGAAAACACCAACCTCGGGCGAATGCGTCCGGTGTTAAGGGGAAAACTTAAATGAAACTTCGTATTCTCAGCGTTTTTGCAGCTGCCGCTCTTCTGGCTGCTTGTGAAACTGCACCTGATAGCACGGCAACCACTGGTGGCGACGGTGCAAGCACTTCTTCTAGCGCGTCGTCTTCGAGCTCTCTGGCTGAAAACAGCCCTGAGTGGTTCGCTGTCAACGTTGGTGACCGCGTCTTCTTTGGTTTCGATAAATACGATCTTGCCGGTGAAGCACGTCGCACCCTCGAACTTCAGGCCGCTTGGCTGAAGAAATATCCGCAGTACAAAGTTGTTGTTGAAGGTCATGCCGATGAACGCGGCACCCGTGAATACAACCTTGCACTCGGCGAACGCCGCGCGAACTCGGTCAAGGATTACTTGATCGCTCTGGGCATCGACCCGTCGCGCGTTGAGACCATTTCTTATGGTAAAGAGCGCCCGGTTGCTCTTGGCCATGACGAAGAAAGCTGGGCTAAAAACCGCCGCTCTGTTTCGGTTATCCGTTAAGCGCGTGCAGGTGAAAGCCTGACTTGAAGATCAAGGCGCCTGTCCCGCTCGGGGCAGGCGCCTTATTTTTGCCGCCTGAAAATGTTTGAAAGTCACGACATGAATTTTCATAGTGACCTTTCAAAGACTGAATTGACGACAAAGGACCCGAAAATGATCCGTGTTCGATCCGCCATTTCGCCAAGAAGCCGGTCCAAAAGCCGCAACCTCCTGATGGCCCTTGCCGTCGGAGCCGTGTTTGGCATGACATCACTCGGGTCTCAAACGGTCCACGCGCAAGACGCCAACATGTCGCGTCAGGTCGAACAGCTGCGCAAGGACCTCGATCTTTTGCAGCGCTATGTCTATCGCGAAGGCACAGGTGATGCTGCGCAGGCCGCTGCATCTTCTGGTGATGGCGGGGCTGCAACCCCAGCTGCTGCCCGTCAGCAGGTCCAGATCAGCGCGCTTGAACGCACAACCACCCAGCTGACCGGCCAGCTTGAAGAATTCGACTTCCGCATTCGCAAAATGGAAGACCGTCTCGAACGTCTGGTCTCCGATATCGATTTCCGCTTAAGCCAGCTTGAAGGTGGTGCTGTGTCCACCAACGGGGCTGCCAGTAGCGCGGCACCTGCTGCTGGTGCAGCAGCCCAAGGCAACGCCGCTGCTCCGACGGCCGGGCAGGGCGGTGCAGGGACTGGCGAACAGCTTAATAATCGTGGCACCCAGCTGTTTGGTGTGATCGAAAGCGAAGGTCAGCCGCCGCAAATCCCGACAGGTGCAGCTGCAAGCAATAACGCCGCGCCGGCCCAGAGTGCTGCGGCAACCACCGGCACCCCGGAAGAACAATATCGCGAGGCCTTTGGCCTTCTGCGCCGTCAGGATTTTGATGCCGCCGAACAGGCGCTTGGCAATTTCGTCAGCAACCATCCCAATGATCCGCTGGCCGGCAATGCGCAATACTGGCTGGGCGAAACCTATTATGTGCGTGGCCAGTATGAAAATGCCGCCATCGCCTTTACCGAAGGTTTCCAGACCTATCCTGACAGCACCAAGGCACCGGACAATCTCCTGAAACTTGGCATGTCGCTCGGAAATCTTGGCAAGAACGAAGATGCCTGCACGGCGTTTGGCCACCTGCTGGATAATTTCCCGAACGCATCCAACGTCGTTCTGGATCGTGCCCGTCAGGAACGCCAGAACCGTGGTTGCCCGCAGTAATCAAATTCAATGATCGACAACGTTACGTCATCATATGATCAGGATACGGCGTCCCGTGGAACTCCACTGGACGCCGTTGTCTTTGATAAGCTGATGATGGCATTCGCCCCGTTTGAAAGCGTGCCCAAGCTGCTTGTCGGTGTTTCGGGTGGGGCCGACAGCATGGCCCTTGCCGTGCTCGCCCATGACTGGTGTCAGGCCCGCGGCGGGCAGGTGATTGCGGTGACGGTCGATCACGGCCTGCGCAAGGCCGCTGCCGACGAGGCCCGCTGGGTCGCGGCTGAGCTTGCCCGATACGAGATCGAACACATCACCAAAGTCTGGCAGGGCGCAAAGCCAACGGGCGCGGTCCAGGAAAAGGCCCGTCAGGCCCGCTATCAGATTTTTAACGACCTGATGCAGGAGATCGGCGTCTTCCATTTGCTGGTTGCCCATCACGCCAGCGATCAACGCGAAACCATCGCCATGCGCCGCGACCGTGGTACAACCCCGCTGGGGCAGGCTGGCATGTCAGCGCGCCGGTTTTTGCGCCATGGCCGTTTGCTTCGGCCACTTCTGGGCATTGCCAAAGCCGATCTCGTCGCCACCTTGTTGGCCCGCCAGCAGCCATGGATCGAAGACCCGTCAAACCGGGATGAAAAATTCGAACGTGTGCGTGTCCGCAATGCGCTTGCCGATGACGCCTCGGCCGACGTCGACCTGAAACGTGATGCCGCAACCCGGCACAACCTTGAACGCAGCATTGGACGCCTATTGGCTGACGCAGTGACCCTGCACGCCAATGGCATTGCCATCCTCAATGCAGATGTGCTTTTGGCCGCCGATGCAGATCGCGATGCCGCGATCCATACGTTGGGGCAGGTGGTGCGCACCGTCCGCGGGGCTTCCTATATGCCCGCACGCGATAAACTGGCTGGCGCGCTTGATCGATTGCGTACCGATAACACCGCACGGATCAGTCTTGGGGGCTGTGTTTTACATGGCCGGAAAGGCGGGATTTGCGTTTACCGGGAATTTGGCCGGATGGCGAAGGATCCGATCGCACTCGATACAGAATCGCTTCCCTTATCCGGCGTTGTGAAGTTCGATAATCGCTTTGAATGGCAGGCAGATGACGCCGGTTTTGGTGCGCAAAGTGGGCTTTGGATCGGGCCGCTTGGTCTTTGTGATGTGTTTCACACGAAGTCTTTTCGGACCGCATTGCGCGAAATTGCACCATTTATTGGTAATTTACCGCGCGCAGCCCTTGCATCCATGCCTGCACTCTACGATAAAGAAGGCTTGTTATCCGTTGGCGGGCTTGAGGTTTCGGAGCTTTCCGACGTACTATCCGCCGCCGGTTGCGAACGGCCTCTGGGCAGGGGCCAGATCGCATCAGGTGGCAGTTGGCAGTTTGCGCCGCAAGTACCTTTGTGGGAAAGTGGTTTCAAATCGTCACCGAAACCCGACAACCTACTTGCGTAAGCGGGGCTTATGACTATTTGATTGTCAGACCCTGCGCAGGAAGTTTTGCGTCATGGCACACATAAATTGCGACCAGTAGCTTGGAATGAATATGGGAAAAAATCTCGCACTGTGGGTTATTATCGCCATCCTTTTGGTGGCGCTGTTTAACCTGTTTCAGTCGCCCTCCGGACGGTCCGGTCAGTCGTCGCTGGCATTCTCGGACTTCCTGGCCGAAGTGGATTCAGGCCAGATTTCCGAAGTCACCATTCAGGGCAACAACCTGACTGCAGAAACGCGCGACGGTCGCTCTGTTAATGTTTACACCCCGGATTATCCGAACCTCGTCGAAAAGCTGAATGACAAGGGCGTGCGCATCATCGCACAGCCTGAGGAAAGCCTGTCGCCTCTGATGAGCGCGCTGATCAGCTGGTTCCCGATGCTTCTGATCATTGGTGTGTGGATTTTCTTCATGCGTCAGATGCAGGGCGGCGGCGGCAAGGCCATGGGCTTTGGCAAGTCCAAGGCCAAGATGCTGACCGAGAAATCCGGGCGCGTCACCTTTGAAGACGTTGCAGGTATCGAAGAAGCCAAGGGCGAGCTTGAAGAAGTCGTCGACTTCCTGCGTGACCCGCAGAAATTCCAGCGCCTTGGCGGCAAGATCCCCAAAGGCATGCTGCTTGTCGGCCCTCCGGGTACCGGTAAAACGCTTCTGGCGCGTGCAATTGCTGGCGAAGCAAACGTCCCGTTCTTCACTATTTCGGGTTCCGACTTCGTTGAAATGTTCGTTGGTGTCGGTGCATCGCGTGTGCGTGACATGTTCGAACAGGGCAAGAAAAACGCACCTTGCATCATCTTCATCGATGAAATCGACGCCGTTGGCCGCCATCGTGGTGCCGGTCTTGGCGGCGGTAACGATGAACGCGAACAGACCCTTAACCAGCTCCTCGTCGAGATGGATGGTTTCGAAGCCAACGAAGGCGTAATCCTTGTCGCCGCAACCAACCGTCCGGACGTTCTGGACCCTGCATTGCTGCGTCCGGGTCGTTTTGACCGTCAGGTCGTTGTGCCGAACCCGGATCTTGAAGGCCGTGAACACATTCTTGGTGTCCATGCCCGCAAGGTTCCGCTGGGTCCGGATGTTGATCTGCGCACCGTTGCACGCGGTACCCCGGGCTTCTCGGGTGCGGATCTGGCAAACCTTGTTAACGAGGCTGCTCTTCTGGCCGCCCGTCTTGGCAAGCGTGTTGTCACCATGGCCGATTTCGAGAACGCCAAGGACAAGGTCATGATGGGTGCGGAACGTCGCTCCATGATCATGACCGATGACGAGAAAAAGCTGACCGCCTATCACGAAGGTGGTCACGCCCTCGTCGCACTCCATACCCCGGCCTCCGATCCGATCCACAAGGCAACCATCATCCCGCGCGGTCGTGCGCTCGGTATGGTGATGCGCCTGCCGGAACGTGATCAGGTCTCCAAGTCCTATGAACAGCTGATCTCCGACCTTGCGGTTGCCATGGGTGGCCGTGTGGCTGAGGAAATCATCTTTGGCAAGGACAAGGTCACCACGGGCGCTTCTTCGGACATCAACATGGTGACGCAATATGCGCGCAAGATGGTGACCGAGTGGGGCTTCTCCGACAAGCTTGGTAACGTCAAATACGTTGATAACCAGGAAGAAGTGTTCCTTGGTCACAGCGTTGCCCAGCACAAAAACGTTTCGGAAAAAACCGCTCAGCTGATTGACGAAGAAGTCCGTCGTTACTCTGACGAGGCTTATGAATTCGCCAAGCGCGTTCTGACCGAACATCTTGATGACCTGCACAAGCTTGCCAAAGGTCTTCTGGAATATGAAACCCTGTCGGGTAGTGAAATCGACGCGTTGCTGCGCGGCGAGGAAATCAACCGTCCGGGCCATTCTTCCGGTGGCGGTAAGGATGCCGGTGGCGGACGTCGCTCCACGGTGCCAAGCACCGGCGGTGCCCGCAAGGATAACCCTGGTGATGGTGGCGGGGACCTTTCCCCGGAACCGCAACCGGGAAGCTAACAGAAAGAGACTGATGGACGAGATCAAAAGATCGGTCCTGCGAAGCCCCGCCGATGTGCGGGGCTTTGCCGATTTTGAAGGACCGCTTTACTACGCACCGACCGGTTTCATCGACCATGCCGATGATCCCAACACCCTGCCTCTTGCCGGATCACGCAGGGGCTTTTCCGCCCTTGAAATCATCCGTCGCCGCGAAGGCGGCGGGGCCGAAAGCATGATCCTGCCACTCCTTGCCCTTGAAGGCTGGGTGCAAAACAGTGGCCGGGTGGATGAAATCAATGCCGTGCTGGACCGTTTGATGGCCAAACGCCCGGATTTCGCCGGGCTTGATATGGCATCCTGCCATGTCATGGGCATCGTCAATGTCACGCCCGACAGCTTTTCTGACGGTGGCGATTACAACACCACCGAACAGTCCGTAGCGCGCGCAGAAGCCATGGTCGAGCAGGGAGCATCGATCATTGATGTCGGCGGCGAATCCACCCGCCCGGGTGCCGATGACGTGTCCGAGGACGAGGAAATCAACCGCGTCGTGCCGGTTATTCGTGAACTGGCCGCCAAAGGTCATGTGGTTTCAATCGATACCCGTCATGCCAGTGTGATGGAAGCCGCTATCGAAGCTGGCGCTGCCATCATCAATGACGTCACCGGCCTTGAAGGCGACGAACGTTCGATGGAAGTCGCCGCGTCTTCCGGCAAGCCGGTCATGCTGATGCATATGCAGGGCGAACCGGGCACCATGCAGGCCAACCCGCAATATGATTGTGCGGTTCTTGATGTTTATGACTATCTGCTCGACCGTATTGAAAGCTGCGAACGTGCGGGGATCTCGCGTGATCGCATTTGCATTGATCCTGGCATCGGCTTTGGCAAGACGCTGTCGCACAATCTTGAATTGTTGTCGCGACTGGCAATCTTCCATGGTCTGGGCTGCCCGATCCTGCTTGGCACATCGCGCAAGTCCTTCATTGGCAAGATCGATCCCAAGGCCGACCCCAAGCAGCGTCTGGGCGGTTCCATCGCCTCAGCCGTCAATGGATGGCGCCATGGTGTGCAGATGATTCGCGTGCATGATGTGCCCGAAACGGTACAGGCCCTCGCGGTCGCAAGTTCGACTGCCATCGTATAGTGGTGTGCTGAGCGCATCGTCTGCACGTATAACTTGTCATTTTAGCGTCATGGTTTATTAACGGGGGCGCGGAACCGGTTTCAGGCTTGGCTTTGGACCGGTTCCGCGCCCTTCGTTTGATTTGTGGCCGATTCTGGCATTTTCTGACCATTGAAGGTTGAGGGTTGCAGAATTGATGCAATGACCACATACCAATAAGGATCAAACAAAAGTGGCGCCAAAGTCACAGTTGATGGTTGGAATACGCAAACGCGAAGGTCTTTAGATGAACGAGATTGGCGGTCTGACGCAGCCGTTCCCTGGTGACGTCACGTCTGGCTGGAATGCAATGACGCACTGTGTATATGTCGTGGAAGATAACACGGACCTGAACAAGGATCTGTGTGAGTATCTGGAGATGTGCGGTTTCGATGTGGTCGGTTGTGAAACCGGTGCCGCATTTTACCGGGCTCTTGACGCGCGCAAACCTGATGCCGTCATCCTCGATATCATGCTTCCCGATGCCGATGGCTATGAACTGGCCCAGCATGTCCGCAAGACGATTGATTGCGGCATCATGATGCTGACCTCGCTTTCGGGTATGGACAATCACCTGACCGGCTATAAATCCGGTGCTGATGTGTATCTGACCAAGGATAGCCCGCTTTCTGTGATCGAGGCCGCCCTTAAGCCGCTTCTACGTCGTGCATCAAGATCCGATGGCGATGCTGCGGTGGAAACGCAGATTTCCGAAGATAGTTGGGTACTTGATATGCTCAACTGGAAACTCCGCAATCCCGAAGGCAATGAAGCGACCCTGACCGCGACCGAACGCACCATCGTCAAGCTTTTGATCGAAGCCAATGGCGCTTGGCTGACCCGTCCGGAAATTGTCGAGGCACTTGGCAAGGCTGATACGGCGGAAAACTGCCGAAACCTTGATACTGCCATCCGACGTGTGCGTCAGAAGATCATGAAGGATATCGGTGAAGAATTGCCGGTGCGCACCGCCTATGGCCGTGGCTATGCCTTTACCTCACCGGCCGCTGTGCTGGGCGAGGCCGAGGCTTCCTGATCCAAACTTTCTAATTTTTTCGAACTTAAGTGTCGGCCGGTTACTCACACGGTAACAGCAGGCAAAGTTCAATGCTCTGCATGCGGCTTTGACGCAGCGTGATCGATCCGCCATGGGCATCGACAATGCGCTGTGAAATATGTAGGCCAAGGGCGCGGCGCAGCGCATGGGTTTCCATATTGCGCCGGAACAGCGCATCGGCGATCAGCCCGATTTCGTCATCATCAAGTTCATCACCATGGCATGGAATGCTGATCTCGACCAGCGTATCGGATTGCCGGTGGACATTGATGTGGATCGGCGCCCCGTGGGCAAAACGCCTGGATGTTTCGATCAGGTTGGTGATCGCAAGCCCCATCAGGGTTTCATCGATATAGACCTCGACGGTTGATGTCCCGTGGGTGCTGACACGCACCTCTGCACCCTCGCGTGTGGTTTGGGCGGCAAATTCCTGCAAGAAGCGGTTCACCGGAACCGTTTCACGCGCCAGCGACAGGTCCTGCGTTTCGATCCCGTCCTTGGTCAGGAAGATATCGACCAATCGCGCCAGTTTCTGCGCCTGTAACTGGATGCGCTGCAGACGTTCCAGAACATCGTCCTTGTGGTTCTTAAGGCGCAGCATCAGCATCTCGGAGGATCGCTGGATCACCGCCAAGGGGGTTCTGAATTCATGTGATAGCATCGAGATCAGTTTGCGCTGTTCTTCGACAAGGGTCGTGGTTTCCTCGGCCTTCTGGGTCACGGTGACCCGTTCCTTGTCCATTCTCGACAGGCGCACGGTCATGATGATGCCCATGCCCACCAGATGGAACAGTAGGGTGAACTGATGCAGGTCAAGTCGAAGTCGGGTTGCCTCGATCACGCCGGAAAGGGCCAGCTGGATCATGATCGCCGCCCCGGTCGGGATGGCCAGCACCACAAGAAACGCCCAATGCTTTGGATTGCGGAAATCCTTGAACGCCCGTCTGAACAGGATCAGGCACATGGTCGCCATGAACAGCGCATGGCTTGGCACGATATAGGTGCCAAAGACCGTATAAAGATCGGTCGCGGCCCCGGCGGCAAAGGCCAGAATGATAAAGCCATAGAGACAACATAACCGATAGGCACGCGGATGGTTCTTGCGTGCCTCGATGATGTAAAGCCACAGGAACACCGTTATCCCGTAGGAAATGATGTTCATCGAACCCAACAAAAAGTCATTCAGCCACGGCGTGTCTGGTTGCACCTCGCTCAGGATCACGCCATTCACAACCGCCGTCGTGGTACCAATCGCACCGACCCAGATGCTGTAAAGAATAACCGCCCGGTCCCCGGCAATCAGGCCAAGCGCCAGATAGGCAATCCCAAGCGTAATAAAGAAGCCAAAGAACACATTGGTCGCCAGATGACGGAACGACAGCGACGTAATCAGTTCCTTGGTCGGCCATAGCGTCATCCAGATCAGATTGGCGCTGTTGCTTTGTGATCGGACATAAAGCCGGTAGTTCCCCGGCACCAGAAGGGGCAGGGCCGCAATATGTGTCCGTCCGCCATACTGCCGTTCGCTGGCCGGGACATGGTCGCCAAGGCGCGTACGCCACATCGGATTGCGCGCCTTGCCCGCCATCAAATACACATCGATATAGTTCAGATAGTTCGGCGCAATCTCAAGCAAGGCCCGCTTGCCGAGCTTGTTCTCCACCGTGAAATCGACCTGATGCCAGATAATCCGGCGTGTATAGCCAAAGGACGGGATGGCGTTTGATCGCTGAAACGACCCTTCGGGCAGTGCCAGAATATCATCAAGCTCAAGCGCGCGGGTTTCATCGGCATAAGACGCCACATAGCGCGTAATCTCGCGCGGCGCTGCAATGTCACCGCTCAAAACCAACCGATCCGGCGTCGTGCTGCTTGTGTTCTCAGCCGTTTGCGCCTGTGCTGCCTGTCCGGGCACCATAAACACCGTCATTGCGATGAACAGCACCGTTAAGGCAAGGTGGCGCATGATTAATCCCGATCTGATCATCATGCCGGGTCCCCATTTCTTGGGGGCTCTGGATAGCCGGTCAGGGACCGGGTGCGGTTTTCATTGGCCCGCAGAACGGTCTTGTCGCGGTCATAGGGCAGCTTGATCAAAATGGTCGTGCCGCCTTCTTCGCCAACACTGACCGAAAGCGATCCGTCATGGGCCTCAATGATCCGGTTGGTCAGATGCAGGCCCAGCCCGACACCCTGTGTTTTTGTCGCATCCTTGCCGCGATAAAAGGCATGCAGAACATTCTGAAGATCGTCGGCGGCAATACCGGGGCCTTCATCGACCACCCGGATATAGACATAGCCATTGGCTTCACGCTCCGCCGAAATCCAAACAGCCGCACCCGGCGCATATTTCCGCGCATTCTCGATCAGGTTGAGCATCGCACGTTCCATCAGGATGCGGTCGATCTCGACAATGGCGGTATCGCATTTGATCAGGCTGATATTCTGGCCGGGCACCTCGCGGTGACGTCGGGCAATCAGATCGCCCAGAAACGCATCAATCGCCACCGCCTCGCGTGTGGTGCCAAATGTCGCGCTATCAAGCGTCTCCTTGGTCAGGAACGCATCAACAAGGCCCGAAAGCTGGCCTGCGTTTGACCGGATGGTGGACAAGCGGTTCAGAACCGCTTCCGGTTCCTTTTGAAGATGAAGGCCAAGGATCTCTGCGGATCGCTGAATGATGGCAAGCGGGGTGCGGAACTCATGCGACAGCATCGTGATGAAGGTACGCTGCTCACTGGCCAGCTGATTGGCCCGCTGGCTCGTTGCCAGGGCATCAACCCGTCGATTGATCAGGCCATAGGTCCGATAGGCCATCGCCATCGCAACCATGACCAGCTGAATAACCGCACTGGTGGAAAAGATGCTGGTTGTGAATTCATTGACGGGCAATTGCCCCATCAAAAGCATCAGATGTGCCATTGTTCCGATGGTCGGAATGCCAAGGGCAATCATCATGAATAATGTCTGCAGGTACTGCTGCTGGTGAAAGCCGCGATAGACCAGATTGATCAAAAGCACTGCCAGAAGAATAACCTCGGGCACAAAGAAAAGCTTGGCATACAGGATGTACAAATCCGATGTGGCGGCAACGAGACCGGCAATTGCCAAAACCGAATAGACGGACATGAAACGGAAAAGCCACCGGTTGGTCTGATCAAGACGGGTAATATAGCTCCACATCATGATCGATGAGCCAAGCGCAAGTGCTGTTCCCGTTCCGGTGACAAAATCCGACGCCAGCGCCCAGACCGGCTTGAAGATCAGCTGCGCATATCCCGTGATCCCGAAATAGATCAGAAACAGCGAAAAGACATAGCCCGCATACCAGATAACCGACCGGTCCCCCGACAGCAGGCCAAAGGTGAAATAAAGCCCGAAGGCAACAATCAGGACACCAAGGCTGGCCCCCTTGATGAAGCTCTCGCTGCCCGATTTCGTTATCAGTAGCGTATCGGGCAGGAGTTCCGCCTCAAGCACATGCGCACTGGTGGTCTTGACCCCGATCACCAGCCAATAGTTGCCCAGTGCCAGTTTCGGCCATTCGGCAACATGCGAAAGGCCGTGCACCTCGTTGCGCGCGGTTTGAACACGGTCGCCGACCCGCTCATACCAGATGATCCGCCGGCCGTCCTCGGAAAGGATGCTCAGGGCAATGTCATTAAGGTAAACCTGCCCGATATCAATAAATGAACTGCTGCCCAGACGATCCGCCTGGTTCACGATCCGGACCGGGGTGCGATACCAGATCGTGCGATCGGTATAGCCGGGGCCCGGTGTCTGATACACTGGGGCAAACTCGATCTCGTCTATCTGGACAACGTCAAACGGGGTATCTGCCTCGCGATCCGTCACCAATCGTTGTAGATAACGATTAAGATCAATGGCTTCGGCTGCGCCGCTTGGCGGCAAGACAAGTATTCGCCCCGGTTCATGGGCAATGCTTTGATTGCCATAAACGGCAAGCAGCCCCGACGTGATTGCCATCAACACCGCCAGAAGGGCTATTTTCAAGCGGATGTTGCGCAAAATTCCCTCGGTTTCAGTCCTTTAAACCATGCACCATGTGATAGCCGGTTTTTGACCGAAGGTCATGGGTTTTATCGGAACAGGACCTTGTTCACCTGTTAACGGATTGGTCGCCAGTTTTCCGCTACAATCCTTGGTGAAATATGCCGATTGCCAGTGGCATTGCGACGTCACTTTGATATAACCGGCAGTCAGATTTGATCGACGGGGCAGCAATGCCCGCAACGCAAGCAGAGACACAGAGTATGAGCCGCAAATATTTTGGCACCGATGGTATCCGCGGAACCGCCAACACGGCCCCGATGACCGCCGAGGTCGCCCTGAAAGTCGGGATGGCCGCTGGCCACTATTTCACCCGTGGTAATCACCGCCACAAGGTCGTGATTGGCAAGGATACCCGACTGTCTGGCTATATGCTTGAACCTGCCCTTGTTGCCGGTTTTACCTCGATGGGAATGGATGTCATGCTGGTCGGCCCGATGCCGACCCCGGCTGTGGCCATGCTGACCAAATCGATGCGTGCCGATATCGGTGTGATGATCTCTGCCTCGCACAACCCGTTTCAGGATAACGGCATCAAGCTGTTTGGCCCCGATGGCTTCAAGCTCTCGGATGAGGTCGAACTTGAACTCGAAGCCCTGATGGAAAGCGATCTGTCGGGCAAGCTGGTTCCGGCAAACACGCTTGGCCGCGCCAAGCGCATTGACGATGCCCCGGGCCGCTATATCGAGGCCGTCAAATCATCCCTGCCGGGCTCGGTCACGCTTGAAGGCCTTCGGATCGTTCTCGATTGCGCTCATGGTGCGGGCTACTCCGTCGCACCCAAGGTCCTGCGTGAACTCGGGGCCGACGTGATTGAAATCGGTACCAGCCCGAATGGTCTTAACATCAATGACCAGTGTGGCTCGACCCATACCAAAACCATGTGTGACCGCGTTCTGGCCGAAAAGGCCGATGTCGGGATTGCCCTTGATGGCGATGCCGACCGCGTTCAGATGTGTGATGAAAAAGGCCAGCTGATCGATGGGGATCAGTTGATGGGCCTTGTCGCCACCCATTGGAAACGCACCGGTCAGCTGCGCGGTAATGCGCTGGTCGCGACCGTGATGTCGAACCTGGGTCTGGAACGCTACCTTGAAAGCAACGATGTCCGCCTGATCCGCACCAAGGTCGGTGATCGCTATGTTGTCGAACAGATGCGCGCCCTTGATTGCAATGTCGGCGGCGAACAGTCCGGCCATATCGTGCTGTCGGACTTCGCATCGACCGGTGATGGCCTGCTGGCGGGTCTTCAGGTGCTGGCCGTTCTTGCCAGCCGCGAAGGCCCGGTTTCGGAACTGAGCCGCGTGTTCGAACCGCTGCCGCAGATCCTTAAAAACGTGCGCTACAGCGCTGGAAGCGATCCGCTGGCGCAAAACAGCGTGATCGAAGCCATTTCCTCGGCCGAGCGCGCCTTTAACGGTGATGGTCGTGTTCTGATCCGCAAGTCCGGTACAGAACCGCTGATCCGCGTCATGGCCGAAGGCGACGACGCGATCAAGGTCGAACAGATCGTTGACGGCATTGTTGCTGAAATCACCGCCGTCGCCGGCTAACCGGGCAGCGTAAAGAAACCTGATATCTGCAGGATAAGGAAGGATCGTATGAAGGGTCGTGTCTTGATTATTGCCGGGTCGGATTGTTCCGGCGGGGCTGGCATTCAGGCCGATATCAAGTCGGTGACCGCTCTTGGCGGCTATGCTGCAACTGCGATCACGGCACTTACGGTGCAAAACACCACCGGAGTCTTCGACGTTCTGGGTATCGATCCCGACATGATCGTCCATCAGGCGACGGTCACGATTGATGATATCGGGGCTGATGCGCTTAAAACGGGTATGCTGCATTCCGTGCCGGTGATTACTGCCGTGGCGGAATTTATCAAATCAAAGGCGACTGGTATTCCGGTCGTGGTCGACCCTGTGATGGTATCGCAAAGCGGTTCGCGCCTGCTTCACGAAGACGCGGTCGAAGCTCTGATCACCCATATGATTCCGCTTGCCAGCCTGCTGACGCCAAATATTCCCGAGGCCGAAGTACTATCAGGTATGAAAATCACCTCTGAAAGTGATATGATTGCTGCAGCGCACAAAATTGGCGATCTGGGGGCAGAGGCCGTCCTGATAAAAGGTGGTCACGCAGACGGGGACAAAATCGTCGATATCTTATGGCGCCGGGATGGCGATGTCGAAGGCTTCGAAGGCACGCGCATTCCGTCTGAAAATAATCATGGTACGGGCTGCTCGCTTGCAAGTGCCATTGCAACCGGGCTGGCTCAGGGCATGGGATTAAGTGATTCCGTTGCCCGCGCACGGGCTTTTGTCCGTGAAGCCATCCGAACCGCGCCAAATTTTGGCAAAGGAAACGGTCCGCTAAACCATGCGCATCCTGTGACCGGTTGAGTTTCTCAACAAGAATGTGACAGGACGCTGAAAGTTGGGACACTTGAGGTATGCCGGGCACATCGTTTTTCCATCAGGCGCGTAACAACGCCTGGTCCAATCACCGTTTGTATGGTGTCTGTCAGAAATTGACGGATGACGAACGCAACACCAAACGAACAGCGTTTTCATCTTCCATTCTTGAAACCCTGAACCATATTCTGACCAATGACTGGTATTATCTTGATGCACTGGTCGGCGGTGGACGTGGTCGGGATTGTCTTGCCAATGAAATGCCGTTTGCAGCCATCGACAAACTGGCCGCTGCCCAGCGTGATACGGACATGCGGCTGATGGCCTTTTGCGAACAACTGAACGACAAGGACGCCATTCGCAGTGTCGAACTGATCCGCGAAGAAGGTAGCAAGACGTTTGAAACCGTGGCGGATATCCTGTCACATCTCTTTGTGTATCAGACCCACCAACGCGGGCAGGTACATGCACTTCTGGCGGTCACCGGTCAGGCGCCGCCACCACTTGATGACTACCATCTTGAATATGATGCACCGATGCCAAGGATCGATTTCTCGGCGCTTGGCCGCAAAGGCGCATAAAGGATACGAATGAATACAAGAATGCTACGGCGCGCAATTCTGGCTGCCGGGATTGCGGCACTGGCGGTGGTTAGTCTGGGCAACCCGCACCGCCACATTGCCGATGTTTTGTGGCCGGATGATGCCGCGCCTTGGGAACATGTCACAGCGGTGTACGTCCCGGATGTCAATCAACCGACCCGGGTCAAGATATCCGAGGCGACCTTTGACGATCTGGCGGACTGCCGCGATCACGTGATGGAACAGGCAGCTGAACATGGCGACCCGGACCTTGATAAGGGCCGATTTGAATGCGCCATCGGATTTTATGCTGACAAGGATGATGGTACAGGCGGCGAATACCGCCTGATCGTCAAGTAAGCTTCGGCTGTGTGCCCTGTGGTGCCTCGGGTTACAGCACGTACCACAGAAGGGCGGGCAGCGCGACGGCGGCCAGGAAGCTTGAGCTGATGACAACACCAGCAACTTCCTCCGGCTCGCGGTTATAAAGCTGCGCAAACAGGTAGCAGAACACGGCAACCGGCATCGAACATTGCAGGATCACAACCCCGCGTTCCATGCCGGTAAGGCCCATGACTTCCGACAGGCCGAAACCAACCCCGAAGCCCATGCCAAGACGAAGCACGCTAAGGGCTGTGCTGCGCGCAAGGCTGACCGGGCGAAGCTTCGCCAGTGACACACCAAGGGTAAACAGCATCAACGGAATGGTCAGCTGACCAATCAGGTTGGTGGTGTTGTAAAGCCATTCCGGCACCGGCGTTTCGGTGGCCAAAAAGCCCGTGGCAATCAGGGTGGCGGGAATGATCGGCATCTTGGCGAGTGACCGGATCGAAAAACTGCCCGATACAAACGCCACACCGACGGTCAGCTGGATCACGACATAGGCGGCAAAGAACGCGACTGAAAGTGCAAGCCCTTCCTGCCCATAAGCCAGCATACAAAGCGGCAAGCCAACGTTACCGACATTCGGCCAGGTCAGCGATTGCAGATAGGTACGCGGTGACAGGTTGAAAACCTTAAGAACCGGCCAGCCGATCAGGGCGAAAATCACGTTCGCGGCAAGGGCGGCTGTCCCCATCAGAACCAGCGTATCACCGCCAAGCTCGACCGTTGCAAGGGCTGCAAAGGTCAGACACGGCGTTGCGAAATAGGTGACAATGGATGTGACAAGGTTGGTGTCAAAATGCTTGCCGGCGCGGGCCCAGAAATATCCCAGTCCGGTGGTGATAAAAACCGGGGCCAAAATCGCAAAAATATCGGCAAACATAGAACGTTATTCCTTGAAGGTCTTATTATCGTGAGGCGTGACTTGCAGGGAAATTGTCACGTCTTCCGGTTGCTCTGCAAGTGAATAATGGTAATACCAATTTCTTTTTCGCGCTGCAGAAAAATGCGGCCGGACCTGTGAAGCCTTGCTTTTGCAAATGGCTTTGCGCCATTGTTGGCAAAATTTGACCATGCAAAAGGCCCCTGATGACCGGCTCTGTCCATCAATCTGTCAAACGTCACCTGATCGATCCGGCCCCGCGCTTTCGCGATCAACGCCATCCGGTTCCGGCCGTGTTTCTGGACCGCGACGGCGTGATTAACGAAGAAGTCCATTATCTTTCGGACGTTGCCGACCTCAAACTGATCAAGGGGGCCGGGGAGGCGATCAAGCGCCTCAATGACGCGGGGCTCCCGGTGATTGTGGTGACCAACCAGTCCGGTGTCGCACGCGGCTACCTTGCCGAAGATCAGCTGCTCGAAATCCACAAGGCGTTGGTGGCCCAGCTTTCTGATCACAACGCATCGGTGCAGGGCATCTATTATTCGCCCTATCATCCAACCGGGCAGGGCGATTACGGCCGCGAAAGCACATGCCGCAAACCCGAACCGGGCATGCTTTTGGCATCTGCTGAGGACTTTGCCATCAGTCTGGCTGAAAGCATTCTTGTCGGGGATCGCATCAATGATATCCGCGCCGGGCATCGGGCCGGTGCGCGCGCCATCATGGTCAGAACCGGCCACGGGGCCAAGGAAGCCATCCTGCCCGAAGCTCAAGAGGCCGATTTCATCGCCGATGATCTGTCAGCCGCCGTCGATCATATCCTGAGCAACTTGCCCTAGGCAGGCCAATATCCGCTCGGAAACTCTTTTGGCCTAGCGCGCACCAAGGCACCAGTTCTGCCACATCTCGCGGCAGGCTTCCTCGAACTCTGCCGCGACGGCCGGACCGTGGAAGGCACGGCTGCCACGAATGCGGTCGCGCATGTTCTCGCGAATGCTGGCCAGCGCCTTAAGGTCGGATGCCAGCATGATGCATTTATCGACATAGCCCTTTTCGGTTTCGGCACACAGCGCACCAAGCCCGATATCGCCAAGCACCGCCAGACCAAGCCGTGAACCCGGCCGATCATCAGCCAGCGACACAAACGGAATGCCAAACCACAGCATCTCGTAATAGTTCTCAAGGCTGATGGCGGGAAACGGTGCCAGCCCGATATCAATCTGGGCATAAAGGCTTGCGCGATCCTGTGGTTTTACCCTTCCTGCAAGATCAAGTCGGTCGCGTTTGATCCCGGCTTGGCGGGCGCGATCAAGGAACGTCTTGGCAGCATAGGAATCCTCAAGCACATCATCCTGAATGACAATGCGGCTGTTGCTGACCTTATTGAGGATCCGCGCAAAGCAATTCAGCGTTTCGTTGCTGATATTGGCCAGCCGGTCAATGCAGCCAAACCGGATGATTTCAGTACCAATCGCGGCCGGAAGCGGCGCCAGTGGCAAGGCATCATCAAGCTCTGCCGGAAGATAGGGGCCAAGCGCCAGCGGATAGGGGCGCTCGGAAAACTTCTTGTTATCAGCAAGATCACCGCCAAGCACATCCTTGTGCCCGATCAGGTAATCCATTTCCGCCATGCCTGTGGTGATCGCAGAAAGGCTGGCCTGCACCGGGGCGGCCTTAAGCGCAAAAACCTCGATCGGTTGGGTCGGGTGGATGCCACAGACATCAATCAGGATATCGACCTTGTCCTTGCGGATGCGATCGGCAATCTGCATCGGGTCCTGCCCGCATACCTCGCGCCAGCCATCTGCCATCACCTGCCATTGGCGCGTGACATCATCCGGGCGCGGGGTTGCGGAATATAAAAACAGCTCGATCTCATGCCGGTTCAGATGACGCGCAAGCGCACTCAACAGCCCGAAGGACGGATGCTGACAGAAGAACGGCGAAATCCACCCGATGCGCAGGCGCTTGTCCGACTGGCGGCTATTGCCAAAGGCCGGAAGGGCCGCAATCGGCATATGATGCTTGGCCCATTCCTTGGCTGCCTTGGCATGCGTTGCGCCGTCGGTGGTATCAAGCTTGGCACGCGCCCGGATCAATAATGCATCCGCCGTCGCATTGTCCGGGGATGTCTCAATCAGACTGGTAAGTGTCTTGATCGTACTATCAAGGTCGCCGCAGCGCAGGGTGATGTCGGCCAGAACCAGATCAATATCGCCGGTTTCCTTGGTCAGGCGGCGCGCGGTTTTTAAAATCGCAACCGCCTTGGAATATTGCCCCTGATGGGCAAGCGACTGTCCAAGTCCGCGCAGGCCAGCAACATATTTCGCATCAATGCTCAGCGCACGCTGATAAAGGTTCTGCGCAAGTTCCGGATAGCCAAGCCGTAAAAAGGCCGATCCCACCCGGCAAATCATTTCTGGCGAAATGCCGGCGGCCTCGGCGGCATGTTCAAGCGACTTAAGCGCTGCTTCTTCCTGTCCCAGATCATGCAAGGTCTGCCCGAACAGCAGCAATCCTTCGTAATGATTGGGTTTAAGGCCAAGTAACCGTCCCAAAAGATCCATCGCCTGACCAAGATGGCCGCGCGGAATTTCAAGTCGGGCAAGGTGATAAAGCGCGGTGGGGAAATCCCCATGGTAACTCAGCGCCTGCTTGAACTGGTCAATCGCCTTGTCGATTTGCCCGGAGCTTTCCAGCGCGATGGCATAATTGCATCGCACTGCCGGGTTGGCGGCAAAGCTCGACAGGCAGTTCTCAAAAAGCTCAAGCGCCTCGCGGTGGCGGCCAAGCCCGGTCAGAAGGGTGGCAAGAAGATGCTCGACCTCCGCATTGCCCGGTGACATGGCAAGGGCAGCGCGATAGATTTTCTCGGCTTCTTCGGGGCGATTGCCCTCATGCGCAGTCAGTCCACGACGCAACAGTGTCTTGAGTTGGTCGGACATGGATGTGCGGATCTCCACCTGATGGTCTGGATAAGGGATTGAACCCAAGCAGTTCTTTCCCTGACATTAAAGTGTTCAGAGCATCCTTTAAAGCGCGCAGTTACAAGATGGTGGTTTCCGGCCCGAAATCCGGGCAAAAAAGAACCCCGAACCTGTATGAGGGTCCGGGGTAAGAATGGGAGTGGGAGAATCGCCTGGCGGCGATAATCCTCCTTAAAGTATTTGTTGTTTGGCTAAAGGTCGCCTATCCAATGGTATGGTTTTTTGGATATTAGGGATAGGTTTTGGAGCCAATTATGGCAAAACCTGTGAATTGGGTCACAAAGGCGCGCCATCGCACTGGTAGAAGCCTGATGACATGCAAACTCTGCGGGTAGAAACCATCGCCCAAAATGCGTCGCAGACCCGTGGTCGATTTCACTGTCGTGTAGCAATCGTACCGTATGACGGAATTTGGCGACATTTTCAGGCAAAAAACTGTCAAAGCGCGCGAATACTGTGCTAGAACGCAGTCATATATAGAGGGCACCGGGCTTCGGTTCTGGCGCCCGCAAGAAACGCCACCAGTGATGTAAAGAGAGGTTCCTTCCATGCCGGAATATCGGTCCCGTACAACAACACACGGCCGCAACATGGCAGGTGCGCGCGGCCTTTGGCGCGCCACTGGCATGAAAGATGAGGATTTCGACAAGCCGATCATCGCGGTCGTCAACAGCTTCACCCAGTTCGTGCCCGGACACGTGCACCTCAAGGACCTCGGTCAGATGGTCGCACGCGAGATCGAGGCATCCGGCGGCGTTGCCAAGGAATTCAACACCATTGCGGTTGATGACGGTATCGCCATGGGGCATGACGGCATGCTCTATAGCTTGCCGTCGCGCGAAATCATCGCCGATTCCGTCGAATACATGGTCAATGCCCATTGCGCCGATGCGATGGTCTGCATTTCCAACTGTGACAAGATCACCCCGGGCATGTTGATGGCTGCAATGCGCCTGAACATCCCGTGCGTCTTCGTCTCCGGCGGCCCGATGGAGGCCGGCAAGGTCATCCTCGATGGCAAGGAACATCACCTGGATCTGGTCGATGCCATGGTGCAGGCCGCTGATCCGAAAATCTCGGACGAACAGGTCAAAACTGTTGAACGTTCGGCATGCCCGACCTGTGGTTCATGCTCTGGCATGTTTACCGCCAACTCGATGAACTGCCTGGCCGAGGCCCTTGGCCTTGCCCTGCCGGGTAACGGTTCGGTGCTGGCAACCCACGCGGCGCGTAAGGAACTCTTCCTTGAAGCGGCCCGCACCTCGGTTAAGCTCGCACGCCGTTATTACGAAGAAGAAGATATCGGTGCGACCCCGCGCGGTATCGCAACGTTTGAAGCATTTGAAAACGCAATGGCACTTGATATCGCCATGGGCGGCTCGACCAACACGGTCCTGCACTTGCTTGCCATCGCCAAGGAAGCCGAAGTCGACTTCACCATGGCCGATATGGATCGCCTGTCGCGCAAGATCCCGTATCTGTCGAAGGTCGCGCCGAACCATCCGATGTTCCACATGGAAGACGTCCATCGTGCCGGTGGCATCATGCGTATTCTGGGTGAACTCGAACGCAAAGGTCTGCTGCACACCGATGTGTCGACCGTGCATTCGAAAACCATGGCCGATGCCCTGGAAAAATGGGACATCAAGCGCACCACCAACGAAGCCGTGCACAAGTTTTTCCGTGCGATGCCCGGTGGCGTGCCGTCGCAAACCGCGTTCAGTCAGGAACGCTATTGGGACGACCTTGATCTTGATGAAAAAGAAGGCTGCATTCGCGACGTCGAACATGCCTATAGTCAGGATGGCGGTCTTGCCGTTCTGTTTGGCAATCTGGCCGCCAATGGCTGTGTAGTCAAAACCGGCGGTGTCGATGAAAGCATCCTGAAATTTACCGGCCCGGCCGTGATCTGCGAAAGTCAGGACGAAGCTGTTGCCAAGGTTCTTGGTGGCGAGGTCAAGGAAGGCGACGTGGTCGTCATCCGCTATGAAGGCCCCAAAGGTGGTCCGGGCATGCAGGAAATGCTCTATCCGACCAGCTATCTGAAATCGATGGGTCTTGGTAAGGCTTGCGCGCTGGTCACTGATGGTCGCTTCTCGGGCGGGACGTCGGGCCTTTCGATCGGTCACGTTTCCCCCGAAGCTGCCGCTGGCGGTGACATTGCTCTGATCGAGCCGGGCGACATGATCGAAATCGACATCCCGAACCGTTCGATCAAGATCGCGGTCGACGACGCGACCTTGGCGGCCCGCCGTCAGGCGATGGAAGCCAAGGGCCCCGAAGCATGGCGTCCGGCCAAACCGCGTAAACGCAAGGTCTCAACCGCCCTTCGTGCCTATGCCGCCATGGCCACCAGTGCCGATCAGGGTGCGGTGCGTGACGTCACACAGGTCGAATTCTGATCTGATATCTGTTTTGCAGACAACCAAACAAAAAGGGCGCCATCTGGCGCCCTTTTTTCATGATCGGTTTTGGGCCTTCAGGCCAGCGCGCTTTCCAGCGGCAAGTGATCATAACCCAGCGCATCAGCCACGGCCTTATAGGTGATCTTGCCTGCATGGACGTTGAGGCCTGCTGCCAGATGCGGATCATCCTGACAGGCTTTCTTCCAGCCCTTGTTGGCAAGGGCCAGCGCAAAGGGCAGGGTGGCGTTATTCAGCGCAAAGGTCGATGTGCGCGCAACGGCGCCCGGCATGTTGGCCACGCAATAATGCACGACATCATCGACGATATAGGTCGGATCGGCGTGCGTCGTTGCCTTGGACGTTTCAAAACATCCGCCCTGATCGATCGCGACATCGACAATCACCGATCCCGGCTTCATGCGCGATAGCTGCTCTTTCTTGATCAGTTTGGGGGCGGCTGCCCCCGGAACCAGAACCGCACCGACAACCATATCGGCCTCAAGCACGTAGGCCTCGGTATCATCGATGGTGGCATATTGCGTTTTGATGCGCGGGCCATACAGATCATCCAGATAGGTCAGACGTTTGACGTTTTTATCAAGAATGATCACATCCGCCCCCATGCCTGCGGCAATACGCGCCGCATTGGTGCCGACAACGCCGCCGCCAATGACAACGACCTTGGCCGGGGCCACACCCGGCACACCACCGAGTAGCATACCCCGTCCGCCATTGGCTTTCTGAAGGGCCGCCGCACCGACTTGCGGCGCCATGCGCCCGGCAACTTCCGACATCGGCGCCAGAAGCGGCAGGCCACCGGATCGGTCGGTCACGGTTTCATAGGCAATCGCTGTCACACCGGATTTGACCAAACCGGCCGTCTGATCCGGGTCCGGTGCCAGATGCAAATAGGTAAACAGCAACTGACCTTCGCGGAGTTGCTCATACTCGACCTTCTGCGGTTCCTTGACCTTGATGATCATTTCCGCACTGGCAAAGATTTCCGAAGCCGTGCCGGCAATAGTTGCGCCAGCAGCAACATAATCCTCATCGGCAAAGCCGATCCCGGCACCGGCCAGGGTTTCAACCTGAACCTTATGGCCATGGGCGACGAGTTCGCGGACCGAGCTTGGTGTCAGTCCGACGCGATATTCATGGTTTTTGATCTCTTTTGGAACACCAATCAGCATGTCGTTTTCTCCCGACAATAACGGTGGCAATCGGGGGAACTCCACGGCGTTTCCGGGGATTCCCGGGCGGTTAGAACGTGCTGCCGCCTCTTTTGTCATTATTCTTGAATGATACCCTAAAAATTGGGCAATTAATCTTCAATTCAAGGGGCATTTGATGGTATCATTGCTATATAATTCAACAGAAAGACGGTGACGTCGGAGGATTGTTCGAATGGAGATGGACGAACGAGATCGGATGATTCTGCGTTTGCTGCAGAAAGACGGTCGCATCAGCAATGCGGAACTCGCTGAAAAGGTAAACCTTTCGGCCTCTGCCTGCCTGCGGCGTGTGCGGCTGCTTGAAGAAGCCGGCTTCATTGATCACTACACCATGCTTCTCAATCCCGCCCGGATCGGCAAGCCGGGCAACGCGTTCGTCAATATCGCAATCACCCGCCAGACCCGCGAGGCACTCGAAACCTTTGAAAAGGAAATTCAAAAGGTTCCCGAAGTCGTCGAATGTTATTTGCTGGCCGGGCAAAGCGATTATCTCGTCCATGTCGTCTATAGCGACACGGCCGACTACGAACGCATCCACAGCGAAGTCCTGACCCAGCTGCCCGGCGTCGAACGCGTCCAGACCGTCATCACGCTGCGCGAAGTCAAACGTACCACCGAACTGCCGGTTTAAACCCGCGGTCACTGGCAGGGGGCAGGTATTTCACGATACGGAATGACCCGGTGTAATGCAGTGTTCATTGGCACACGGTCAGTATCCCAGTGGTTGCGGGGCTGTACGACTCGAAAGAAAATCTGTACGAATTTAGGGAATTTGTTCAGGAACGAATGTTCCGATTGATTGTATGTGACCGGAATTCACCTAAGAACGTAGGTGTTTGGTGGCTAAAAAGCATGAATTTTCAAGGGTTCATGAATTTTATCCATTTATTCCAAACCTGCAGTTTGACTTTTAGGTGAATTACAATGCAATAATATGCCCGGGGAAAATACGTTGGGGGAAGTTAATCAAATGGAACAAGACAATCTTGTTCGTGCTCGTAGTCACGAGCAGAAACTAAAACGTCGTGCCGATATTCTGGAAGCTGCACGCAAGCTTTACATGGAAGGCGATGGTACGTTGCCGTCGGCTGCTGAAGTTGCGCGCAAGGCCAATCTCGCCAAAGGCACGCTTTACCTTTATTTCTCAAGCAAGGAAGCACTGTTCCTTGAAGTGCTGCGTCACTTCCAGAAAGAGTGGTTTGAGAACAATCTCGATGTCATTGATCAGGAAGCCCTGCGTCGGCCGGAAGAACGGGACTCAACCCGTGTCGCCCGCCAGTTTGTGCGGTATCTGGTCAAGAACGAGAAGTTCCTGTATCTCGCCTCGCTGTCGCAAGGCGTTCTGGAATCCGGCTCTGACGATGAAATGGTCGTCAATCAGCGCCGCTTCCTGGCATCCATGGTCAAACGTACCGCCGATGCCCTGGCAGAGCTTTATGAAATCACGCCGGAAGACGCTAGCAAGCTGATGCGCTCATCCTATGCGCTGGTGCTTGGCCTGTGGCAGATGTCGCAGTTGCCTGACCGTGTCAAAAAGCTCATGGAGCAGAACGCGCTCAACAATCTGATCATCGATTTCGAAGAAGCCGCCGAAGAAGCCGTTGTCTCCTATTGGCAGGTTTCCGCACCGGGCATGCATTGCCGTGAAATGATGCGCCGCGCGGCCGAGACGGATAGCTGATCACAAGGCTCTAATAGCCCAAACAAAAACAGCGCCGGATGATATGTCCGGCGCTGTTTTTTTATGTCTTATGCCTGTGTGGGGGCTTTAAGGCTGTGCCTCGGCCCCGGCGGATGCCCGACTGCGCATCCGCTCGGACCGCAGGATCATCAGGCTGGCAATCACGATCATCACCGACACTGCCAGAATGATCAGGGTCGCAAGCGCATTAATCTCGGGCGAGACACCAAGACGCACCGACGAGAACACCTTCATTGGCAGTGTCGTCGAGCCCGGACCGGCAACGAAGCTTGCAATCACAAGGTCATCAAGCGACAGCGTGAAGGACAGAAGCCAACCGGCAAGCAACGCCGGCAGGATCATCGGAAGGGTGATGACAAAGAAGATCTTGGCAGGCTTGGCGCCAAGGTCCATTGCCGCTTCCTCGACCGAGGTATCCATCCCGGACAAGCGCGACTGCACGACAACCGCGACATAGGCCGCACAGAAGGTCGTATGCGCAATCGTGATCGTCGAAAGACCACGACCAGCTGGCCAGCCAATCATTTGTTCCAGTGTCACAAACAACAGCAGAAGCGACAGACCGGTAATGACTTCCGGCATGACAAGCGGGGCGGCAATCATGCCCGAAAACAGGGTGCGTCCCTTAAACCGGCCAAAGCGTGACATCACAAGCCCGGCTGGTGTGCCAAGGGCAAGCGCAAGGGTGGCTGACATCACCCCGATCCGCAGGCTGTTCCAGGCGGCATCAATCATGCCGTCATTGGAAAACAGCGACACATACCACTTGGTCGAAAAGCCCGCCCAGACGGTCACCAGCTTGCCCTCGTTAAAGGAATAGATGATGACAAGCAGGATCGGCACATACAGAAAGGCAAAGCCAAACACCAAGGCCGAAATCAGGAAGGTTGAACGTTTGCTGCTCATTGCTGGCCTTCCTCCTGCTTGGTCTGGATATGCTGGAACCACATGATCGGTACGACAAGGAACAGCAGCATCGCAATCGCCACCGCCGATGCAATCGGCCAGTCACGGTTGGCAAAGAACTCGTTCCAAAGCGTTCGGCCAATCATCAGCGTGTTCGGGCCACCCAGAAGTTCCGGAATGACGAACTCGCCAACCGCTGGAATAAACACCAGAAGCGATCCTGCCAGAATGCCCGGCATCGACAGCGGCAACGTGATCTTGGCAAAGGCCTGCCAAGGCTTGCAGCCCAGATCAAGTGCGGCCTCGACCAAACTGACATCCATCTTTTCGAGCGTGGAATAAAGCGGCAGGATCATGAAGGGCAGGTAGGTATAGACAATGCCGACATAGACCGCGAATTCGGTCTGACGCATGATTAGCGGCTCGGAAATGATCCCGGCCCACAGCAGGAACGCGTTGATCAGCCCTTCACGATCAAGAATGCCGATCCATGCATAAACACGGATCAGGAAGCTGGTCCAGAACGGCAGAATCACAAGCATCAGAAGCACACTGCGCATCGATCCTTGCGCGCGCGCAATGCCATAGGCCATCGGATAGCCGATCAGAAGCGTGATGATGGTCGAAATCGCCGCAATCCGGATCGAGTTCAGATAGGCCGTGGCATAAAGGCTGTCGGAGAGCAGGAACAGATAGTTCCCGAAATTAAGTGTGATCGTGATGCCTTCATCAATCCATTCGAACAGCGACGTGTAAGGCGGCTGCGCATATTCAGCCATGGAGAAACTGATCTTGAGAACGATCAGGAACGGCACAAGGAAGAACAAAAACAGCCAGAAATACGGAATGCCGATCACCAGCACCCGGCCATGTTTGATCATCCAGCGATCAAATTTTTGCTTTAAGCTAAGCTTGTCACTGCTCATTTGTTCAGAACCGAAGCAGCCCCGGCCTCCCACGATACCCAGACCGTGTCTTCCCACGTATAGCGTGGCTCGATCTGGCGGGTGGAGTTCGGCTCGGTCACCTTGATGCGTTTGCCGCTCTCAAGGCGCACGTGATAGGTCGAAATACCGCCAAGATAGCCGATCTCTTCAACCTTGCCCGACACGCAATTGTATTTGGCATCTGCGGGCGCTTCCTTGGTGATGCGCAGGCGTTCGGGGCGAAGGGCTGCCCAGAATGTCATGCCCTGATGGCCCTGAACCGCATGGTCGATATAGATATCGCAACCGGCTTCTTCGGATTTGATGACAGCATATTTTTCGTCATCATCAACGAGAACGCCTTCGATCAGGTTGACCTGACCAAGGAAGTTCGCGGTGTAGCGGCTGTTGGGATATTCATAAAGTTCGAACGGGGTGCCGATCTGGTTGATCACCCCCTCATTCATCACGGCAATGCGCGATGCCATGGTCATGGCTTCTTCCTGGTCATGGGTCACCATGACAAAGGTGGTGCCGACCTTTTCCTGAATATTGACCAGCTCGAACTGGGTCTGTTCGCGCAGTTTCTTGTCAAGCGCACCCAGCGGTTCATCAAGCAACAGTACCTTTGGCCTTTTGATAAGCGAGCGCGCAAGCGCCACACGCTGGCGCTGACCACCCGAAAGCTGATGGGGTTTGCGCTTGGCAAATTTGGTCATCTGCACAAGGCCAAGCATCTCGGCGACCAGTTCCTTGATCTCGCTGCGAGAAACGCCGTCCTGGACAAGGCCGAAGGCAACATTCTGCTCGACGCTCATATGCGGGAACAGGGCATAGGACTGGAACATCATGTTGGTCGGGCGCTCATAGGCCGGAACACCGGCCATATCGACGCCATCGATATAAATCTTGCCCGATGTCGGTTCCTCGAACCCGGCCAGCATGCGCAAAAGCGTGGTTTTGCCGCAGCCCGATCCGCCCAGAAGGGCAAACAATTCGTGGCGATAGATATCAAGGGAAACATCATCGACGGCATAGAAGTCGCCGAATTTCTTGGTCACATTCTCAAAGCGGATATAGGGAACCGCGTCCGGATTGTTCCAAGGTTGCGTCTTGTGCACATCCTCGTGCACGCGCTCCAAAACCGCCTCTGACACCAGCATTCTCCCCTTGTTCAATGTCAAGATGAACCGATTAAATCAGACGTCAGCCCCTGATGACCTGATGTGCACTCTTTTAGTGGTGCAGCATTGCTGAAAGGTCGGTTCTTCCTGATAACAGGATGAACCATTTCTGCAATCTGTAAAGAGGGGTGTGCGATATTTTGAACATCCATCGCCATTTGATGCCTAAATCGGCAGTAAATCGGCATGGAGTGTTCAGAAAATGTGCAATCGGGTGCGGAGTCGTAGTTGCTGAAGTGGTGTCACCCACAACCAAACAACTTGCCAGTGCGCGAGTCACAGGCGGGCACAGGGCGGGCGATGACGCGGCGCAAAAGCAAAAGGGCGCGAACAATGTCGCGCCCTTGGCAAAGATCAGGGATCACAATCCATTAGGATTGCTTACTGACCGGTTTTAAGCTTCGTCCACATGCGGGTACGGGTGCGCAGAAGGCGACCGCCCGGCTCAACTTTGGACTTGAGGCGTTCTTTGACTTCCTGCGGCGGATAGATGCCCGGATCTTCCAGAAGGGACGGGTCTACCAGTTCCATCGCAGCAAGGTTCGGCGTTGCATAGGCAACATAGTTCGCGATTTCTGCTTCGACGTCAGCACGCAGGACATAGTCGATGAATTTGTGCGCCAGATCCGGGTTCGGTGCATCTTCCGGGATCATCATTGCATCAAACCAGATGAGCGTGCCTTCCTTCGGAATGACATACTTGATCTCGTTGCCGTTGCCAGCTTCTTCCGCGCGAAGGGCGGCCATGCCGACATCGCCCGACCAGCCAACAGAAATACAGGTGTTCCCGTTTGCAAGGTCGTTGATGTATTGCGAGCTATGGAAATAGGTCACATGAGGACGGATCTTCTCAAGCTGCGCAAAGGCGCTTTCGATTGATTCCGTGGTCGGCTCCCCATCCGGCACATTGCCAAGATAGAAGTTCACAAGCGGAACGATCTCGCCCGGATCATCCAGAAGCGACAGACCGCATGAGGACAGCTTTTCGGCATATTGCGGATCAAAGATCATCGCCCAGCTGTCAACCGGTGCGTCGTCACCCAGGACTTCCTTGATCTTGGCAACATTATAGCCAAAACCGTTGGTGCCCCAGAAATACGGCACGGCATAGGTGTTTTCCGGATCGTACTTGGCCTGCTGCTCAAGGATGATCGGATCCAGGTTGCCATAGTTCGTAAGCTTCGATTTATCGATCGGCTGGAACAGTTTCGCCTTGATCAGGCGTTCGGCGTCGGCAAGGGTCGGAACCACAATGTCATAGCCAGAATTGCCTGCAAGCAGCTTGGCTTCGACAAGCTGGTTGCTGTCATAAACGTCATAGTTAACCTTGACGCCATATTCCTTTTCGAAATTCGCAACGGTTTCCTCGCCGATATAATCCGACCAGTTATAAACGTTGAGAACTTCCTGTGCCGATGCGCCGGTTGCGAAGCCCGATACGGCTGCCGCAAGCACAACAAGGCTTGATGTTTTAAGAAGAGATTTCATTTCGCTGAGCCTCCCATGTGGCAGCGTTTGAAAGTTTACGGTCCTGTTGTTTGATCTCCCAGAACCCGGAGATAATCCCAATATCCTTCGAATGCTTCAGGATATTGTCAAATACAAGATGGAAAAATGTGCATTTTTCGCATCAAGTCAAAATTTGTGTATTTAACATGCAACATTCTTGCGCCGGGCAGCAATACCCGGCGCAAAATTCGACAGGCGTCTTTTATACGTTCAGCAGCAGGTGCTCACGCTCCCACGCGCTGATCACGGTCTGATAGGCATCCCATTCCGCTTCCTTCACCGCGATGACGGCGGCGGCAAATTCCTCGCCCAGAAGCTCTTTAAGTGGCTTGCAACGTTGGAATTTCGCAAGTGCTTCATGGATGTGACGCGGCAGGGAATGCGCGCGATCATAGCCGGACCCTTCGATCGGGGAGGTGGCATCGACTTCCTCGAGAATCCCCAAAAGACCACAGGCAAGCGATGCGGCAACCGCCAGATACGGGTTGGCATCCGCCCCCGGCAAGCGGTTTTCAATACGGCGTGCTGCGGGCGGGCCGTTCGGCTGGCGCAAGCCGACCGTGCGGTTATCAAGCGACCAGTGCATGTTGATCGGCGCATCCGACCAGGGCTGCAAACGGCGATAGCTGTTCATGTTCGGTGCCAGAAGCGGCATGGCAGCTGGCAGGTAACGCTGCAGACCACCAATATAGTTCAGGAACAGCTTGGAGTTTTCCCCGTCATCATCGGCAAACAGGTTCTTGCCGGTTTTGATATCAAGAAGACTCTGGTGAATATGCATCGAGCTGCCCGGAAGGTTGCCCATCGGCTTGGCCATGAACGTGCCATAGACACCGTGCTTGAGTGCCGTTTCACGCAGCGTACGTTTGAACAGGAAGGCCTGGTCGGCCAGTTCAAGCGGATCACCATGGTTGAAGTTCATTTCAAGCTGGGCCGGACCCGACTCGTGGCTCATAGTATCGGCATCGATATCCATGGCCTCGCAATAGTCATAAAGGTCTTCAATCAGCGGATCGAACTCGTTGATCGCATCAATGCCAAAGGCGTTCGATGCGCGTTCCGGGCGACCCGACCGACCAATCGGCGGCTCAAGCGGGTTGTCAGGGTCGGTGTTCTTTGCCACCAGATAAAATTCAAGTTCCGGCGCAATCACGGGCTTCATGCCGCGTTCCTCAAAAGCCTTGAGAACGCGTTTCAGCACGCCGCGCGGGGACGTTGAAACTTCTTCGCCGGAAAAATGGAAACAGTCGCAGATGATCTGGGCCGTTGGCTCCTCGTACCACGGCACGACGCGCACGGTGTCCGGGTCGGGCACCATGGCCACGTCCTTTTCGGCCGGGTCAAGGAACGCATCGGTCTCCTCCGGGTAGCCGCCGGTCACCGTCAGGCAGAAAATTGCTTCGGGGATGGCAAGGCTTTTGGCCTCCAGCCCCTTCAGGAATTTCTGTGTCGGAAGAACCTTGCCGCGGGCAACGCCGGACATGTCCGGAACAATGCATTCGACTTCTTCGATTTTTCGCTCGGATAGCCACGTCTTGAGATCGGTGCTCATGTGTAGTCGGGCGCTTTCACGCCAGTCCTTCAAAATTGCATTTTCTTGCGTTTTTCGGGCCATTCCCGAACAAATTCACAAGAAAGGATGTTGGTCTTCGAAGACTATTGTATTTAATTTCGTTATTGTCGTGTTTTTTAGAATTATAGACGAAATATCGGTTAGATCGTCGAAGATATCGTTTCATATCTCTGGAACGATCCTACCAGATTGCGCTATAGTCCCGCCACAATATTAAGAGCAGCGTTTGGATGCTGGTCAAGGAGGTATTATGAAAATCGCACATCCGTATCTTATGTTTCTTGGTGACGCGCCGGACGAACTGGCTGCAAAAACCGCAATCGGCATCAAGCAGTGGCGCCCGGAATGGTGCGTCGGTCAGCTGAGCCTGCCGGGCTGTCAGGCTGATCTTGGTCTGCCGGAAATGTCGATCGCCGAAGCCAAGGCTGCAGGCGTTAAAACCCTGGTGCTTGGCGTTGCCAACCGTGGCGGCATCATCGGCCCGGCATGGATGGAAACCCTGCTGGCTGCAATCGATGCCGGCATGGACATTGCCAACGGCCTGCACACCCGTCTTTCCACTATTCCGGAGCTGGTCGAAGCCGCTGCTGCCAAAGGCGTCAAACTGTTTGACGTTCGCCACTTCGACGGCAAAGTGCCGGTCGGTAACGGTGAAAAACGTTCCGGCAAGCGCGTTCTCGCAGTTGGTACCGACTGCTCGGTTGGTAAAATGTACACCGCCCTTGCGATTGACGCCGAATTCAAAAAGCGCGGCATCAAGTCCGATTTCCGTGCCACCGGCCAGACCGGTATCTTCATCGCTGGCGAAGGCATCTCGGTTGACGCCGTGATTTCCGACTTTATCTCGGGTGCTGTTGAAACCATCGCACCGGCCAATGACGCTGATCACTGGGACGTCATGGAAGGGCAGGGCAGCCTGTTCCACGCATCCTTCGCCGGTGTTTCCATGGGCCTGATCCACGGTTCCCAGCCGGACGCACTTGTTGTCTGCCACGAGCCGACCCGCGCACATATGCGTGGTCTGCCGGGCTACAAGCTTCCGGATCTGAAAACCTGCCTCGAGGTCAACCTGCAGCACGCAAAACTGACCAACCCGGATTGCAAGGTTGTCGGTTTCGCGATCAACACCAAGGCGCTTGACGACGCAGCAGCCAAGAAGCTTCTCGCTGACATCGAAGCCGAATTCGGTCTTCCGGCTGTTGATCCGGTCCGTACCGGTGTTGCACCGCTGGTCGACAAACTTCAGGAGATCTAAGTTGCCAAAACTCAGTGTGATTTCCGAAGTCTTCCCTCTCGCACAGGTCTTCAAGATCTCGCGCGGGGCACGGACCGAGGCACATGTGGTCAAGGTGACGCTTAGCGACGGCACACATACCGGGTACGGGGAATGCGTTCCCTATGCCCGGTATAATGAAACGGTCGAAGGTGTCATTGCCGACATCGAAGCACAGGCAGACGCCCTTGACCGTGGCATGACCCGCAAGGAACTTCAGGACGCCATGAAGGCCGGCGCTGCACGTAATGCAGTCGACTGTGCCTATTGGGATCTTGAAGCCAAGCGTATGGGCCGTCGTGTTTGGGAATTGATCGGGCACAAGGCACCGGAAGGATTGATCACGGCGGAGACGCTGTCGATCGATACCCCGGACAATATGCGCGAAGCTGCCCGCAAGATCGCCCATGCGCCGCTGCTAAAGGTCAAGCTCAATGGCGAAAACGTCCTTGAGTCGGTCCGCGCTGTGCGTGAAGGCTCGCCCAAGGCGCGCATCATTGTTGATGCCAACGAAGCCTGGTCGCTTGATCTGCTCGAAGATATCGGTGCCGAACTTGACGGCCTTGGTGTCGAGATGATCGAACAGCCCCTGCCTGCCGGGCAGGATGGCGGTCTGATCGATATCGATTGCCCGGTGCTTCTGTGTGCGGATGAGTCTGTTCATACGATGGCCGACATTCCGCGTCTGGCCAATCTCTATGACATGATCAACATCAAGCTCGACAAGACCGGTGGTCTCACCGGCGCGCTCGAACTGGCAGAGGCCGCATCAAAGGCCGGCATGCAACTGATGACCGGCTGCATGGTCGGTACATCGCTTGCCATGGCGCCCGCCATGATCACCGGTGCGATGTCGCGCATTGTCGATCTCGATGGCCCGATCTGGATGGCCAAGGATCGCGACCATGCCCTGACATTCAAAAACGGTGTCATGGGTCTGCCTGATCGCGAACTTTGGGGCTGATCAGCGTCGCTTTGATCACGACGCTATACCACGGCATAATCACCCTGCGATTGGGGTGAATTTGGACGGCGCACCGTAAACCCGGTGCGCCGTTTCAGTTTCTGCGATAAAAAATCCCGCACGCCATTTTTCGACCCACGGTAGAAAGTCCCGAGGAAATTTTTTTTACCGCCAGATGTGGTGGGTTTCGGGTTAACTTTTTGTTTGCAAATCAATATCTTGCGGTCGAAATTTGCCGTTTAAAAACTGTATTCTGATCCTTATGCCGCATTACGCCACCCTAATGTATAGTTGTGTCTTCGACCAAATAAGGGAACGATGAACCTGCTGAAAAACGGGCTGAAATTGGCCTGATATCATCTGGTTGGAGCGGTTCGCGTGGATACAGGCCCTCAGGAAAATAGCAGCCCGCCTAAAAAGACCTGGCGATGTTGCTATCGGGATTTTCTCTACACGCCACGGCATGCAGAGCTTTTGCATCTGCGTCGCAAGGAATCGATTCAGCTCTCCGCCCGTTTTGCCGCTCTTTTCGTTATTGTTCTGATGATTGCCGTCCCGTTCTGGGATGGGGCCTTTGCCTCGGAAATGTGGTCCTCGCAGACCTTCATCCTGCGCCTTCTGGTCGCGGGTGTCGCGCTTGCGGTTCTCACCAATCGCGCTGTCAGCGCACGCTTAAGGCGGCGCTTCCCGTATCTTCCGATGTTGATGCTGATTGTCGCAGCAAGTTTGCTGTGTGTCTTTGCCGGTAATGATCCGCTGGCAACCGACCATATGCACAGCTCGCACAGCTTCCTTCTGATCGGGCTGGTGATGATGATTGCCATCATGCCGGTCACCCTGGTCGAGGCAGGGCTGCTTTCCGTGCCCTTTATGGTGTTGCTTGCCATCGGTGCGCAATCCGGGCTTGAAACCGGCTTTGTGCCGTTTGAAATGCTGCTTGCCTTCCTGTTGCCGCTCGCACTGGTGTCCGCCCTTGTGCAGCTTTATCGCACCATCACGGCGGCGCACGAAATCGCCATTGATCCGCTGACCAATTGTTATACCCGTGCCTTTGGTATGGAGATGATCCGCGTCAGCTTCGAGGGCGCTCTTCGCAAGAAGGTTCCATACACCATCGCCTTCATTGATCTTGATGACTTCAAGCAGATCAATGACCGCTATGGCCATGATTATGGCGACCGCATTCTCGGCGAAGTCGGCAACAACCTGATCCATCGCTTCCGCCGCTCCGATATGGTCGTGCGCTGGGGCGGGGAGGAGTTCCTCGTTCTGCTGCCCGAGCTCGACCGCGCCCGCGCGGCTGAGGTGCTTGAACGCGTTATGGCACCGGGGCTGGCAAAGCTTCAAAACGGGAAGGTGCAGTGCGCCAGTGTCGGCCTGTCCGAACGCATCGAAGATGCCATTGCCCTGCCGCAGAACCTGATCGATCTCGCCGATCAGCGCATGTATGACGCCAAAAAACGCCGGGATCGCGATGATCTCGTCGCTCAGGGCTATTCCGGCCGCCGCAACACCGTCAGCGCCATGGCCACCCCGTCAGCCTCAAACGCCCCGTCTGTCGACCGCAGCGTCAACTAAACGCCTGTTGCCGGTTAGTCACGCCCAAAGCGGCCCCAACCCACGCCACCATCCCCTCTGAAACCTCCCTGACATTGCTCTTGTTCATGCGGGGGCCCGCTTGCATGAGCAGTTCCGACCATCGACGTGTCGGGCTTGCTAAGCCCCGCACACCATATCGCGCCTGTCGCAGAGACGCAGTTTCGGCTTATTGTCTGCGTAGTGCCTCCCGACACTTCTTTAGCTGTGCCGCTACCTGCCGAGGGAGCGCTGCGGGTGTAGGGTAGGGGCGTCGCTGTCCTCCGATGCGCGGGGCGGGCAAGCTTTTGCTCCTGCCTGTCGCATGAAAGGTGGAATCGATACGGAAAATGGGCGTGGAATCCGCTTCAGGCCGACTCAAGGCAGTTCGGATTCGCGTCGATTCTCTGCTCTATTTCGAAAATTCTGTTTTCTTCGATGATCAAAAAATAGCCGCGAGATGTGAAATTTTCGGGCGTTTGAGGGGCAATGCCTTAAAATAATGCACAAAAAAGAAGCAGTAATATTTTTGACAAAAAAATAGTCAAAAAGCTATTGCGTCCTCCCCATCGAATCAGTAATCTCCATTTGTGCGCTGCGGTAGGACGCAGTGCATTCCGGCGAGCGACTTGTCGCTCGTTTCTTGGACGTTTCCTCCCTAGACTTGGGCCGCTGTCACAGGCGGCCTTCTTTTTTGCCTAAATTCAGCCAATTAGACAAGTTTCAAGCATCTGCTCAGCCGATGAGTAACTGATGTTATTTGGAATTGGTGAAATGGTGCGGTGCAAATCAACTCATGGTCATCTGACGCCAGCGCATGGAAAAAGGGCGCTGTCCGACATGCCGTGACAACGCCCCTTGAAATGTTTGTAAGCCGTTTAGCGCCTATTTCTCGCGCGTGGGATTGCCATCGGGGGTATCGCTGTCCCCGTCACCCAGGCCGCGCTGCATGATCACGCTATCGACCCAGCGGCCCATTTTAAAGCCGGCTGACTGAAGTGTACCGGCAACCCGGAAGCCCAGCCGCGCATGCAGCCCGATCGATGCGACATTCGCACTATCGCCGATCACGGCAACCATCTGGCGATAACCAAGGGCAGTGACCCGTTTGATCAGTTCCGAAAGCAACGCACTGCCAGCCCCTTTGCCGACGACTTCAGGTGCGATGTAAATCGTGTCCTCGACCGTGAAGCGGTAGGCAGGCCGTGTGCGGTACGCCCCGGCATAGGCAAAGCCCTCAACCCGGCCGTCAACATCGGCCACCAGATAGGGCAGGCCGCGTTCGCGCACATGCTGCCAGCGTGATGTCAGTTCGGCGATTTCGGGCGCGCGTTCTTCAAACGATGCCAGGCCATGCAGAACGTGATGGCCGTAAATCTCGGTGATGCGTTCAAAATCTTCGGGTTCGGCATCGCGAATGACCAGATCGCTCAAAACGTCACTGGTATCGGTGGCGTTGCTGGTGGCGGTGGTGGCGTCAGTCATTAGAACGGGTTCCCGTCGAGATCATGGAAGCGCGATATCAGATCGGTCATCTGATCACGCAGAACGTCAAAGCCGCGATGCGGGCTGATTGTCGTTTCATCCATATAAAGCGCTCGCGAAAGCTCGATCTGAAGGCTGTGCACATGTTCTTGCGGGCGACCGTAATGGCGTGTGCAATAGCCCCCGGCATATGGATCATTGTGCGCGGGCGCAAAGCCCATATCACGGAAACAATCTTCCACAAACCGCGTCAATGACGGGTGGCAGGAACTTCCATAGCAATCGCCAAGCACCAGATCAACGCGGTTTTTCATGCTGTCGCACGAATCTCCGGGCATCGAATGGCAATCAATCAGGATGCAATAGCCAAACGTGGCCCGCGTCTGATCAATCAGTTTTTGCAATGCCTTGTGATAGGGCCGGTAATAGGTATCGATCCGCGAAAGCGCTTCTTCGGCGGGCAGGCGGGGCTTGTAAATCTCGACCCCGCCACTGACCACGCGCGGGATCGATCCCAGCCCCGAAAGCGCGCGCATCGAATTGATCTCGTTGTCATCGGGAAGATCGCCATCAAACATCCGTGGATCAAGTTCCATGGCGGCCCGGTTCACATCAACATAGGCGCGCGGAAATGTCGCGCACAGCAACGGTGCGCCAAGCTTGGGGGCGGCAGTGAACAACTGATCGACAAAGGCGTCCTCGGATGCACGCAGCTCAAACGCGCCGATCCGCGCCCGGTCAATCAGATCCTGCGGGTACTGGCGGCCTGAATGCGGGGATGCAAACACCACAGGCAGGGTTTGCCGTGGTGGCAGGATAACGGTGGCGGGGCCGGTTGTGGTAAGTTCCGAAGGCAACTGGTTCATTGTCTTTCGTGATGTCCATCCCTTTTGACACGGCGTCAGGCGTCCTGCGACCCATTCTCATACTATCTTGTAGCATATGGGAATTGCCACGGAATTGATGAACATTTTTTGTCAAAAAACCATTTCTGGGGTTGCGCCAAGGTCCGCCTTGGGATAAATACCGCCTCGCCGACGCAAACGGCACAGATCATGGTTTTCGGTTACGAAGCCCTGGTCTTCTGAAAGATGGATTTGCGGGCCTATAGCTCAGTTGGTTAGAGCGTTCGCTTGACATGCGAGAGGTCACAAGTTCGAGTCTTGTTAGGCCCACCATCTTTCCCACCCATAGGGGCCTATAGCTCAGTTGGTTAGAGCGTTCGCTTGACATGCGAGAGGTCACAAGTTCGAGTCTTGTTAGGCCCACCATTCCCACCCCGCCGGGTTCCCGCGCGGGGTTTTGTGTGTCTTGATCGCGAGTTAGCGCATCTGCGCGATGCTCTTCCTGAACCGCATAGCGCTGAAGGCAAAGAAGCCCACACCAATCGCAAACACCAGCAGGAATTCCGGCCAGACGACGTCTATGCCAGCGCCGCGGAACAGGATCGCCTGCGCGTATTTGACGAAATGTGTGGCGGGCGAGAACTGCATGATGTTCTGAAGTTCCTCGGGCATGCTTTCAAGCGGTGTGCTGCCCCCCGAAAGCAATCGCAGTGGCAACACCACCAGTATGAACAGCAGGCCAAATTGCGGCATCGAACGCGTCATGGTGGCCAAGAAAATGCCAAGTGCGGTGGCAAAGAACAGATAGATCACCACACCGCCCATGAACAAAAGCTTCGATCCGGCAATCGGCACGCCCAGCACCAGCTGGACGACAAAAATCATCGACAGCATGCAGGCAATCAGGATCACAAGCCCGTTGGCCCAGACCTTGGCCAGCATGATCTCATAGGGATTAAGCGGCATCACAAGCAAATGCTCGATCGTGCCATGTTCGCGTTCGCGAATAAGCGCCGCACCCGAAAGAATGATCGACAGCATGGTGATCGCGTTGATGATCTCCATCGTGCTGGTAAACCATTCGCTTTTGACATTCTGGTTATAGGCATATCGCGTCACGATTGACGCGGCATCAGAACTGTTCTGTCCGGCCCAGGCCGACTTGCCACCAAGCCAGGTCGAGACTTCCTGCGCGATGATATTGCTGACATAGCCCTGACCGATCCCTGCCTGCATCATCGCGGTGGCATCGATATTAAGCTGCAGCTCCGGATCGCGGCCCGAAACCACATCGGCCTCGAAACGCGGCGGGATCACCAGCACAAAGGTGAATTCGCCACTATTCATCGCCGCATCAATATCGCGCTCATTGATGCGCACGGGCTGCTGGAAGTAGGGTTCGAGAAACGCGTCCGAAATCCGAAGCGACAGGGCCGACCCATCCTGATCGGCAATCGCGATCGAGCCGCGCCGCAAATCATGCGAAAAGCCGGTGGCCGAGTTATAAATCGCAAAGGAAAACGCCCAGACAATAAGCGCAATCAGCACCATGTCACGCCGGAGGCTGAAAAGCTCCTTGATGCCAAGGCGATAGATATTACTGATCCGTCTGCCAAGCATGGTTTACGCCTCCTGCTTTTTCAAAAGCAGCATCGAAAGCAGGGTCAATGCCGGGAAGAAGATCAAAAGGCTGATCAGTTCGGGATAAAGCTCCGCAAAGCCAAGCGCCTTGGTGAAGGTGCCAACACTGATCGACATGAAATGCGATGTCGGAATGGCCTTGGACATCAGCGCCGAGACCCCTTCAAGCGAGGAAACCGGCTGCATCATCCCGGAAAACATTACCGATGGCACCATGGTCGCAATCGCGGTGCCAAAAAGGGCGGCGATCTGGGTGCTGGTAAAGGACGAAATCAAAAGCCCCAGGCCCGTGGTCGCGGTAACAAACAGGATCGCCCCGATCAAAAGGGTCAGGCCATTACCGCGCAACGGCACCTCAAACCAGAACAGCGCCATCGCACTCATCAGGAAAAAGTTGATCAGGCCAAGCGCTACATACGGCAATTGCTTGCCCCAAAGAAACTCAAGTTTGGACACCGGTGTCACATAAAGGTTGGTGATCGATCCCAGTTCCTTCTCGCGCACCACGCCCACCGCCATCAGGACGGCGGGGATAAACACCAGCAACAGCGCGATGACTGAGGGCACCATGGCATAGATGCTTTTGAAGTCCTGATTATAGCGAAAACGCGTTTCAATCCTGAGCGGCTGACCGGTATCGGAACTTCCAACATCACGCTTAAGATGCTCGCTCAGATACCGCTGATGAATGCCTTCGACATAGCCATGAATGGTCTCGGCGCGAAACGGCATGGAGCCGTCAATAAACGCGCCGATTTCCGGGCTGCTGCCACGGCCGACATCGCGGCCAAAGCCCGGCGGAATTTCAATCGCCAGCGTGATCTCGCCTGCAAGTAGCCTTGCCTCAAGATCATCAATACTGGTTAGCGGTTCCTGTGCTTCGAAATAACGCGATCCCGACAGGTTTTCGGTATAGGTCCGGCTTTCCGCACTCTGATCGCGGTCCAGAACCGCATAGGTCAGGTTTTCGACATCAAAGGTAATACCCCAACCAAACACCGGCATCAGGATCGCCGTGCCAATCAGGGCAAACATCAAACGGATCGGATCGCGCACCAGTTCCATGGTTTCACGCAGTGAATAGGCCCACAGCCGCCGGAAACTGAATAGCGACGCATGCGCCGGTTTCCAGTTGGCCTGATCACCATTCGACGCGTTCAATGCATCTTCCGGGGCAGGGGCGGGCGCAGATTGCCCGTCCTCGCCATCGGCTTCCTCAAGGTGACTGATAAACGCTTCTTCCAGCGTCTCGCAGCCACGCCCCTTGGTGATCGCGTCCGGCGTATCACTGATCAGAACCTTGCCGGCATGCATCAGTGAAATGCGGTCGCAGCGCTCCGCCTCGTTCATGAAGTGGGTGGAAATGAAAATCGTCACCCCCTGATCACGTGAAAGCTCGACCAGTAATTCCCAGAAACCGTCACGTGCCACCGGATCAACGCCCGATGTCGGCTCATCCAAAATCAGGATTTCCGGATTGTGAATGATCGCCACCGCCAGCGACAATCGCTGGCGCACGCCAAGCGGTAACCGTTCGCTCAGATCATCATGATAGGGGCCAAGACCGAACCGCTCGGAAAGTTCCTTGATCCGTGGTTTGATCTTGTCTTTGGGGATGTGAAACAGATGCGCATGCAGCTCAAGGTTCTGCATCACGGTCAGTTCGGAATAAAGCGAAAAGGCCTGGCTCATATAGCCAACCCGGTTACGCAGCGCGATATCCTGCCCATCGACCGGTTTGCCAAACAGCTCGGCCATGCCTTCGGACGCATTCAAAAGCCCGGTCAGCATCTTCATGGTCGTGGTCTTGCCGCAACCGTTGGAGCCGAGAAATCCGAAAATCTCGCCTTTCTCAATCCGGAAGCTGACATCATCAACGGCGGTAAAGTCGCCAAACTTCTTGGTCAGATGTTCGGCGACAATCGCTGGCGTGTCGCCATGAATGGTGCGTTCCGGGATGTTAAGCTCATGATGATCGCGCCGCTGTTCTTCCGGCAAAAGCGCGATAAAGGCGGCCTCCAGCGTGTCTGATCCGGTGCGTTCAAGAATTTCATCGGCCGTACCGCTCGCCAGTACCTTGCCGTCATTCATCGCAATCAACCGGTCAAAGCGTGCGGCTTCATCCATATAGGCCGTCGCCACCAGAACCGTCATTTTGCTTTGCGTCTGGCGGATCGCATCGATCAATTGCCAGAATTGCTGACGCGACAACGGATCAACACCGGTGGTCGGCTCGTCCAAAATCAGGATATCCGGGTCATGGATCAGCGCACAACAAAGCCCAAGCTTCTGCTTCATCCCCCCTGAAAGCTTGCCCGCCGGGCGCTCGGTAAAGGGATCAAGGCCGGTCGCCTCAACCAGCCTTGTAATGCGTTCATCACGCTCACGCTTTCCCTGACCAAACAGGCGGCCGAAAAACTCAAGGTTCTCACGGACTGTCAGGTCCATATAAAGGTTCTTGCCAAGCCCCTGCGGCATATAGGCAATGCGCGGCAGGATCGCATTGCGGTGCCTGGCATCCGTCATCGATCCGCCAAGCGTCTCGACCGTGCCATCCTGCACCTTGCGCGCACCCGATATCAGGGCAAGCGCGCTTGATTTACCGCCCCCGTCCGGGCCGATAAAACCAACCGTCTGGCCAACCGGAATTTCAAGGCTGATGCCATCAAGGGCTGCCACCTTGCCATAGCGGTGCGAGACGTCTTCAAGACGTACGGCGATCTGATCACTGCTGCTTTCGGTGTTTTCCACCATGGTGGCGCACTCTATTGCGCGGTCTGACGCAGGGTCGCGTCATCAGGCACATTCGGGGTGAATTCATTCGGCCAGTCATTATGATCGGCCAGCATGATGTAGGCCTCCCCCGGAAGGCCGGTTTTCACACGTTTGAGATGCTCGTTAAGCAGTTCCTGATCAATACGCACCTTGACGCGAAACATCAGTTTGTCGCGCTCGGCCCGGGTCTCGACCTCGCGCGGGGTGAATTGCGCATCATCGGCGACAAACGATACCTTGGCCGGGATGACAACGCTTGGTGCGGCATCAAGGATGATGCGCGCATCATTGCCAACAAAGGCCAGACCCGCCTGACGGGTCGGCAGGAACACATTCATATAAACATCGGTCAGATCGATCATCGTGATCACCGGACCACCACCCGAAAGAACTTCGCCCGGTTCGGCAAGGCGATATTGCACGCGGCCATCACGCGGGGCCTTAAGGACCGAATCATCAATCTGAACTTCAATGCCTTCAAGCTGGGCTGATGACGCCGCAACATTCAATCGCGAACTGGTCAGGCGTGCTTGTGCGGCCGTCAGGGCCGCCTTGGCGATATCGCGATCTGCACGGCGCTGATCGACTTCCTGTTGGGAAATGTTGTTGTTTTTGACAAGCTCTTCGGCGCGCGAAAGCTGCTGCTCGGCAAATGAAAGCTCGCTTTCGCGCTGCACGATCTGGGCTTCGGCCTCGGCAATGCCTTGTTCGGCAGCTGCGACTTCGGCACGCGCACGTGCGCGGCTTGTCATCAGCTCGGCCGTATCCATGCGGGCCAGGATCTGGCCGCGTGTGACCTGATCACCTTCCTCGACCAGAACTTCTTCGACCCGGCCGGCATATTTGGTCGCAACCCGGATTTCCTCGGCTTCAATCCGCCCGTTGCCCGATGCGATGAATTCCGGAAGTTCGGATTGCTGTGACTGCCAATAGGCATAGCCACCCCCGGCAGCAGCGACAATCACCACAAGCACGATCAACACAGCACGCAAGCTTTTCATTCCATTCTCCGGTATCGGGGGGCGGACCAAGGCAGGGCATTGGCAGGCCGGGATGGGTTTCTGAATGATGGTCAAACCATCTGACCAAAGTTCAACAACTTTTGCAACGCAGCACGTAGGGGCCAAACTCATTCAAATAACCGACCCTAGAATGATCCTAGATGATTGTTTTGGCGTAGGCTTTGATGTTGCGCAATTGAATGGGCAACCGATTCACTGTTTTCTGCGTTATCAGATAGAAGGCCGCAAAACCTCCTTCATAGGGCCTATGAAGCCCCCTCATAAATATCGGCCACTTTGGCGGGGATTGTTGCCGGCGTTTCGGCTATATTGCGCCTGAATTTTTCTTAAAGGATAGTTTGTTCCGTGTTTCTGTTTCACGTCGTCGTTGGTCTTGCCTGTTTATATGTTCTCTTGCGTCATGTGCGCCATCTGGCCTGGCCGCGCTGGGCCAAGATCGCTTTTGCCGTTTTGCTGGTCATCGGATCGCAGCATCACCTTTATGCCCGCATCGCCTTTGGCAGCATGTTCGTTCCCGAATTCCCGCAGCCGATTGTGGTGGCGGTCAATGTCGCCTTTGGCGTGATCTTTTTCCTGCTGTGGTTCCAGCTGGCCTATGACCTGATCGGCTTGCTGCTGCGCTGGGTGATCCTGCGTCGCAAGGTGCATGGGCCGGTCGTTTTGCGCACGGTCATGTCCTTTGCCGCTATTGCGCTGGCCTGCTTTGGTGTGGCGCAGTCGATGCGCGTGCCCGATGTGAAGGAAATGGATGTCACCATCCGCGATCTCCCCGACGGGTTTGACGGCTATCGTCTGGTCCAACTCACCGACCTTCACATCAGCAAGCTTTATGAACGCCCCTGGGTGGCCGAGGTCGTGGCAAAAACCAACGCGCTTGAACCCGATCTGATCGTCATTACCGGCGATCTGATCGATGGGGAATTGCCGCTGCGCTATGATGATGTGCAACCGCTGCATGAGCTTAAGGCACCCGATGGCGTCATCACCATTCCGGGCAATCACGAATATTATTTCGGCTATGAAAACTGGATGAACCACTATGGCGGGCTCAATATGCTGACGCTTGAGAACGCGCATATCGTTCTTGAACGCGGGCGCGATCAGCTCACCATTGCCGGGGTCACCGATCTTCGCGCCGATCGCACCAACCGGCCCGAGCCCGATGTCGCCAAGGCGCTTGAAGGCAGCCCGGAAAACGCGCCGGTCATCCTGCTCGATCATCAGCCGAAAATGGCCCGCGATGCGGAGCCGCTTGGTGTGGACCTGCAGCTTTCCGGTCATACCCATGGCGGCATGGTCGCCATCTTTGACAATATCGTCGCGCTTTTGAATGGCGGCTTTGTCTCTGGCATGTATGACATCGGCGACATGCAGCTTTACGTCAATAACGGCACCGCCCAATGGCCGGGCTTCGCCATCCGCGTCGGCGTGCCCGCCGAACTCACCGTCATCACGCTGCGCAAGGGCTGATCCGAAACGCGCCTTTGCCGCCGTCGTCATTCCCGCGCAGAGCTTGTGCCCGCGAAGGCGGGTACGGGAATCTATATCGGTGGGCATCGGTGGCCCAAGCGACGGATTCCGGGTCTGCGCCCGGAATGACGGGATTTCATGATGGAAAACAGAAACGGCGTCCTGATTGCTCGGGACGCCGTTTTCCTTGTGATGGTGGCACAAGGGGAGGGGCGAGACGTTGGTGGAGTGGATGGTGTAGGCGTTAGCGCGAAACACACGCCTTCACGGCATCGCCAATGATCGAAATGCCCTGATCGAGTTCCTCGGAACTGATGGTCAGTGGCGGGGCAATGCGGAACACACCGCCCATGCCCGGCATCTTGACGATATTCATGCTCAGCCCACGCTTGAAGGCCTCGGCCATGATGGCGGCACCCATTTCGTGATCGGGCGCGCGATTACCAGTTTCCTTGATGATCTCCATACCCAGAAGCAAGCCGCGCCCGCGCACATCGCCAACGCAGGCATATTGATCCTTAATCTGGGATAACCCTTCAAAAAGCTGCGCACCCATTTGCTTGGCGCGCGCCACCAGCTTCTCATCGCGCACCACATCAAGCACCGTCAAACCAACCGCGGCGGGCAGGGGGTCTGATACGTGGGTGGTGTAAAACAGGAAACCTTTTTCATAGGCAGCCTGCTCGATCTCGGGCGTCGTCATCACGGCAGAGAGTGGCAAGCCAGCCCCGATGGTTTTCGACAATGTCAGGATATCGGGTGTGACCCCGTCGCGCTGAAACGCAAACATGTCGCCGGTGCGCCCGATGCCGGTTTGCGCCTCATCCAAAATCAACAGCATGCCGCGCTCTTCGCATTTCTTCTTAAGTGCTGCGAGGTAGCCTTTCGGCAGTTCAAGGATCCCGCCGCTGGACAGGATCGGCTCGGCAACGAATGCCGCCAGATTTCCGGTCGATTGCGCGTCCAAAAGCTCAAACGCATCATCAAGCTCCGTCTGCCAATCAAGCGACCCGTCAGGATGCTTAAAGCGCGGGCGAAATGCATTGGGGGCCGGAATGGCAAATGATCCGACCGCGGCCGGGCCATATCCCTTGCGCCCGGCACTATAGGTCGCCGATGCCGCCACCCCGGTCATCCCGTGCCAGCTTTTGGAAAAGGCCACGATCTCATGCTTGCCGGTAACAAGCTTTGCCATGCGAATGGCGGCCTCGTTGCTTTCGGCACCCGTCGACAGGAACAGAACCTTTTCCAACCCCGGTGCAAGGGCCGCCAACCGTTCGGCCAGATCCACCACCGGGCGGGTCAGCATGCTGCTGAACAGATGTGCGACGGTTTCGACCTGGCGCTGCACGGTTTCGACAATGCGCGGATGGCCATGGCCCAGAACCGCCGACATCTGGCCGGATGTAAAATCAAGGATCGCGCGGCCATCGGCGTCATAAACATATGATCCCTTGGCGCGCTCAATGATCGCCGGATCAAACGGGCTGCCATAACGGATCAGGTGGTTGTTGGCACTTTCCCAGAAGGCAGCATCGTCATTGCGTGACATGGTTTTCACTTTTCCCTGTGTTGGTCGTGTCATGTGATGGGAAAAGCCTATCTTGTGGCGCGCAAGCGGTAAAATTGATAATGCTTACACTCCGATATCAAAAATATTGATATCATCAACCAACGGAGCCCCACATGCAGGCGCTGCTTGATCTCAAATTGCTGACAACCTTCGTGCGCGCCGCCCATGCCGGCACGCTCAGTGCCGCCGCCATTCAGGTCGGCCGCACCCAATCAACCGTCACCATGCAGATCCAGCGCCTTGAAGATGCGCTGGGCCAAAGCCTGTTTCACCGCTCGGGCAGCGGGGTAAGACTGACTGGCGCGGGGGAGCGTTTTCTGGGCTACGCCGAACGTATTCTGCGCCTGCATGATGATGCAGTCTCAAGCTTTTCCGATCAGGGATTGCGCGGCGCGATCACCTTTGGCTGCCCGGAAGATTACCTGATCGCCTTTTTCCCGGCCCTGCTCAAAAGCTTCGGCGCCATCCACCGCGATATCGAAATCCGGGTGGTTTCGGCCCCGACGCCGGAATTGCAAAAACTCCTGCATGCCCGCCAGATCGACATGGCACTGGTCTCCACCCCGGACATTACACCCGGTGGCGACTTCATCCGCACCGAGCAACTCGCCTGGGTCGGCAGCAAACCGACCCTCGAACTCCATGATTTCAATCAGAATACCGCGCCACAAACCCCGATCCCGCTGGCACTCGCCGCGGCAAATTCACTGGATCACAGATCGGCCCGCGACGCCATGGACGAAGCCAAACTGCCCTATCAGATCGCCTATGCCAGCAACAGCTTGGCTGGCCTGATCGCCGTCACCCGTTCGGGGCTAGCCATCAGCGTGATGATGCAAAAGGCCGTCCCGAGCGACCTCTTCATCCTGAAATCCCCACTACCGCCGCTGCCCAAACTCGGCCTGCGCGTCATCACATCCGAACTCAACCCGACCCCCGCGACCGACGCGTTCGCCGATCACATCACAAAGATGCTGCCGTTTTTGTGAGGAGAGGACACAGGCATTTGAGGACGCCTGCCGATCCTGTTTTCTGAAGGTGTGCAAAAAGGCCGCATCGACCTCAATCGCTTTGTCGCGCTCACGGCCACAAACCACGCCAAACTTTACGGCATGTACACGCAAAAGGGTACAATCGCGATTGGCTCTGATGCTGACCTCGCCCTTTGGGACCCCAATAAAAACGTCACCATCACCAATGACATCCTGCAACAGGGCTGCGACTACAGCCCCTATGAAGGCCTCCAAGTCAAAGGCTGGCCCGTCCACACCATCGTGCGTGGCAAAACCGTGGTGAAAGACGGCGAAGTCACCGGTCAAAAGGGCGACGGCAAATACTTAGCCCGGCAGAAATCGAATTTGGTGACGTCAAAGCCGGTGTGATCAGACCGGCGAAACCCGCCGCCACCCCACACCGTCATTCCCGCGTAAGCGGGAATCTCGCGCCAGATGCACCACAGCCAAAAGGCAGCACTCGCAATCGGTGCTGCCCTTTGTTGTTATTGCTAATCTTTTCAGTAAGATGCCGATTTTTCCGTGGAAGTTATTGTGTGCGACTTAGGTCAATCACAAAGACATCAATCCTGCCTTTAAGCTCTTGTGGCATCGACTTGATTATCTCTGAGTCCAACTGTTCACTGGATTGGATTTCAGATCGCCTTCTATCTGCAATGGCCACATCTTTTCCAAACCAAAGGACTAGATAAACTCCCTGCTGCTCTGCATCGGGATGAACAGAGTACCGTTGGTCGAGCTGAGTCGACGCAGCACTAAATAACTCGCGGTGCCATTGGCCTTTTACCTCAATCATCAGTAATCTGCGTCGACCGTCTATCATCGATGCTACGGCAATGTCGCATCGGTTGCTGTCTCTCATATGTCGCTCTATTTCAATAGCCAGATTCAGCGCAGACATCCGGCCTTTTAGAAGTTCGACAAGGCGGTTTCGGGCAGTGTTCTCGTTAACGTGTTCGTAGCCTTCGTAAAAGTTTTCGAGAGTATCTGTCTCCGCCTCTCGAATTTGCTGCTCGAGGTCTCCAAGGTTCTCTATAATGAGAGCTCGTAAATCTTCGACGCTGGCGATCTCTTGATTTCGGAGTAAGGCCACGATGTCAGACGGTGACGGTGGAGAAAAGTGTTCTAGTGCTAGTTTCCTCAAACAGAACGCTCGCTCTGAAAGGAAAGCGTTTCTGAATTTCAAGAACCTTTCTTCAGCAATCAATCGATCGAGGATCGGGATTGCATTTGCTGGAGGCGTTCTGCCGATCCGTGATGGTATTCCAGAGATATATCTGTATGCCTTCTCCCCGGGTGGTGAACTGGATCCCCAAGATGAGGGAAGTTCTACCTCGGGCCATTGATCGAAGAAAGCGTCGAGCACAGCGTAAAGTTTTTCTGCGGATAATGGAGGTGATAAGTCGTCATCGTCTGCAAGGTACCTCTCGCTGCGAGCAGCTATGCCTAGAAGACTATCCCTATCTGATTTGAGCTCTTCCCATGCCACTTTGTTGTCGTCATGGAAAAACGAATTAAGAAGCCAAAACGTTCTTCTGTCATGGTCGCTACTAGAAAATTCTCTTTTTTCTTTAGGTGAGTAGAATTCTAGCCGTTGGGAGATCAGGCTGCAGATGTCCTGTTGAGAGTTTTCTTTGCATGCAGTTTTAAAAAGTTCGTATTCCGCATCGAAGCGCATGTCTGGAAAGCGCTCTAACCACTCCATTGAAAGTTTTTTGCGAACAGTTTTCAAGAATGGCCTGGAGCCTAGCCAACTGGCAAAGTTCGGTACTTCTAGCCTTTTTAGTCCAGGTTCTATAAAGGCACGAGCAAACTGCTCATTGTCATCGTCGTCAGAGAAAATCGCATGGTTAAGCTCTGTTTCAAAAGCATCTATTTCTGTATCGTCTAGGCCACTAGAGTTCCCTAATTTTACTCGAGCAGCATGTAAGACACTTTTTGGTAAGTCTTTGATAGGGAACCCGTTTCGCCAGAGGAGCAGACAAGCGATAAACAGGACTTGTGCGACTTGGTGTCCGCGATGTTGTCCCATTTCTTCAAGACTTGAAACGTGATTAGATAAAAAGGGAATGCAGTTAGAGAGTGCTTCTTGAGCGACTTCTCTAGAGACAAACTCTGAAATCTCCGACTCTCCAAACATCTCCCAGTTAGCAAAATGCTGCAGCCACCAGAAATGGTTGCCCGATAGAATAAATTCGAAGTTTTTCTTTAAATAATTTTCTATTTTTTCTTTGTTATCTCTGTCTCTGCGCTCGAATTTCTTCCTTCTGTTTGGGTGAGTGCGTCGGTTCTCATTCCAATGATTGATGTCACGTCGATTAAGATCGCTCCAAATAATTTGAAGCTCGTTATTGCCACGCGCTTGCTCGCGCATGAATGCTCTCACAGGATCGTATTTTTTATGTTCGCTATAAAATCTATGTGGAGCCCACAGACATTTCCAAAGTTCATAAAGATTATTCTCTTCTGCGTACTTAAGTAGTTCAATTAAATCTCTTTCTTGTATCTCAATCCCAGAGTGATGGTGGTCGATTAATAGTGCAAAGCGTACGTCACGGTATTCTTCCAACGTTTGCACTTCGCCAAAGGCCAGTTTGTGTATGCGTTGTCTAAGGCTATGGTTTGAAGCCAAAGCGTTTACAGAGCTGCTATGTTCTGGCATTAACCGATTGGGGAACCTAAGTTTCTTTAACCAAGTCCACAGACGGTCTGGGTCGTGAGGTCCGTTACGGGCTTCGAAATACCGATCCAGAAGGAGGCCAATGATCTTGCTAGGCCCGAAGCGGCATTTGCATTCGAAATCCCGCTCTTTTCCGCAAGTGCATTCTAAGTCTTCAGTTAATTTATCAAGATAGTATTCAATATTTTCAACTGGAAATTCTTCTAGAAATTTCCTGAAATAGTAAAAATTATATTTCTCTGTTATAAGTGATGTGCGCTGGCTTGAATGCAACGCAGATATTTTTCTTAAAAGAACCAAAAGTCTATCAAGCTTGAAGCGTTCTGCTCCGTATGAAGTTATTAGGCTGATGGCCATTTGTAACGAAGTTGCGGTGTCTTCTGAAATCAGCCCGCTCAATGTATGGTTCGCGTCGTAAGTCGGACAATCCAAAAGAAGCGCATATGCGGCGATCCTCTCTTGTTTGTTGCTTGAGGGGGATAAAGCAAGATTTTCTAGTTCATTAGTTACGTCGCTGACTACTGGCGTTCCAGCTATCAATTCGAGAATGAGAGTTCTTAGATGTGGTTTTACCGTTTTATCAGTTAGTAGGGGCCGCAGGGCTAAAACGGTGTCGTTTGTAAAGAACTGTCCAATGTTGAACGAGCGCCACATATCGCTTCTTCTGAAATATGGGTCTTGCTCGCTCAAACGCTGTAGTTGTTGAATTAGGAAAATCTTGTTTGGAGGGGTTAGCTGTGAAGGGTCACCGTTAGCAAGAACTGCGTAAGGGTCAATCTCAATAAGCTTCTTTTGGGTTTCAATGTTCCCTAACGCAGCCATCCACGCAAACAGGCCCCGCAGCTCGTCTCGTACGACTCCGTTTGGAGCGATTATCGCTAAACAACGTCGAACTGATAGGCGATTTGAAGAATCTTCAGTTTGATTGACGAGGTGCTTTGCCGCAAGAAATTCAGCTACGATACGATGAACTGGTTCGTGCTCATCTTGGGTGTTCCCTAGCTTGAATAGCTGTGAGTCTAGGAGAGCTGTCCATTCTATTGAAAGAACATCTTTAAACTTACCGATGTATGGGTAGTTGTGATCATCAATTTTCTCTTTAACAGTCACCCCCGACGCGCCGGATAACAAAAGATGTGCAAAGATATTGCCTGCTTCTTTTACAATTGCTGATGCTTCTGGGCGTCCTCTTGATGATCTACCGGAGTTAGCTTCAAGTGCTAACTGTCTAGCTGCATCTGAGTAAATTTGCAGTTTGCTCTGGAACTTTCCGTGGTTCTGAACAAAAGCATATCCAAATATCTGTAAGAACTGAGGATTCCCCAATAAGGGAGTAAGGTCGAACCGTTGTGTTTCTTCTAAGAAAGCTTCAAAGTTTTCGCCTTGAAACGCATGCTCAAAAAGCAACTTCTGCTCATCTTGGGTGAATTCAACGATAGATGCTGTTACTGCTTCTCGGCCAAATTGCTCCTCTATGAGCTTGGTTCGCGAACTCTCCCACTCACTAGATCTACTGGCAAAGATGACTGTTCCAGTTGCCTTGCTTGCTTTGCCAAAAATATCCCAAACGTTTTCCTCGCTTACACGAGCAACTTCATCCATAGCGTCGATAATCAAGTCATTCGCGAGGGATGCTTCAGGGCTGTTTCGGAAAACTGCTGCACGCAGGCTAGAAACCTGCAGTAATTCAGCTAATCTCTTTAAAAGTTCAGTTTTTCCAGCACCCGGTGGCGCGAGAAGAATAATGAGGTCCGAGCTAGCAAGCAGCTCCTCTTCGGTGAGGATGCTCTCTCCGACCCTGATATGTCTGCTGATGTAAAACGGTGGATTTTCCAATTCGTTGCTCAAGAATTCAGAGGGCCAAGGTCATATGACGTCTATTATAAGACAACCCTACATCTAATAATATGCAACGTAAAATGGATACCTGTTTAGATGGCATGCATCTTAATTTCTCTTATGTCCACGTCCCTGGAATAGAATTGGTCGGCTTGTCATGCCCAATCAGATTTGGCTCAATAAATACTCCACCGGATGCTGCGGCTTCACACCTTCATAGCGGTCGACCTGACAACGGCAGGAATAGCCGGTCACCAGCATGTTTGCCGCACCGGTCGCATCGACCTTCTTTTTCCAGCTGAGATCATAAAGCTCGCGCGAGGTTTCCTGGTGGCGGGTTTCGTGGCCATAGACGCCGGCCATGCCGCAGCAGCCGGTTTTTTCGGTGGTGAGCTTTAGGCCAAACGCGTCAAAGATTTTCTGCCATTTGACACCGACATCGGGTAGGGACGTCTTTTCCGTGCAATGGGGAAACAGGCTTGCCGGGGCATCAGTCGCGCCCATGTTAACGCCGTTATCAATTTTGGGCGGGGTGAGGCGGCCGTTCTCGATCTCGCCCGCCAGCCATTCATGGAACAGATGCACGCGATAATCCGGGCGGTTTGAAAGGCGCTGGGCGTATTCCTGCCGATAGGTCAGGGTCACGCTGGCCTCGATCCCGATCATTGGAATTCCAACTTGCGCGATTTTGCCCAGCACGATGTCATTTTGCCTGGCCTGATAATCAAAGCGTTTGAGGAACCCCTTCACATGCATCGCCTTGCCATTGGGGCGGTAGGGCGGCACGAAAACGCGGTATCCAAGGCGTTGCAACAGGTCGACATGGGCCAGCATCACGTTGGTGTCGTAATGCGTGGTAAAGCAATCCTGCACAAGGATCACCGACTTGGCCTTTTCATCCGCCGAAAGCCCATCGAGCTCCGCCTGCTTGAACTTGCCAATGCCGCGGGTGCGCAGGCCGGATTTAAGGCTCTGGCCGTGCAGTTTCGGCAAATCGGTCAGGCCGATGAAGCGTTTGAAAATCCAGGGCATCGGCGGGATGGATTGCAGCGCGTTAAACAGGCCCGGCGCCTTTGCCAGAAGCGGCGCCATGTTTTCAAGTGACGCAATCACATGGTCCTTGATCGGGCGTTTATATCGGGTGTGGTAGGTCTCAAGGAACCGGGATTTCATTTCCGGGATATCGACCTTGACCGGGCATTGCCCAGCGCACGCCTTGCACGACAGGCAACCGGCCATCGCCTCATAGACGTCATGGGAGAAATCGCGGCCATTGATGACGGCCAGGTCCTTGTTCATCGGATCGGTGCCGACGGATAGCTGGCGGATCCATTCGCGGATCATTCCGGCCCGGCCCTTGGGCGAATGAACGCGCGATCGCGTGACCTTATAGGACGGGCACATGGCATCCATCAGATCCCAGTTAAAGCACGCCCCGTTGCCGTTACACCGCGTCGCGTTCAGGTATTCATCGCGAAGTGCATCCTCGATCTGGCGGTCAAACTGGCCGCGCATGGGCGCCTCGTCAATCGCCGTGATCGGGGTGTTTTTGCTATAGGGCGATGCGATCTTGCCGGGGTTAAGTTGCCCTTCGGGATCAAAGGCTTCCTTGATGCGGCGCAGAACATCATAAAGCTCTTCGCCGAAATAGATCGGCGAGTATTCGCCCCGGAACCCCTTGCCATGCTCGCCCCAGATCAGGCCGTTATAGCGTTTGGTAAGCTCCGCCACCGCGTCCGAAACGCGCCGGATGCGGGCCTCGTCCTCCTCATCCATCATGTCAAGCAGCGGGCGGACATGCAGGCAGCCGACATCGACATGGCCAAACATGCCGTAATCAAGCCCCTCGGCATCCAAAAGCGCCCTGAACTCGGCAATAAAATCGGCCAGGTTTTCTGGCGGCACAGCGGTATCTTCGACAAACGGGGTGGCGCGGCGTTTGCCTTCAAGGTTGCCCAGAAGCCCCACCGATTTGGCCCGGATCGACCAGATGGCGGCGATTTGGCCCGGATCGGTCGCCTGCACAAAGCCGATGGGTGCAAAGTCTTCAGTCGGGTTGGCATCAAGGTAGGATTTAAGCTCCGCCTGTTTGGAGCTAACCTCGGCCTCGCTCTCGCCAACAAACTCGACGACGTTAAAGCCGCGTGTGGGGGTATTGCTGTTTTCCGTGCCGAGAAGCTTTCCCAGCATGTGCCAGCTTTCATCCTGCTCGGCCAGTTTCATGACCTTGTCATCGATGCTTTCAATCGCCACCGGATCAAACTGCACCAGCGTTTTGACGTGACGCAGCGCTGAATCAAAGCTGTCATAGCGGACCACCGTGACGGCCTTGTGTTTGGGCAGCGGAATGACGTGGAAGGTAATTTCCTTGACCATGCCAAGGCTGCCCTCGGCCCCGGCGATTAGGAAGGACAGGTTCATGTCGCCGGTGTCAGATACCGCTTCCTTGAGGTTATAGCCGGTAAGCCCCCGGTTCATTTCCGGGAAGGTCGCTTTGATCTGATCCCGCCGTGGCGCGATTTCGTCATGGACCTTTTTATAAAGCTGCCCGACCCGGTCCGCGCGCTCCATGGTGTCCTTGGCTTCCGTCGCGCTCATCGCGCGGGTATTGAAATCCGTGCCATCGATCAGAACCGTGGTCATGTCATGGATGTAATGGCTGGTCTTGCCATAAATCCGCGATCCCTTGCCGGAACTGTCCGATCCGATCATGCCACCCACCGTGGCGCGGCTTGCGGTCGAAACGGCTGGCGGGAAGAAATAGCCATGTGGCTTCAGCCAGGCATTGAGCTGATCCAGCACCACACCCGGCTCGACATGCACCAGGCCCTTCTCCGCATCAAAGCCCAGAATGCGATTGAGGTGCTTGGAGGTATCCAGAATGATGGTGTTGTTCAGCGACTGGCCATTGGTGCCGGTCCCGCCGCCCCGCGGGGTGATTTTGACCTCGGAAAACTTCTCCCGCCCCGCCATTTCCATGACGACATTGATGTCATCACGGGTTTTCGGCTGCAGGACTGCGGTCGGCATCACCTGATAAACGCTGTTATCCGTCGCATGGATCAGGCGTGTCGGGAAATCGGCATGGATTTCACCGCTAAACTTGCCCTCGGCCTCCAGTGTTTTGAGGAACCCCAGCGTCAAACTATCCAGCGACCGATCCGGGGTCAGGGCCGGCAATTTCGAAATCACGCTTTTATTCGAAGCACTCGTAACCGGAATGGCAGCCGGGGCAGAAACGGACATCAGGCTCTCTCAATATTCGTATGATAATATCATATGCCTTAATGGCGGGATCTCCGGTGCGGGCCGGCCCCCGAAATGGCAACGCGCCCATTTGACCTGATCGCGATTGAATAGACAAATCGAAAATTCCGAAAGATTATTCAAAATAAGTGAATAATCAAAACGGCAGGCAGAGTGGGCCATTTTGCCCTGATGTCGAGATCAATTCCGATCCGTGTTTATGTCCTAAATCCCGGTGCGCCAAAGCCGGTATCGGCCTGCAAATGGCACCTTAATTCTTGCATCAGGCGCGGTATAACAGCGGCAGGAGCTAGTGGCTCAGTTCTTGCGGGGGGAAAGGGCAGTGCAATCAGGTGCGCGGGCCGAGGTAATTGTCGTGGAAATGGCACGTTCGTTGGAGCGCGGTAGCTGCTGCAGTACCTAGAATTATTCCATATTCGTGAACGTCGGTCAGAAATTCTTCTTTGGGTTTACTTCCTTGGTTTAGGTGTAGACCTGAAAGGTATAGTCATCAAAAACCTATGGGTATTCAAGGTTGAACATTTATCAGTTGATTGTGGCTTATCTGTGATAGCCATCACTTTCGGTTTCTGAGTTTTGTCTTAGCGAAGAAAAATGACGATCAGTCATTTATGTCAGAAAAATCTGATGTAACCATCCAGTTTCTCTATCGGGTGCAGTCGCTAAGTAAGATGAATTCGAAGGTATCCAAATTTGGTCGTCAGAGCCAGAAGTCACAATCCAAACGTGACCGGGTTGAGTTGTCTGTACGTCGACTATCCGGTCGTTGTTGCATATGGGCAGGAGTTTTAGTCTTTGCTTGCATGTCTCTGGCTGCAGCACAGGCACAAACACCGTCTCAGCGTGACGAAATCATTCGCCAACAGCAACAATTGCTGCGACAGGATGAAGAACGTCGAAGAGAGATAGAGCAACAGAGAAAACTGCGCGAACTTACTCCTCCCGAGGAAGACGAAAAAGCGCCAAAAGAAATCGTTCCTTCGGGTGATCAATGCATTTTGATTGACGAGATCAGACTGGCAGAAAATGACGTTCTGTCCTCTGGGGATATTTCCGAAGTTCTGCGGGTTTTTGAGGGGCGGTGCCTTACGACGACTGACCTCGAAGAACTTCTTTCTGCCGTGAACGACGCGTTTCGGGAAACAGGATTCATTACGACGCGTGCTTATCTTCAACCTCAGGAACTTGCCGACCGAGTATTGGAAATAACTGTCGTTGAAGGTCGGGTCGAAGGCATTTCGATGGGAGAGAATACCCTCGAAGATCAGACCCAAATAACATTTGCGTTCCCAGTCTCCGATAGAGACCTGCTCAATATTCGCGATATCGAGCAAGGCCTGGACCAAATGAACAGGCTACCGTCAAACGATGCCAAAATGGAAGTCAGCCCTGGAACTCAAGCCGGTCTTTCTATCGTAAATGTAACAAATACGGTAACGCGCCCATACCGATTTACGATTGGGCGAGACAATTCGGGAAGTTCATCAACGGGAAAACTTCAGAACACCGCCGCAGCTAGCGCTGACAACATAATGAGCATCAACGATGCTTGGAGCCTGAATTATAGCAAGACAGCCAGAGACTTTGGCTCTGCACGACTTAGTGAGAGCCTTTCCGGGGTTTTCTCGATACCTGTTGGCTACTCAACACTTACCTACAGCGGCAGTTACTATCGATACAGCACTCTCGTCTCTGGCGATGCTCAAGACTTTATGACATCCGGGTTGAGCACCAGCCACAAGCTGGAATTTTCCAATATCGTTCATCGAGATCAGACCAGCAAAACGCGGCTGGATTTGTCATTGACCGCAAAACGGTCACGCAACTACATCGAGGACGTTCTGGTCAACACATCGAGCCGTGACCTTGTTGTTGGAAGAACAGCGATCGCGCACAGCACTCGGCTATTTGGCGGCGTCGGATCAATAGAGCTAGGTTTTGAGAAGGGTCTGAAAATCCTCGGCGCTCTTGAAGATCAACCCGGCCAAGAAAGCGACGCACCCAAGGCGCAATTCCGTAAATGGGATATCGACACTAGTTACCGATACCCTTTCCAGATTGGTCAGCATGCATTCTCTCTAAGCAACTCGACGCATTGGCAATACACCGGTGACACATTATTTGGCACCGAGCGGATTGGGGTTGGCGGACAGTATTCCGTCCGGGGGTTCAGAGACGATACGCTTTCCGGGGATATCGGCGGCTATGTCCGAAATGAATTGGTTTGGTCTTCCGCTGCGAACGCCCTTGGCCTACCCGATAGCATTCTCCACAGCATTCAGCCTTTTGGTGCATTTGATTGGGGCTGGATAAAACGAGACAACAGTGAAACGCGCGAGAAAGGCACGTTGCGAGGTGTCGCCATTGGTATTCGTGCATATGGCGAACATGTCAGCTTGAGTGCCGAGTATGCCCACGGCATGTCATCCCCCGATTTCCTTGAAAAGAACGGCCACGAAATCAATTTTCGCGCCGTATTTCATTTGTGAGAAGCGCAATGCCCCACAAGACCAGATCTCCTCAAAGCCATCTGTTTTTTTCCACGCTGAAAAAATTTGTTCGCGGTTCATTGGCTGCTGTTTTGAGCTTCAACCTCGTGGTGTTGCCAACACTTGCAAATGCACAAGCAGTGCCTGATACGAGCCAGCCCGGATCCAATCCAACGTTGGAAACGGCCCCAAATGGCGTACCGGTCATCAATATTGCGACCCCAAGCAATCAGGGCGTGTCGCATAACCGCTTTACGTCGCTCGATATCCAAAAGCAGGGGATGGTATTTAACAATTCCAAGAACCTTGGAACTTCCCAGCTTGGTGGTGTGCTCCTCGCAAACCCAAATCTCAAGAATTCCTCAACGGCAAAAATCATTCTAAATGAGGTGACGGGAACAAATGCCTCTCAACTGAACGGGTTCGCGGAAATCTTCGGGGACCGGGCACAGTTCGTTATCGCAAACCCCAATGGCATTACCTGCAAAGGTTGCGGGTTCATCAATACCAGCCGAACCAGCCTGACGACCGGCACTCCCGAAATGGAAAATGGTGCGCTCGCCAGAATTGATGTTGATGGTTCGAAGCCAATCACAATCGAGGGTGACGGCCTCAACGCAGAAGATGCAACCGCGCTACATCTGCTCGCAAGAACGATCAAGCTGAACGCACCGATCAATGCCAAGGAACTGAAACTCGTTGCTGGGCGGAACTTGATTGAATATGGCGCCGAGGTTGTTACGAGCAAAGTCGCTGATGGGTCATCGAAACCCGCTCTCGCCATCGATGCGAGCCATTTCGGTGCAATGTACGCTGATCGTATCAGCGTCCTTGCGAACGAAGACGGCGTCGGCGTCAAGATGCCAGAAAACATGGCCTCCGGCCTTGGAGATATCAGCATCACCGCGGACGGCAAAATTGCAGTCACCAATGCCGCAGCCGCAAAAAATTTCTCGGCGACGTCGTCAAACTCTGATGTCGAGGTCAACGGCACGGTGTCTGGTGGCAAGGATGTAAATCTCGAAGCCCAACAAATTTCAAACACGGGAAAAATAGTTGCTGGGCTTGATGCGAACGGAACGCTTCAATCTTCTGGAACAGCGTCGCTGATAGCGCAAACGGCGATCACCAATTCAGGAAAGCTCATCGGCGCCGGCAAAGTGGTTGTTAAAAGCAACGCGGGCTCGGTCGCAAACACTGGTGGTGCGACGATAAGCTCAAACGGCACGGTAGAAGTGTCGGCAGCAAATGATGTCAACAACAGTGGCAATATCGTCGGCGAAGGTGACGTCGAGATTTCTGCAAACAACATCACGAATGATAACGGACTTATCAATTCGAAAGCAGACCTGTCGTTTACTGCTGCAACTCTGACAAACCAAAATACCCAATCAGCCGGCAAGGGTTTGCAGTCAAGTGACAAGATCGACATTACCGCCGATCAAGTCGTCAATAGCTCCGGGCAAATTTCAGCAACAAACTTGGTGAAAGTCGCTGGCAAAACGGCTGGTCAAGAATTGACGATTACCGGCGGGAAGGTCGACAGCAACGGCAATGTGGACATAACTGCCGATGCAGTCGACACCAGCGCAGCAATAACCACGCAAGGCAACGCGTCGATTACGGCTCAAACGGGGAACTTGACGCAAACCGGTACAATCAAGGCAGGTGACAAAGTTGTTCTGAGAGCCCAATCCGGCATCATTGAAAACGGCGGAACCACTGTTTCGGTTAACAAAACAAGTTTGACCGCAAAAGAGATCAACAACACCGCATCCGGCACGATCAAAAGCGGTGGAAATGCAACAGTTCTAGCGTCAGATCAGTTCACTAATGCCGGACAGGTTTCATCCCAGACAGATCTAAGCGTTCAGTCCAGCATACTTGAAAACGACAAAGGTGCATTGCTGGCAATTGGCAATATCGACCTTTTGGGCAGTAACAACACGCCAGCCACGCGCATAGCAAACAGGTCTGGTGTCATTGAAACGCTGAATGGCGACATTTCGATTACGGCATCCGAATTCATTAATGAACGGAAAGATTTTAGCGTAACCCGTCAGCAAACATATTCAAGGAACGAAGGCACTATCATTTCAATTGGCGAGGTTGCCGGCGGGGTCAGCACTCAGTATCTCGAGTACAATGAGACAGGCGTTCTATTCTTCCGACATCCTGATGACCCGTCTTGGCTTCTTTATTACGATTATGGCCCGATCCTCGTACGCCAGTATCAGGATGTCGCGAGTAGCTCGAACGCGGCCGCTTACCTATCGTCCGGCGGCAACCTGACGGTCAACGCAGATACAATTCGCAACGCCTATAGTCACATCTCTGCGGATGGCGACATATCGATGACTGGCGACACATTGTCAAATGTGGGTCAGATTCTTACAAAGCAAACAACTGTTTACAAAGGTGGTGGGTACTATAACCGCTGCCAGTCAAACAAAGGCTGCCAATGGCTTCTTAACGGTGCTGGCGAAAGTCAGATCAGCAGTGTCGAGTATGACACTGTTGATGCAACCATCCAGGCTGGTGGGCAATTCCAGGGCGATTTCACCGGCCAAGTTGACAATGAGACGATTTTGGGTGCAGTCAGCGATGGAGATCGAATTTCGGCGAATTCGGTTCAGGCTGATATTACAGAAGTGCCTCCGCAAACCAGTATCTCTCTTGTTGATTTCTTCGATGAGCTTCCTGCCAAGGATGCTCTGACACAACTTGCTCCCTCAAACACCAAGGCCGTGTTTGAGTCCCGGGCGGAATTCAGCAATCCCTCTGTGGTGCTTGGCGGGGACTATTTCCTCAGCCGTGTTGACCTTGATCTAGAAGACGTCCCGGAACGTTTTGCCTTTGACCAAGCGCTTGAAGAGCGACTTGTCCAAAACGCAATCCGCATCGAAACCGGGCAACGGTGGCTGGACCCGTCGGTTCAGGATGCATCCCTGCAGCTCAAACAACTCGTTGACGGTGGTATTGCAGCCCAAGAAAGCCTCAATTTGACAGTTGGCGTCGAACTGACAGCTGAGCAGATCAACAGCCTTACCCAAAATATTGTTTGGTACGTCGAAGAGGAAATTAACGCCGAAACTGTTCTTGCGCCTAAACTCTATCTTGCAAATGCCAGTGACTTGGAATTTGCCGGTAAAGGCGGGCAAATCATCGCCTCATCAGTTGCCATTGATGCGGCGGGCATCAATAACAGTGGTGACATCGTCGCATCAAATGGCGACGTGAACCTGGCTGCAAATGATGACATCAACATCAGCAGTGGTCGCATCAAGGCAAGCGACGACATCACGCTTGATGCTGGCGGTGCCATCCTTGTTGAAACCGATACCACCAATGTCCGTACAGCCAATGGCGGTTCACAATCAATCGTCGGACGCAGGGCATCTCTTGATGCCGGCGCGAGTGTCAATCTTGATGCTGCTGAAGAAATTGCGCTTTTTGGCGCAGATGTGACCGCCGAAGACGACGTTTCATTCTCTGCCGGGTCAAGCCTTATCGTCGGCGCAACTGCGGTTGAGGAAAACGTCAATTGGGGCGATGACAGCACCTATGACAGATGGAGCAGAACCAGCAACCGTGGCAGCAACATTCAAGCTGGCGGGGAGATAACGTCCTTCTCGGTAGATGACACGATTGTACAAGGTTCCGAGCTCACGGCTGGTGAGGATATCAACCTGCTCGCCGTTGGTAATGTCGCGATCCTCACAGCGCGTGACACCTATGATTATGAGATGCAGCGAAACGGCGGCGAAAAATCCGGCACCGGGCATAGCGTTTCGAATGTCCGCAGCGAACTGACCTCTGGTGGAGACATCCAGGTCACATCTTTGACCGGAGACATCACGGCGCAAGCTGCCAAATTCGAATCCCTGAAACAGGATGATGGCACGGTTACCCTGAATGCCGAGCAAGGTCAGGTATCCCTGATATCGGCGACAGACGAAGAAAGCTGGACTTTCCAATCTTCGAAATCCAACGCGGTCAGCTTCAAGATGCGCGATGCGGGTGCGATTGACACCAATGTCGTGATGACCGAAGTCACCGCCGATGGCGGCTTGATCGTCAATGCCGGCAACGGTGTTGTGATTGAATATCGCGATACCGGTAATCTCGAAGACTCTGTTGATGCTCTTGCTTCAACGCCCGGACTTGAATGGATGGCCGACATGATGGCGCGCGATGACGCCACTTGGAAGGCTGTTCAGGAAATTCACAAAAGCTGGGATTACAAGGCACAGGGCCTGTCGGGACCGGCGGCAGCAGTAATCGCGATTGCCGTAACAGCGGCTACTTATGGTGGTGCAGCCGCTGCTGGCGGTGCGTTTGCAACAAACTTGGGAATGACCGCTACTGTTAATGGTGTAACAACTCTTACTGCTTCAGGAGTTGCAGTACAGAGCGCGATTGCTGCAGGACTCTCGTCACTGACCAGCCAGGCAGCTGTCAGCCTGATCGGTAATGGTGGTGACATCGGTGCAGTGCTGGAGCAACTGGGGTCTTCTTCTACGATCCGTTCGTTGGCCACAACCATGGTCACCGCCGGTGTTTTGAGCGGTATTGGTGCTGTTGATATCGGGAATGCGTTTGGAAACGAGACGCTTAACAAGCTCGCAACCAGACTGGTCAATAACAGCGTCCGCAATGCTATTTCATCCTCCATCAATACAGTTGTTGCCGGGGATGGAGAATTTGGCGACAACCTGCTCAATGCGCTGCAAAGTGCAGCTGTGTTGGCGATTGGTGCGACGGCTGCTGAGGGAATTGGCGAGCTGCGCAACGAAGATAATTTGGACTATGTCAGCCACAAACTGGCCCATGCTGCTCTTGGTTGCGCCATTGCAGTAGGCGCGGGGGGCGATTGTGCAGGCGGGGCAATCGGTGCTGCCGCGGGTGAGGTCGCAGGGGAACTGTATTTCAGTGAAGAGCGACAACAGGATTTTGCCGAGGAACTCAAGACATCAATTACCGATGACAATCTGAGTTTCGGAGAAGCAGCACTGAAAGTTCAGAAGTGGAAACAGCAAGGACTCGATGTTGCCCGTTTGGCTGGTGCCTTGTCTGCCTTTATCGCCGGTGCTGACGTCAACAGCGCAGATACAGCAGCAACCAACGCAACAGAAAACAATCTGTGTGGAACGGGTGCGTGCGCGACAGGCCTAGCATTGCTTCTTTCAGCAGCTTACACCTACACAGTTGCCGAGGGCGAAGGTGATTTCTATGCCGGGCTGGGCGAGATTGGTCGCGGCGAAGATTTCTTGAGCGAGATGAGTGCCGCAGCCGTTAGCTATGGCATTGAGGGCGCGTATGCGGTTGCGCCAGACACCACCACTGCGGTGCTGCAGGGGCTTGCGGCGGTGGGCGAACTAGAAAGTGCTGTTGTTACCTATGTTGATGATGTGACCGGCAATGTCATCAGCCGTAACTGGAACGCAATTCCACAAGAAACGAGAGATCAAATCTCGGGTGGTGTTACCTTTGCTACTGTTGTTATCCCGTCAACAACAATCGCAAAACTTGCGCCAGCTAATGTTAATGTCACAGGTGCTGCTCTTGCGAAGCTTAAGAAAAACTGGCCGGGGGGAGTGCCAAACCGCATTGGCACACAGGCTGATATTGTTGACCATTTCCAACAGAATCGGCAATTCTGGTCGCAGGATCCGGTGCAGTTCAATGGTAACAAGGTATACCAGCGGAACGACTTGATTGATCCGAACAAAATTGATGTGGAAACTGGATTGACAAACCAACAGTTGATGGCACAGGGATATGCACCTTACGGTCCTGACGGTAGGAAAATAAACCTACATCACATGATCCAAAAGCAAAATGGTGCAATTGCCGAGATGACAGCAACTTTCCATCAGCAGAATTCGGGAACTATTCACATTAACACAGGTCGATTGCCCTCAGGGATCAACAGGTCACAATTTGATCAATGGCGTAAGCAGTACTGGATTAACCGAGCAAACGATTTCTAGGATAATAAACAATGGATGAAAAACTATCAAACATACTGAATGAATTAAAATCCGTCAGAATGCAGCTTCCGGTTGCGCAGTACCTGCCAGACGACCAAGCTATCGAAGAATATGAAGCATTGGTTGGCGTTGCTTTTCCCTCTGACTATCGTGAATTCCTCAAGTCAGCTAGTGATAGTTTGTACAATGGAAAGGCAGCGCTACGGATTACTGAAACAAGGGATCATTCAAGAGAGCTTCTAAATGGAATACGTGAAGCTCGAGCGAATGGAGTTCCTGTTGATTGGCTCCCATTTTGCGAGGATAACGGAAATTACTTTTGTATTCTTCCCGATGGTACGATTCGTTTTTGGGATCATGATGGATCCTCAAGCGAGAGTTGGCCAAATTTGGCGACTTGGATTAAGGACGTTTGGATAGAAGGGAACTGAAAAATTTGGCTTCGGTCATATATCGCTGAACAAAAAATGAGAAAGCGGCCAGTCCACGTTTTTCCTAAAAGAGGGGACAGGTTTCTTTTTAGTAGCCTTTAAATCGTCCCCTGATCTCGGCCACCTTTACTGGTGCTAATATTGTCATGACCGGCACCAATGTCGGGATTGATTCTTCTGCCGGTGCGGCTGACGGCAAGCTTGATGTCATAGCATATAACGACCTGTCGGTTGCGGCGGGGATGGAAAATTCAAGCTATTCGCCTGTGTCGAGTTCTGGCGGCGCTTGCTTCTTTGGCAAGAAAAAATCCGAAAGCCTGACGGAAAATCACTTAACCATAAAAGTCGGGAATGTGCGGGATGGCTGTGTGCCGCACATTCCCTGTGCCTGAGCCTGTCGGGTGGTGGCAAGTCAGGCAGTTGTTTGCTCGTGCCCTTTAAACTGGGCGTTTTGTCGCTGTGCGCGCCGTTTTACGCCGACTTGCGCTGGTTGGCGGCGTCTTCGGCTTTGATGGCTTCGTCATGCATCAGCGACAGGATTGTGCGCTTATACTCCATGAATTCCGGGCTGGTGAGCGCATCGATATGGCGCGGGCGTGGGATGCTGATATCAAGCGATTGCTTGATCAGGCCCGGGCGGGCGGACATCACGTGCACTTCGTCACCGAGGAAGATCGCCTCGTCAATGTCATGTGTGATGAAAAGCACCGTTTTGCGGCGGCTTTGCCAGACATCAAGCAGCAGTTCCTGCATCATCTGACGGGTTTGGCTGTCGAGCGCGCCAAACGGTTCATCCATCAGCAAAATACGCGGATCATTGGCAAGTGCGCGCGCCAGCGCCACACGTTGGCGCATGCCACCTGAAAGTTCCTTGGGATAGGATTTTTCAAACCCGTCAAGGTGAACCGCCTTGATCAGGTCATCGGCAATGTCTTCGCATTCGGATTTCGGAAGGCCTTTGAGTTTCGGGCCAAACATGACGTTTTCACGCACGGTCAGCCAGGGAAACAGGGTGTAGCTTTGAAACACCATGCCGCGATCAGCAGACGGGCCATTGATAGGCTCGCCATCGAGTTCAAGGCGGCCCGATGTCGGGGTTTCAAGCCCGGCGACAAGGCGCAGCAGGGTGGATTTGCCACAGCCCGACGGGCCGACAATGACGGAAAAGGTATCGTTGGCAACATCAAGCGAGACGTCATCAAGGGCCAGAACCGGTGGTTTGCCCTTGGGTTCGAACCGTACCGTGATGTCACGAAGAGAAAGCATGCTCATGACTGTATCGCCCCTTAAAAATCGGCAGACCAGGGCAGCAAGCGCCGGCGTGCCCATTTAAAGAAGAAGTCGGTGATCAGGCCCAGGATGCCGATGGTAAAGACACCAAGCAAAATCACGTCGGTAAACAGCCCGCGCATGGCGTTCAGGATCATATAACCAAGGCCGGTATCGGCCGCGACCAGTTCAGCCACAACAAGATAGGTCCAGGCCCAGCCCATCGTGACGCGCAGGTTATCCATCACACCGGGCATGCAGGCCGGTACCAGCACGCGCGTGACAACCCGCCTGCGATCCGCACCCAGCGTATAGGCGCAATCAATCAGATCCTTGGAAATCCGGGCCGAAACATCAGAAATCAAAATCAGCTGCTGGAAAAAGGTGCCAAGGAAAATCACCATGATTTTCTGCTCGATCCCGATGCCGATCCACAGGATCAGAAGCGGGATCAGGGCGGAAACCGGGATATAGCGCATGAAGCCGGTGATCGGCTCAATCAGCGCCTGCACAGCCCGGAAGCTGCCCATCAGGATGCCGATCGGAACGGCAAAGACGGAGGCCAGGATAAAGCCCGACAGGATGACAACAAGGCTTGCCCACATATGTTCAAACAGCGACATATTGGCAATGCGTTTGATGCCGGCTTGAACCACCTCATGCGGGGCGGCAAGGAAGTCCTTGGGCGTGATCCCGCCATAGGTGAGCAAGCACCACAGGGCCAGGACAATAGCAACCGAGATCAGCGACAGGGTGACATAGGTCGACCTGTCGATGTCGGTCTTGGGTGAAAATAGCGATCTGGTCCACATGATGCTTGCTCTTTAAGTCTTTGTTTTATGGCGTTGCGTTACTTGACGATGTCAGAAGCGAGCATGCTTGCCGGATCGAGATCAAGCGAGAACAGACCGCCTTCCTTGCCAAGCGTCATGGCATTGGCAATGGTGCCGACAATGCCGTCTTCGTTGGCCGGATCCATGAAGGACTTGTTCATGGCCGCATCATAAAACGCGATTCCTGCACGGGTTTCGGCAAAGACCGCCGGGTCTTCAAGCCAGCCGCCAACACCCTTTGCCATGATGGCATCGGCTTCTTCTTCGTTGGCCTGCTGCCAGGCGATTGCCTTGGCCCATGCACGATACAGGGCTTCCATTTCCGGACGACGGGCTTCAAGGGTTTCGGTGGTGGTCACCGCGATGTCGGTAATCAGGCCCGGCGCCTTGGAGCTGTCGATCAGAAGATGACCATGTTCGGTGTCCTTGCCACGGGTCAGCCAAGGCTCCCAGGTCACGGCGGCATCAACGCGCTTGGCGACAAAGGCCGCACCGGCATCACCGGCCGACATGTTCATGGAGTTGACGTCAGCAAGGCTCATGCCGTTGTTTTTCAAAAGCACGCTCAGGAAGAACTGCGAAACCGAACCCTCGGTATAGGCGACGTTCTTGCCCTTGAGATCTGCGATCGAAGTGATGTCGGAGTTGGCAACAATGCCGTCGCCACCGCGTGAATCATCAAGCGCAAACAGATAGGTCAGCGGATGATCTTCGGTGTAAAAACCAAGCACCGTATCAATCGTGGTCACGGCAACGTCAATCCGGCCAGCGGCGAGGGCTGGCATACGGGTTTTGACGTCTTCCATGACGACAAGATCAACATCAAGGCCTTCTTCTTCAAAGAAGCCTTCTTCTTGCGCGATATAAAGCGGGCCATAGCCAACCCAGGTCGAATGCGCGATGGTCAGCGTTTCGGCCGATGCGGCCGTGGAAAGGGAAAAGGCGGTTGCGAGTGCCGCACCCGACAGGCAGATTTTCGATAGAATGCGTTTCATAGGTGATGTCTCCGGTATGAGATGCTCTCTGATGTATTTCTGGTCTTTTGTATGTTTTTTCGGATTGCCTCAGCCCGATTTTCGGTTCGGGTTACTGGTGGCTTTCGACCCGGCCAGCACGCACAGCAATTCATACATGAGCGAGATGCCAAGCCAGGCTGTTCCTCCCGAAGGATCGAAGGGTGGGGAAACCTCGACAAGGTCCGCGCCCACAAGATTAAGCCCACCCAGAGAACGGATCATTTTCTGGGCTTCGCGGCTGCTAAAGCCGCCGATTTCCGGCGTGCCGGTGCCCGGTGCAAAGGCCGGATCGACCGCATCGATATCAAAGCTGACATAGGTTTTATCGCGCCCGACAATGTCGCGTGCCTCCGCCATGACCTGATCAAGGCCGCGTTCAAGAACCTCTTCCATGCGGATGATGCGCACACCCTGTTCCAGGCCCCATTCGACATCCTCGCCGTCATACATCGTGCCGCGAATGCCGATCTGAACCACGCGGTGCGGGTCAAGGTAGCCTTCCTCGATCGCGCGGCGGAACGGGGTGCCGTGGGTGTATTTGAAACCGTTGAAATAGCTGTCAAACAGGTCGGTATGGGCATCGAAATGCACCATGCCAATCGGGCCATCAGATGCCAGTGCCTTGATGATCGGATAGGACAGCAGGTGATCCCCGCCGGCACTCAAGGGACTGATGCCCATCTCTTTCAGTTTGGCAATAAAGCCGGTAACACTTTCAAGCGTATCCATGATGTCGGCCGGATTGACCGGCGCATCACCGAGATCCGCGATATTGCGGTCTTCAAACGGGTTCTGGCCGGTCACGGGGTGTTTCGGGCGGATCATGGTCGAAAGATCACGCAACTGTCGCGGTCCGTGACGTGCCCCCGGACGGTTTGTCGTTCCACCGTCCCATGGCACGCCAAGGAGTGCGATATCGACCGCGGCACAAGCCGGGTTGGATATTGAAAGATGCGGGGCGCGCATGAAGCTTGCGACACCGGCATAGCGCGGCAAGGTCATCGCCGAGGGCGGAACAAAAGAAATGCCTGATGCGGTATCAGGCTTGTCGGTGGCGTTGCTCATGTGGTCGTCCCTCAAGGCGGTGGCGCTGGTGGCGCGGTGACGCAGGTGGCACTAGTGGCGCACTAGAATGGTTCAAAGCGTGCGCAAAGATTGCCATGCGGGAACGCGTTCAATAATATGAAACTTTCAAACTAAACGTCTGATTTTTTCAACGTATCGTTTTCGTAAAGGTTTGCGCCCGATGTCTGTCAATCTGCCACCGCTGAGTGACGTGGATTTCCGCCAGTTGCGGATTTTTCGAACCATTGTCGAAAGCAACGGCTTTACCGCCGCCCAGGATGATCTGGGTATCTCGAGGTCCACCATCAGCACCCAGATGGCCGCCCTTGAAACCCGTTTGGGGGTAAAGCTTTGTCGGCGCGGGCGGTCGGGCTTTTCGCTGACCGAACATGGGCAGAAGATCTATAGCGAGGTGATCAAGCTGTTTGCCGCTGCCGACTCCTTTCGCGCCGAGGTCGGGGCGATCCGCGGCAATATGGTCGGCGAGCTTCGCATTGGTGTCGTCGATGCCATGGTCGAAAATCCCAATTGCAAGCTGGACCGGGCGATTGCGCTGTTTAACGAACGCGCCCCCGGTGTGCATCCGACCTTTGTGGTTGTCTCGCCCAACCAGATTGAAAACGCATTATTGAGCCGGCAGATGGAAATCGCCGTCATGCCAAACCAGCCGATGAATGCCGCCATCCAGATGCAGCAGCTTTTCCACGAAGAACAGACAATGTATTGCGGCAAGGATCATCCGTTGTTTGAAAAGGCCCATGAAAAAATGCCAATCGAACAACTGGCCGAACAGAAATACGCCCGGCGTGGTTATTCGGTAGCACTCGCCTTTCAGTCGCTGTTCAAACATCCGCCCAGTGCGACGGCCTATGACATGGAAGGGCTGGCCTATCTGATCCGAAGCGGCAAGTTTGTCAGCTTCCTGCCGACCCACTTTGCCCGGCAATGGGTCGAGCGGGGCGAGATGCGGGCACTTCGACCTGATCTTCTCAGCTTCAAGATCGCCATGTGTGTCGCCAACTTCCCGCAATCGGTGATGTCACGCATGGCGCGTGTGTTCCGCGAATGCCTGATCGAGGTGCATCCGACGGTGACCGCGATCAAGACGGTGCCGCCGACGTTGGAAAAGAAGTGAGTTAGAGGCGGAAGCGGTTGCGCAGGCCTAGGCCGATCAGGAACAGGAATATGAAGCTGAGCGCACCATGTCCGATCATGATGGCGTCGATCAGCAGGCTTGGGTCATTGGAGTAAAGGGCCTTGATTGCATCGTCCCGTATACCACGTGATTGTGGAAGGAAAGGAAGGCTATTACTGGTGGCCAATGCAATTGCCTGTCCTAAATCTCCCCACCATTCGGGCTTGCCGATAGGATGCTCATTAGTTCCCATGAATTTATATAGGCTTGTGCCTATGGCCAATAAGCCAGCTAGCCAACAAAATGGTCGCAAAATACTTTGACCATAGTTGCTGAAACCGCTGAATGCGATATCCAGTATTGACCCAAGTTTAGATGTTTGAATCCATCTACTTGCTCTGTTTTCATCCGCAGAAAACCTAAGAGCTGCTTGATGGTCTTTGTTTGCTTCAGCTATTTCTTTTAGGCGCCGCAACCGACCTGAGTCTTCAACATTTTCCGAGCATTGGGAGAAGTATTTTAACAAACGGCTACTGCTATAGTGTGACAATCGACGGAGTTCGATTTTTAGCTCACCAAGCTCAATCTGGTGAGAGGAACGAATGCGTCTCAGGTCTGGAACAATATCTAGGTCCCCTGAAATAAAAACTGCTCCGTCAAAACTTGCCCCCTGAAAATCCAGCGTTTCAAGTGTACTTCCGTCCTTTAGCATAAGCACTCCCCATTGGCTGATCACGAGGCCTCGTGCTGAAATTGCGGTTAGTTTGTGAGCTTTTGGCGAAAACAGAAAGTGAGAAGCGCAAGCTTTTGCAAGTATTAGCTGGCCAGACCCAATAGTGGTGTCGGTGAGTAGGACGTCGCCATTGCCAAAGTCAGTTGCGAAGAAATTTATGTGTCCATCATCGAAATCAGCTTCCAAGAAGTTGACTTCCCCAGTGCCAAAAACTGTCTCTGAGAAGTCCTTGACACCCTTGCCGAATTTCACTTGATAGAAGATTACACCGCCATTTCCAAAGGTTGCAGCAGAGAAAATAAGCCGACCATCCCCAAAACTTGCACCAGAAAAATCACTTGTGCCGTTTCCGAAATTTGCGTGTCGGAAGGTTACATTCCCGTCTCCAAATTTCACATCGCGAAAGGTTACATCTCCGTTGCCAAAGTAGTAGCCTTCAAAAGAGAGCATTTCATCAGGGCGCCTCTCTGTAGAGAAATCAACACCGTCAAAGGAAATGTTGTAATCCGGATGGTTTCGACTCCATTCGTTCCAAACTGCTGGGCCTTGGCGCCAAAGTCGGACGGCATCGTCCCCCTTTAGTGACTGTTGTTGGTCTTGTGGGTCTTCGTCTGTCATCGACTTCTATTCATTCGTGATTTGGGGAGGTCAATCAGTTGATAATAGTGCCTACAAAAGAAGCGTTTGGCGATATAAAACCGGAATAGGGTTTTGCTCATGCCCTAATTGGAAGTTATGGTTTGACCGGGTAGGGGGGAATCACCGGAACGGACCATCAAGATCATGCTGTCATCGCTTAATATCCGTCATATGCGTGTGTTTGTCGCAGTTGCCGATCAGGGGAATTTTACGGCTGCGGCCGGGGTTCTGGGGCTTGGAGTGCCTGCGGTCACCGCGACCATTCGCCAGTTTGAGGATGTGACGGGCGCGGCCCTTTTTGATCGCACGACGCGACAGGTGGCACTGACCCAGACCGGCGAGCGGTTCTTGCCAATTGCCAGGCGTTTGCTGGCCGATTTTGAAGAGGCGCTTGGTGATCTTGATGCGCTATCCAAGGGGGTTGGCGGCAAGATTACGATTGCGGCAGCACCTTCGGTTCTGACGCGTATTTTGCCCGCCGTGATTTCCGAATTTGTTGCCGCCCATCCCGATGCGCGTATTCGTCTTGATGAACGCAATGCCGGTGAGGTGCATGAGGCCGTGGCAAATAATGCTGCCGATTTCGGGATTGCCGGGGAATGGCAGGCGCTGCCGGATATCGATTTCCGCCCGCTGTTTTCCGACCGGTTTGGTGTGCTGTGCCGGGCCGATCATGAATTTGCCCAAAAGTCGGTTTTGCGCTGGTCGGATTTATCGGGCCAAAAGCTTGTCGGGTTGGGGCCGGAATCAGGGACCGGCGCGCTGATGGCGCAGCCCGGTGTGACCAGCGATCTGTCATCAGACACCATGCCGGTTTTAAGTCCTGCCGTGCGTGATGCGGTGGCAGCAGGCATTCCGGCGGCAAAATCGGTTCTGGCCCGCGCGCAAAAGGCGATGCGGGCTGAGGAACGGGTGCTGAAATCGCTTGATTCTGACGGCCGTAAAGAAGCCAAGAAAGATAGCGATATCGCGCTGGGCGCAACCGGCCCGATCCTGCCGCGCCCGATTGTCGAAACATCGAACACCATCACACTGGCCGCCATGGTCGCCGAAGGGGTGGGGATTACGGTCCTGCCGGAACTGGCCGCGCGTGTGTCGGATATGGCGGCACCCGAAAAGCTGGTCTTCGTGCCGCTCACCACCCCGGAACGCCATCGCCATATTGGCGTGATCACGCGCAAAAGCAAAAGCCTGTCACCGATTGCGCGCCTATTCCTTGATCAGGTAATCGCGCTTGCCCCCAAACAGGACCTTCCGGCCAGTTTGACGTGGTATTGAGGCGGTTTCGCTTTTTGGCTCTGTGACATCGATGCTGGCACATCGTCCTGTTTGCGACATATCATGGCGGGAAGGCCTGACATGATGAGCCTGTCGCAGGAGATGGCATGAGCGAACACGCGAAGAAATCGACGAAACCCTGCAAGAAGATCAATCTGGCCCTGCAGGGCGGGGGATCGCACGGGGCGTTTACCTGGGGCGTTCTGGACCGGTTGCTTGAAGATGAAGAGATCGAGATTGAGGCGATTTCGGGCACCTCGGCGGGGGCCATGAATGCCGCCGTGGTGACGTCGGGCTTTTGCAAGGGCGGTCATGACGGGGCGCGCGAGGATCTGGAAACGTTCTGGTCTGCTGTTTCGGAAGCTGCGCGGTTCAGCCCGCTTCAGCGATCGCCGATTGATGTTTTGTTTGGCAACTGGTCGCTTGGCAATTCGCCGATGTATCAGTGGCTTGATATGTCGGCCAAAATGTTTTCGCCCTATGATTTGAACCCGGTGGGGGATAATCCGCTGGCGGGGCTTTTGGCCGATGTAGTTGATTTTGATCTTTTGAACAAAAGCCCGACCAAGCTTTTCATCACGGCGACCAATGTGGAAACCGGGCAGGGGCGGGTATTTCGCAACCCCGATATCACCCTTGATGTGCTCCTCGCCTCTGCCTGTTTGCCCAACATCTATAAAACCGTCGAGATTGATGGTGTGCCTTATTGGGACGGGGGGTATTCCGGCAACCCGAGCCTCGGTCCGCTGGTGCGCGACTGTTCGACCAATGACACGGTGCTGGTGCAGATCAATCCGGTCAAGCGGCCGGGCATTCCGAAAACCTCGCACGAGATTTCAAGTCGGCTCAATGAGATTTCGTTTAACAGCAGCCTCGTCAAGGAGCTGCGCATGATGTCGGTGATCCGCAAGGACATGCCACCCCATCAATGTGAAGCCAGCAGTTGGGGCACCATGCGCATGCATCTGATCGTCAGTGACGTGATGCTGGAGCTTGATCACACGACCAAGATGAATGCGGAATGGGATTTCATGACCATGTTGCGCGACAAGGGGCGCGAGGCAGCAGGTGCATTCCTTGAGGCGCATCGCGGCGATATCGGCAAACGCCCTACGCTTGATCTTGAGCAGTTCGCGCCGGATTACGTTTAGCGGATTATTCCGCGCTCCTGCCAAAACGCAGGCCATCAATCATCAGATCGAGCATGCGATAGGTATGCTGCATGCCTTCATTCTGTTCGGGGTCGTCTGTGTCGCCGCCGGACTGGCTTCCCGCACTGGCAAGGTTGCCAATGGCGCGCAGCAGGTCAAAGGCGTCAATGTCTGAGCGCGCTTCGCCGGCCTTGGCGGCGGCGGTCAGCAGGCTTTGAAGGGCCGGTTCGAAATTGCTGCGGAAGTAATCGGGCAGGGCATCAAAGGCCGGGTCGCCGGAATGCAGCGAGGACGCCAATCCCTTTTTGGTGACGATAAAGCGGCAATAGCGCCGGAGCCACTGTGACAGGGCAACGCCGGGCGGGTTGTCCTTTGCGAGCGTCTTGGCATCGGCGGCACAGGCATCGACTTCGCGCTTGAAGACCGCAACCACAAGATCGCTTCGTTTGGGAAAACGGCGATAGAGCGTGCCGACACCAACCCCGGCGGCCTTGGCAATTTCACGCACTGGCGCATCAACACCCGATTTGGCAAAAACGGTTTTGGCGGCCTCAAGCACGGCGTCTTCATTACGTGCGGCGTCAGCACGGATGCGTTTTTTTGTGCCGGTGGTTTTTTCCTGCATCACTTTGTTTTTCCACACTTAACCGGGTCAGCATGGCGCGGACGGAGTCCGGGCGCTGATATTCATGCTTGATAAACGGAACAGTGTTCCGTATTTAAATTGGCAACAGGAACGATGTTCCGTTTGTTGGTTTATAGGCGAAATTAGCCGTTTCGCCAAGCAGAACAAGGATGTTTGCCATGAATAACCTTATCACTCACGCCCGACATATTCCGGTTCGCGACGCGGTTCCTGCGATCTCGATCTGTCCGGTCATCTTGCCGGTGGCGGACCGACCCCAGCCGATTGAAATGCGGATTAGCTTGCCTGAAGTGGGTGAAAAGCATCCGGTGATCCTGTTGTCACACGGGCATGGGCCGTCGCTTTATATTCCGTCGATGAACGGCTATGGGCCGCTGGCACAGTTTTATGCCGAGCAGGGCTTTGTCGTCATTCAGCCAACCCATGGCAATTCCAAGGTCGCCGGATTTGGACCGGATGCACCGGGCGCGCCGTTTTTCTGGCGCTCCCGCGTGGAGGATTTCAAACATATCCTGGATCACCTGACCGAGATCGAGGCCGAGCACCCGATCCTTGCCGGGCGACTGGACCCAGAGCGGATTGCAGCCGTCGGGCATTCGCTGGGTGGGCATACTGTTGGCATGTTGCTGGGCACGCGCCTGAGCGATACGGCGGATCCGGCGGTGCAGGATGTGAGCCTTATTGAAACACGGATCAAGGTTGGTGTGTTGTTGGCAGCACCGGGCAATGGCGGCGATAGTCTGAGCGCGCATGCGCGTGCGAACTATACAATCATGAACCCCGATTTTTCGCATATGACGACACGGACCCTTGTGGTGGCGGGGGATGCGGACAATAACCCGCATCTGACCACACGCGGGGCGGCATGGCATACCGACCCGTTCCATTGCAGCCCGGGAAGTGACTTTTTGCTGACGCTTAAGGGCGGCAAACACGGGCTTGGTGGTATTGCAGGCTACGATGCAAAGGAAACCGATGATGAGGACCCCGATCGCCTTGCCGTGACCCAGAGGATGACGGCGGCCTATCTGCGCAGTGCATTTGACGAAAGTGACCCTGCATGGGCAGAGGCATGTGAGGCACTTGCCACCCATGGTGCGGATCTGGCGTATGTGACGGGCAAATAAAGCAGCGCGGTGTTTCAAGCTTTGGCGCATGGTGGTTGGTGGCAGGCGGTGTTGATTGCAGTTCCCGGCAATCCGGCGTACCTTGAAGGTCGTCCCGAACAACGTCCCTGATCATCATGCCCCGAAGCGCCCTTGAAAAAATGCAGGCCGGTGAATGGTATTCCTGCCTTGATCCGGAAATCACCTTGTTGCGTCACAAGGCGCTTGAAGCGTGTCATGAGCATAGCGTGCTTTATCCGTCAGAGCGCGGCAATATCGGGCCGAAGCTGCGCGCGTTGTTTGCGGAGTGCGCGGATGATGTGCGGATCGAGGCGCGGTTTCATTGTGCCTATGGCATCAATATTCATCTGGCCGAAGACGTGTTTTTGAATGTCGGCTGCGTGATCCTTGATACCGCGCCGGTGAAGATCGGGCGGCATTCGATGCTGGGCCCGAATGTGCAGATTTACTGTGCCGACCATCACCGCGATCCGGAACTTCGCAAGCAGCATCTTGAAATCGCCAAGCCGGTGACGATTGGCGAGAATGTCTGGATCGGCGGCGGGGCGATCATATTGCCCGGTATCACGGTTGGAGATGAGGCGATCGTTGGTGCCGGGGCGGTGGTGACGCGTGATGTTGCGGCGGGCGCCACGGTTGTTGGGAACCCGGCCAAGCCGATTGGGCGATAAGGTGTTTTAGCAGACTCCGAGATGTGGATTCCCGCCTGCGCGGGAATGACGGGGCAAAAAAAAGAGGCAACCGGCCAGGGGTGGACGCGGTTGCCGCGGAGTTCATCACGAGCTCCAAGTTGGGACAACCTTCAATGAGGATGTCACAGGGTAAGCGTTGAGCGGGAAAGCTCGTTCAGGAGATATCGTCGGTGGCCGGGCGGCGTTTGCGACCGGTGACCATGGCGCGCACAAGATTTTCATGATGGCGCAGGCTGGCCAGGATCACGCCGCCGACATGCAAAAGCACCAGGAATAGCAGGCCGTTTGCCAGTGCCTCGTGGGTTTCCTCCACCCATTCAGAGCCCCAGAACATGGTGGTGGTGTACATCCAGCCCGTCAGCGCACACCCCGCCATAGCGAGGATGAGGGCGATGATCATGGCCGCCCCGGCCGGGTTATGGCCAAGATAACGGGATTCCGTGCCGCGCAGGATATCGCCAAGATATTTAAGCGTTGCCGCAGGGCTTTTGATGAACTGGGTAAAGCGGGCATAGCGCGTACCGATCAGGCCCCAGACAAGACGCAGCGCAATCAGGCCACCGGCAGCATATCCGGCCCAGTGATGCAGGCTGTCCCATTCATCGGCCGTGATCCAGGCGATGACGAAACTGGCAGCCAGCCCCCAGTGAAACAGGCGGACAAACGGGTCCCATACTTTGACAGACATGATGCTTACTCCTGATGGTGCGTGTTTTGTCAGGTAAACAGGTTCGGGGAGGCGACCCTGAGCAAGGGCACCCGTGCAGGCAGGCACGAGGGCCAGGGGACAGCATTGCTCAGGGCCGCACTCAGCCGAGGGAGGCCTTTATTGATCAGTCGTCTTCCTTGACGATCTCGAAGGTGGCCGGGTTGAAATAGGCCTCAACCTTCTTGCCATCGGCCTTGATGGCGTAGACTTCGTAGCAGCCTTCATCTTCCTTGATCTTGCGGACGCCCCAGCCATCAGCTGCGAGCTTTTCTTTCAGCGCATCCATGCTCTGCCATTCGGTTTTCGGCACGTTGCAATAGTCATCGCTTGCCTGTGCGGCATTGGTGGTCAGGCCAAGGCTGGCAGTCGCCAGCAGGGCAGCGGCAAAGACGCCAAGGGCAGCTTTCGGGAAAACAGTGTTTTTCATGGCTCGGTTCCTTCATAAGATTGTGAGGGCACAAAATGGAAAAGTTTCTTTGAACGTCGCCGATATTGCCGTGCGTTCCTGACAGCAAACTGAAAAAGACAGACAGCGTCGTTCAGCTTATTGTCAGGATGCACGCTTAGGTCGTGAGCCGGGGCAGACCCGTTGACATAAAGCCGGATGTGAGGTTGGGGTGCGTATTCTTCTGGTCGAAGATGAAATGATGCTGGCAGACGCAGTGCGCGATCATTTGCTGGCCGCTGGCGAGGCAGTTGATCACAGCGCAAGTGTGGTTGATGCCGAGATCATGTTGCGCGGAACCAATTATGATGTGTTGCTGCTCGATCTGAACCTGCCCGATGGCAAGGGGCTTGATCTGTTGCGCGATTTGCGTCGCAAGGGATCGGCCACACCGTGCATTATCCTGACCGCACAGGATCAGATTTCAGACCGGATCGAGGGGCTTAATGCCGGGGCGGATGATTATCTGGTCAAGCCGTTTGACCTTAATGAGCTTTCGGCCCGGCTTGCGGCGGTGTCGCGGCGCTATAGCGGCAATCCCAATCCGTTTGTCGAGCTTGATGTCGGGGTCGAGGTCGACCTTGCCGGGCGGTCGGTTTTGCGCGACGGGGTGCAGGTTGATTTAACCTCGCGCGAATGGGCGCTGTTTGATCAGATGGTCAAACGGCCCGGCCAGACCTTATCGAAACGTCAGCTTGAAGAAGCGCTTTATGAATTTGGGGCGGAGATCGAAAGCAACACGGTCGAGGTTTATGTCAGCCGCCTGCGCCGCAAGCTTGGCAAGGAAGTGATTAAAACCGTGCGCGGTGTCGGCTATCGGGTTGAGGGATGATGAAGATCAGGGCGCAAAACAGTCTTCAGTTTATCCTGACCAAACGCCTGACGGTGATCGTTGCGGTGTTCTGGGTGATTGGTGCGGCGTTCGCGGCCTATACCGCGCGCCATGAGATGGAGGAGGGGGCCGATACCGCCCTTATTGAAACCTCGCGCCGGGCATCGACGCTTGTGATTGATTATTTGGAAAATCATCAGGATGAGGGCGAAATCGTTGTGCTGCCCGAGCCGGGATTTGACGTCGAGCTGGGTGACGACAGCGACTATGACGAGGATTTCGACGATTTCGATGACTTCATGCAATATCAGCTGCGCAACGCGGATGGCGAAGTTTTGCTGCGCTCCCAGAATGCGCCGGAAACACCGTTTGATACGCCGCTCAAGCCCGGTTTCAGTAATGGCGATGAGGTTCGCGTCTATACCAGTGTGACCGGCAATGGCGACATGTTCATGCAGGTGGCCGAGCCGACCGAACATCGCAATGAAGCGATAATTGAAACCGTGGTGTCGCAATTCACCCCGCTGATCTTCCTGATCCCGGTGACCATTCTGGCGGTGGTCTATAGTGTCACCCGCGCGCTTGGCCCGGTGCGCCAGGTCCGCAACGAGATCGAGGCACGCGGCGAAGGCAACCTGACCCCGATCGAGCAGGACGACCCGATCGAGGAAATCAATACTATTGTGACGGCCGTCAACCGGCTGATGGGCAAGCTCGAGGCTGCGCTCAGTGTCGAGCGCAGCTTTACCGCCAACAGCGCGCATGAGCTTCGCACACCGATTGCGGTGGCACTGGCGCAGACGCAGCGACTGGTGCTGGAACTGCCAGAAGGCCATGAAAGCCGCAAACGCGCGGTTCAGACCGAAGAGGCGCTTAAACGGCTGTCGCGGCTGGCGGAAAAATTGCTGCAGCTGGCACGTGCGGAATCAAGCGGTGGCTTTAGCCCGACCGGGCATAATCAGGATCTTGGCCCGACCCTTAATCTGGTGATTGAAGACCTCAGACGCGCCGGGATTGACGGGGCTGATATCCGCTTTGATGCCGATAATCTGACAACGCTTTCAGCCAATATTGACCTTGATGCCTTTGCGATCTGCATGCGCAACCTGATCGAAAATGCCCTGAAATATGGCGGCGATGAAGAACCCGTCGATATCCGCGTGGTCGAGGATCACATCGTGCAGGTGTCAAACGGCGGCGCACCTGTTAGCCCAGCAGAACTCAGCCAACTGACCACCCGGTTCAAACGATCGAGCAACAAGGCCGATGGTTCGGGATTGGGGCTTGCGATTGTTGAGGCGATTGCACGCAACACCAAATCCGAGCTCAAGCTTTATTCCCCGCGTCCGGATCATGCGGACGGCTTCATGGCCGAGCTTCGGCTGCATCAAAGCTAAGGCGCGGGTGGGCTTATTTGCCCACGCCGACCTTGATGGCGAGTTTGCGAAGCGGGCCGATGCGGTTGATGGCGGTGAGGCCGGCATAGCGCAGGTCGCGGAGCGTTTTCGGTTCGAACATCGATGCGCGGTTCAGAAGGTCAATGCCGCCGACGCGCATGACGGTTTTGGGTAGCTGGCGGCGTTCATAGGATTTCAAAAGCGGGGTTGCGCCGATATCCTCGCCATGCAGTTTGGCCTTGGCCATAAGTTCGGCCAGGGTTTCGATGTCATGCAGGCTCATATTCAGCCCCTGTGCGCCAATTGGCGGGACGACATGGGCGGATTCCGCAATCAGGGCAAGGCGGGCGGCAATCAGGCGTGATGGCACTTGTGAGATCATCGGCCAGACGGCGCGCGGGCTTGCGACCGTGAGGGGGCCAAACAGGTTCATGGTGTCCTTGGTGATCTCGGCGGACAGCGCCTCGTCACTCATGGCGTTCAGTTCATCGGCACGGCTTGCCGGGACCATCCAGACGACCGACGAGCAGGGCTTGCCATTCAAATCTGGCATCGGGACGAGTGTGAGCGGGCCGCCAGTGCGGTGGATTTCGGTCGAGATGCTGTCGTGGGGTTTGTCATGGGTAACGACAAAGACCAGCGCGCTTTGATCATAAGCCCAGCGTTTGTATTTGATCCCGGCCATGTCGCGCAGCGACGAGTTGCGGCCGTCTGCTGCAATCACGACCTTTGCCCGGACCGTCTGACCATCGGAAAGCGTTGCCTCGCCAAAGCGGGCAGTGCTTTTAAACGCGGTCACTGTGGTCGAGAAGCGGAAATCGACATTATCAAGCTTCGCCAGTCGCGCCATCAGGGCGACACGCGCGGCCTTGTTTGAGACGTTCCAGCCAAAGAAGCCGTTCTTGGTTTCAGAGCCATCAAAGTCGGCGGTTTCGCGCGGGGTGCGCTCCGCACCACCGGCATCGACAATCCGCATGACGCGCAATTCCGCACCGGTCGGCTTGATGGCATCCCAGACGCCGGCCTTTTTAAGCGTCTCAATGCCCGGCTCAAGGAAAGCGGTGGTACGCAGATCCGTGCCTTCGCCAATATCGGAAGGGGCCGGGTCGACAATCACGATCTGATGGCCGTCTGCCGCAAAACGTGCCGCAGCACTCATACCGGCGATGCCGCCGCCTGCAATCAGAATATCGGTTTCGATCATGACTGTTTATCCTGTTCCTTGGGCCGGGATGGCGCAAACATCCGTGCTGCCATCGCCTGCAAAACGTGTCGGGCAATGTGCCCTGTCAGGGGACTATACGCAACGGTTTTGCCATCCGTTTTGATCCAGATTACAGCAAGGCGATTTTGTCGGGCGGGAATGGGTGCTGGCGCGGGGATTGCCCCATAGGGAAAATTGGGCCATTTTGAACGGGCCTACCGCCACCACCCCTTACAGTTAAGGACGTCAAAGATGCTCGCCTGGGTATATCTGATTGTTGCGATCAGTCTTGAAGTGATCGGGACGATATCGCTTAAATTCTCCAACGGATTTACCGATTGGCGCTTTACGGTTCTGAGCCTTGGCGTCTATGGGCTCAGCTTCTGGGTGCTGTCGATGACGCTGCGCATCATTCCGGTCGGAACCGCCTATGCGGTGTGGGCCGGGCTTGGCACGGCCTCGGTCGCGATGATCGGATGGTTGTTCCTAAAGGAACCGATGACGGCCCTTAAGGCCGTGTTCCTTCTGATGATAATCGGCGGAGTGGTTGGCCTGAAATCGATCAGCACTGAAAGTTAATGCCGTTAACATTGGCGCGTTAGAAATCGGGCTTTGCCACCGATTGGATGTCGGCTGCGATGTTTTGATGGATCGGTGACCAGCCGAGATCGCGCATGGCAGCGTGAGTTTCCATGACCTGATGATGGGCAAGGCCGGCGACCCAGCTGCCAAGGCGGTCCATGGCGGTTTGGGTGCTGATGGTTTCGATCCGGCAGTCGTCACCGCCGAAATGTGTGGCGATCAGTTGGGCGCGGCGTTGATGGGGCACGCCATTGATGCCTATACCAAACCAGGATGATCTCGGTTTGGCGTGGCTTAGGGCCAACCGATAGAGATCAGCCAGATCATCGTTGTGGATGATGGGCAGGGTGATGTCCGGCGCACCGATGATCGTAACGCGGTTGCCGGTACGCGCGGTTTAGATATCACGCGACAGCATCCCGTAATGGCCATGACGACCGGTGCCATAGACGCAGGCCGGGTGGATGATGATGCCGTCAATGCCATCATTGCCAAGTACGCGGTCGATGCCCGCGCACATCCATGCAAAGTCCGGCAAGGGATCGAAAGCAGCGCTTTCATTAATTGCTTCATCCGGTTTGGTTTGCGGAAACAACCATGTGCCGCCGGTATAGATGAAACGCACCCGACCCGGCATTTGGCGGGCGGCGGGGATCAGATGATCAAGCAGGATGCGATCCGTTTCCGCCATATCATCCCCGAATGTGCAGGCGGTGTGAATGATGGCATCGATGGCGGGCAAGTTTCCGGCCCACGCGGCGGGATCGGTGATGTCACCCATGATCGGGGTTGCGCCGAGATCCGATAATAAGGTCTGGCTGGCCTGTGATCTGGCAAGTGCAAAAACTTGGTGCTGGTGAGCGATCAGGTTTTCAACAATGGCCGAACCGATCAGGCCGGTGCCACCGGTAACAAGGACACGCATTTAAATTTCCCGGTTGGATAAGGTGCGATCCTTGTCCGACCTCAACCGGGGTTGAGGTCAAGGCGATTTTTAAAGCCACATCGGAATGACCGAGGCAATCAGAAGCACGCCCAGCGTCACATTGACTGTCCGCCATTGCCAATCGGATGTGAGTAACAGCGACAGGCTGAACCCCAGCGAACACCAGAGCGCCATGGAAAGCATGCCTGAAAAGGCAAAGGCACCGCCAAGGATCATGGCCAGTTCGGTCGGGTCTTGCGTGATCGCAGAGAACGAGGCGGCAGCCCCGATGGTAACAGCCCAACCCTTGGGATTGAGCCAGAGCAGGCCAAAGGCGCCTACAAACGGGATCGGTTTGCTGTCTGAATTCGTGTCCTGTTCAAGGGGGCTTGTTTGGGCTGTGGGCGGCGGCGGGGCCATGGCGATTTTGACCGCCAGCCATAAAAGGTAGGTCGTGCCGATCAGTTTGGTGACGAGCTCGATGGTCGGAAAGGTTTGGATCAAATTGGCCAGTCCAAGCGCGCCGGCCGCGGCCAAGGTCAGCATGCCGATCGAGATACCGAGGATAAATGGCACCGAGCGGCGAAAGCCGAATTGCGCACCGGATGCGGTGGCAAGGGTGGTTGCCCCACCCGGGGATAGAGCAGCGGCCATGGTAAAGGACAAAACGGGCAGGAGGGTTTCGATCATTTGGTGTCCTTTGGTGGCGCGAGGGGCGAAGATCATGAGAAAACAAATCTTTGCATTAGGAAATCGAATGTTCATTATAGATGGCATTACAAGCTGTAATGCAGTGATTTCAGCGGCAGGGATATGATGCGAAACCTTGATGTGGCGGTGTTGCGCGCCTTTGTGACTGTGGCGCAGACCGGCAGCATGACCGGTGCGGCCGAGATGCTTAACCTGACGCAAGGGGCGATAAGCCAGCAGATCAAGCGGCTTGAAACCCAGTTTGAGCGCGCGTTGTTTGAGCGCACGCGCAAAGGTTTGCACCTGACGCAGGACGGGGAAAAGTTGTTGCGCAAGGCGCAACGGATGTTGGTGCTGAATGACGAGATCTGGCAGGAAATGCGTGATGATGGCTATGTCGGCAAGCTGACTGTCGGCATCCCCTATGACCTTGTTGGCAGCTTCATGCGCACACCGCTTCGCAAGTTTTGCGATCAGTATCCGGGGATCGAACTTTCGCTACGCTGTCACAGTTCGCCGGAACTGAAAACATTCTTGCAAAATGGCGAGGTCGACATTGCCCTGATCGAGGAGCCGGTTGGTCAGATCACAGGCGATTGCCTGTTGGTGGCGCCGCTGGTCTGGGTCGGGGCGAAGTCGGGAAAGGCGCAGACAAAACGCCCACTTCCGGTGTCACTGGTCAGTCGGGAATGCGCGTTTCGACCCGCCGTGATCGATGGCCTTGATAGGGCCGGGATTGCCTGGCGCAGCGTGTTTGAAAGCGGCAATATCGAAGCAACGGCGGCAACTGTGCGATCGGACTTGTCAGTCACGGCGTTTCTGGTCGGCACCATTCCCGACGGGCTTGAAGCATTGCGGGGCGGGGATGAATTACCGGAACTTCCGAAATACGCGATCAGCCTGATGGAAAAGACCGGGGCGCATAACGAAGTGCGGGATGTCTTTGCCGAGATGGTGCGCAGCCACTTTCATCAGATGTAAGCAGGCAAAAGAAAACACCGACCAGCGATGCGGGTCGGTGCGGAATTTTTGCGGCGGATCGAAAGATCAGGCGACTTCGAAAATACCGTCAATCTCAACCGCAACACCCAGCGGCAGGGCGGCAACGCCAACGGCCGAGCGGGCATGTTTGCCGGCATCGCCAAAGATTTCGACCATGGTGTCAGAGGCGCCATTGACGACTTTTGGCTGATCGGTGAAGTCCGGGGCGGAATTGACAAAGGCGTTCAGTTTGACAACGCGGGTGACCTTATCAAGATCGCCGATGGCGGCTTTGAGCTGTGCAACGAGGTTCAGCGCGCAAAGACGGGCGGCCTTCTGACCGGTTTCGACATCATAGTCGGTGCCGAGCTTGCCAACAAATTTCAGCTCGCCATTTTCCATGGTGATCTGACCGGAGATATGAACCAGATTGCCCGAGACAACATAGGGTACATAGTTCGCCACCGGGGCGGTCGCGGTCGGAAGCGTGATGCCGAGATCGGCAAGATGGGCGTCGATTTTACCAGCCATGATGATCCATCCTTTTGCTTGGCAGATGTTCAAATTTGTCCCCAACTTATCGGGGTTGGCGGGCAAACAAAACAGTTTCTTTGTAGGGCTGCAATTGCCAGCGATGTTGGCTGGTCCGGGGTTTGAGCTGCATTTCAGAATTGTTGAAAAAAATCGAATTGCCATAAGGGGAAAGCCCCGCAACAATAGGTTGTTCGCAGCACGTTCAAGGACGCGCTGCTTTGTTTTTTGTGGATTTGATGCGGCGACAGCCGGGTGAAGGACAGATCAGATGGCATTCAAGGACCGGCTGGAAAATGTGCATGGTGGCTGGATTGCCCTTTTGGGGGTTGTGATCCTGTCGCCCGATGCGCTTTTGCTGCGTCTGATCGAGGCCGATGATTTTACGACCGCGTTTTGGCGGCTGGGCTTTTTGACCGTCGCCCTTTTGCTGGTTGCACTTTGGCACGGGGCCAAGCGCGGTGAGGGCGTTTGGCAGTCAATTGTTCCCGGCCGGTTTGAAATGCTGACCGGGCTGTTTTACGGCGGGACCTGTACACTTTTCATGTTTTCGGTGCGCAATACCGATGCGGCCAATACCCTGATCATTATTGCCGCAACGCCGCTTCTGGCCGGGTTAATCGGGGTATTTATCTTTAAGCGCGGCCAGCCGATCCGCACCTGGGTGGCATCGGTTGTGGTGTTTGTCGCTTTGTTGGGCCTGTTCAGTGCCGGGTTTGGTGGCAAGAATGCGCTGGGTGATATGCTGGCCCTTGGGGCCGCGATCTGCATGGCGGGCTATTTCAATGTGCTGGGTGCCAAGCCAGAAGTTGATGCGATCAAGGGCATGTTGTTTGGCGCGTTTGTCGTGACGCTTATCCTGCTGCCCGGTGCCGAGCCGTTCTCGCCAGTTGGTGCGGACTGGGTTTGGATGCTGCTGCTCGGCTTCTGGGTGTTGCCGGTGTCGTTCCTTTTGATTGCGCATGCATCGCGCAAAATTCCGGCGGCGGAAGTCAGCCTGATCATGCTTAATGAAGCGATCTTCGGATCGTTTCTGGTCTGGGTGTTTGTCAATGAAGTCCCAGACGAAATGACGCTGATCAGCGGGACGGTGGTGATCACGACCCTTGTCATTCACAGCCTTTTGGGGCTGCGTGCAAGCAAGCGGGCACGCGCGGTGGCCTGACGGGCGGGCTTATACATATTCCGAATGATTTCAGTTTGCTGTCAGGTTCGCGCGGTATCCTTGGGGCATGGTTCATTGCCCCAAGGATACCCGGATGCCGCGACATCGTTCGTTTTTACGCCTTTCACCGATCGATTATCGATATTGTTTGCTGGCGCTGGCGGTTTATTTCACGCTGGTTCTGAACTGGAAGGTGCTGGGGCATTTTTACAGCATTCTGGCGGGGCTTGGCGATTATGATGCCGGCTTTGCCATAAGCGCACCGGTGGTTTTGATCTGTGCGTCGCTGGTGGTGTTTACGCCGTTTTCCTGGCGGTATCTGTTCAAGCCGTTCTTTGTTTTCCTGATCCTGACCGGGGCGCTTGCGCATTATGCGATGTTGAAATACGGCATCGTGTTTGATCGTGGCATGATCGAAAACGTGGTCGAGACCAATCAGGGCGAAGCGCTTTCCTATTTCAATCTGCAGGCGGCGTTGTGGTTTGTTGCGACCGGCATTGTTCCGGCGGTGTTGCTGATCCTTGTGCCGCTAAAGTTTCCGAAAACCGTGTTGCGCGGGGTTGGACAGCGGGTGGTTTTGATGCTGGTGCCGTTGCTTGTCCTTGGCGGGATCGGGGGACTTTATTTCAAGGATTACGCATCGGTCGGGCGCAACAACAAGGTGCTGGGCAAGGAGATCGTGCCGTCCAACTACATCACCGGCACGATCCAGCTTGTGAAGCGGCGCTATCTTTATGCCGACATGCCGTTTCGTGCCATCGGGCAGGATGCCCGCAAGGTGGTTCTGGAAGACAGCGAAAAGCCGACATTGATGTTTCTGGTGATCGGTGAAACTGCACGCGCACAAAGTGTTGCCGCCAATGGCTATGACCGCCCGACATCGCCCTTTACCAGCCAGATTGACGGCATGTTGGCGTTTCAGGATGTGTCATCGTGTGGGACGGCAACGGCGGTTTCGGTGCCCTGCATGTTTTCGCCGATGGATCATGCTGGTTATGACGGCGAGGTCGCGCGCCATAGCGAGAGCCTGATGGATGTGCTGGATCATGCCGGGGTTGACGTGCTGTGGAAGGAAAATGACGAGGGCTGCAAAGGGGTGTGTGATCGGGTGCGCCAAATCGAGATTTCGCCTGATGACTTCCCCGAGGATTGCGTTTTGGGAACGTGTTTTGATGCGGTGATGCTGCGCGATCTTGACGGGCAAGTCGCATCCGACAAGCCGCATGACCAGTTGATTGCCTTTCATCTGATGGGCAGTCACGGGCCGACCTATTACAAGCGCTATCCTGATGAACACCGGGCGTTTGCCCCCGATTGCCCGCGCAGTGATATTGAAAATTGCAGTGCCGAAGAGCTGATCAATACCTATGACAATACGATCCGCTATACCGACTATGTCGTGGCCCAACTGACCGAAAAGCTTAAATCCTACGAAGCGGATTACAATGTCGTGCTGCTGTATGTTTCGGACCACGGAGAGTCATTGGGTGAGGGTGGGTTGTATCTACATGGCGCGCCCTATGTTCTCGCACCCGAAGAACAAACCAAGGTGCCGATGATGATCTGGATGTCGGATGATTATGCCAAGGCCAACCGGATTGAGACCGGTTGCCTTTCGGGATTGGCGCAGTCAGGGCATTTTTCGCACGACAATCTGTTTTCCACCGTGCTGGGCGCGATGCATGTCTCGACCGGCCTTTATCGGCCGGGGACAGACATTTTTGCGGCATGTCGCGGGCCTGTGATGCAGGCAGCGCTTGAGCAGTCAGCAGATATCGCCCGGAATTGACTTATCCCATCTTCTGATTTAAATGAGTGAGCTCAGTGAGTGTGCTCATCTCAGGGGATGTTGATGAATATTCGGACTGCGCAACGCGAAGAAACCCGCCAGAAGATCCTTGCCGCCGCGCGGGAATGCTTTTGCAGCGGGGCCTTTGATGCCGTGCCCACGCGCGAGATCGCCAAAAAGGCCGGGGTTGCGGAAGGCACGATCTTCAATCACTTCCCGACCAAGGAAGAATTGCTGATTTGCTGTGTTGGCGAGCAAATGGCAGAGGCGATTGAAAAGGGGCTTTATACGATGGATCCGGAATGGTCCTTTGTCGATAAAGTCATGCATGTCGCGTCCTATCGCTTTACCCAGGTCGGGCTTAATCCCGGTTTGTGGCAGGTGATCATGCAGCAGATTGTCTTTTCCCCCAGAAAGGGGGCCGTGCACTCCGTGATGGAAAGCAGCGGGCTGATTGCCGCCATTCAGGCGTTGATTGAAGAAGCGCAGCTTTCAGGCGAGCTCAATCCTGATTTGCCGCCTTATTTGATTCAGAAGACCCTGATCGCGCTGTTTCTGTTCACCATTCACGAGCATTTCAGCACGCAGAATTTTGACTGCGAAGATATGTGCGCAACCTTGCGCGAACTACTTGAAATTCAGGTGAAGGGGCTTTGGGTGTCCGGGGCGGAACAGGCGGCCTAGTCCAAAGCAGAACGGGCCTATTCGCCGATCAGATGCAGGGTGACCTTGCGGGTATGGGGTGCGCGGCGATGTTCAAACAGATAGACGCCCTGCCAGGTGCCCAGCACAGCGCGGCCGTTGGATACCGGAATGGTCAGGGATACATCGGTTAGCGCCGATTTGATGTGGGCGGGCATATCGTCCGGGCCTTCGCAGGTATGGCGGTAGAGGCTGGGATTTTCCTGCACCAGCTGGCCAAAGAAGGTTTCAAGATCAAGCCGGACATCGGGATCGGCGTTTTCCTGAATGGTCAGGCTGGCCGAGGTATGGCGGACAAAGATCGTCAGTTGCCCGCGCGAAAGACCGGTACTGGCCACCCATGACTGGATCGGTTCGGTGACCTCATAAAGGCCCTGACCGCTGGTGGTGATTTCAAGAGTGATCTGATCTTGCGCAAGCATGATATCCGTCCGGCTTGGGGCCGGACGGGATCACAAAGAAGAACCGCCGTCAGGCTGCAGTTTTGAGCTCATCCTGATCGTAGAAGCGAAGGGCTGTCATGGCAAGGTTGCCGAACTCGTAGCTGTTATGCAGGACCTTGGCGGCAAAGCCTTCGGGCGCGGCACCCAGCGCGACATAAAGCGGCATCAGGTGGTCGTCTTCGGGATGGGCCATTTTTGCACCCGGGGCGGTGTCGCGATAATCAAGCAGGGCATCGATATCGCCAGCCTCGATTTTCTTAAGCATCCAGTCGGTGAAGTCGGTCGCCCAGGTCTGCGGTGGGCCTTCGTTGAAATCAAGCGCACGCAGGTTATGGGTCATGGCACCACTGGCAAGGACCAGAATGCCTTTTTCGCCCAGTTTGCGCAGTTTCTTGCCCAACTCATAATGGTCGCGCGCATTGCCGCGTCCCAGCATGGAAAGCTGAAATACCGGGATGTCGGCATTGGGGCGGGCAAGATACATCGGCATCCATGCGCCGTGATCAAGGCCACGGTTGGCATCGGTATCAATGCCGAGTTCCTCGGCGATTTCACGCGCCAGTTCCGGCGCACCTTCGACACCATATTGCAGATCGTAAAGCGGCTGCGGGAAGCCATAGAAATCGTGGATGGTTTCCTGCTTGGCGGCGGTGGAGATCGTCGGGCTTGCTGCCTGCCAATGGGCGGAAATCATCAGAATCGCGCGGACGCCATCGGTTATTTTTGACAGTTCATCGACAAAGAAGTGGAAGGCCGGCGTGCTTTGACGCGCCACCACCATCGGGGACCCGTGGGAAATAAAGATCGGCGCAAGGCTTTTTGCGGTGCTGCCGGTAGTTGCAGATGTCTGGGTCATGGGTAAACCTCATCGGATTGCTAAATCACTTGATGAGAATATGCGCTTCCGATCCGATGTTGACCAGTCGCGTTTTGGCAACAGTGTGTTGCCATTTGCTGTTTTTGTTCGCTGGATGGAAACATTTCGACAGGTGACAACGAGCGAAACATTCGGCAATGACGACAGCTGGTTTGAGTCAATTCTCGACCGGTTCTTATCTAAGCATGTCTCTTACATGATGGTGTTCGAATGTTAAGGTCCTTGAAAATCAACGAAAACAGGCGCACTGTGGCTACATAATTATTTTCTGAATTTGGCTGTCAAGGTATGACGCAACAAACAGAACCCAAAAGCGCCGCGCTTGAGCGATCGCGTTTTTCTTTGCGTGATTTGCCCAGCGCAACACAGTTCGAGATCTGGAAAGAAAGCATCAACTGCATCTATAGCGTTGATGCGGACCGTCGCACGCGCGCCGATGGCTTTGTTGCCGATCTTGATTCCTGGCGCCATCGCGACCTGATGATGGTCGAGGCGCAAAGCTGTTCGCAAAGCTTTTCACGCACGTCCCAAATGATCGCGGCAGACGGCATGGACCACTATAATGTCCAGCTTTACACCGATGGCGGGGTGAAATCCGATATCGGCGTTGGTGGCGATGTCCTTAAGCCCGGCGGGTTGCTGTTGCTTGATCTGTCGCAGCGCACCGAAGCCCAGGCCAGCGAACAGTTCAATTCCCTCCATCTGTTTTTGCCCCGGCGTCTGGTTGAGGATCATCTGAGCAATCCGGAAGACCACAATCTGCGTTTTCTTTCCGAGCGCGACCCGCTGGTCGGCATGTTGTTTAATCAGATCCTGTCGATGCATCGTTATATTGATCAACTGGACGACGGTCAGATATCCGTCATCCAGCAAACCATCGTCATGATGTTGTCGACCTGCCTGAATGGTGCAACGGGCGAAACCAACGCGACCCAGGCAATGCGCCAGGACATCGAGAAGGGCGTGATGATCCGGCGGTATTTCCGCGAGCGTCTTCTTTCACCCGACCTTAATGCCGAAACAGCGGCCGATGACCTTGGTCTGTCGCGATCAAGCCTTTACCGCCTGTTTAAACAGTATGGCGGGGTGAACCAGTATCTGCGCGACATGCGGCTTCGCCACGCCCTTAAACTTCTGGGCGACCCGACGCAGCGCAGACGGTCGATCTATGACATCGCGCTGGAATGCGGATATGAAACCGATGCTGGCTTTATCCGTGCCTTCCGCGCCAAATACGATGTCACGCCGGGCGATGTGCGTGCAGGTGTTACGCCGCACGCACGCCACCTTGATGAAGGGGCACTCGACAAGCGCTATGAGAACTGGCTGCATACGCTTGCCTAGATTTTGTTGCAGTTCAATCTAACCGCAACAGGCTCTATTGCCTGATCGACGGAGCTTGCGATCAGGCGAGGGGGGGGGACGCGAGTATCTTGTCCTCTTCATCTATTTCGTTTTCCATACGCATCGATACGTAATGCGCACAGATCAAATCACGGCCTTGAACGGCACGACGACGTTTTGGTGAAACAGGCCGCCAGATGCGTGGGGGGACGTTTGGGACACGACCTGCTGATCGTTGCGCAGGGGTGATGCATCTGGTCTGGAATGTTTCGCCGAAAGCGGAATGGATGCCGGGTTATCCGGAAAACCCAGAACCGCCAGAATTCCGATATTGTGGGTCTGAAGCGATTTGATCAGCGTGGTTGCCGCGTTCCAGTCCGGTAACAGGGCCAGACGGGCACGGCCGAGATAAGCCCCCATCAGACGGGCCAGATCCGGCGTATCACGCGCGATAATCACAACAGGAAGAGGGTGAGACTGGACAGACGTCGAACGTTCCGGCTGCAGTGAAACGCCGACCTGTTGCAAGTCCGATTGAGTTGTTCCGGATGAATTCATCACACCCTCCGCATGACTGATCTACATGATCAGCGGTTTGTACCCATGCTTGAGAATAGCCGGGCCTGCGCGAAGGATTATGCATGGCGTGCCGGATTATTGACCGGCTGTGCCAAAACACTGTTTTTGGGTGCGTTTTCCGATCAGGCGAGCGCTGCGATGACGTCAGCACTTTTGGTGAGCTGGCAATATTCAGAGGCCAGAACCGCGGCATAAAGATCAAACACGTCCTGGGCTGCGAAGGTCCTGCCATTGGCATCGGTGACATCAATGGCCGTGGTGGCATCAAGCACCAGCCAGTTTTCAAAACCAAGGCAATGGGCCATGCGGATGGTGACATCCATCGAATTGTGGATGACGACCCCGGTAAAGATCAGGCGTTTGATCCCGCGATCATGCAGGTGCTTTTCAAGTGCTGTGCCGACAAAGGCGCAGTTCTGTTGCTTGGCGATGACGGTTTCACCATCAATCGGCAGGGCTTCGTCCTTGAACGGTTGTCCCGGTCCGTCGACATAAAAGCTTGATGCGGGGTTGGCTTCTTCGTGGCGGACATGGATCACGGGCAGGCTGGCCGCACGGAAGTCAGCCAGCAGCTTTGCAATCACATCGGCGTAGCCCGGATTGTTTTTGCTGTTCCAGCGCGGGTTATCGATGGCCTTTTGTACATCCAGAACGATCAGGGCTGTGTCGTTACCAAGTGCGGGCAGGGTCATAGCGCGTTCCCTTTTTCCATATCTAAAAACAAAACCGGCCGGGAAAGCCCGGCCGGTTTGCTGATCAGATCAGTTGTTCGGTAGGGCCGAGACCCTTAGGAGCAACCGGTGGTCGCGCCACAAGAGTCACATTTCAGGCAAGTGCCGTTACGCACCAAGGTGAAGTTACCGCAATCCGGGCAACCGTCGCCTTCGTAGCCTTTCATGCGGGCTTCGCGGATCTGGTCCATCTTGGCATCGGTTTTGGCGATGACTTCTTCGCTGGTGGACAGGATCGCTGCGGCCTCGGTCGTGGTGGTTTTGGTCACCGTGGTGGTGCTTGCCGTTTCCGGGGTATGGCTGTGGCCATGACCGTCGGTGCCGGTTGATTTCACCTCGAGAATGCGTTCCTCGGCCGGGGCGCCGCCATCAACAACATAGAGGTTGCGACGTACGAAGCCGGAAGAAGCCACCTTGCGGATGGTTTCGATCGCCTGATCGCCAGCTTTCTCGGCGGTTTCGCCAAGGTCGCCTTCGGCAACGCCTTCGCCAACGGCATCCGGCAGGATGTCGGACGGCTGAACGTGGGCGAGGTCGTTACGGCCAAGGTAAGAGATCGCCAGTTCGCGGAACATGTAATCAAGGATGGAGGTTGCCATCTTGATCGCATCGTTACCCGAAACCATGCCGGACGGCTCGAAGCGGGTGAAGGTGAAGGCTTCGACATACTCTTCGAGCGGCACGCCATACTGCAGGCCGATGGACACCGCGATTGCGAAGTTGTTCATCAGCGAGCGGAACGCAGCGCCTTCCTTGTGCATGTCGATGAAGATTTCACCAAGCTTGCCGTCTTCGTATTCACCGGTACGGAGATATACCTTGTGACCGCCAACTGTGGCCTTCTGGGTGTAGCCTTTGCGGCGGCCCGGAAGGGAGCGACGGTCGCCACGAATGACGCGCTCGATGATTTTCTCGACGATCTGCTCGGACGCCTGGGCTGCCTTGGCAGCGGTCGGCTGATCCGCGTAATCGTCTTCTTCGACCAGTGCGGAATTGAGCGGCTGGCTGAGTTTCGAGCCATCACGATAGAGCGCGTTGGCTTTGAGGCCCAGACGCCAGGACAGCATGTAAGCGTCTTTACAATCCTGGATGTTTGCGCTGCTCGGCATGTTGATGGTTTTGGAAATCGCACCCGAGATGAACGGCTGTGCCGCGGCCATCATGCGGATGTGGCTTTCAGCCGAGAGGTAACGCTTGCCGATACGGCCGCACGGGTTTGCGCAATCAAAGACCGGCAGGTCTTCTTCACGCAGATGCGGGGCCTGTTCCAGCGTCATCGAACCGCAAACATAGGTGTTGGCTGCTTCGATCTGCTTTTTGTCGAAACCAAGGGCTGCGAGCATGTTGAAGTCCATGCTGTTGATCGCCTTGGCATCGAGACCCAGCGTGTTGACGCAGAAGTCATCACCGAACGTGTATTTGTTGAAGACGAATTTGATGTCAAATGCGTTCTTCAGAGCACCTTCAACCTTGGCAAGTGCTTCGTCGTCAAAGCCCTTGGCTTTCAGGTCTTCGTGCGAGATCGCCGGCGAACCAACCAAGGTGCCATGACCAACCGCGTATTTTTCAATGTCGCGGATCTGGTTTTCGGTGTAGCCGAGCGTTGCCAGTGCTACCGGAACGGTACGGTTGATGATCTTGAAGTAACCGCCGCCAGCAAGCTTTTTGAACTTCACGAGTGCGAAGTCAGGCTCGATACCGGTGGTGTCGCAATCCATGACCAGACCGATGGTGCCGGTCGGTGCGATAACGGTGGTCTGGGCGTTACGGTAGCCGTGCTTTTCACCAAGCTCGACCGCCTTGTCCCAGGCAGCGCGGGCTGCAACCGGAAGATCGGCATAGGGGCTGTCGGCAGCAACCAGCGGAACCGGGTTGATCGACAGGCCTTCATAGCCTTCCTGTTCGCCGTAAGCGGCACGGCGATGGTTGCGCATGACACGCAGCATTTCCTGTGCGTTATCGCCATAACCCGGGAATGCACCCTGTTCGCTGGCCATTTCAGCCGAGGTCGCATAGGACACGCCACACATGATGGCGGTCAGGGACGCGCCAATC